>NZ_CABQHJ010000015.1:0-62004 GCF_902463975.1 uncultured Phascolarctobacterium sp.
ATAAGTGCGAGAGTAAAGCAACATACTTTTTCTCTTACACTTATATGGTACTAAAAAGCCGCCCACATCGGCGGCGCTTCGGGTCATCATGGCCCGAAGTTACACAAACTCGTCGCTGTCCAGATCATCGAAGTTCAACAGGTCAGCTTCTTCGTCCGTGTCAGAGCCGTCCACTTCGTACACCGTGTATTCGTCCTCTGGCTTTAGTCTCAATGGCCGGTGGCGGAACAGGCTTTCCAAGCGGAAGGCGTTTTTCTTTTTATCAAATTCGGCTGTGTACTTGTAATTCGGGTGCTTTTTCAAGTCATACTTCGGGGACAGGAAGGGCGGGAGCCCCCTAAGCTACAAGATACATTTATCCCCGGGCATGGTGGTGATCTCACTGGTGGTCATCAGTTCCCGGCCAAGCCTCTGCATATTCTGGCTGTAACTTTCAGACTGTCCACGGCTTCGGCCCTCGGTCTGCATAGAGATGGTGGCCTTGCCCAGTCAGTTTTCCGAAATATCCTTTAGGGTGGAAGCCTCCCGGCCTCCGAGGAATACGATACTGTCCATGTTGCCCATGATGGTTTCGGAATGGTCTTTGTACAATGCCTTGCACTGGCTCATTGCCTGATAAAAAAGCGTCAGGCTGATCTCACGGGAGCGGATGACGGCCACGATCTTTTCCAGCCCCGGCACCTGTCCGGTATTGGCTGCCTCGTCCCACAGCACCTGCACATGGTAGGGCAGACGCCCGCCATAGGTGTTGTCAGCCCGTTCACACAGAAGGTTGAACATCTGCGAAAAAGCGAGGGCAACCAAAAAGTTGTAGGTGGTGTCCGTGTCGCTGATAAGAAAGAACAGCGCCGATTTTTCATCCCCCAGCTTATCCAGCTCGTCATAAGACATGATCTCCCGAAGCTGGGGAATGTCAAAGGGAGCCAGCCTTGCACCGCAGGAAATCAAGATGCTTTTGGCTGTCTTGCCGCTGGCGAGCTTGTATTTCTTATACTGCCTCACGGCGAAGTGCTGGGGGCTGCGACGTTCCAACCCGTCAAACATATAGTCCAACGCATTTTTGAAGGTTTCGTCATCCTCCCGGACTTCCATGCTGTTTATCATTTCCACCAGCGTATTCATGTTGCGTTCTTCCTCCGGCCCCTCAAAGACGATGTAGGCCACAAGGGCGCAGTACAAGAGGGTTTCAGCTTTAGTCCAGAACTCGTCGCCCTCCTTGCCGTCGCCTTTGGTGTTGGCGATCAGAGCAGTAACGAATTTCAAAACATCGCTTTCCGTCTTGATATAGGCCAGCGGATTGTAGTGCATGGATTTTGAAAAGTCGATACTGTTGAACACCCGCACCCTGTATTTCTCCCGTTGCAGAAACCGCCCGCACTGGTCGAGGGTTCCGCCCTTCGGGTCTACCACCACATACGAGGAATGGGCTTGAAGGAGCTGCGGGGTCAGCCAGAACCTTGTCTTTCCCGAGCCGGACGAGCCGATGATACAGGCGTTCAGGTTGCGGGCGTTGGCGGGGATCTTCGGGCGGGTGTTCATGGTAAGGAACTCCGTCCCGGTCAGAATGACATTGTTCTGAAATTTGGGGTCTACAAACGGCTTTATATCCTCCTTTGTTCCCCAGCGGGCGGTGCCGTACTCCGCATCCCGCCGGAATTTCTTTGCCTGCTTGATTTTGGACTGTATCAGCAGATACATCCAGGCCGAACCGGCTAGGCCCACCAGCAGGTCAATGCCGCCCAGCCCCGGCCAGTAGGTTTCAAAGGCTTTGGGGAAGGTGTCGAGCATCCCCATGAGCTTTGTCCCGAAGTCTGCGCCGGGCGCGATACGGTAGGCCGTCCCGATTTTGGAGAAAAACCAGAACACGAAAAGGTACGACAGGTTGGGGAGCACATATTTTCTGATCTTGTCACTCAACGTCCGTCCTTCACCGCCTCTCTGGTCCGCTGCTTTTCCTTTGCCTGTGTCCTGATCTGCTCCGTGAATTTCCGAAGCTGGCCGAGGATGGAAGCCTTGTCCTGCTCTTTGTTCAGCACCTTTGCGCTGTACTTCTGGAAGGCCGCCGTGATAGCGTCCGCCTGATTGGCTTTGAAAAACAGCAGGTAATGACCGGGGCTCACTTTATGGAAAGCGTAGTCCACATGGAACTCCTTCGCGATCCGGTCAAAATCCTTTGGAGCTCCCACATAGGGCATGGCACTTTTGCCGCCATAGTGGTTCATCAGCTTTTTCACGCTCTGGCGTCCCTGCGGGGTCAGCGCCTTCCGGTGGTGCTTTTGCAGCGCCCGAACCACCTTGCCAAGAGCGGCAGCCAGCACTTTTCCTGTGAGCTTCGTTGTCCTGATCGAAAGGGCAACCGTTTTTTGGTTTACTTCTTCCTGCATAAAACCTCCTTTCCGTCGGGGTTCCCGCTATCCGGGAGGCCCCCGTACAGTCTCGGTGAACAGAAAACCTCGGGCCAATGTGGCCCGAGGCTTACCGCTCGGCATCCCTGCCGGACGGAGCTTTCTTTTCCGGCTCCGTCTGGACTTTTTCGCCCTGTTCCCGCATGGTTTGCAAGATAGAGGGCTTCTTTTGAAGCTGGGAGGGCTTTTCGCCGGACAGCGGCTTGATACATTCCAAGCGGTCAGCCGCCCGGATGGCGTTGTCCGTGAGCTGCCTCTGCCATGCGCCCACGCTGGGAGCCCAGCGGAAACCGTTGCTTTTCAGCTCGGCCCGGGTGTCCGCGTCAGGCTTTCCGTCAAAGAACACCTGCAAGCGGTTGTCCTCCCGGTTCATTTCCACACGGCCCCCATCGAGCTCCCAGCCGGAAAATTCCTGCTGTGCCTGTTTGGAAAGCTGTTCGATACGGGCCTTTACCCGGCGGATCTCCGCATTGTTGTTGGTAAGCTGGTAACTTTCAAAGGGCCTCGGGTCGCTCCGCCAGCTTGACGCCATGCTTGCTTTCAGCTTTTCAATCTGGTCCGGCGACAGCAGCGCACAGCCGTCCAGCTTGCCATGCTTGCGGTAATAGGCGTTGACCTCCTTCATAATGAGCTGGGAGCGTTCCAGCCCGTCCAGCTTCTTCTGGAGCTTTTCAATCGCTGTCGGGTCATCGGCGCTGATCCCGCCCATGCCGGTACTGCATATCTTATCCAGCAGCCCTTGAATATACCGCCATTCCTCCATGTTGCTGTCCCGGGCCCGGTTCTGTTTTTCCTTCTTTCCCACCGGGAAATTGGCAGGTCCGGCGATCATCACAGAGGGAACCCTTGCGTCAATGGCAAAGCCCTGGTTCATGTTTTCGGCCAGCTTGCGGGCGTAGGTGTCTAACAGATGGTCGATCTTCTCATGGTACATGGGGTCCACCCGGGATTTCTGCTGTTCCGCTATGGCGGCGGCCTTGTCCACCATTGCCCGGTATTCCGCCGTTGCGCTCCCTTCCTTGTAGTCGGAAAAGCTGTTCATTTCTTTTGCCCGGCGGGCGGCCCCTTCATTGATAGGGTAATAGTTGATGGTATGCACCTCCTTCATGCTTCGGGCCATGCTGGCCCGAAGTCTTACCGTTCTTCATGGGAAGGCTCCGCCTTGTCCTTTTTCGGAGCGGGCGGGGCTTCTTGAAACCGTTTGAGTGCAGTGAGAATGGAGTGGACAGGCTCGGCCTTTTCAGGATAGGCAAATATCCGGTGTTCCGGCGGAATGTCCTGCGGCCCGTGGTAATACTCCTTGAAGCCCTTCGGGACTGCCGAGACATACCCACCGGGAGCGAATACGCCGCCCTCGTTGATACGCACATCCCGTCCGTATGCCTCATAATCGAAGTAGTTCTGAATATGCTCCGGTATGTCGATAGTCCCAAGCTCGTCGGCGTAAAGACGGCCCAGCCCTTCATCATCAGAAATATCCGGGTAAAAGCGGTACAGGTCAAGGTTCTGCGTCAGGTTTATCAAATCCTTCACGCTCCTTGTGTAGTTTCCCAAGACAAGAGCGGCTTCAAAGGTTTCCAGTCCGCCCTTATCCCGTACTTCCAGCAGGGCGTGGCCCAGCTCGTTCAGCTCGTCGATGTTCTCACATTCGTAGAGATGATCGTAGAGCCCCAGCACATCGCTGTCAAAGCTGGTAAAGAACACTTCGCTGTACCGTTTCCCGTCTATCCCGATTTTGGCAAGGGCGGCCTGCAACTCCTGTGTCGTCGTGGGGAAATGTACCGTTGTCCCTACCTCGATCCCCATTAAGGGGTACAGGGCTGTATTGGTTATATAGGCTTCAAACATGGGCTTATTCTTCCTTTCCGGCCCGGTCAGCCAGCACCTCATAGATCCCGGCCATAATGTAATCGGCGCAAGGGAGGGCAATCGCATTTCCCAGCGCCTTGTAGCGTTGCAGAGGCCGGATCTCCATGCCGTCCGCCCCGTACTTTGTCCAACCCTCCGGCAGCCCCATCAGCCGTTCACTTTCTGTTTCCGTCAGAAAACGGATACAGCCGCCCTCATACCAGAAGGCAAAGGGCGTTACATCACTGGCTAAAAGAGTGGGAAAAGGGTCAGTTGGTAATCCGAAGCTGTTTCGGAAGGCCGTTTCTTCCTGCCTTTTTGCCGCTCCCCGCATACGGAAGCACTGAAAGGGGTGGATGACTGGTATCTGCCGCCCTGTTTCAAAAGAAGCTGTTCGATCTCCTTCGGCGGCGGCCCGCCCGCCCTCTCCACAAGGCGGAGGAAGTGGGAGCATTGGACGGGGCTTAAATAGTATGTCTGCGGCACGTCTGCCTCCAAAATCCGCCACGACGAAAATCCGCTGCCTTCGTGCCAGCCTTCGGGAGCCTGCCCAATACTGGGCGTCAATGAGCCGCCAGCACACGTCAGGCGTTCCCCCTCGCACCATTCCGGCGTTTCCCCATCTTCCCGAAGGAGGCATTGGAACTTCGGTGTTCGAGAAGGCGGATAGGACGGCTATAAAGTCCATCCGGTCATTTGTAGAAAACGCTCCCATGACGTTTTCCCAAACAGCGATAGCTGGATATAGGTTATCAGTAGCATCCCTCATTTCCTGTATGATACGAAACGCCTGATAGAACAGGCTTGATTTTGCCCCGGCAAGGCCGGAGCGGTTGCCGATCAGAGAAAGGTTCTGACAGGGAGAGCCGAAGGTTATCACATGGACCGGCGGGATTTTCCAGCCGTCCACCTTCGTAATATCCCCCAAATGCACCATGTCGGGAAAGTGCCTTTTGGTTATGGAGATGGGCGCTTTTTCAATCTCGCTGGCCCAGACCGGACGGATACCGCACCGGGAAGCAGCCAGAGGGAACACGCCAATCCCGTCGAAAAGGCTCCCCAGCTTAATGTCCGGTATGGCCCGGGGTGCCGTGTCCCTTCACGGCAAGCACCCCTTCCAGCGTTGTCGCCGCAATGCCCAGCCGTCCGGCAACCGCAATATCGTTTTTCACATCCTCGTCCACAGCGCTGCCGCAGACGATCAGGGTGTGGGAGCGCCGCAGCATATCCCGGCGCATATCGATCCCGGCCTTATGTTCCTCGGGAACGCTGTCATTCAAAAACAGCGGCAGATACAAGAGCGGGCAGATCGGGGAAAAGCCCGCCTCATAAGCAAGGCGGCAGTAGTGGACCGCCAGCTCCATATCAACATCCGGCTCACCGCTCCATGCGGCGGTCAGGTATGCTAAAGGTCGTTTCATTGGTTGAACCTCCATTTCTGTTTTGGTTTAGGGAAAAGCAAGGTATCGCCCAACCCCTCCGCCCCTTCCCCCGGGAAGGGGAACGGCTCTGGAGAATTTATATCCCCGTCGCTTGACCGGGAAAAAGCATAACCGGGAGTGCCTCCGGCACCGCCTGCGGCGGCGCTGCCCTTGACTGATTTTCCCGGCTATGCTACGGAATAACTGGCGACGGGGAATAATTTATATCTCCAGAGCTTCGGGGCGCGGGGCAGAGCCCCGCAATCCTCGGGCCATGCTGACCCGAAGTTTGGGCTTACTTTTCCTGTTCGGTTTTCTTCTCCGGCTTTTCGTGTTCCTTCTGCTGACCCTTCCAGTCGTCCAGCAACTTGATGATCTGGTCCTTCATTTCCCTCGGCGTAGTTTCCTTGCCGAAATACTTGCTCAGTTCCGCACCTGTCAAAATCACTTTGTCTACCTCCTTCTTGTCCTCCATCATAATGCCGTCGATCACATCCCCGTTGAGCAGCTTCTTTTCGTCCAACTCACGCATACGCTTTGCCTGCGCCTGTGAAGGCGAGGACTGATGGATGTCAATGGCGACGGCGATATAGTTCTGGTTCTTCTTGCCGATATAGGAAAGCTCCACCGCCGTAGTAAAACCCAGCTTTTTTTCATCCATCAGCTTCATCAGGTCGGGAACCAGTTCATTGAGCCGGATATACCGCTGCACCTGTTTGACAGCCATCTTATTGCGCTCGGCCACAATTTCGTTGGAGCGTTTTCCTGCGTCCTTCGGGTTAATCTGGCCCGAAGTGCGGGAGCCCTGGTGCTTGATAGCCTCAAGCTGCATTTTCAAGGCTTTGGCCCGCTCACTGGGTAGGATTTCTTCACGCTGGTTGAGATTGTCCTCGACCATCTGTGTGATGGCTTCATCATCCGTCAGGTTTCGGACGATACAGGGCATATCCGCATACCCGGCAAGCTCGCTGGCTTTCTGGCGGCGGTGGCCGGACACGATCTCATAGCCGCCATCCTCACGTGGACGGACAATAGCGGGCTGGGTCACGCCCTTGTCCTTAACGCTGGACACCATAGCCCGCATTTCTTCATCATCCCGGACTTCAAAGGGATGGTTCTTGAAGGCGTGGAGCTCGTTCAGCTTGATATAGACGATCTGCTCCTTGCCCCGGCGTGGTGCATCCTTCGGCTTTTCGGGTTCCTTCGGAGTGGGAGCGGTCTGCACCGTTGGAGCCGTTTTTTTCTCCAGTTCCTTTTTGACTGCCTTTTCCGGTTTCTGTGCGGGAGCTTTGGACTTCGGGGCTGCGTCCTTGTCCTTATCTGTTTTCGGGGGACGGCCCCGGCGCTTCAGCTGTTCCGGCTGCTTTTCCGGTTTCTCCACTTTTGCCGGGTCAGACTTTTCTACGCCGGGAGCTGTTGCCCGTTCCTCGGCTTTCTTTTCCTTCATAATTTCAGCGAAGTTATAGACGGAAACCTGCGGGTTCTTTACCTCCGGTTCTGTCTTTTTTTCCGGCTCTGGGGAAACGGAAACCTTCTCCGGCTCTTTTGGGGGATTAGGCGGTGTTTCCTTGCCCGGCCCGCTATCCGTTACCGGCTGTTCCGGCGTTTTTGTGGTTTTATCATCTGCCATAAGCATTTACCTCCTGTTTTTGGGCATGAAAAAAGGGGCTCAACTTTTCAGTCAAGCCCCCGTGGGAAGTTCCTCCTTTCTCCGCCATGATACAAAAATACCGCCCGTAGTCTCGTTTGGGCGGTACTTTGTGTAAGATTGGCAGTCCATTATTAAGTTTTTTATTATATTCCCTTTGTACACCGTTGCAAGAAATTCTTTTGTAATAGGATATCCAGAGCTTTCACTTATTGCAGAATCAATTCCATAATAAGGGCATAGAGCAGTGTGACCATTATCCCAATAGAGCCATTCTTTGATTTCGGATGAGTGAAATATGTCTAGGCAGTAAAAACAGCCGCATTTAGAATCTTGTTCAAGCATTTATTTATGATTAGAGCTAAATAGGTGAGCGTTAATATAATCTGCTTCATTGGGATTAATGTTGAAAAAGCTTTCTTTTTCTTCTCTAGTTAGATGATAATCTTGGTAATACTTAGACATTACTGGCCACCTGCCTCTCTTATTTTTCTATTCTTATTATACTTTTTTGGCCGGAGTTGCAATATCGCGAGAAAATAATCCTTGAAGGAGCAGAGATCGATAGAAAGAAATATATTGAAGAGTGCTTTGAGTTATGGGAAATATGATATAATATTGAAAACGACAGATATCAAAACATGACGAATTTTTAAAGTATTTTTTTGATGGGGTGTAACCATGGCTAGATATGAAGTTAACAATTATGCGGTAGAAACATTGCTTGGAAATATAAAAACCGGTGAAATAGCTATACCAGAGATGCAGAGACCATTTGTGTGGGATGCATCGAAGGTACGCGATTTGTTGGATTCATTATATAAAGGGTTTCCCGTTGGATATATTATTGTTTGGCAAAATCCGAAGGTAAAGCTAAAGGATGGGACAACTTCTATCGGAAAGAAGGTTCTTATTGATGGTCAGCAACGTATAACTGCGCTTGCAGCAGCTATTGTGGGGAAGAATGTCCTTGATGATCATTATAAATGGAAACGTATTATTATAGCATTCAATCCATTAGAGGAAAAGTTTGAAGTATCTAATTCTGCTAATCAAAAAAGTAGCAAATGGATTTCTGATGTTGCTGATGTATTTAAGGTGAGTTTTGATCCTTTCAATTTCGTGAATGAATATTGCAGAATTAATGATATTCCAGATCAAGGTTCTAGGGTAAGTGCAGTTATAACTAAACTTCGTTCAATGCAGGCAAATGCTTTGGGCGTTATTAGTTTGAATGAGGATTTGGATATTGATAGCGTAACAGATATTTTTATTCGTATAAATTCCAAAGGTGTCGTATTATCGCAGGCGGATTTTGCTATGTCTAAGATTTCGTCTAACGAAGTATATGGCGGAAATATTACGAGAAAAACGATTGATTACTTTTGCCATTTATTGGAATTGCCAGAGGACTTAAAAGATATTAGCGCGAACGATGCAGAATTTGCTTCTAGGCCGGAATTTGCTGCAATCAAGTGGGCTGCTGGAAAAGTTAAGCCGATTTACAAAACATCCTATACTGATATTTTGCGTGTAGCTTTTACATATAAGTTTAAAAGAGGTAGGTTAGCGGATTTAGTAAGTTTGCTGTCTGGCCGTGACTTCGAAACACGTGAATTCAAAATTGAAATTGAAGAGGAGTCATTCGCTAAATTGCATGATGCTGTACTACATACTATCAATCAAACAAATTATGAACGATTTCTAATGATTGTCGAGTCTGCCGGTATAGTAAAACGCTCTTTGATACGTTCGCAAAATGTATTGAATTTTGGTTATGCACTTTATTTGGCGTTGAGAGAACGTAAGGTAGAAGGTAGTAAGATAGAAAAGATTGTACGGCGTTGGATTGTGCTATCAATTTTGACAGGACGCTATTCAGGATCGCCGGAATCTATGTTTGACTATGATATCAAGAGATTCTTTGCATACGATGATCCGGCAGAGTATTTGGAAGTAACTGAAGCTGGTGATTTATCAGATGCTTTTTGGAATGTAACGCTTTTACAAAAATTGGATACATCTGTGGTAAGCAGTCCATATTTTAATATTTTCTTAGCAGCTCAAGCGAAAGAGCATGATAAGGGGTTCTTATCTGAACATATTGAAGTAGAAAGTATGCTGGAAAATCGTGGCGATATTCATCACCTTTTTCCTAAGAAGTACCTAACTAAAAACGGGCTGGCGAAGAGTATGTATAATCAAATTGCTAATTATGTATTTCTTCAGCAAGATATTAACATTAAGATTAGAGATGATGCTCCATGCTGCTATATGGAAGAGGTTTTAAATCAGTGTGAGACTAAAAATCCAGTTTATGGCGCTATTGTTGATAAGCAGATTCTCATGGAAAATCTTCAACAGAATTGTATTCCTGAAGGTTTTGCTAGTATGGACATTTCCAAGTATCAGGATTTTTTGGTTGAGAGAAGAAAATTGATGGCTGAAAAGATTCACAATTATTATATTGGGTTATGATGGGTAAATGTTGTGCAGTGACAAAATATATTGCCGTATTGGAGAATAACAATATTGGTAACAAGATTGCAGGCGATTAATGAAGAGTAGAATAATTAAGCAGAAGGGAGCGTGTTATGTAATGACTAAGCAATTAAAGCTGCCTGTAGGCATAGACAGCTTTGAGGAAATCCGCAAAAGTGAATTTTATTATGTTGATAAAACAAAGCTTGTTGAGCAGCTTTTGGAGAACTGGGGAGCAGTAAACCTTTTTACCAGACCACGTCGCTTCGGCAAGACTCTAAATATGAGCATGCTCAAATATTTTTTTGAAATAGGCACGGACAGAACTCTGTTTGATGGACTTTATATAGCTGAAAAACAGCCGCTTTGCGAGCAGTATCTGGGGAAATTCCCTGTGCTGTTTATTTCGCTCAAGGGGGTTGACGGCGAGAGCTTTGAGCAAGCAAGCTATGCATTTACTAACATTGTTGCCAATGAGGCCAGACGCTTCGCTTTTTTGCTTGCTAGTGACAAGCTTACCGAAAAGGATAAGGATGAATACCGTGCACTGATTGCTATGCGTGAGGGAATATACACTATGGATGAAAAAATCCTTGTCACCTCTTTGCAAAAGCTGTCAGAACTTTTGTGTAAGCATTATGCTAAGCAGGCTATCCTTCTTATTGATGAATACGATGTTCCTTTGGATAAGGCCTTTCAAAATGGCTATTACCGGGAAATGGTTACGCTGCTCAGAGGCATATTTGGCAATGCGTTAAAAAGTAATCCTTTTTTGAAGTTTTCTGTTTTGACAGGCTGTCTGCGCGTATCGAAGGAAAGCATTTTCACCGGCATGAATAATTTTAAGGTGCTTTCTATAACTGATCCGCGTTTTGATGAACAGTTTGGTTTTACTGAAGATGAGGTGAGCCAGCTGCTTACTGCCTATCATTTGGAGGAGCATTTACCGGAAATCAAGGAATGGTATGACGGGTACCGCTTTGGCGATGCTGATGTATATTGCCCTTGGGATGTAATCAATTACGTGGATTTGCTGCGCTATGATGCTCAGTCAAAGCCACAGGCTTACTGGATTAACACCAGCAGTAATGCTTTAGTGAAGCGTTTTGTGGATAAGGCAGATAAATCAACGAGGGATGAGCTGGAGCGTCTTGTTGCAGGCGAGCAGATAGAAAAGCATTTGCGTCTTGATTTGACATATGATGAGATTGATAATAGTATCGAGAATCTTTGGAGCGTTTTGTTTACGACTGGTTATCTGACTCAGGCAGGCATGACGGAGGATGGTGCTTATAAGCTTATTATCCCTAACGCGGAGGTTAGAGAGGTTTATAAGCTGCAAATACAGGACTGGTTTAAGCGCATTGTTTTTGCCAATACGGAGCAGCTGGAGCTTTTTTGGCAGGCTTTAGCAAAAGGTGATGCCAAGGCAGCAGAAAGATATTTAAACAAGACTTTGAGTAATACTATCAGCCTTTTTGATATCAAAGGACAAACGAAGGATAAGGAAAACAGCTATCACTTATTTTTGGCAGGCTTGCTTATCGGTAATGCTGAGTGGCTGGTGCGTTCTAATAGGGAAGCAGGCGATGGCTTTGCTGATATAATAGTAGAAACCGATGATCCTGATGCCGGACTTGTTATTGAGCTGAAGAGCGTTAGCGGGATTACGGAGCTGGACGGCGCGTGCGCGAGAGCTTTGCAGCAGATACATGAGCGCCATTATTACGAATATTTGCGTGATGAGGGACGCGAGGATATTTGGGCCTATGGCATTGCCTTTTATAAGAAAAGGTGCAGGGTTATGGCAGAGAGGATATAAGCTTCTAAAACCATAGTTTTCCAAAAAAATTAAGGATTCCGCAGCTTACCTGATGCAGGTAGTCTGGCGGAATCCTTTTTTTCAACTCACACTCTTTTTATTTTTCAAAGGTTCCTTTTACAAGTGCTTCACCTGCTGCCACCATAATCTGACCTTTGGCAATTACAGTATCTACGTCATAGGTGTCACTGTAAATAATCAGGTCAGCATCACTGTCAGGCTGCAGGCAGCCCTTTTGCGGATATAAGCCGTTCGCCTGCGCTGGATTGCTGCTGACAACCTTAGTCACAACCTCCAAGGGAACGCCTGCAAGCAGTGCGTCCTTAACCTCCTCCTGGAAGGAATCCGGCGATACAGCAAGCTGCTTTTGCCTGCCGTCAGCAAGCGTTACGCTCATGCAGCCGTTAGCATCTGAGCTCATGGTGATTCTGTCCAGTGGCACGCCTTCTTCGTAAAGAATTTTGATAGCGTCACTGGGCTTGACACAGGCAGGGAAGCCATCCTGCTCCCTGATGCCGGAGGTGATATCCACATAACCACCTAAGCGGGCAAACTCCTTGGCCTGCTCAAAAAGATGGAAAGCGCGGTTGACGTGGGTAGGAATAAAATGACGGGCAGGGATTTCCGTTTCCTTGACAATTGCCAGCAGAACATCCATGCCACGCTTGCCTACGCCCATGTGGAACTGCACAACACCGGCTTTGCCGGAAAGCATGCCGCCCAGACGAGCCTGTGTAAGCACCTTTTCCAGCTCCTCGCGTGTAGGCTGCGAGCTTCTGTGGTCGGATAAGGCAACCTCGCCGATGCCAAGGCATTCGTTAATCAGGATGATGTCGCGGCGCACATCACCGGTCATGTTATGCAGAGGAATTTCGTAGGAGCCGGTGAGCATGTAAGCGGTGATGCCTTCATGCGTCAGACCTCTGGCCTTCGCCAGCAGGCTTTCGTTGTGTCTGGAGGTGCCGTCTGTACCCAAAACGCCTACTACGGTTGTAATGCCAACCTTCGTCAGCTCGCTGAGGTTGATTTCCGGCGTACGGCTGTAGGGACCGGATTCACCGCCGCCGCCGATGATGTGTACGTGCTGGTCAACATAACCGGGGACTGCCTTGCGCTCTTGGGCGTCAAGGATTTGGCAGTCCAGGCCTTGCGGTGCTGTGAGCTGTTGGCCTATTTTGGCGATTTTATCATTGATGATCAGGAGATCGACAATTCCGAGGGGTTGCGGAGCGTAGACGTCCGCATTTTTAATGAGTAAGCATTTCATGTGAGGATTCTCCGTTTCTGAAAAATTATTTATGCTTTAATTATACACTGAATTGTTGAAAATAGCACTTGGGGGAAGAAAGTTTTTGGGTTTCACTGGTATAATAGAGATAATGAAAATGAATTTTCGTGTTATGATAGTGTGGAGAGATTGGAAGAGGGTTAAAGTGTGATGAAAAAATACTCTGCGTTGACAAGATATATCAATCTTTTGGAAAATGATAATGTTGGTGAATGGATTGTTGATAAGGAAAATGATGGGTCTTCGGAAAGACCGATGCACTTTCCTTTCGTCAGTTATTCTATAGCGGTTCATATGTTGGAAGATGATATCTATAAATTTGCCCAAGAAAGTGATGAAATAGTACCGAGTAAATATGCAAAAATTCTTCAGGCTAATGGCATAGAATGGAATTATGATTCCATGATAAAAGCCGATGCTTCTGTATTAGATGCTCAATGTATATTGGCTTTACTGATAGCTTCTTGTAGGGCAGAGCGCTTTTGTGATGGTGTGTTATTAGGCTTTATCAAAAGTGGCGCTGTTATAAGATGGTTGAAACGTTTGCAGAAGCTTGATGAAGCATAAGAAGATTTCCCTTCCTCCCCCAAAAATTTTCCCCACGTGCCCTACCCGAATTTATGCATTCGGGTGGGGCGTTTTGCTTATTTTCACGCTACAATATAATCAGAAAACAACAGCCGGGAGCGCAGACGGCAGGAATAGGAGGGATTAATATGCAAAAGAAATTATTCTTAAGCGCAGCGCTTGGATTGGCAATGTTTGCCAACACTGCCTTTGCCGAGGTTAACACAGCTTATTTAGCCAACGAGCTCAGGTCTTATCCCGGTTGGCCGCTGGAGGTATATTGCAACGCAACTGATGTTAATGTCAGAACACAGCCTAACACCGATTGTGATGTTATCACCATGCTGCAAAAGGGAGATAAATTTTATGTAAGCAGAGTTGTAGATGTAGTAAACAGTGAATACAAATGGCTTCTTGGAACTACTGAAAAGGGCCATGTTGGTTTTATGGCAAGCAAATATCTTGATACAACCCCGCAAGCTGCCAGCGCAGCAGGACGCTTTAATGCTGCCCTTGAAGCAGATTGGATTATGGATCCCGAGATTTTTGCTTCAGGTGCCTATTACCCGGGGCCTGTGGAGCAGAATAAGGACGATACTATCTCCTATGCCGATAAGAAGCTGCAGGTCGGACCGCGCTTGTTCTATATAGATTCGTCAAAAAACAGAGTTAGTGAGGTGAAAATCAATAAGCTTCATGGCATGATGGCAGGCTATGCTGTCGGCCAGCTGCTTAATACTGACGGACAGATTCATTTAGACGGTTACCTGAAAATGAACGGCTGGGAGGACGATCCTATGGGTGTGGGCATTTCGGATACGCATCATATGATCGGTTGGGTAAAATATGCATACAACGCAAGGGGGCAAAAATGCCTGCATAAGAGCTTTTATGTAAAGTTGGATGCTCGTGATGTGATTTCGGAAATTATTTACTGCGAGCATGACGTTCATTAAGCAAAGTAAAGGACAAAGCAATTTTTTGCTAAAGCATCTTTTGACAGGAGGTGGCGTAATGAAGCGGAAGCTGTTTAAGAGCATGTGTCTGGCAATGCTTCTGGTGGCGTTTGCCGGCTACGGTGCGAAGGAAAATACCGTATTACCGCAGATGAATTTGCTTAAGGTGGAGGCCGCTGCCAAAGCTGTACCGCTCTATGAGCAGAAATATGCTGAGGTTGTGGACGGCGTTTATGAATTTATCGCTGACGGTAGGAGTGATAACCTGCCGGAGCAGGGAAAAACAGGCATCTGCGAGGTGCGGGATTTCGCCAGCCGGGAGGCAGCCCTGCAGCAGCTTGGCTACACACTGCAGGATATCAGCGGCGACGGTGTTCCGGAGCTGCTTATCGGTTGGATTAGCCAAAAACGCGGCGCGGGGCATTACGGTAAGGAGATTTATGCGATTTACACCTTTGCGGACGACAGAGTGAAATACGTTGCGGAGGGCTGGAGCCGTAGCAGTCTGCAGCTTATGGCAAATGACAATCTGGTGACACGAGGTGGCACCGGCATTTCGCATCAGGTGCTTGCTGTGGAGCATTTGCAGCCTGACGGCAACCTCGGATGCTATGAGCTTTATTTTACCTGGGCGAAGGATGACGGCCTTTGCGTTTACCGCAACATGAACTGTAGAAGTGAGGCAGATGCTGCGCAGAAAACAGATATGACTGTGGAAGAGTTCAATGAAATGAGGTCTGAATACGCTAATTACAGTGTTGAAATTGAATATTTGCCGTTGAAGGACTTTAAAAAGCAGGGCTTTAAGGGCTTGATGAGGCAGTATCCTTCTGCAGGAAGGTGAATAAAAGGGCTGATGTTATGAGCCTGAAATATGATGGCAGTCGGAATTTAACCGGCTGCCGTTTTTTTGAGGTGAAATAAGGCGAATTTTATAGTATAATATACATAACTGTAACTGATATACGCTTATACCGGCTTTATATCAAATATTTTTATGAGGTGAATTAATAATGAGCAATGAATTAACCGGACGTAATGTAGGAAAAACCTGTCGTGTACACTATAAAGGTACCTTTAATGACGGCAAGCAATTTGATTCCTCCTATGACCGCGGCGAGCCGCTGGAATTTGTTTGCGGCGCAGGCCAGATGATTAAAGGCTTTGATGCAGCTGTTGCTGACCTGGAGGTCGGCGCTGAGGTTGACATCCATCTGCTGCCGGCAGAAGCATATGGCGAGGCTGACCCGCAGGCTATTTTCACCATGCCGATTGCCCAGCTGCCGGGTTCAGAAAAGCTGACCGTTGGTCAGAGAGTTTACCTGCAGAACCAATTTGGTCAGCCCGTACCTGTACTGGTAACCGAAAAGGATGATACCAATATCACCTTTGATGCTAACCATGAAATGGCTGGTAAGGAACTGAACTTCCATATTGAGCTGGTAGAGGTAAAATAAAGCTTCAGTCTTGTTTGCAACAAAATATTACTTGCTCTTATAGTCTATGGAATTTGCACCTATAATATGTTATAATAATATATTATAGGTGCAACTAATATTTGGGAGTGTATATTTTGGAATATAAAATTGTTATGCCCAGTGGTATTGTTTTTGACTTCAGCAATATGGTTGGAGCGGGCAGACTGCAAGCGCAGGAAGTGGAGCAGGCACTGCAGCAGCAGGGAGCCGCAGCCGAAAAGGCTGTGTGCGAGCTGCGAAGTACCGGTTTTTCCAAGAAGCATTTATCTAAGGACGGCACGCCGGAGCATGTTTACTTTCCGCGGATGCCATATATTGCTGACGGCAACCCCAATACGGAGCAGTCGATTATTAAGCTGATGCGCTACAGCAAGCATCTGCGCAGTAAGGATGTCGTAATCTTTTTGGGCGTTGGCGGCTCCTACCTGGGCAACAAGGTGCTGTTTGATGCCTTTGGCGGTTATCATTGGAATACCAGTGCAACACTGCGCCAAGGCCAGCCCTGCATTTATTTTTCCGGCAACAATCTTGACCCGGTGGACTGCAATTCACTGCTGTTCAAGATGCGCCGTATGGCTGGAGTAAGTGCGCAAGAAGGCAAGAAGCTAAAGATTATGCTGGTGCCGATTTCTAAATCCGGTACTACGCTGGAAACAATTTCTGCCTTTACGTATTTCTATGCTAATCTGTCTCAAAACGCAGATATCGACCTTGACTGCACGGTAGTTACTGATTTAAAGGCTCCGGTGGAAAATGCGCCGCTTTTGCAGCTGGCGGAAAAATTTGGCTGGGAGCGCTTTGATATTAAGGAAGGTATCGGCGGACGCTTCAGCATTATGACGGACCCGGGACTTGTTACAATGGCTGCCCTGGGCGGTGATATCGAGGAGTTTTTGCGCGGTGCGCGTGATATGGATATCTATTGCCAGCAGGCGAAGCCTGCGGAAAACCCGGCGCTTCTCAATGCTTTACTGAAATTCATGGCCTATGAGCGCGGACGTGATATTGAAGTGTTCATGCCGTACAGCATGCGCCTGAAATCTTTGAGCGAATGGTATGTGCAGCTGCTGGCGGAATCGCTTGGCAAGCGCTGCAATCGTGAGGGTGTAACTGTTCACTACGGCAGAACGCCGATTGTTGCTGTCGGCACAACGGATATGCATGCACAGACACAGCAGCATCAGGACGGTCGTCTGAATAAGGTGGTGCAGTTCCTGGAGGTTGCCAATCCTGAGGTTGAGGCAGTTTTGCATAATCCCTTTGCCGATGTACCGTTCTTCGATAAATACGAGGGCTTGGATATGGCGAAGGCGCTCAAGGCGGCGCTGAATGCCAATGAAGCGGCGCTGACGGGGGATAACCGTTACAATGCGCGCTTTACGCTGCCGAAGCTGAATGAATATTATCTTGGTCAGCTGATGTACTTTTTGATGCTGACGATTGCCTACGAGGGCGAGCTGGCGGATGTGGATGCATTTGACCAGCCCGGCGTTGAGGTATATAAGAAATTAATGAAGGCTCAGCTGTAAATTTTAAAAGAAAAAAATTAGACGTTGTGTGCTTGAAAAAGCACGCAACGTCTTTTTGCTTTGTATTAAATTCAGCGTTTACCGGTAAACAGCAGCTTTGCCGTACTGCATTTTTCAAATGCTTTCGTCAGCAGAATGCTGAGCGCCAACGAGCCGAGCACCAGCAGCACGTAGGAGAGCGCTACCTTTTTGACGGTCATGATAATGCCGAAATGGTTATAGGCGCTGCTGAGCCAGTCCAAAAGCAACGGATGCACAAAGTAGATGAGCATGGAGTAGGCGGAAAGGGTGCTGATGGCTTTATAGAGAAGGCTAGCGAGGGAACCCCTCTCAGTCACCTTGCGGTGACAGCTCCCCGACGCTAAGACCCAGCTTGTCGTGAGCTTGCGCGGCGACAAGCTGTTGGTCGTGCTAATGTCGCTTGCGACGACAAGGGGAGCCTCTGTATGCGATGCTGCTTGAGGGATAGCTTGCAGTGCATTGGGAGCCTCTGTATGTGCTTTTGCCTGCGCTCTGCGCTCCAGCCAGTCCAGTGCCAGGCAGAAGAAGAGCAGCGAGCCTACAGTGTAGCAGAGCCCCTGCGGGCTGAGCTGGTGATAGGTGTTGGCCAGATCAATCAGCGTGTAGCCTTTGACAGTAACTGCCTCGTAACAGCTTTGCACGTCCCAGGCAACGCTTGCAGCAAAAATTACGCATACCATGGCGCTGTAGCTGCGCAGAAGGGTGATGAATTTTTGCCAATAGCAGGCTGCCAGGCCGCCGCTCATAAAAATAAGCAGATAATGCAAGGGGAGATAGTTGAGGCGATAATCAAAGAAATTTTTAGCCAGAACACTCCAACCCGCTGTATTTAAGCCCGGATGCGTTGTCCACCAGTTGAAAGCAAGTTGGAAAACAAATAAAAGCACTAGCATAAACGGTATGTTTTGATGTATAATTATACGCAGAAGCTGTCGCCAGAGCGGATAGCTTGCATAAAACCACAGCAGGATGACCATAAAATACAAATGGTAGCAGCCAAGGCCGAAGAATAACACATAGGCCACATGCAGCGGATTCCAGCTGACGAAGCCCGGTGGCAGAATCAGCCAGAAGTAGAACATGTAAAAAAGCGACCAGCTGAGATAGGGCAGGCCTGCTCCCCGCAGACGCTTCTTCATAAAGTCGATATAGTTCAGCCGGCTGCCGCTTAATAGGCCTTTATCCGTACAGGCCAGGCCGTAGCCGGAGATAAAGAAAAAGGAGGGGACGCTGTAACGGCTTAAAATCTCCAGTAATAAGTAAAGAGTAAAGTTGTTGGGGGCAAGTGCCAGGCTGCCGATATGAATACCGATGACGCCAAGCATGCAGATGCCGCGCAGATTATCTATAATGGTGTTTCGCATAAGTACCTCGCTAATGTTTAGTCTTCTTTATTATACTATAAGTAAAAAAATCCTGCCAAGATTTTACCTCGAAATATTTGACGTATTCTTCATTAAGGTGTAAAATATATACAATCAATTTGCACCTTTAAATTGGTCCTGTGAGACTGCAAGGTATAAGTTATTATGAAACCTAAGGCCTTTTTGCACCATCATGGGACGAGAAGGCCTTTTATTATGCAATTTTATTATAAAAAACAGGAGGTAAAGCTAATGGCTAAATCAAATGTATCTCTGGGTGGCAGAGATATACTGGATCTGGAAAGCCTCAGCGTTGAGGAAATCGAGCTGGTTTTGAAAACAGCTGAGGAAATGAAGAAGATTATGAAGAGGGATATCAAAAAGGTGCCCTCACTGCGCGGTAAATCTATCATCAATCTGTTCTATGAGCCCAGTACACGTACCCGTACATCCTTCGAGCTGGCAGGCAAATATCTGGGTGCCGATGTAGTAAACATCACTACATCCTCCTCCAGTGTTGTCAAAGGTGAATGCCTGCGCGACACCATCCTGACTGTACAATCCATGGCTTGCGATGCGATTGTTATGCGTCACCCCATTGAAGGCGCTGCAGCATATGCTGCTAAGGTTGCAGACCCTGTAATCATCAACGCCGGCGATGGCGCACACGCACATCCTTCTCAAGGCTTCCTGGATATGTTTACTATCCGTGAGCAGGGCAAAAACCTGAAGGGCCTGAAAATGGCAATCATCGGCGATATTCTCTACAGCCGTGTTGCCCGCACCAATATTGCTGCCTGGACCAAAATGGGCGCTGAGGTACACGTTGCAGGTCCTATGACTCTGCTGCCGCACGACATCGCTTCTCTGGGCGTTACTGTACACAAACGCGTTGAAGAAGCAATCGAAGGCGCTGACGTAATCGATATCCTGCGTATTCAGCTGGAGCGTCAGCAAAAAGGCCTGTTCCCGTCTCCGCGTGAATATGCACGTATCTTCGGTATTAACGAAAACCGCCTGAAGCTGGCTAAGCCTGACGTAACCGTGCTGCATCCCGGCCCGATGAACCGTGGTCTGGAAATCTCCTGGGAGGTTGGTTACTGCGATAACGCCGCAATCCGTACTGAGGTACAAAACGGCGTAGCTGTACGTATGGCACTCTTATTCTTGACTTTGACAGGAGGTAAACACATTGAAAACGTTGATTAAAAACGGCAGGGTAGTAGACCCCAGCCAAAAATTAGATGCTGTAATGGATATCCTCGTTGAGGATGGCAAAATTAAAGCTTTGGGCAAGGATATTGCCGAAGCTGCTGACGAGGTTTTTGACGCAACCGGCCTCGTAGTAACTCCCGGTCTGATTGACGTACACACTCATATGCGTGAGCCCGGCCTGGAGGCTAAGGAAGATATTATCAGCGGTACCAAGGCTGCTGCTGCCGGCGGTGTAACCACCGTTGCCTGCATGCCGAATACCAAGCCTGTTATCGATACCTCTATCGTAGTAAGCGGTATCAAAGAACGCGCTCGCGAGGAAAGCTACGCTAACGTTGAAGTTATCGGCGCAATCAGCAAGGGCGAAAAGGGCGAAGAGCTGGCAGAGATGGGCGACATGGCAGAAAAAGGCGCTATGGGCTTCTCTGATGACGGCCACTATGTAAAGAGCTCCCGCCTGATGGTGCTGGCTGCCAAATATGTAACTGCTTTTGACAAACCTTTGCTGTGCCATGCGATTGATCCAGAACTGGATTCCGAAGGCTACATGCATGAAGGCGCTGTTTCCGCACGTATCGGCGTACCGGGCGTACCGGCAATCAGCGAGGATATCGCTGTTGCACGTGACTGCATCATCGCTGAATACACCGGCGCACATGTACACATCTGCCACGTTGCCTCCAAGGGTGCTATCGACATCATCCGCCAGGCTAAAAAACGCGGCGTAAATGTTACCAGCGAAGTAACCGTACATCATCTGACTCTGACTGATGAGGCTTGCGCAGATTACAATTCCGCAACCCGCGTTAACCCGCCGCTGCGCAGTGCAGACCACGTACAGGCTATGCGTGAGGCTGTTTTAGACGGCACTGTTGACGCAATCGTTACTGACCACTCTCCGCACGCACCGGAAGAAAAGGATGTTGAATTCCGCTATGCTCCGAACGGCTTCTGCGGTCTGGAAACCTCTCTGGCAGTAATGCTGACTGACTTATATCACACCCACGTATTCGACCTGAATACTATTATCAGCAAAATGAGCTGCGAGCCTGCTAAGCTGTTCAAGCTGGCCGGCGGTACTCTGAAAGAGGGCAGTGTTGCTGATATCACTATTATGGACTTAAACAAAAAATGGACTGTTGACAGCTCCAAATTCTATACCCGCGGCAAATTCACCCCGTACGAAGGCAAGGCTTGCACCGGTAAGGCTGTTGCCACTATGCTGCACGGTAATTTTGTAATGAGGGATGGTGTAGTATGCACGAAAAAGTAAGAAAAGGAAAATTAGTTTTAAAAGACGGCAGCGTTTTTGAAGGCTCTCTGTATGGAGGCAAACGCAATGCTGTAGGTGAGGTTGTATTCACCACCGGCATGAGCGGTTACCAGGAGACCTTGACCGACCCGTCCTTCTGCGGTCAGATTGTAGTAATGACCTATCCGCTGGTAGGCAACTATGGCTGCAACCCGCTGTTTAACCAAGGCAAGAAATGCTTCTTCCAGGGCTTCGTTATCGGCGAGCTGTGCGATTGCCCCAGCAACTGGCGCAATGAGCAGAGCCTGGAGGATTTCCTGATTGAACAGGATATTCCGACCTTAGCAGGTGTCGATACACGTGCTATCACCCGTAAAATCCGTAATCACGGCGTACTGCAGGGCGTAATCGTTCCGGCAGAAATGCCTGAGGAGGAAGTACAGAAGCTGCTGGCTTTACCGGCAGTACACAACCAGGTTGAGCAGGTTACCACTCCCGAGGTTTACACCATGGGCGAGGGCAAGCTGCATGTAGCTGTTATGGACTTCGGTATTAAACGCAATATCCTGAAATCCATTGAAGCCTTTGGCTGCCGCCTGACAGTATTCCCTGCTTCCGCTACCGCAGAAGAGGTACTGGCATGCGATCCGGACGGTATCTTCCTGTCCAACGGCCCTGGCGACCCGAAGGATTTGCCTGAGGTTATTGAAAACATTAAGAAATTAATCGGCAAGAAACCGATTTTCGGTATCTGCCTCGGTCATCAGCTCATGGCTTTGGCTAACGGTGCTGATACCTATAAAATGAAATTCGGCCATCGCGGTATCAACCAACCGGTAAAATACCTGGCAACCGGCCGCATCTACATCAGCGCACAAAATCACGGCTACGCTGTAGATGAAAAATCTCTGGAAGGCAAGGGCATCAACATCAGCCATATTTCTATGAACGATGGTACTATTGAAGGCCTGGAATACACCAAGCATCCTACCTTTACCGTTCAATATCATCC
This sequence comes from uncultured Phascolarctobacterium sp., assembly GCF_902463975.1. GTDB lineage: Bacteria > Bacillota > Negativicutes > Acidaminococcales > Acidaminococcaceae > Phascolarctobacterium_A. Next base: position 22,308 of record NZ_CABQHJ010000015.1, read on the forward strand.
GGAAGCCTGCCCCGGCCCTGGTGATCATGATTATTTGTTTAAACATTTTGTTGATATGATGGAGGGTCGTTAATTATGCCGAAACTTAAAGATATTAAAAAGGTTCTCGTTATCGGCTCCGGCCCTATTATTATCGGTCAGGCAGCAGAGTTTGACTATGCAGGCACCCAGGCTTGCCGTGCTCTGAAGGAAGAAGGTCTGGAGGTTGTACTGATTAACAGTAACCCTGCAACCATTATGACTGATGTGCATGTGGCTGACCGTGTATATGTTGAACCTATCAGCGTTGAATTCATTGAAAAAATTATCAAACGTGAGCGTCCTGATTCCCTGTTGGCAACACTTGGCGGTCAGGTTGGCCTGAACATGGCTATGAAACTGGAAGAGCAAGGCATTCTTAGCAAGTACAACGTTCGTCTGCTGGGCACTCAGATCAGCGCTATCAAACGTGGTGAAGACCGCGAAATGTTCAAGGAAACTATGGAGAAAATCCATCAGCCGATTCCTGAAAGCACTATCGTAGAAACCATTGAAGCTGCTTGCGACTTCGGCAAGGAAATCGGCTATCCGCTGATTGTCCGTCCTGCGTATACCCTCGGTGGTACCGGCGGCGGCATTGCTGAAAACGAGGAAGAGCTGATTGATATCGTGCAAAAGGGCCTGGGCTACAGCCCTATCGGTCAATGCCTGATTGAACGCAGCATCGCCGGCTGGAAGGAAATCGAATACGAAGTAATCCGCGACGCTGCTGATAACTGCATCACTGTCTGCTCTATGGAAAACCTGGATCCTGTTGGCGTACACACCGGTGACTCCATCGTTGTGGCTCCGGCACAGACTCTGAGCGATAAAGAAGTACAGCTGCTGCGTCAGGCTTCTATCGATATCGTGCGTGAGCTGGGCGTAGTTGGCGGCTGTAACGTACAGCTGGCTCTCGACCCGTACTCCGAAAACTACTATGTAATCGAAGTTAACCCGCGTGTAAGCCGTTCTTCCGCACTGGCTTCCAAAGCTACCGGTTATCCGATTGCTAAGGTTACCAGCAAAATTGCTGTCGGCTACAACCTGGACGAAATCGAAAACGCTGTTACCAAAAAGACTAAGGCTTGCTTCGAGCCTACCATTGACTATATCGTACTGAAATTCCCGCGTTGGCCGTTCGATAAATTCGTAACCGCTGACCGCACCCTTGGCACTCAGATGAAGGCTACCGGTGAGGTTATGGCAATTGAGCGCAGCTTTGAAGCTTCTATGCTGAAAGCAGTACGTTGCCTGGAAATCGGCCTCAATCATCTGGAAATGCCTGAGCTGAAGGCTTTGAGCGATGAAGAAATTCATGACCGCATCAAGCGCATTGATGACGAGCGCTGCTTCGTTGTTGCTGAGGCTATCCGCCGCGGCATTACTCTGGAAGAGATTCACGATATCACCAAGATTGACATGTGGTTCCTTTCCAAAATCCAAAACATCATTAAAATGGAAAAAGCTTTGGAAACTCACGAGCTGACTCCGAGCCTGCTGCGTAAGGCTAAGAGAATGGGCTTTGCCGATGCTGTTATCGGTAAACGCGTAGGCAAGACAGAGTTCGAAATCCGTGATATGCGTAAGGCTAACGGCATTCTGCCGACCTACAAAATGGTTGATACCTGCGCTGCGGAATTTGAAGCTGCAACCCCGTACTACTATTCCTGCTACGAAACCGAGGATGAGGTTGAAGTAAGCGACAAGAAGAGAGTAGTTGTACTCGGCTCCGGTCCTATCCGTATCGGTCAGGGCGTAGAATTCGACTACTGCTCCGTACACTGCGTATGGGCGTTGAAGGAAATGGGCTATGAAACCATTATCATCAACAACAACCCGGAAACCGTTTCCACTGACTTCGATATTTCCGATAAGCTGTACTTTGAGCCGCTGACTGTTGAGGATGTACTCAACGTTATCGATAAAGAAAAACCGGAAGGCGTTATCGTTCAATTCGGTGGTCAGACCGCTATCAACCTGGCCGGCCCGCTCTCCCGCGCAGGCGTGAAGATTCTGGGCTCCTCCGTTGACAGCATCGACCGCGCTGAGGACCGTGAACGCTTCGATGAGCTGCTGACAAGCTGCAATATCCCGCGTCCGCAGGGCCACACCGTATTTGATACCGAGGGTGCGCTGGTTGCTGCACACAAGGTTGGTTATCCGACTATGGTTCGTCCTTCCTACGTACTGGGCGGCCGTGCTATGGAAATCGTTTATAATGATGACGAGCTGCGCAACTACATGACCTACGCTGTTAAGGCTTCTCACGAGCATCCGGTACTGGTTGACCATTACCTGCAGGGCACTGAGGTAGAGGTTGACGCTATCTGCGACGGCAAGGAAGTATTAATCCCCGGCATCATGGAACACGTTGAACGTGCAGGCGTACACAGCGGTGACTCCATCGCCGTATATCCGCCGCGCAGCCTGAGCGAGAGTGTTATTCGCACCATTATCGAATACACCAATAAAATGGCTCTGGGCCTGGAAGTTAAGGGCATGATTAACATTCAGTACATCGTTCGTGACGAGCATGTCTATGTAATCGAGGTTAACCCGCGTTCCTCCAGAACCGTACCGTTCCTGAGCAAGATTACCGGCATCTCCATGGTAGACGTTGCTACCAGATGCGCAATGGGCATGAGCCTCAAAGAGCAGGGCCTGCAAGCAGGCCTGCGCTTCTTCCCGGACTACTATGCTGTTAAAGCTCCTGTATTCAGCTTCAATAAGATGAGCAACGTAGATATCACCCTTGGACCTGAAATGAAATCCACCGGTGAGGTTATGGCCTGCGACTACCAGTACAGCCGTGCGCTGTATAAGGCCTGCATCGCTTCCGGTATCAATGTACCGCACGATGGTGCAATCCTGATTACTGTTGCTGATATGGATAAGCCTGAGGCAGTTGCTATTGCCCGCGGCTTTGAAGAGCTGGGCTACACCGTTATCGCAACCGACGGGACTGCGGAATATCTGCAGCAATACGGTGTAACTGTTGAGGTTGCTACCAAGGTAAGCGAAGGTCATCCGAACCTGATTGATGATATCAAGAGCGGCCGCATCGGTATGGTTATCAACACCACCAACCACGGTCGTGACGCTGAACGTGACGGCTTCAAAATCCGCCGTTCTACCGTAGAGCATGCAATTGCCTGCCTGACCTCTATGGATACTGCACGTGAGCTGCTGAACGTTATGAGCGCAATGCGTCGTCGTAGCGTTGTACGCGTTACCGCTCTGCAGGACCTGACCTGGGAGGATTGATTATGTCTAAAACTATTGCTAGTGCCAAGGTAATTGGTCAACGAGTTTTAAATAGTACGACAAAATTAATAAATGTTTATGCACCGGAAATCGCTGACGAAGCTGTCCCCGGACAGTTCGTCAACGTGAAGGTGTGCAAGAATACTGCTCCGCTGTTGCGCCGTCCCTTCGGCGTAGCGGGAGTTAACAAGGCTGAGGGCACCATCACCATGATCTATCGTATCATCGGTGAGGCTACTCATATTCTGGCTGAGGTTTGCAGCGGCGACGAGCTGAGCATCGTCGGTCCGCTGGGACACGGCTTTGATATGAGCGCCAAGAAACCGCTTTTGGTTGGCGGTGGCTTGGGCCTGGCTCCACTGCTGTTTTTGGCAGAGGGCTTCGGTGAGGGCAATACCGATATCCTGATGGGCGGCCGCAGTGCCGATGAATTGTTCTGGACCAAGCTTTATGAAAGCCTCAGCAAAAATATTTACCTGACCACCGATGACGGCAGTGTCGGCACTAAGGGTACTGTAATGGCCTTGCTGCCGCAGCTGTTAAAAGAGGGTGGCTATGACTGCGTATACGTTTGTGGTCCTGTACCGATGATGCGCGCAGTTGCCAATGCTTGCATGGAAGCCGGCGTAAAATGTCAGGTATCTCTGGAAAAATATATGGCCTGCGGTCTGGGTGCGTGCCTGTCCTGTGCCTGCGAAGGCATCGGCAAGCGCATCAAGGTCTGCAAGGACGGTCCGGTATTCTGGGCAGAGGAGGTAGGAGAATGGTAAAAGCATTGTATGATGGCCGTCTGGCAGTTGATATTGCCGGCGTGAAGATGGCTACTCCTGTTACTACCGGCTCCGGCACCTTTGGCTTTGGCCTGGAATTTACCGATTTTCTCGACCTGGAAAAGGTTGGCGCTGTTACCGTAAAGGGTACCTCTTTAGAGCCTGCAGCAGGCAATAAGGGCCAGCGTGCGGTAGAAACCCCGTCCGGTATGCTGAACTGCATCGGTCTGGAAAACCCCGGCAGCGAGTACTTCTTGGAGCACACTCTGCCTGAGCTGAAAAAATATAATGTTCCTGTTATTGTCAACATCTACGGCCATTCTCCCGAGGAGTACGGCGCTGTTGCCAAAAAGCTGGATGTAGACGGTGTTGATGCAGTAGAAATCAACATCTCCTGTCCGAATGTCAAAGAGGGCGGTATTGTTTTCGGTACTGTGCCGGAGGCAGCTGCTGAGGTTGTACGTGCTGTTAAGGCCAACACCAGCAAAATGGTTATCGCCAAGCTTTCTCCTAATGTAACGGATATCGTGGTAATGGCCAAGGCTGTAGAGGCAGCAGGTGCAGATGCAATTTCCATGATTAATACGCTGCTCGGTACCAAGATTGATATTGAGCGTCAGCGTCCTGTGCTCGGCAATGTAACCGGCGGTCTCAGCGGTCCTGCTGTACGTCCGGTAGCAGTGCGCCTGGTTTATCAGGTAGCACAGGCTGTGCATATCCCCATCATCGGCATGGGCGGCATTATGTGTGCCGAGGATGCAATTGAGTTCATGCTGGCAGGCGCAAGTGCGGTAGCAGTTGGCACCGCAAACTTTGTACAGCCTGATATTGCTGAAACCATTGCTCATGGTATGCTGGCATATCTGGACAGACACAACGCGCAGAATATTTCCGAAATTGTCGGACTTGCTTTACCGAATGGTAAGAAAAGCATGCCGTTGTTTAACGAAGCTGAATAACGACGATTTATAACGTTATTCTCCGGCGTCTTGGAAAAATATATTTAATAGGGAGATTTTCTCATGCAACATGATGATAGATTAATAGTCGCACTCGACTTTCCTACCCTGGAGCAGGCTAAGACTTGCGTTGTCGAGCTGGGTGACGCAGTAAGCTACTACAAGGTCGGCATGGAGCTTTATTATGCAGTAGGCAGCGAAATAATCCGCTTCTTAAAGGAACAGGGCAAGCATGTTTTCCTGGACCTCAAGCTGCAGGATATTCCTAACACTGTTGCTCATGCACTTACCGTACTCAGCGATTTGGGTGCAGACATGATGAACGTTCATGCTGTTGGCGGCAAAAAGATGATGGCAGAAGCTGTTAAGGCTGTGCATGAGGCTGCTGAGGCAGCTGGTCGTCCGGCACCGAAGCTGATTGCTGTAACCATTCTTACCAGCATGGATGATGAACAGTTTGCTGATTTAAATTATAAAAATACCATTGCCGAGCAGGTAATCAGCCTGGCTAAGCTGGCGAAGGAAGCAGGCATGGACGGCGTTGTTGCTTCTCCTAAGGAAGCTGCAGCTATCCGTGAGGCTTGCGGCCCCGAGTTCCTGATTGTTACCCCGGGCGTGCGTCCTGCGGGCAGCTCTCTGGATGACCAGAAGCGCGTAGCAACACCGGCAGGCGCTCTGCAAAACGGCAGCAGTCACATCGTAGTAGGCAGACCTATTACTAAGGCTGAAGCAAGACAAGCAGCAGCATTGGCAATTGTAGAAGAGATTAAAGGAGTGTAAGCAAATGGCAGTTTTAGAAGAAAAAGATGTTATGAAAATGCTCGAGGAAACCGAAGCAGTTCTCCATGGTCACTTTTTGCTGACCAGCGGTCTGCACAGCCCTATGTATGTTGAAAAATTCAACGTACTGCAGCATCCTAAATATACCGAGCGCCTGTGCCAGGAAATCGCACGTCGTTATGAAAACGACAATGTTGAACTGGTAGTTGGCCCGATGACCGGCGGTATCCTGCTGGCTCACGAGGTTGGCAAGGCTCTGGGCACCCGTGCTATCTTCACCGAGCGTGAAAACGGCAAAATGACTTTGCGTCGCGGCTTCCAAATTCCGGCAGGCACCCGCGTACTGGTTGTTGAAGACATCGTAACCACCGGCGGCAGTGTTAAAGAGGTTATGGAAGTAGTTAAAGAGCATGGCGGCGAGCTCGTAGGCGTTGGCCTGCTTGTTGACCGCAGCGGCGGCAAGGTAGACTTCGGTGTTCGCACCGAAGCTCTGCTGCACCTTAACGTAGAAACCTTTGATCCGGCAACCTGCCCGCTGTGCGCTAAAGGCGTACCGTTCACCAAACGTGGCAGAACTGGCAAATAAGGCCCGATTTGTCGCGAGTGTAACGAAGCGAGAAATCGAAAAGGCCGCGTTGTCCTCGCTTGCGACCGAATAGGGAGCAAGAAAGAGGATAAATGAGACACAGTTTGTCGCAAGCGTAGCGTCGCGAGAAACTGAATGTCGAATTATCCTCGCTTGCGACTGAATAAGGAGCAAGAAAGAGGACAAATAAGGCCCGATTTGTCGCAAGCGTAGCGCCGCGAGAAACTGAATGTCGAATTATCCTTGAAGAGGACAAGTAAGCTAATCTAACCTAAATTTCAAAGCACCTGTTTATCAGCAAATGATAGGCAGGTGCTTTTTTTGCTATTTAACATGCTCTTAACATCAGCATAATACTTCCTTAACAATGATATATTATACTAGCATCATAAACCACGAACACTACTGATAAGGCGCAGAACTTATCGGAAATAAATTATTAGACGATGGTTGAAGGAGGAAATATATTATGAAATTGAAAAAAGTCGCATGTTTAGGTCTGGCAGCTATGGTAGCACTCGGTGCTCTGGGCTGCGGCAGTGATAACAAGGCTGCTGATAACAAAGCAGGCAGCAAAATTACCGGCAGTGTAACAGGCAGCGGTTCTTCCGCACTTTTGCCGCTGGCAAAGGATGCAGCAAGCAAATTCAAAGCTATTAACCCGGATGTTTCCATCACCCTTAACGGTGGCGGCAGCGGCACCGGTCTGAAACAGGTTGCAGACGGTAGCGTTAACATCGGTAACTCTGACGTACCGGCAGAAAGCAAATTGAAACCCGAAGTTGCCAAAGGACTTGTAGACCACAAGGTTTGCGTAGTTACCATGGCTCCGGTTATCAACAAAGACCTGGCAGCTAAAGTAAAAAGCCTGACCAAGGCTCAGCTGACCGACATCTTCACTGCTAAGGTAACCAACTGGAAACAGGTTGGCGGTCCGGACGAACCTATCGTTCTGATTACCCGTCCTGCTACCAGCGGTACCCGTGCTCTCTTCCAGGAGTTCGCTCTGGGCGGTGCTAAAGAAGCAACCAACAAATCTCTGGAGACTGATGACTCCGGCACTCTGCTGCAAAGCGTAAAGGATAACAAAGGCGCTATCGGTTATGTTGCCCTGTCCTACCTCGTAAATAACAAGGACGTTGCAACAGTTGCCATCGACGGTGTAGAGCCTACTCTGGACAATACTTACAGCGGCAAATATCCTGTATGGGGTTATGAGCACATGTATACTAGAGGCGAAGCTACCGGTGCTGTAAAAGCATTCCTGGACTTCATCCTCTCTGCTGATTATGGCAAGGAAATTGAAAAACAGGGTTATGGTGTTACTGCTAAAATGCAGGTTAAACGCTAAGCCGGACTTCGGCTAAGGACGCATCTGCGTCGCGACGACTTCTAGGAGTACGAATATGTACGCCGTCGTCGTCATCGCATAGCATCCTTATCCTGTGTCCGGGGACTTCAGCTAAGGCGCATCTGCGTCGCGACGACTTCTAGGAGTACGAATATGTACGCCGTCGTCGTCATCGCATAGCATCTGCATCCTTATCCTGTGTCCGGGGACTTCGGCTAAGGCGCATCTGCGTCATATCATGAGTCATTAAAATTATTACGCTTCCATCTAAATGGGAAGCAGGAAGACAGCATACGCCAAGAGATGCGTCTTACCGGTCTTCTCATCCCCTTTAGAATAAACATCAAGGCTGTGCCGGGCATGAGCTGGTAAGTTATCAGCTGCGAGCCTTTGCATAGCCTTTAGTTTTACGAAAGAAATATTCACGAGTTACATCAGAGGAGAATAGTTTATGCAACAGGTTACAACAAATGCTTATAGGCAGGATGCGTTGTGGCGCTACATTATTACCGGCTGCGGCCTGGCGCTCATTGTTCTGACGCTGTCTATTGGCGCTTTCCTGTGCTACAAGGGCGTAGGCACGTTTACTACCTACAACCACAGTATTGCAGAGTTTCTTTTTTCGGCAGATTGGGCGCCGAGTGACAGCGCTGAGGGCGGTGGCAGTGTTGGCGCAGCCATCTTCATCTTCGGTTCTGTTATTACCTGCGCGTTGGCGCTGGCGATTGCTACACCGTTCAGCTTGGCAACCGCAATTTTTATGACGGAGATTTCGCCGGAGCTGGGCAAGCGCTTTGTCCAACCGGCTGTGGAAATTTTTGTCGGCATTCCTTCCGTAGTTTACGGCTGGATCGGCCTGACAATTTTGGTACCGCTGATTAAAAACATTTTTAACCTGCGCTTCGGCTTTTCCGTATTGGCTGCAGGTATTGTGCTGGCGATTATGATTTTCCCGACTATTACCAGTTTGGCAGCAGATGCACTGCGCAGCATTCCCAAAAGCTACCGCGCTGCTTCCTATGGCTTGGGCGCAACCCGTTGGCAGACTATTGCCAAGGTGGTAGTGCCTGCGGCAGTTACCGGTCTGATGACGGCTGTTATCCTGGGCCTGGCGCGTGCCTTCGGCGAAGCGTTGGCTGTAGCGATGGTTATCGGTAAGATGCGTGCCTTTCCGAGCTCGCTGCTTGCTCCGACCAACAATCTAACGGCGGCGATTGCGGCGGATATGGGCGGTGCAATGGAGGGCAGCGAATACAACATCGCCTTGTGGACAATGGCGTTGCTGCTGTTTATCATTTCTCTGGCCTGCATCTTTGCCATCCACTTTTTAACTGCTAAAGGAGGGAAGCAGGCATGAACGACAGTATAGCGCGTGCAAAGTTTGTTGATAAGCTGATGACAGCTGTATTTTATTGCGTAGCAGGCTTCTTTATCCTGCTGCTCGTAGCCTTTGCCATGTATGTTATCATTAACGGCTTCAAGGATTTCAGCTGGAGTCTGGTATCCTTTGAGGGCAGCGGCATCGGCAATTTGTTCTTCAACACTATTTATCTGGTTTTCTTGTCGCTGCTGGTGAGCGTGCCTCTGGGTGTCGCTGCCGGTATCTACATGGCGGAATATGCTAAGCAGGGCAGTTTCACCAAGTTCCTGCGTATGTGTATCGAAACAATGTCCTCTCTGCCGTCGATTGTTGTCGGCTTGTTCGGTTACCTGGTATTTATCGTAATGACCGGATCGCAGTGGAACCTGTTCAGCGGTGCGCTGGCAGTTTCTATCCTCAGCATTCCGCTGATTATGACGGTCACGGAGGATGCCTTCAAATCACTGCCGCAGGGCTATAAGCGCGGTAGCCTGGCCATGGGGGCAACTCTGTGGCAGACTATTTACAAGGTGCTGCTGCCGGCGTGCCTGCCGCGTATCATGACTGGCGTGATTTTGGCTGCAGGCCGTGGCTTCGGTGAAGCGGCAGCTCTCTTGTATACCGCAGGCATGAGCACCGATATCAACTGGAACAGCTGGAACCTGCTGTCTCCGACCTGCCCGCTGAACCCCTTCCGTCCGGGCGAAACGCTGGCGCTGCATATTTGGGCATCGCGTACCGAGGCGTTGGCTGCGAATGCGGCGCAGATGGCCAACCTTTCTTCAGCAATATTAATGCTGCTTGTGCTGTCCTTTAGCCTGGGCGCACGTTACCTGAGCACTTATTTAGACACAAAAACCGGAGGTAGCAGAAAATGACGATTGATAACGCTGCAACTAAATTTTTAGTGCAGGATCTGGATTTGTATTACGGCAAATTCCAGGCGTTGAAAAAAATAAATCTTGATATTAAGGAAAAGGAGATTACCGCGCTTATCGGTCCTTCCGGCTGCGGCAAATCTACCTTTTTAAAAACACTGAACAGAATGAACGACCTGGAGGAGGGCGTGCGCATTGAAGGCAGCATCGCGCTGGACGGCAAGGATATTTTTGCGGAGATTGACCCCATCAGCCTGCGTCATCGCGTTGGTATGGTCTTTCAGCAGCCTAACCCCTTCCCGAAAAGCATTTATGACAATGTTGCCTACGGTCCGCGTATCCATGGCGTGACGAAAAAGAGCGAGCTGGACGAGATTGTGGAGCGCAGTCTGCGTCAGGCTGCCATCTGGGACGAGCTGAAGGACAGACTGAGCAAGAGTGCATTGGGCCTGAGCGGCGGCCAGCAGCAGCGCTTGTGTATTGCGCGTACCCTGGCCGTGCAGCCGGAGGTTATCCTCATGGACGAGCCTACCAGTGCGCTGGATCCGATTTCTACGATGAAGATTGAGGATTTGGCTCTGGAGCTGAAAAAGGATTACACCATTGTTATTGTTACGCATAATATGCAGCAGGCTGCGCGTATTTCTGACAAAACAGCTTTCTTCCTTTTGGGCGAGCTGATTGAGTTCAATGAAACGAAGCAGCTGTTTGCTAATCCGTCTAATCCTAAGACAGAAGAGTATATTACCGGCAGATTCGGTTAATGCAGGTGGGGCACGATTTGTAAAGGATATCAGTGGGGAATTTTTAATTAATGTGATTATGAAAGGCTCTCTTTAGAGAGACAAGTTGAATTGTCTGTAGGGCAAAAGAGGGCGCTTGAGGGTGAGTGCATAGCGTGTCGAGGTGGAGAGAGGTTATGCATCGATTAACGCAATCCCCCTCTCAGTCGCCTTAGCAGGCGCCAGCTCCCCCCCAAGGGGAGCCTCTCTTGCTATTGCATTCCGCATTAAAAATATAGTCCTATTTCCGCTTACCTGACTTTTACATAGGATTTTAGAAAGGAATAATAAAATGACACGTAATAAATTCAACGAGGAGCTGAAGCAGCTGCTCAACAGTGTGCGCGTGATGGGTGTAAATTTGGAGGATACCCTGGACAAGGTTATCGCCAACCTGGAGCAGAAGGATGCAGCCTTAGCGCAGCAGATAATCAGCGACGATGATAATTTTGACAACAGTGAGGTCAATATCGAAAAGCAATGCCTGGAGCTGGTGCTGACACAAACTCCGGTAGCAACAGACTGGCGCGAGATTGCCAGCTGCCTGAAGCTGGTGGGCGACATGGAGCGTATTGCCGACCACTGCAGCGACATCAGCCAATACACCTTGAAGCTGATTGAAAAGGAGCCTGTGCCGCTGCCAGATAACTTTATGGCTATGCTGCAGGTTATGCGCCAGATGGTGTACGACAGCATCAGCGCCATCAGCGAAAATGATCTGGAGCTGGCCAATAAGGTTATTGCTACCGATGATGAGGTAGATAATTACTTTGCAGAAATGCGGCAGCATCTGACAACCGTAATGCAGCAAAAACCGCAATATGTACCCCAATATGTTGACTATCTGATGATTGCCAAATATGTGGAGCGCATTGCCGACCATTCCACAAATATCGCCCAATGGGTAATGTTTGTGGTAAAGAACGAACTGAAAAACTGAGCTTTGAATGCCAATCACGGCCTCTGCAGCAATGCGGGGGCTTTTGTTTATGCTACGGTTGTTGCGGCGTTAGCGGGCCGCGTCATTTGGCAGACTGGTTTTCTATATTCGTTGATTTGTGTTATAATATACTATTAGAGTATTTGCGGATAGGGCAGCGTCATGTGTTATTGCAGGCACTATTGCCATGTATAGACGCATGCAGCACTTGTCTCGATTTGAAATGATAATATTTTTAGAGCAAATTCAGGAGGGATGTAATGCATATTGATAGACGATTAGAAACTATTGCCAACCTGGTGCCGCAGGGCTGTGTGCTGGCGGACATTGGCACGGACCATGCGTATTTGCCGGTGTGGCTGCTGGAAAAGCAAAGAATTTCCCGGGCAATTGCCGGTGATATTGCCGCAGGTCCCTGCCAGGCGGCGCGCACTACCGTGGCACAGTTTGGTCAGCATAAGCATGTAGAGGTGCGTCAGGGCAGCGGCCTGAAGGTATTAAGCCCCGGTGAAGCAGACTGTATTGCTATTGCCGGCATGGGAGCTTCTACTATCATCAGCATTCTGGAGAATGATATGGAGGTAGCGCAGAGCGCCAAGCTTTTGGTGCTGCAGCCTATGGCCGGTGCTGCATCCCTGCGCGCGTGGCTGTGCAGCCACGGCTGGCAGCTGGCTGCCGAGGATCTGGTGGATGACGCTCCGCATTTTTATGAGATTATCGCCGCTAAGCGCGGCTCTGCACCTGTTTACAGCGCGGCAGAGTGCGCTGTAGGCCCATTGCTGCTGGCGCAGAAGCATCCGTTGCTGGCTAAGCAGCTGGCACGCCAGCTTGCTACCTGCAGCCAGCTGCTGGAGAATATGGGACGCAGCGAGCGCGCACGCGCGAGCGAAAAGTATAAGGAAGTACAGGCGTTGAAGACAGAACTGGAGGTGCTGCAAAATGGCGAGCGTAGTGACAGTAAATGATATCATCAACCTGCTGGAGGAAATGGCACCGCCGGAGCTGGCGGAATCATGGGATAACGTCGGCCTGATGCTGGGCAGACGCCATAAGCCTGTGCGCAAGCTGCTTTTGGCACTGGATATGACGCAGGAAACGGTGACGCAGGCGTTGGCAAAAAAAGCTGATATGCTGATTACGCATCATCCGGCAATTTTTCACAAGCTGGGCAATGTGACGGACGCTGACTGGCAGCAGGAGCTTTTGCTGCAGATGGCAGAAAACGGTGTTGCCGTTTACAGCGCGCATACGAACCTGGACTGCGTAGCGAATGGTGTCAACAGCGTGCTTGCCAAAAGATTGCGTTTGCTGGAGCCTGACGTACTGGATACAGTAAGCGGACTGGGACGCATTGGCGAGCTGGAAAAGCCGGCTAAGCTGCAGGATTTTGCAATCTTTATCAAAAAGGCTTTGCAGGCTGATTATCTTACCATAGGCGATGCGGGACGCAAAGTTAAGCGTGTTGCCGTCTGCGGCGGTGCCGGTGCCGATTTGATTGGGCTGGCGTTGGCGCAGGGTGCGGACACGCTGGTGACGGGTGATGTGAAGTATCACGAGGCACAGCAGGCTGTCTTCAGCGGTCTGAACATTATCGATGCAGGCCATCAGCCGACGGAGCTGCCGGTGCTGGACGATTTGGCTGACAGATTATCGTTGCGCTTTACGGAAAAGCATTGGGACGTGGCAATTCAGGTAGCACGCGAAACACTGCTGCTGAAGCATATATAGAAAACAGGTGATGAAAAAATGATTAAGGATTTTAAGGCCGGCACTAAGGTATGCCAGGCAGTTTTAGTAAGAGTACAGAAGGTAGGTAATTCCTCTAACGGCGGTGTATTTGCCCGTGGTATGCTGGAGGATAACAGCGGACGCATTGCTTTTATCTGCTTTGATGCAGTGCTGGTAGACAAGCTGCGTGAGCTGGAGGGCCCGACAGCCTTTATGATGGGCGGCAACGTCGACATCAACAAATTTAATAACGATATGTCGCTGCAGGTGATTGTGCAGCGTCTGGAAAACCTGCTGCCGCAGGACGATATCAGCAATTTGCTGCCACAGGGTGATTTTGATGTAGAGGCTTATAAAACTAAGCTGACAAATTATATCAAAGCGGTGCGTACTCCGGGATTACGAATGCTGCTGGAGACTATCTTCAGCGGTGCTACCTATGAGCGCTTTGTGACCAATCCCGCAGGCATGCGCATGCATCATGCTTATCTGGGCGGCCTGCTGCAGCATTCTATTGATGTTACCGGCCTGGCAGTGGCCATGGCGGAGCAGATTGAGGGCGTAGACAAGGACCTTGTTATTGCTGGCGCTCTGCTGCACGATATCGGCAAAATCCGTGAGATTTCTGCGGAAATAGGCTTTCCTTATACCAGTGAAGGCCGTTTGCTCGGACACATTACCATGAGCTGCATGATGGTGCAGGAGGCAGCGGCTAAGTTGCGTCTGCCTGCGTCCCGTCTGGAGCAGCTGCAGCACATTCTGCTGGCGCACCATGGCGATAACGAAAAGGGTTCGCCGGTAGCCTGCGCTACGCGTGAAGCCTTTGTGGTACATTACGCTGACGAAATCAACGCTGTAATGAACCAGTTTGATGTGCATGAGGGCAAGAGTGCCTGGGAGTTCAACCGTATGCTGGGACGCAATATCCTGGTAGACAAGCTGTGAGCAGCAAAATAATACGCCAGACAGCGTTGAAGCTGCACGGTCTGACGATAAACTTACAGTTTAAGCTGGTCAAAAATATTACGCTGCGTATCAAAGAGAATGGCGGCATTTTTCTTACTGCTCCTGTAGGGATGAGCGTAAGCGAGGTACAGCAATTCCTGGAGAGCAAGGAGCAGTGGCTGCGCCAAAAGCTGCAGCTGGTGCTGCAGGCGCAGCAAAAGCAGGATAAGAAGTACAGCATGGGCGAGCTGCCCTTTGACGGGCAGCATGTGTGGCTGTGGGGCAAGCGTTTGCCGGCGCGCTTTTTGCTCAGCGGCAAAAAGCACGGTACCTATGAGGTGGAGGACGAAGCTGTCTGCTTTTATTACCGCAGTGAGCTGAGTGAGGAAGCCCGGTGTGCTTTTGTGGAATTCTTCTATAAGCAGGAAGTGTTCAACAAGGGGGCGCAGCTGATGGCAGCTTGGGCGAAGAAAATGGGCGTGCGTCCTACCGGTATTAAGGTGCATCGCATGAAAACGCGCTGGGGCTCCTGCAACGTGCGCACAGGCGGCATCAATCTAAATACGCTGCTGGCCTGCGGGCCCGAAGAATGTCTGGAATACATCGTTGTGCATGAGCTGTCGCATTTGCAGGAGGCTAATCATTCACCACGCTTCCACGCGATTGTCGAACGCTATCTGCCTCAGTGGCGTGAGCGCAAAAAGCTTCTGGAAGACTTTAAGCCTGTTTTATAGTCGCTTCAAGCATAAGGTATAAGCATTTTCTGTGATAAATAATGCATTTTGCTTTATATTGATGATAAAAACAGTATATATATGTAAATCTTTTGTGAAAGCATACTAAGAAAGCAAGTATTTGTGCTATAATTATAGTAACATCTTGTAGGGCTCTGTCATTTGCTGTGATAAATAAATGACATGAGTCAGTTTGAAGGCAGGAGTGATGATTATGGCAAAACAGAAAATATTAATTGCTGATGATGAGGCGCAGATTCGCGAGATTTTGCGCATATATTTTGAGAAGGAAGGCTTTGAGGTTATTGAAGCTGAAGATGGTGCTGCCGCAATTTTGAAGGTGCAGTCCGAAAAGCCGGATATTTTGCTGCTGGATATTATGATGCCCGTTCTCGATGGTATTGAGGTGTGCAAGCAGGTTCGCAAGATGACGGATCTGCCGATTATCATGGTTACGGCTAAGGACGATGATGATGACCGCATCGCCGGCCTGGAAATCGGCGCTGATGACTATATCACCAAACCGTTTAATTCGCGTGAGGTTGTGGCCCGCGTGAAGGCTGTGCTGCGTCGTGCAGGCACCCAGGAGAAGAAGGGCGAGGTATCGCGCATCACCTATCCTGGTCTGATTATCGATATGGACCAGTATCAGGTAACTGCATTTGGCAATAAAATGACCTTTACAACTAAGGAAATGGAGCTTTTGTGGTGCCTGGCATCTAACCCTGGCAAGGCCTTTAGCCGTAACCAGCTGCTGGAAACCATCTGGGGCTATTCCTATTATGGCGATACCCGTACTGTTGATACGCATATCAAGCGCATCAGACAGAAGCTGAACATTCCGCCTGATTCCAAATGGGATATTACGACTATCTGGGGTGTAGGCTACAAATTTGAGCTAAAGGACAACTAAATTATGAAAAAATCCCTAAGCACACGCCTGATGTATAGTTTTATGACTATCATAATTATCGTCGTTGTGGGGATTACAGCAGGCATATCGTACCTGATTGCCGACTACTTTTTCCAGATTAAGGAGCAGGAGCTGGCGGAAAAGGGAAATGAGATGGGGGAAACGATTGAAGCCTTCATCCGTCTGCAGGACCGCGATATGCTTTACCGATATATTTTAGCTGTAGATAAGCTGGTTGGCGCACGCATCTGGCTGTTTGATGATAATTACGAGCTTTTGGCGGCCTCTAGTTTTGAGTCCGTTAAGGAGACTGGAGAAAATGCCAATATGAAGGAATTTCTCAGGTATGGCGCACCCTCCAGGCAGGTATTGCAGGAGAGCGTCAGAAAACTGGATCAGGATATGAAGAGCAGTAATTTATCGTATCGCATTAAGGTGATACTAAATGATGTTTATGCCGGGAAGTCCTTCAAATCGCAGATTTATCATCCGTATTACAAGGAGCAGGTGATCCTGGTTGGTGTTCCTTATACCTTTGGTAACGGGCACACAGGCGCTATTTTGATGATTGAGCCCTTGAGCGGTTTCGAAAAATTCTTGCGAAATGTTTATATTTATATTATGATTGTAGGTATCGTTGCCATTATTTTCAGTTTGTTTCTGGTTAAGCGCCTCTCAGGTCTCATTATCCGGCCGGTGCTGGATATGAAGGACAATGCGCAGGCGATGGCTTCGGGAGATTATTCCCGCAGGCTGGAGGTGCATGGTGATGATGAAATTGCCGAGCTGGGGAATGCGCTCAATTCTTTAGGCAAGGATTTGGGTGATTACATTGCCAAGATGGAGCGGACGGAAAAAATCCGCCGTGATTTTGTGGCTAATGTATCGCATGAGCTGCGGACGCCGATTACGATTATCCGTGGCTACAATGAGGCAATCTGTGACGGTATGGTAACGGATCCTGATCTGATTCAGCGTTACCGTGGCCTGATAAATGAAGAAACAGTCCGTCTGGAGCGCATGGTACGCGAGCTGCTGGATATCAGCAGACTGGAGTCCAGCGACCCGCTGACTGTAAGCAACATGGATGAGCTGCCGCTGGCCGGTATCATCCGTAATGTCGCCGAAAAATTATCGGTGCGCTGCGTGAAGAATAATGTTACAATTAGTGTTCATGCCGACGATAATATCAAAATTTTGGGCGATGGAGACCAAATGGTACAGTTAATTATGATTTTGTGCGATAATGCCTTGAAATATTCGCCAGAAAATGGTACTGTATCAGTAGGTGCGAATAAGCTTGACGATGGTAGTGTGCTTGTAACAGTTGCTGACCAGGGCAAGGGCATCCCGGAGGAGGATATTCCGTTTATCTGGGAACGCTTTTACAAGGTGGAAAAATCGCATTGCCGCAGTGTTCCGGGAACGGGACTGGGGCTTGCTATTGCCAAAGAAATTATTCGCGTACACGGCGCCAGTGCCGAGGTTATCAGCAAATGTGGTTCTGGTACCACGTTTGAAATAAAATTTCCAAAGGATAAGGTAGTATGATTTTAAAGTATGTTTGCCCCGATTACAGAGTAAAAAGTTTATTTGACATTTCCGCAAAATGGCTGAAGCGCAATGGCTACACCAAAATTGTTGTTGATATTGACAATACCCTGCTGCCGCGCGACAAGAACCTGGTAGGCCCTCGTGCTATGACCTGGATTCGTCAGCTGCATCAGATGGGTATCAATGTGGCATTGATTTCCAATAATGGTGGTGACCGCATTAAGGGTATCACCCGTCAGACTGGTCTTGGCACCATTATGCGTGCCGCTAAGCCTTTGCCGATGGCTTACAAGCAGATTACTAAAGCTATGGGCGGCGGTAAGATTCTTTTTATCGGTGATCAGCTGTTGACCGACGTTTTAGGCGCTAAGGTTGCCGGTCATCCTGTAGTCTTTGTTGAATCCTTAGGCGGTAAGGAGCATTTCATTACCCGTTGCACCCGCAAGCTGGAGAAATTCTTCCTTGGTCGTCTGAACAGCAATAATATGATGCCTAAGGAGCGCGTATTATGAAAATAGCCCTGCTGCAGCTAGAGGTTCTGGAAAAGAATAAGGCGGCCAATGTGGCCCATGGTCTGCAGCTGGCAGCGGATGCTGCCAAGGAGCATGATTTACTGGTGCTGCCCGAGGTGTGGACAACAGGCTATAGCCTGGGACACCTGGAGCAGGATGCTGAACCGCAGGATTCACCTGTGCTGGCGCAGCTCGCGGAGCTGGCGCGCAGCGAGCAGTGTGCAATCCTCGCAGGCTCGGTACCGATGCGTCATGCTGATGGCAAGGTTTATAACACCTCTGCGGCTATCAATAAGAATGGTGAAATTGTTAATCTCTATGATAAGGTGCATCTTTTTGGCCTTTTCAATGAGGAAAATTTCTTTGCTCCCGGCAATAATTTCAATGCCTTTACGTTAGATGGTCTGTGCTGCGGCTCGACTATCTGTTACGATTTACGTTTCCCTGAGCTTTTCCGTCATCTGGCCCTGCAGGGAGCACAGCTCATTTTCTGCCCGGCTGAATGGCCTGAAGCAAGGGGAGATATCTGGCGCTTGCTGGCGCAGGCCCGCGCTGCCGAAAACCACATCTTTGTGGTAGCGGTAAATTGTGCGGGCAGCTTTAAGGGTGCGCCGTTTTACGGTCATTCGATGGTTGTTGCGCCCAGCGGCAGGATTCTTGCCGAAGCAGGTGTGCAGGAGGAGGTTGTTTCCTGCGAAATCGATTTGGCAGATGTTGCGAAAGTACGCAGCAGGCTTAATGCCTTAGCTGATGTACGCAAGGAGCTGATTCAATAGTGAATTACCGAAATTTGCTGGCCGGCCTGGCGGCCGGTCTGCTTTTCTATGTCCAGACGGGAGCGGAGTTTGCTCTTGCTGCTGTGCCTGATGATGCGCCGAAGGATATTAAGTATATTCTTGGCTTTTATTATGGCAATGGCGAGAATATTCTTATCCGTGAGAATAATGGCCGTCTGGAGCTGTTATACCGCACTGCGCAGGAGGACAGGTCCTTTGCTGCGGCTAATCTTTATCCGCTGAGCAAGGTGCATTTTGATTCCTATACGTTGCAGGAGTCCGGTCCGATGAGTAATACTGAGGCCGGTGTGCGTTTTGAGCGTGATACTGATGGCTATGGTATTTCATGTCGCGTTGGCGGCAATACGTACAGCCGTTACTTTTTAGGTACTACTCAGGGCGAAAGGGCGAAGCCCTTCCGCCTGGAGGAGCGCAGTGCTGAGGAGTGGACCAAGCTGCGAACGGAGGCTGCCAAGGCAGCCGTTCCTGCTGCTTTGGCAGCAGGTGAGCAGGCGCAGCTGGTTGATGCTGCTTCTGTTGCCGGTCTGAAGGTTAATTCTGTCTACGCAGGCAGTGATAACCTGTTTGGTGCGCCGCTTTACAGTACGCCGAAGCTTTTTGTTGCTAAGGATGCCGCAGCTGCTTTGGGCAGGGTGCAGCAGCGTCTGGCACCTTACGGCTACGGCCTGGTGCTGTGGGATGCGTATCGCCCCTGGTCGGTGAGTAAGCTGGCTAATCTGGCTTTGCCTGAGGGCAAGAAGGATATGCTGGAGGATCCGGAGGTTAAGGGAAGCGTGCATAATACCGGTAATGCTGTTGATGTGGGCTTGTATAGCCTTGATAGCGGCGAGGAGCTGGATATGGGCTGCGGCTTTGATGAGCCGTCGCTGCGCCAGTACGCCAGCTATGCTGGCGGTACGTCGCGCGAGCGCTATCTGCGCAGCCTGCTGCGTGAGGAGATGGAGCTGCAGGGGTTCAAGGGGATTGAGATGGAGTGGTGGCATTTTGAGTTCGGCGACTGCTCTAAGTTCGCCCATTTGAATGTAAGTAAGCAGTAATAGCGTCGCAAGTGGTATGCCATTCCGCTCAGAGAAATTTTCCGTCAATCGCTTGCTGGGTTAAGTTTTCCTGAGAGGTTTGCAGAAGCGAGTTGACGGACGCAAATTTCGTGTGGAAGCAAGACGAAACGTGCGGCGCCGATCTTGTTCGAGGGTAACCTTTAGGGTTCGGTTGCCTTGTTTAGCGGTTCGTGTCAGACCAATCAGCTACGCTCTTCGAGCTTGCTTCTTGGGACACTATCGCATGGCGCGCATGAGCCAATCAGCGTCGTCCTGCGGACTCGCTTCTTGGATGCGCCCGCATGTGCTTCCAGACACTCATTTGCTAAAATTTATATTCGCTGCACGGCATATCACTTGCTTACGTCAGTGTGTTGCAGTGCAAGTGTTTAGTAATTTGGTAATGAGTAGTAGCGTCGCAAGCGATGTGCCATATCACTTGCTTACATCAGCGTGCTGTGTGACCAATGTGCGACCTGTGTTAATGTGTAGTATTTTTCTATGTTTGTTTCTTACGTTAGTGTAAAAGTATATTATTAGTGAGGTGTTTATTTATGAACGTTTATGATAACGCAAATGATCTGGCTAAGGCTATGCGCGAGAGCCACGAGTACAAAAAGCTGAAGGAAGCTGCTGTTGTTCTGGAGAAGGATCCTGATACCAAGAAAATGGTTAATGAGTATCTGATGGCTGCTCAGGAGGTTGAGTTTGCTAAGCATCAGGGTAAGACTCCGGATGCTGCTGCTATGGATAAGCTGGAGAAGCTGCAGGGTATTTTGAATCTGAACAGTGATGCTATGCAGTATCTGAATGCGTTGATTCGTTTCCAGATGATGCTGATGGATGTTACTAATACGATTCAGGACGTTGTTAAAGAGGCAATGGGAGATAAATAATGACGTTGCAGGAGATTTTCGCAGGCTGTACTGCTAAGCCTTTGCTGGCAGAGGAGCCGATGGCGAAGCATACATCCTTCCGTATCGGCGGTCCTGCTGACCTGATGGCTATGCCGCAGAGCGAGCAGGAGCTGCAGCAGCTGCTGCAGCGTGCCGGTGAGGCGAAGGTGCCTGTTACGCTGATTGGCAATGGTTCTAATCTGTTGGTGCGCGACAAGGGCATCCGTGGCCTGGTTATCAGGCTGGGCAATATGCTCAATGATGTTGCTGTTGATGGCTGCACGCTGACCTTTGGCAGCGGTGTTTCATTGGCTGCTGCTTCCCGCAAGGCGGCAGAGCTGGGACTGAGCGGCATGGAGTTTGCTGTGGGCATTCCCGGCAGCATTGGCGGTGCTGTTTATATGAACGCCGGTGCTTATGACGGCGAGATGGCCAAGGTTGTTACCAGTGTGCGCGTGATGGAGCTTGACGGTAAAACCAGCGAGCTGGCTGCTGCAGCTCTTGATTTTGGCTATCGCCATACTGCGCTGCAGGGCAGCGGTAAAATTGTTACCGCAGTCACTGTGCGTCTGACTGCAGGTGATAAGCAGGCTATTGCCGATAAGATGGCCGATTTCAGCAACCGCCGCATCACTAAGCAGCCGTTGGAGCTGCCGAGTGCAGGCAGTATGTTCAAGCGTCCTCCCGGATATTTTGCCGGTACGCTTATCGACCAGACCGGTCTTAAGGGCTACACTGTCGGCGGTGCGCAGGTTTCCGAAAAGCATGCTGGCTTTGTGGTGAACATCGGCGGAGCTACGGCGGCAGATGTGCTGCAGCTTATCTGCGATGTGCAGGATAAGGTGTTTGCGGCGCATGGTGTGCATCTTGAGCCGGAGGTTTTGGTCCTCGGCGAAGAATAAATTAGGGGAGAGCGCCTATAAGACGTCATCTACGTCGTCAGGACTCCTAGGAGTATATGAGTGGCGCTTTCTAAAGAAAAAAGTATTGGTAGGCTTTACTGGTTTACCGATAGTTTACAGGAGAAGAGAATTTTGGAGCAGCAGCTTTTAACAGAGCAGGAAATTCACGAGCTTGGCTTGCAGGCTCTCGTTCCCTGGCTGGAAAGTCATAATTTTAAAATTGATTATATGCAGACTGATATGAATACTGTGCCGCATATTTTTGCCCTGAGCGGCAAAATCCTGACGGTTATCGTCGCAGCGACATCAATGTACCCGCATAAGGGAGTTGTCGGTGAAGCAGACAAGGCTTATGCTATGCGTGTAGCAACACAGCTTGGTGCTCTTTGTGCTACCGCTTCTATCGGTCTGGTAAATGTAGATGGTTTGCCTGACGATAAAAAGCTCATGGGTACGCCTATGCGCAATGGTCATTATAAGGCAGATTTTAGTGGACTGGAATACATTCACTATACCGATAATGCACTGTGAGGTGACGTTATGGACTTGTTAACAGTTAATCAGGAGAAATGCCTGCGTTGCGGCATTTGCGTAGAATGCTGTCCTTCCTGCATTCTTTCTATGGGTGAAAACGGACCGGAGTGCAATTTTGACCGTGGCTGTATGAGCTGCGGCCAGTGCGTTGCTATCTGTCCTGTAGGAGCGTTGGATAATAAGTATACGCCGCTGGCAGAGCAGCGTCCTGTGACGATGCCGCTGCCGATGCCTGAGGTTGCTTATGAATTTTTGCGCATGCGCCGCAGTGTGCGCAACTTTAAGCCGCAGGCACCGACGGATGAGGAAATTACCCGTATGCTGGATGTGGCACGCTATGCGCCGACTGCCGGCAATTCACAGGGTATGTACTATATCGTTATCCGCGATAAGGAGCAGATTCGTGCGATTGCCGATGCTGTTGCCAACTGGATGGAGGACGAGGTTGCGGCAGGCACTGAAAACAAACGCTATTTTCAGGTGGTGCTGCGCGCTTACCGTGAGCGTGGACAGGATATTATCGCCCGTAATGCACCTTGCCTGATTTTTGCGCTGGCACGCCGTCTGAACATTACCGGTGTGAGCAATGCAGAGCAAAGCTGGGCCTACGCTGAGCTGTTTGCCCCGACCATTGGCCTGGGTACAACAATTGCCGGCTTTATCCAATCCTGCGGCATTGCAGGCTATCAGCCGCTGCTGGATTTGATTGCGGTGCCGCCGAAGCACAAGATTGTGGGTACGCTGATGGTTGGTTATCCCAAATATAAATATCAACGGATGCCTGAAAGACAGCATCTGAAGGTTGATTTCCGTTAGTTTATTTAAGCATGAACTATTGCCGTGGTTCATGCTTTTTGTTTTGAATTTTATCTGAGAAAGGATTCTTGATTAAACAGAGTGCGGTCTGCGATTTATTGTAGCGGATGCCTCTATGTGGTATAATATATAAGATTGAGTAAAGTATAGTATACCTAAATTTATTTGAATTTTATGATGAAGTATGAGTATGAGGTGTATGTATGTCAGAAGCAGTTTTGAGTGTTAATCATTTATCTATAGGCTATGGCAGCCGCTGCGTTATCAGCGACGCCAGCTTTACTATCGGCAAGGGCGAGCTTGTGGGTATTATCGGCTGTAACGGTGCCGGCAAGAGTACTCTCTTGAAAACAATCCGCGGTATGCTGCCGAAGCAGAGCGGTGAGGTTTTGTTCTTTGATAAGCCGATGGATGAATATACCGACAGAGAGCTGGCGCGTGAGGTTGCGTATCTGCAGCAGCAGGTAGAGGTAGGCTTTGGTTATACAGGACAGGATATTGTTATGGCGGGCCGTTATCCTTACCTGAAATGGTGGGAGCGCGAAAGCGAGGACGACAAGCGTCTGGCGCTGGACTGCATGGAATATACCGGTACGCGTGAGCTGGCGGAAAAGCCGGTGACGGAGGTTTCCGGCGGTCAGAAGCAGCGTATCCTGTTGGCGAAGGTTTTGGCGCAGCAGACTCCTGTACTGTTCCTGGATGAGCCTACTACCGGTCTGGACATGGTTTATCAGGAGGAGATTTTCCGTTTTGCGCGTGAGCTGGCGCTGATGGGCAAGACGGTGCTGATGGTTGTGCATGAGCTGAATTTGGCAGCCAAATACTGCAGCCGTATCCTGCTTTTAGGCGAGGGAAAGCTGTTGGCAGACGATACTCCGGAGCGCGTATTTACGGAAGCTTTGCTGAGCAGAGCATATGCGGCTGATATTGCCGTAAGCCGTAATCCGCTGAATAATAATCTGGAGATTACAACGCGTGTAGATGAGGCAAGCAAAGAAAAGGATGCAGCATTGCTGAAAAAGATTTGCTGCGAATAGGTGAAGTATGAGAATCTTATATATTCTGCTGGCACTGCTGTGCTTCGCACAGCAGGCCCTTGCAGGCGTGAAGCTGGAGGCAGTGTACCCCTATAATCTTGATAAGAGTGCTGCGCATGTAGTACATGGCGGCAGTACAATGCCTTTGTTTATTAATATCAGCAGCTTTGATGTGCCGCATGAGCAGCAGGCGCATCTGCGCGTAATTTTGCCGGAGGGCTTTAAGGCGCTTGTCAATGACAAATGGCATTTGGACAGCGCTGACGGCAAGCAGACGGCAGAAACGGATTGGGTGCTGCCGGCAGATTTCGGACAGAGCTTTGATTTGCTGTATATTCAGCCGCAGGCAGACCTTGCACGTGGCGCAAAGCAGCTGACGGTGGAGGTCAGCGGTGACGGCTGGCATGAGCGCAAGGAGCTGAGCTTCAGCTATGAGCCGGCGGCGGCAGCAGCGGTAGCTGCGGATCCGACGCAGGGGAAGAAGCTGGACCGCAGCAAGTTCAACTGGTATATCCAGAGTGTTACTCTGCCGGTAGATAATTTGGGCAATAAGGATGACCGCGCGGCAGAAGGCGTGGTTTTTATCCGCGATACTACGCTCGAAGGCTTCCGTAACCGCATGACGGGCGATGGTGCGACGAACTGGTCGGCCGTGTTTAACCATCCTGCGACTTTTCTGGTGCTGGATATGCGCAATCCGCAGCGCGATGTGCGCTTGCTGAAATTTAAGGCGGAACTGATTGATAAAAAAACAGGCAAGGTTATGCCCGGTCTTTGTACTGCCGGCAAAAACAATGAGGATTCCGAGCATGGCTGGGCCGGTGAAACCGGCAGCGTCAACGAAACTACGGCGCTGATTTCGCTGGACGGCAAGAAAACTCAGGCCTTTATCATTCCGTTATATGTAGATTATTTTACAGTGTTGGAGGGTGATTACAGCCTGCGTGTGACCGTAAGCGGCAATGGGCAGGAGAAGGTGCAGGAGGTACCGCTGACAATCGCCAAAAAGCATAATCTGGGACTTTTGGCAGTAGGCTTTTCCTTTATCTGCCTGCTGGCTGTGCTGGCCTGCAGCTATAAGCTGAAGGGCTGCATTTACCGCATCGGTGCGCGTGGTGCTATTACGGTGGCACTCTTTGCGGCGCTGGCTTTTGGCGGTATCACGCTGCCGACGACACTGATCGGTGATTTGCTGCATGTATTCTTAGGGCCTTTCTCCGGCTTGGTGACAGGTATTCTGAGCGGCATGCTGCTGTATCTGCTGGTGGTGGCGCTGCTGGTGCTCTTCCGTGCGCCGGGCGTGCTGACACTGATGTATTTTGTCAAATATATGCTTGCCGGTCTGATGTTCGGACATTTTACGCCGTTAGGACTTTTGAGCATGTGTGTAAATGTAGCAATTCTGGAAACGCTGCTGTATCTTTCCGGCTTCTACCGCAAAGCGGTGCTGAGCAAGGGCTATATGCTGTTCATCTGCCTGCTGATGGGCGTGGGCGATGCGCTTGTTACCTTCATCAATATGGAGCAGATGATGTTCTTCTACCGTTTGTATTATGCAGACTGGTATCTGGCGCTGTATATGCTGGTCAACGGTCTTTTATACAGCAGCATCGGTGCCTGGCTGGGTGCTAAGACTGGCAGCAAGCTGCAGCAGGTTATGGGGGAATAAAGATGCTGAAAATAGACAATTTATCTTATCGCTATCCCTCAAGGAAGCAGTTTACCTTAAAGAATATCAACCTGACGTTGGCGGACGGTGAAATGCTGCTTTTGGCAGGACGCAGCGGCTGCGGCAAGTCGACGCTGATTAAGGCAATCAGCGGCCTGTTGGGCAGCGAGGAGCGCGGCGAGCTGCAGGGAGCAATTTACCTGCAGGGTGAGGATATCAGCAAATGGCCGCCGGAAAAAACAGGCCAGCTGGTAGGCACTGTGTACCAGTCGCCTGATGACCAGCTTTTTGCAATGACGGTGGCCGATGAAGTAGGCTTTGCATTGGAAAACCAGGGCGAGGAGCCTGAGGTTATCGCACGCAAGGTGAGCGAAACTCTGGAGCTGGTAGGCTTGGGCGGCTTTGAGGATTACAGCATCCACAAGCTGAGCGGCGGCCAAAGGCAGCGCTTGGCACTGGCGTCGATTCTTGTTACCAGACCGGGACTGCTGATTTTAGACGAGCCTGTGAGCCAGATGAATCCGCAGGGCGTGCAGAGCTTTATGCAGCTTTTGGTGCGCCTCAACCGCGAGGCCGGCATTGCTATTTTGATGATAGAGCATCGTGTAAACGAGCTTTGCAAATATTTTTCGCGTCTGGCTGTAATGCAGGAAGGACGCATTGTTTATGACGGCCTTGTTGCCGATGCCTGGCAGGCGATGACAGGTCGCGGTGATTTGGGCTTGCGTGAGCCGCAGACAGTGAAGCTGTGCCGCGCACTGCAGCTGTCGGAGCTGACGACGGACGAGGGCAGAATTGTGCAGATGTTGCGCCATGAATGCGAGCCGCTGCCTGCTGCTGTGCAGGCACAGCCTGCAGGGCAGCAGCAGCCTCTTCTCGAAGCGCGCGATTTGTATTACACCTATCCCGGCAGTAAGGAGCCAACGCTGAAGAAGCTGCAGTTTACGCTTTACCAGGGGCAGATTACCGCAATCATGGGCTTCAACGGCGCCGGCAAGAGCACGCTGATGAACCTTTTGGGCGGCCTGACACAGACGCAGCAGGGAAGCATGCTGCTGGCAGGACAGCCTGTAGACAAGCAGCTGGGCAAAATCGGTTATCTGCGGCAGGAGCCTGACCTGATGCTTTTGGCAGACACAGTACGCGAGGAGCTGTGCTGGAAGAACCACACGATTACGCAGCAGGAGCTGCAGCAACTCTTAGAGCATATGAATTTAGCGGAATATGCCGATGATTTTCCGTTGGCGCTGAGCAAGGGACAGCGCTTACGCGTTGTTTTGGGAGCAATGCTGGCGAAGAAGCCGGCACTGCTGCTTTTGGACGAGCCTACGACAGGACAGGATGAACAGAGTCTGGCGGAAATCCGCCGTCTGCTTTTGGCCTACAAAAAGCAGGGGGGCAGTATTTTCATCTGTACGCATGATATGGAGCTGGCGGCACAGGTGGCCGACCGTGTTATTGTATTGTGTGCCGGGCGGATTATTGCCGACGGCACGACAGAAGAGGTTTTGAGCAATAAGGAGCTGGTGGAGGCCGGCGGTCTGACACCGTCAGTGCTGCTGCCGGTATGCGAGCAGGCGGGGCTTCCTCCCTGCATCACGGTAGAGGGGGTGAAGTGCTATGTCCGTAAGACAGCTGTGGGAAGGAACTGATGCCGCAGGCTGGGCACAGAAGCTCAACGGGCGTACTAAGCTGCTGTTCCTCTTCCTATTTGCTATTCTGATGATTACCGTGGATAATCCGCGGACGCTCTTTATTTTATTTACGTTTACCTTAATACTGCATCTGGCAGCAAAAACCTCTATCTACAAATGGAAGGTGATGGCGATTCTGCTGCTCTTGGGCCTGTGGGGTTCCATGTTCAGCCAGGCGCTGTTTTTTGCGCAGACACCGCGTACACCGCTTTTCGTGCTGATTGCTCCGGAGGCAGGCTTCATCGGCCAGCTTACGGGCGGACTTTTCATCTATCGCGAGGGCATTCTGTACGGTGCGGTTCAAGGCTTGCGCAGTGCAAGCATGCTGGCGCTGGGACTTTTGGTCTGTTGGACGAGTGACCCGCGACAGCTGCTGCAGGCCTTGCTGGCCTGGCGACTGCCGCCGCAAATGGCTTTCATGCTGGTGACGGCAATTCGCTTTTTGCCGGTGCTGGCGGCAGAAACAGGCGAGGTTATCACAGCGCTGCAGCTGCGCAGTGACAGCCAGAGCGGACGCACTGCCGTTCTGCGTCATTTGCCGTATATCGCCAAGCCACTTTTGGCGCGCTGCCTGAGGCGTGCGCAGACGCTGGCGCTTTCGGTTGTAAGCCGCGGCTTTTTCGCAGGCGGCGCTGCAAAGCGACGCCAACAGTGGGATGCACGCGAAAAGGCAAGCTGCCTGCTGCTGTTTGCAGTAGTGGTGGCAGTTGTTGGCAGTAAAATTATTTACCTGCTGTCGGAGCAGGGCTTCTACTTTGGCGTTTTCCGCCAAATCTATGATTGGACGGTGCTATATCTATGAACAAGATTAAAGGCTGGCTGGCACTTGTGCTGCTGCTGCTTTCCTGGTGCGCACTGTACTGGATTACCGGCAGCAGAACGCCATGGAACCAGCTTCATGTTAATAACGATGGCTCCGGCGTGAGCGTCTATCTGGGTGATATCCCGACGCAGAATTATGACCGCATGGGCTTTACGAAGGCGGTGGTGCGCTACGCCGCTGAGGAAGAAGGCTGGATTGTCGGAACGGAGCGCGGCGAGCTCTTCCTCTTCGACAACGAGGGACGCCAGAAATGGAAGCGCTCCCTGGGCGTCGGCAAGCTGATTGCACTGTGCCTTACGCCTGACGGCAAGCTGGCGATAGTAGGCGAGCAGAGCGCGGAGGGCAGGCTTTACGCCGTTGATGTGCACACAGGCGATATCCGCTGGCAATACAAGGGTGCTGACTTTGTCGGCTCGGATGCTTCGCAGCGCTCCTATCCTTCAGTGGTTCATATTGCAGTCGATAAGGAAAACAACGTTTATGCCAACGCTTACCGCTTTTTGATGCGCAAGGACGGCAGCAGGGGTTATAACGCCAAAATGCTGGCGGTTAACGAGGAGGGCAAGCTGCTGTGGCAGTTCCCGAAAAATGAGGTTATCGACAGCTGGATAAACTGGTGCGATGTCAACGACAACAACGGCAGAGCGGTGTTTTCGACATCTGCTTACGATTTCCGTGAGGATATGAAGTATAAGGATACGATGTATTTCCTCGATAAAAAGACTGGCGAGCTGCTCAATTCGACGCATGTACCGCCGATTCCGCCCTTTGATAACACAGTTATGCGCGGCAGCCCCAACTACAGCGCGGACGGCAAATATCTGGCAGCAGCTGCCAGTGACGGACGCGGCATGCTGTTTGACGAGGCAGGTAAAATCCTATGGACGCGTTCTATTTCCAAGCCGCAGGATGTTGATGGCGCTTATGTCAATGCCAGCGGACGCGACGGCTTCGTAACACCCTACGGCGTGCTCTTTACCACGATTAACACCTTTAACCGTGAAAACTGGCAGCTGCCGACGCCTGTAGAGCACCCGAGCAATAACAGTATTTTTGTATTCAATACAGACGGTACCTTTCGCTATCAGTATATGGCAGACGGTACGATGGAGGAGATAGACTTCGCCGGCAGGCTGGCGGCCTGCGCGGTGGGACGCAACGTGCGCACGCACAATTACAAGGCGCATGGGGCGCTGGTGCTGGACTTGGAAACAGGCAAAAGGTACAGCTATTTCCCGACCGAAGGACCTTGCCAGGCAATTGGCATCTCGCCGGATGGCAAGTGGTTAGCAGGCGTGGAAGCGCCGGCACTGACTCCCGAGGGCAAGATTATCGGTGCTTACCGTTTACATATTTGGAAAAATAACGCAGGAGGAGCAAAGTAAATGTTAGAAAAAATAATTCATTATTATAAGCCCTATAAGCTGATTTTGCTTTTGGTGCTGCTTGGCTCGTGCTTCTCGGCCTTGATGGAGCTGGTGTTCCCATACATAGTAAGGCAGATGCTGAACGTCGAGATTCCCCAGAAGAATATCGACGAGCTTTTTTACTGGGCAGGCATACTGGTGGTACTGTATGTGATAAACTTTGGCCTGCTTTTTGTGATTAACTATTACGGCCGTGTGATGAGCTCGGGCATTGAAAATGATATGCGCCGTGATTTATTTGCGCATATGGAAAAAATGTCCTTCCGCTTTTTTGATAATGCCCGCACAGGCCAGCTGCTGTCACGCATTACCAGCGATATCGTGGAAATCAGCGAGCTGACCTTTAAGGGGCCGAATGATCTGCTGGTTTGCAGCATCAGCATGCTGGGTACGATTTTCATGATGCTGTATCTGAACCCCTTCCTGGGTTCTATAATCGGCGTGCTGCTGCTTTTCAAGGCAGCGCATTCTGTTTATGTCAACAGGAAGATGAAGAGTGCCTTCCGCCGCAGCCGTGTAAAATCCGGTGAGGTTTCCGCACAGGCAGAGGAGGCGCTGAGCGGCATTCGTCTGGTGAAGGCCTTTGCTAACGAGCCGCTGGAGCTGGAGCGTTTTATGCGCAAGAGCAACGAGCTGATGCAAGTGCGCAATGAATCCTTTGGTATTCTGTCGTATTTTACCGGCACGATTACCTTCTTTACCAATATCACCAATCTTGCGGTATTAGTCTGTGGCGGCATGATGGTTGCTGATGGACAGCTGCCGCTCAGCGATTTTGTTGCCTTCTTCCTTTATGTAAATATCTTTATGAAGCCTGTTTTCCGTCTGCTGATGTTTACGGAAATGTATCAGCGCGGTATGGCCGGTTACAATCGTTTTAATGAGATGATGCAGCATGAGGTGGAGATTGACGATGCGCCTAATGCGATTGCTGCAGGTAATATTAAGGGCCGCATTACCTTTGAGGATGTAACCTTTGGCTATCTGCAGGATAAGCCGGTACTGAAGCATTTTGATCTTGATATCGCTCCCGGTGAAAAGGTGGCCTTTGTGGGTGCTACCGGTGCAGGCAAAACGACGCTGGCAAGCCTTTTGCTGCGCTTTTACGAGCCGACGCAGGGCAGAGTGCTGCTTGACGGCGTGGATATCAAAAAGTATAAGCAGAGCTATTTGCGTAACCATGTCGGCCTAGTGCAGCAGGACGTCTTCCTCTTCAGTGATTCTGTTAACTTTAATATTGCGTATGGCAAGATCAAGGCGAGTGAGCAGGAGATTGAGCAGGCTGCCAAGCTGGCGGCGGCAGACGACTTTATCAGCGCGCTGCCTGAGGGTTACGAAACTAAGGTCGGTGAGCGCGGCGTGAAGCTGAGCGGCGGCCAGAAGCAGCGTATTGCTATTGCCCGTGCCTTTTTGAAGAATCCGCCGGTAATGGTGTTTGACGAAGCGACCAGTGCGCTGGATACCAAGACGGAAAAGCAGATTCAGAAGTCTTTGGATAAGCTGGCTGAAAGTCGCACTACGCTGATTATCGCACATCGTCTGTCGACGATTATCAACGCTGACAGAATTGTGGTGCTGCATAACGGTGAAATTGCGGAAATCGGCACGCACAAGGAGCTTATGGCTTTGGATGGCATTTATAAGCGCCTTTATGAGCTGGATGAGCAGGATTAAGGGTGTTTTTCACTTCAAAAAATACATAACTTGATGCTTATGGTTGCAGTATACGATGATATAGCTTTGTGCTATAATGCTGTATAGAGGAGTAGTCAAAACGGAGGAGGTAATGGAAATGGGCTTATTTCTTAATCCTGATAACAGAGCCTTTCAAACGGCGATAGATTCGGAAATTTACGTTGATAAAACCGGACTCATAGAATTTACCAACAAGGTTTTGGGGACGCAGCAGGCTTTTATCTGTAACAGTCGCCCACGCCGTTTTGGTAAATCAATTACAGCCAATATGCTGGCTGCCTATTATAGCAAGGGCTGTGATTCGCAGGAGCTTTTTGCCGGATTGGCTATCGAAAAAAGTCCTGCGTATCAAAAGCAGCTCAATAAATATGACGTTATCCATTTTGACGTGCAATGGTGCTGCAAGGAGGCAGGCGGTGCAGAAAAGACTGTAGGCTTTATTTCACAGGTGCTTATGGAGGAGCTGCGTGAGGCCTATGGCGCATATATACCGGAAAAGGTGACTAAGGTTTCCAGTGCTTTGGCTTATATCAGCGATGCGACTGGTAATCGTTTTGTGATTATTGTTGATGAATGGGACGTGCTGATTCGTGACGAGAGCACGAATAAAATTGCGCAGGAAGAGTATATTGATTTTCTGCGCAGCCTTTTTAAGGGAATTGAGCCGACACGCTATATAGCTTTAGCCTTTATGACAGGAATTCTGCCGATAAAAAAATTCAAAACGCAGTCTGCGTTGAACAACTTTGATGAATATACCATGCTTGATTCTGGCGTTCTTGCTCCATATATTGGTTTTACGGAAGACGAGGTTCGTACCTTGTGTAAAAGATATAATAAGGATTTTTCAGAGGTGAAGCGCTGGTATGATGGTTATCAGCTCGGCGGCTATCATGTGTATAACCCTAGAGCTGTGGTAGGCGTAATGCTGCGGGGAACCTTTCAGAGCTATTGGTCACAGACGGGTACATATGAATCCATCATTCCGTTAATTAATATGAATTTTGATGGCCTGAAAACTGATATTGTAACCATGCTTTCCGGTGATGCGGTTTTGGTGCGCACCAATTCATATCAAAATGATATGGTGACCTTTAAGAATAAGCATGATGTTATGACGTCGCTGATTCATTTGGGCTATCTGGCATATGAGCAGCAGGAGCAAAAGGCCTATATACCTAACGAAGAGGTCCGCAGTGAATTTGTTAATGCTTTAGAGGAAACAGCCTGGGATGAATTTGCTGATTTTCAGAGGCTGTCACGCGAGGTATTAAATGCTACGCTTGACATGGATGCAGCTGCTGTGGCGTCTATGATCGAAAAGGTGCATATGGAATATACATCTGCGATTAAGTATAATGATGAAAATTCGCTTAGCAGCGTTTTGACCATCGCATATCTGAGCGCTATGCAGTATTATTTCAAGCCTGTACGTGAAATGCCGTTAGGTCGCGGTTTTGCTGATTTTGTATTTATTCCTAAGCAATATTATGCTCATAGCTATCCTGCTTTGCTGGTGGAGCTGAAGTGGAATAAAAATGCAGATACTGCCATGAAGCAGATGAAGGAAAGGAAGTATCCGGTAAGCCTGCAGAATTTTGCTGAGGAAATTTTATTGGTAGGTATCAATTATGATAAGAAAACCAAGGAGCACACCTGCAGTATTGAAAAATATATTGGAGGAAGCAATCAATAAAATAACCAAATAAGCTTATGTATAATGCTGTAGCTGCAGATAGCGGTTGCAGCATTAGCTTTTCTGAAACAAAAAATGCGCTTGCTGCTCCGTTTTTTCTGCCAAGCAGGCGCTCTCAATTGCTTTGCGCTTATTGACATTCACAGGCAAAAATTATATAATTTTTTTATATGCAATCTTTGTTTGCTGCGGCATTTTCCGCAGTAATGCAGTATTATTTTTCGAAGGAGCGAATGAACTACTATGAAATACATGACTGGTAACGAAATCCGCGAAAAGTTTTTGAAATTTTTCCAAGATAGAGGCCATCTTATGCTTCCGAGTGCTTCCCTGATTCCTCAGGATGACCCGACTCTGCTGATTATCGGTGCTGGCATGGCACCCTTTAAGCCGTTTTTCACCGGCAAAATGAAACCGCCTGCTACCCGTATCACTACCTGCCAAAAATGCGTGCGTACCGGTGATATTGAAAATGTTGGCCGCACTGCGCGCCACCATACCTATTTTGAAATGTTGGGCAACTTCTCCTTTGGCGATTACTTTAAAAAAGAGGTTATCCCCTGGAGCTGGGAGTTCCTGACCAAGGAGCTTGGCCTGCCTGCTGATAAGCTGTACATCACCATCCACACTGAGGATGATGAAGCTTTTGATATCTGGCACAATGTTGTAGGTGTTCCTGAAGACCACATTGTACGCCTGGCAGATAACTGGTGGGAGATTGGCAGCGGTCCGTGCGGCCCTGACTCCGAAATCCACATCGACCTCGGCCCTGAACGCGGCTGCGGCAAACCGACCTGCGGCCCCGGCTGTGACTGCGACCGCTTCCTGGAAATCTGGAACTTGGTATTCACCCAGTTCAACCAGATGCCGGATGGCACCTACCCGCCGCTGAAAAACAAGAACATTGATACCGGCGCAGGTCTGGAGCGTCTGGCAAGTGTTGTTCAAGGCAAGCCGTCCAACTTTGAAACTGACCTGATTTTCCCGATTATTGAATATGCAGCTAAAATTGCTAATGTTGAATATGGCAAGGATAAGGCTACCGACGTTTCCCTGAAGGTTATCGCTGACCATGTACGCAGCATGACCTTTATGATCGGCGATGGTATCCTGCCGTCCAACGAAGGCCGTGGCTATGTGCTACGCCGCATCCTGCGCCGTGCTATCCGTCACGCTCGTCTGCTGGGCATCAACGAAATGTTCCTGACCGGTGCTGTTGACGTTGTTATCGGCATGTTCGGTCACGCTTACCCCAACCTGGTAGAGAAGGCTGACTTCATCAAAAAGGTTGTGGAAATGGAAGAAAACAGCTTCCTGCGCACTCTGAAGCAGGGCTGCGAGCTGCTGAACGAAGAGATTGAAAAGCTGAAGGCTGCTAACAAAACCGTTCTCGACGGTGCAACTGCCTTCAAGCTGAACGATACCTTTGGCTTCCCCTGGGAGCTGACTGAAGAAATCCTGGAAGAAGCAGGCATGACTATGGATAAAGAGGGCTTCGACGCTGCGCTGGAGGTTCAGCGTAAAATGGCGCGTGAAGCACGCAACGATAAAGAGGGCCGTCCGGTTGTTTATAACACCAGCGGCATCAATGTTGCTGAGCTGAAGGTTGACGAAGCTGCAACTGAAGCTAAGATTGTGAAGATGTACCCTGCGCATGATGCACAGCCGATTGAAAACGCTGCTGACGGCACTGATGTTGCTGTTATCTGCGACGTTACCGCTTTCCATGCTGAGGGCGGCGGCCAGCTGGGCGATATCGGTACTATTACTGCTCCGACCGGCGTTATTGCTGTAAATGTTACCAAAAAGCTGCCTGACGGCGCTGTTATTATGATCGGTTCCGTAACCGAAGGCACTGTTGCTGTAGGTGACGCTGTTACCTTTGCTGTAGACAAGGCCCGCAAGATGGATATCGCGCGTAACCATACCGCAACCCATCTGCTGCATGCTGCTCTGAAACAGGTTCTGGGTGCCCATGTTAACCAGGCCGGCAGCTATGTCGGTCCGGACCGTCTGCGTTTTGACTTCTCCCACTTCTCTCAGGTTACTGCTGAGGAGCTGAAGAAAGTAGAGGCTATTGTCAACGAGCAGGTGCTGGCTGGCAAAGCTGTTAATATTGAAGAGCTGCCGATTGAGGAAGCTAAGAAGAAGGGTGCTACCGCGCTCTTCGGTGAAAAGTATGGCAACATCGTGCACGTTGTTACCGTTCCGGACTTCTCTATGGAGTTCTGCGGCGGCAGCCATGTAAGCAATACCGCACAAATCGGTATGTTCAAAATCGTTAGCGAAGGCTCCAGCGGTGCAGGCGTGCGCCGTATTGAGGCTGTTACCGGTCATGGTGCTGTGGCTCATGTGAATGCTACCGAGGAAATGGTAAACGGTCTGGCTGCTGAGCTGAAATGCCGCTCCTGCGACGTTCCGACTCGTCTGGAGGCTCTGCAATGCGAGCTGAAGGCAGCACAGAAGAAGGCTGAAGAGCTGGCTGCAGAAATTGCTAAGGCACAGGTAAGCAATGTTGCTGATCAGATTAAGGATGCTAACGGCGTTCCTGTTCTGGTGCAGAAGGTTAATGCTGACAGCGTTGACGCTCTGCGTAACCTGGGCGACCAGATGCGCGATAAGGTTGGTGGCGTTGTTGTGTTGGCTGCTGTTATGGGCGAAAAGGTAAGCATTCTGACCATGGCTACTAAGGATGCTGTTGCTAAGGGCGTACATGCGGGCAATATCGTTAAGGCTGTTGCTAAGCTGTGCGGCGGTGGCGGCGGCGGTCGTCCTGATATGGCACAGGCTGGTGCTAAGGACGTAGCTAAGGTTGACGAAGCACTTGCAGCTGCATTTGATATTGTTGCTGCTATGGTGAAATAAGCTTAGCGCTGAATTTTACGTATAAAAATAAACTGACGAGGCAATTTTGCTTCGTCAGTTTTTTTGTGTTTATGCAGTTAGGTTTCTAAGTAATTATGATGTTTTCATGCTGTCCGCTAATAGCTTGCTGACAGATGAGCTGTCAGCAGAAGCTATGTTTAGCGTAGCGGATAAGCTGTTAAAAAAAGGTTAGCGCTTAGAAGTCGAAGCGTGCGCCGATACGCCAGGACCAGTCCTTGCTGAAGCCGCTGCCGCCAGCGCGTTCAGCGTCCATAAAGAGGTGGCTGGCGTGGCCTGCCTTGAGGTCAAAGCCCAAGCCGTATTCCCACCAGCTGCCGTTGCTGTCGCCGCTGCAGAAGGCGCTGGCATCATTCTTGTAGAAGGCAGCGCTGACGCGGTCGCCAAGCTCGGTGTTGTAGCGCACCTTGGCATAAACCTGGCTTTGGTCGCCGAGTGTTTGGCCAACGTCAACGCCCATGCTGAGGATAGCGCTGTTCAGATGGTCACTTGCTACATGCACGCCGTTGGAGGTGGTGAAGGCTTTATTGTACAAGCGTCCCAGAGTAAACTGTGCGTTGGGTGTTACAAAGAGACCATGGTCATTTTCCAGTCGGTGACCATATTCCGCACTTGCCTGCAGGCCGTGGCTTTTGGCGCTGCCATTGACGCCGTCAAGCTTGAAGTCGTTGTCATAAGAGCTGTAGCGGAGAACATAGTCAGCATAGGAGCCGGATTGGGAGGTGTGCGTGTGGTAGGCAGTGAGGGCGCCGCCGCGGATGTCACTGCGACCGCCGGCAACCTGCAGTGCGTCGCTGACCTGATAGCCGTTCATGCTGCTGCTGCCTTTGATATAGGTGAAGGCGAGGCCGCTGAAGTCACGTGTTTTTTTAGCGTCTTCCGTAGTCAGCTGCTCGTCCGAATTATGCTTGAAGTCGTAGCCGATGGTGTAGGTTTTGACCTTGGCGTCACTGCCGTAAATACCGCTGCCACTGATGGAAGAATTGCTCATCTTGGTCCACACGCCTGCACGCTCTTCGTCAAAGCAGGTGATGCCCAGGCGCTTGGTGAGACGCTCGCTTTGGTCACGCCACAAGTAGTAGTTCATATTGTGGGCCTTGATGGTGCCAGCCTCGTCGCGGGTGGGACCTTGGGGAGCAGGAGTGGGACTTGTATTTTTCTCCAGATACCAGTCGGTGGTATAGCCTTCCGTAGTGCTTTCCTTGCTGTTTAAAGAATAGATGTTCCAGGTGAGGTTGTCGTCGGAGGCAGCCTTGAAGTCGCCGTTTTCATTGACTACGCTCACCAGCACGGTATCTTCAGCCTTGCCAGTCAGTGTTGCAGTGCCGGTCACCTCGTTGAGGTACAGGCAATGCGTGCCGCTGTGGTTATTGATGAACAGCTTGTCGGCGGTTGAACCGTCGGTGCTTGTCTTGCTGTCATCGTAATCCATTTTGATGGTGCCGCTGCCGGTAAGATTGTTGATTTTGAGCTTTTGGAAGTTATGGTCATGCGTGCTGCTGCCAGCCATGTCTACAGTTGTCGCTTCTTTGCGCTGCGTGAGGTCAATGATGCTGCTGCCATTCATTACTACATTGGCAACTTCACTGTCTGCAGTGACATTCCAGGTAGCGTCCTTCATGTTGAGGTTAGTGCCTTTGGTTGAAAAGCTGGTGTCACTGAAGCTGAAGCCTGCAGCAGTGGAGGCAGCGTCTAAAATTGCACCGGTCAGCGTGGAGCGGCCAGCCTGTCTGCCTGCAGCGTTGCCATTCTGGCCTGCAGCGCTGCCATCGCCCAGGGAAAGATGCACCTCGTTACCGTTGTTGGTATAGATGTCACCGGTAATGTTTACGAGCGCGGTGGTATTATCCTTATTGATGCTGATGCTATTGCCTGCTGCAGCATCCGGATTGGCATTGATAACAATGTTGCCGTTGATGGTAAGCTTGTTAGCGGCATTAACGACAATGTCACCGGCATTGACGGACGTGTCGCCATATTCGGAGGGGTTGAGGAGGCCGCCACTGCCAATTGCGACTTTGGCGTCATCAACTACTTGGGCATTATTGAGGCAGTTGGTGTTATTGATGGTCAGGTCCTTGCCTTCGATGGTTACGGTAGCACCGGCACCAGCGGCTACTGTGGCGTATTTGCTGTTGATGGTGGCGGTGTCGGCATTTACGTAGATCAATGCTTTGTTGTAGGCATTGATGGCGTTCGTGTTGGCGTTGAATTCGGCATTTTCAGCATAGACATTGATTTTCGCTTGATACAGCTTGTAGTATTTAGCCGTTTCGTCGTTAGGGAGGTTATCGCTGTATCTGCCATAATAGGCATAAGGGTTGTTACTATCATACTGGGTATATCGTTGATCCTCGTAGATGTGGGAATCACTGTACAGGTTCATGTTGGCGCCGGCGTCTTTCACAAAGGTGAGCTGCTTGATTTTCTTATCAGCGCTGCCAAGGTTGATGGTGGCACCTGGATCACTGTAAACAGCGGCAGCAGTTTTACCGCTGGTAGCAGCAGCGATGGTGAGAGTGTCGGTTTTAATGTTGACTACTGGCAGGGGACAATCGGTTTCCAAGGAGCCATCATGCCAAGTATAGATAGTCTTTGCATTGCCTGTAGAAGCAAGGATGGCGCGCCCGTTGGAGGTAATTGTTGTATTTTTAGCGCTGATATCAACAAGGCCACCATAGCCGCAGTAGATAGTATTGTTCTCACTTGCAAGTTTGAGGTTAGTGATATTATTTAAATCTATCTTGCCCAGGATGTTGCTACAGATGGCTCTCTTGGTAGTGGAGATGTCAACGGTTGTGATGTCGCTAAGGTGAATACCGCCATTATTTTCTGTGTTGGTCCATCGTTCACCACGCCAATTGCCAAAGTTAGCTAGCAGACCGTAGGTGCCGTTGGTGATTTGCAATGTGTTCAGGTTTTTTATGGTCATCTCATTGTCACATGTGGACCAAATGTCACCTTGGAATGTAAGATCTATGTTTTTAGTTGCACCGGCTACGATATATGAATTTGTATTATCGTCTGCCAACGATATGTTTCAATTGGAACTGATATTTTTATTTTCATTTAAAGTAACGTTGTTTTTGGTTAGTTTTAAGTCACCACCTTCATAATAAGTTTTATCCTCGGTCCAGGTAGTGTTGGAATCATTTTTTAGGTCATTCCAATCGATGTAGCCTTCATCTGCGTACACTTCTCCTGCTAAGGATGAAGATAAAATGGTTAATCCGACAGCAAAGGCCAGCAGGCTTTTGCTCCGTTGGTGTAAATAATTTTTCATGATATTTGTTTTCCTCCCTTATTTTTTATACATACCCTAATAAAATCATGATAAGTTTGCCCTAATAAATTCACTTACTTTAGTTACTTAATTCGCTCACTTGATAGTATACTAGACTTGATTGTTAATAGCAAGTAAAGTTTTAAAATATCTATGAACTAAAGCTTATTAAAGCACTATGATTTCGTAGTATTTGATATATTTAATAGCAAACAGGTGAAGTTTTTATTATATACATAAGGGGATCGCAGGTACAGCGAAGGTGGCGACCAATATTTTTACTATGTATTTTTTGACAGGCAATCCATTTTGTGATAAATTCATATTAGCAGAAGTTTTTATTATGAACGGGGCGTTGACCTCGCGTGTGTAAATAAAGACTAACTATAAAAAGTCAAGGAGGCAAAGATAAAAAACTTAAACCAAATAGA
>NZ_CABQHJ010000016.1:0-57624 GCF_902463975.1 uncultured Phascolarctobacterium sp.
GGAAGAACATGCTTTAAGTTTACTTGAAATTCAGGAGAATGTCAAGGGAGAAGAGTGGATTCACCGTGTGCCACGCCAAGCTTACGGACGCAGAGGTGCGTGAGCTGGCGTCCAAGCTGACAGCATAATAACACAAACGTTTTTGGAAGTGAATATAATATAGCATTGAGTAAGACGTCTTATGGATTATTAATTTTTATGCACAAGCCGTTTGTACTTTCTTTCAATCAGATAACTTATGAGCCCATGTGCATTTTTTCTCTTTTCAATTACAGGAAAAATATGGTAAAATATAATAGAGTAAGTATGCAATACAAACAGAAGAGGAGGGCAGTATATGTTGACAATTCGTGAATATAAACAGGCAGCAACGCTGGAGGAGGCGTGGCAGCTGAACCAGAAGCGCCCCAACCGCGTGCTTGGCGGTATGCTGTGGCTGCGCTTGAGCAAGGGCAATGTGCAGACGGCGATTGATTTGTCGGCTTTAGGCCTGGATACAATAGAGGAAACTGAAACAGAATTCCGCATCGGTGCGATGGTGAGCTTGCGCCAGCTGGAGCTGCATGCAGGCTTTACCGCTTACAGTGAGGGAGCAAATAAGGAGGCGCTGCGCCATATTGTAGGTGTGCAGTTCCGCAATCTTGCTACCGTAGGCGGCAGTGTGTTCGGACGCTTCGGCTTTTCGGATGTGCTGACCTTGCTTTTGGTAATGGACAGCTATGTGGAATTATACAAGGGCGGTATTGTGCCGTTGGCAGATTTTGTGAATATGCCGTATGACAGAGATATTCTGGTGCGCGTTATTGTTAAAAAGACGGCAGCACATTACAGCTATAAATCCGTGCGCATCAGCAAAACCGACTTTCCGGTGCTGACCTGCGCGGCGGCGCTGACGCAGGAAGGCGTGCAGGCCGCAGTGGGCGCACGCCCGGCGAAGGCTGCACTGGTAAAGGATGCAGAGCAGCTTGCAACTCTGCCTATGACTAGCGAGAAGGCACAGGCCTTTGCGGAATATGCTGCAGGCTTACTGCCGACGGAAACCAATCCGCGCGGCAGTGCTGCTTATCGTACACACCTTATTAAGGTGCTGACAGCAAGATGTTTAACAGAACTGGGAGGTAAGGCCTGATGGAGATAACCTTAACCTTAAATGGCAAAAAGCTGACACGTATGGTGGAGGCTGATACAGTTTTACTCGATTTTCTGCGCAAGGAAGGCTGCTACAGCGTAAAGCGCGGCTGTGACACTACCAACTGCGGTTTGTGCACTGTATTTATGGATGATAAACCGGTGCTTTCCTGTGCTGTTCTGGCAGCGCGTGCTGCAGGCCACAGCATCGTAACGATGGAGGGAATGCAGCAGGAGGCAGCGCAGTTCGGTGCCTTTATTGCAGACCAGGGCGCGGAGCAGTGTGGCTTCTGCAACCCCGGCATGATTATGAACGCTATCGCGCTGCTGCGTGAAAACAGCGAGCCTACGGAAGAAGAAATCAAGGAATTTCTGGCAGGCAACCTGTGCCGTTGCTCCGGCTATGAGGGACAGCTGCGCGGAATTCAAAATTTTATCGCCTGGAAAAAAACTCAGGCGCAGGCATAAGGAGGGGAGCTGCAGATGAAAATAGTTAACCAATCCTACCGCAAAAAGGATGCTATGCAGCTGGTGACAGGCCAGCCGGTCTATACCGATGACCTGGTGCCGAACGATTGCCTGCTTGTCAAGGTGCTGCGCTCTCCGCATGCGAACGCTATTGTGGAAAGCATCAACACCGCGATTGCAGCCAAGGTGCCTGACATTGAAGCAATTTATACCTGGGAGGACGTGGACCAGGATGGTGAGCGCTGCACCTACGCAGGCCAGACCTATCCCGAACCGAGTCCCTATGACCGCCTGCTGCTGGACCGTCATGTACGCTTTGTGGGCGATATCGTAGCGATTGTTGCCGGCAAAACAGAAAAGGCTGTCGACAAGGCGCTGTCTTTGATTAAAGTAAAATACCAGCTGCTGGATGCAGTGCTTGACTTCCGCACTGCGTTGGACAACCCTGTGCTCGTGCATCCGGAGGATACCTGGAAGGCGAACTGCCCGGTTGGTGCCGACAATAAGCGCAACCTGTGTGCCCATGAGGTTATTGAGGATGGCGAGGTTGATAAGATTCTGGCGGAATGCGATGTTGTTATCGACCAGACTACGCATACCAAGGCTGTACAGCAGGATATGATGGAGCCTTTCGTAACCTACTGTTCTATTGATACCTACGGCCGTCTGAACATCCTCAGCTCTACGCAGATTGTTTTCCACTGCCGCCGCATTATTGCCAATGCGCTGCATATCCCCAAAACTATGGTGCGCGTGGTTAAACCGCGTGTAGGTGGCGGCTTCGGCGCTAAGCAGAGCTGTGTAAGCGAAATGTATCCGGCCTTTGTTACCTGGAAAACAAAAAAGCCGAGTAAGATGATTTTCTCGCGTTATGAATGTCATATAGCTTCCAGCCCGCGCCACGAGATGGAGGTGCGCGTGCGTCTTGGTGCTACTAAGGAAGGCAAAATCCGCGCGATTGACTTATATACTCTTTCCAATACCGGTGCTTATGGCGAGCATGGTCCCACGACCGTCGGCCTTTCCGGTCACAAGTCTATTCCTCTGTACCGTACCGAGGCCTTCCGCTTCGGCTTTGACGTAGTTTATACCAACCTGCAGGCTGCAGGCGCTTATCGCGGTTATGGCGCTCCTCAGGGCATTTTTGCTGTGGAGTCCGCTGTGAACGAGCTGGCAGCACGTCTGAAGATGGATCCGATTAAGCTGCGTGAGATGAATATTACACGCGAGGGCGATATTATGCCGGCTTATTATGGTGCGCCCAACACAAGCTGTGCGTTGGACCGCTGCCTGGAGCAGGTACGCGAGATGAGCGGCTGGGAGCAGAAATTCCCGCTGCAGCAGCTGCCTGACGGCAAGGTACGCACAATGGGCGTGGCTATTGCGATGCAGGGGAGCTCCATTCCTTACTGCGACGTCGGCGGTGCTACCCTCAAAATTAACGACGAGGGACATTACACACTGCTGATCGGTGCTGCTGATATGGGCACCGGCTGCGATACCGTTCTGGCGCAGATGGCAGCAGAGGTTTTGGAATGTGATTACGATAACATTACCGTATTCGGTGCGGATACCGACGCTTCTCCTTATGACTCCGGTTCCTACGCATCCAGTACAACATATATTACCGGCAAGGCCGTAGAAATCTGTGCACAGCGTTTGCGTGGTAAAATTTGCCAATTAGGCGCACGACTGCTGGAATGCGGCACGGATCAGGTTGTCTTTGACGGACGCGAGGTGCGTGATACCGTCAGCGACAAGGCTGTAAGCCTCTTTGATATTGCCACCGCTTCTATGGTGAATAACGATATCGCTTTGGAAGAAACAGTGGAGCAGAACAGTGTACTGTCCCCGCCGCCGTTTATGGCCGGTGTGGCTGAGGTTGAAACCGACCTGCTGACAGGCGAGGCACAGGTAGTGAACTTCTACGCATCTGTTGACTGCGGTACTCCTGTTAACCCGCATCTGGCGAAGGTGCAGACCGAGGGCGGCATTCTGCAGGGCATCGGCATGGCGCTGATGGAAAACGTAACCTACAGTCCCAAAGGTCGTATTTACGAAAACTCCTTCATGCAGTACAAGGTTCCCTGCCGTGAGGATATCGGTCATATCTATGTTGACTTTGCCAGCAGCTATGAGGAAAGCGGTCCCTTCGGTGCCAAATCCGTGGGCGAGCTGGTAATCAACACTCCGGCTCCTGCGATTGCCGACGCAATTTATCAGGCAACCGGTAAGCGCTTCATGACGCTGCCGATTACACCGGAAAAAATTGCTATGGGCGTTGACGAAGAATAAGATTTTTATAAGCTGAAAACAAATGTGGTTGCAAGACCACATTTGTTTTGGCATGCGTTATTCTCGGGTGAGAGTGACGCGATGGGGTTGACCACATTTTGCTTCATTACTGAATTGAGCAATTAATATATCGCAGCACAACCCTCAGTCATCGCCTACGGCGATGCCAGCTCCCTTTCAGGGAGCATATAAAAGTTAGAGTTTCAAAATACAATTATATCTCCCCTAAAAGGGGAGGTGGATGCGAGCATAGCGAGCAGACGGAAGGGTTGGGATACTCTTTGTTCACGCTTTGTAAACTAATTTCAATTCACGTAAAAAAGGACTACAATCATGTATGACCAATACAATCGCAAAATAGATTACCTGCGCATTTCCCTTACTGATCGCTGCAATCTGCATTGCCGCTATTGTCAGCCGGAGGTGAGTGAGCATGTGCCGCATAACGAAATATTGCGCTATGAGGAGCTTTTGCGTATTTGCCGTGCTGCGCTGCAGCTTGGCATCCG
This sequence comes from uncultured Phascolarctobacterium sp., assembly GCF_902463975.1. Lineage (GTDB taxonomy): Bacteria > Bacillota > Negativicutes > Acidaminococcales > Acidaminococcaceae > Phascolarctobacterium_A. The sequence continues at coordinate 4,401 of NZ_CABQHJ010000016.1, forward strand.
CAAATTCAAAATCACCGGCGGCGAGCCTTTGCTGCGCAAGGGCTGCAGTGATTTTATCGCCAGACTGAAGCAGCTGGACGGCATAGAGCAGGTAACGCTGACGACGAATGGCACACTGCTTTCGCAGCAGCTGCCTGCGCTTATCGCAGCGGGTGTGGACAGCATCAATGTGAGCCTTGATACGCTGGATGCAGCGTATTATACAGAGCTTACCGGCGGCAGCCTGGGCAGCGTTCTGCAGGCACTACAGGAGCTGCAGGCGGTAGGCATACCGTTTAAGCTGAACTGCGTGCCTCTTGCAGAAAACGGCCTGGCAGATATTATGCAGTTGTTAAAGCTGGCAAACGATTATAACGCGCCGCTGCGCTTTATCGAGCTGATGCCGCTAGACTGCAATGCTGATCTAAAAGGAGTGAGCGGCAGCGAAATCCGCAGTTTGTTGGAACAGGCAGGCCTATCGCTGCAGCCTGATGCACAGCGATATGGCAACGGTCCTGCGAGCTACTGGCGCATTAGCGGTTATAAAATGCCGGTGGGCTTTATCGAACCGCTGCACAATAAATTCTGCGCTGTCTGCAACAGGGTGCGTCTTACCTCCGTAGGCATGCTGAAGCCATGTCTTTACAGTGACGCGGGCATGAACCTCAAGCACTTGCTGCGTGACGGCGGCAGTGATGCGGATTTAGTTAAGGCGATGCAGGAGATTATTTATGCCAAGCCCGCGGGACACAGCTTTGATGTAAAAGCAGCGCGCTTTAATATGAGCCAGATTGGCGGATAAATACAGGCTTTGAAGGAGCAGACAATGAGTGAATTTACACATTTTGACGCTGCGGGCAATGCTCTGATGGTGGATGTCAGTGATAAGGCTGACACCGCAAGGGTTGCCGTGGCGCAGGGAAAAATCTGCGTAAGCAGAGAAATATATGAAAAAATTGCTGGCGGCAGTATGGCCAAGGGTGATGTGTTGGGCGTAGCGCGAGTTGCGGGAATTATGGCGGCCAAGCGCACCAGCGAGCTGATTCCGCTGTGTCATCTGCTGCAGCTGACGAAATGTACAGTGGATTTTGAGCTGCTGGCGGAAAACGGCAGCTACGCTGTACAGGCACAGTGTTTGGTCAAGACTACGGGCAAGACTGGTGTGGAAATGGAGGCGCTGACAGGCGTGCAGATTGCCTTGCTGACGATTTACGATATGTGCAAGGCAGTGGACAAGGCAATGGTGATTACAGATGTGCATCTGCTGAGCAAAACAGGCGGAAAGAGTGGTGATTTTGTATGGAAGCAAGTATCAGAGGCATAATCAAGGCTGTTTGTATCAGCGAAAAGAAGGGTACGGAAAAGCATCCTGTTAATGAGATTGTTCTTAAAGAAAATTTCGGCATCGAGGGCGATGCCCACGCAGGCAAATGGCACCGTCAGGTGAGTTTTCTGAGTGCGGAAAAGGTGGATGAATTCAATGCGCGTGGCGGTGATGCCGCTATCGGTGCCTTCGGTGAAAATATTCTGGTAAGCGGCATTGACTTCAAAAAGCTGCCGGTAGGCAGCATCATGCGCAGCGGTGAAGTAGTGATGAAGCTGACGCAGATTGGCAAGGAATGCCACAGCCATTGCACGATTTATGCGCGTGTGGGCGACTGCATTATGCCGCGTGAGGGCGTTTTTGCGACGGTAGAGCATGGTGGTGTCCTGCGCAGCGGTATGGAGCTGGAGGTGACGCTGCCTGCAGCCGACGCACCCTTGCGTGCGGCGGTAATGACGCTTTCGGATAAGGGCGCTGCGGGTGAGCGTGTCGATACCAGCGGTCCGAGGGCAGCACAGCTGCTGGCGGAGGCAGGCTACGAAATTGTGGAGCAGGTTTTGCTTCCTGACGCACAGAAGAAAATCGAACGCGAGCTGATGCGTCTTGCGGACAGCAGACAGGTTGACTTGATTATCACCACAGGCGGCACAGGCCTGTCGCTGCGTGATGTCACACCGGAAGCAACAATGGCGGTGGCAACACGCAATGTGCCAGGTATTGCGGAGGCCATTCGTGCGGAATCATTGAAGATTACGCGGCGGGCAATGCTGAGCCGCGGCGTGAGCGTAGTGCGTGGACAGACGCTGATTGTGAATCTTCCCGGCAGCACCAAAGCGGTGGAGGAAGCGCTGGCAATTGTTTTGCCGCAGCTGGAGCATGGACTGCGTATCCTGAAGGGCAGCGCCCATGACTGTGCGAGAAAATGAGCGCCATAGACTGGTCACCGCTGTGGATTTCGCTGCATACTGCGGCAGCGACAATCGTCATAGTTTTCTTTATCGGCGTGATTATTGCCTGGTGGGTGGAACGACTGCAGAGCCAAAGCCTGAAGATTTTTGCCGACGCCGTAATAACGCTGCCCATGGTGCTGCCACCTACGGTAGCAGGCTTTTTTCTCTTATATTTCTTTGGCAACAATCGCTTTTTAGGCCAGCTTATCTATCAGCTGACGGGTATAAAAATAGCCTTCAGCTGGCTGGCAACAGTGCTGGCGGCGGCGGTAATTTCGCTGCCGCTCATGTACCGCAGCGCGCGCGGAGCCTTGTCCCAGGTTGACAAGGGCATGCTGGAGGCGGCACGTTCGCTGGGCATGACGGAATGGCGCATCTTCTGGCGCATTCATCTGCCTAACGCACTGCCGGGTATTATTGCCGGCGGCCTGCTGGCCTTCGCTCGTGGTTTGGGTGAGTTCGGCGCCACAGCGATGATTGCCGGTAATATCGCAGGACGCACACGCACACTGCCGCTGGCAGTTTATTCTGCCGTAGCGGCAGGCGATTGGGATGCAGCAGGCTGGTATGTGGCAGTAATTGTAGGCATTTGCCTATTAGTTGTCATTGGTCTTAATGTTTACTTATATAAAACAAAACAACAACAGGGGGAATAAAATGAAAAAACTCTTATGCTTAGTATGGTCTTTGATGTTAGTAATTATGGTTGCAGGCTGCGGTGGCGGTGATAAGCAGGCTGCTGCACCGCAGGCAGGCAAAACTTTGCGCCTGGCTGCTGCTGCCAGCATGGAAAAGGTTTTTACGCAAAAGCTCATTCCGCTGTATCAGCAAAAGCATCCGGAAATCAAAATCGAAGGTGTATATGATGCCAGCGGTAAGCTGCAGGCGCAGATTGAAAGCGGTCTGGCAGCGGACGTATTTATTTCTGCGGCCAACAAGCAGATGAACGCACTCAGCGACAAAGGATATATGGATAAGAGCACCGTGAAGCCGTTGCTGGAAAACAAGCTGGTGCTGATTGTGCCTAAAAGCGGCAGCGAAATCAAAGGCTTCAATGATTTCGGCAAGGCAAAGCATCCTGCAATCGGTGATCCTGCCAGTGTTCCTGCAGGCCAATATGCTAAGGAAGCGCTGACCAAGCTGGGCCAGTGGGATGCGATTCAGTCTAAAGTAAGCCTGGGTACTAACGTAACACAAGTGCTGAACTGGGTTGCCGAAGGCAGTGCTGACGCAGGCCTTGTTTACGCTACCGATGCAGCACTTCTGAAGGATAAGGTAACTGTTGTTGCCGAAGCTCCGGCAGGCTCTTTGAAGAAGCCGGTAATTTATCCTATCGGCGTGCTGGCGAGGGCTCCGCAGGCTGAGGCTGCCAAGGATTTTGCTGCCTTCCTGCAGACTGAAGAGGCTATGAAGATTTTTGCCGCTTACGGCTTTGCGCAGGCTAAATGAGAGGTAGATTAGCATGAAATTAATTCGTACTGAGGATGCGGTCGGCAGTGTGCTCTGCCATGACCTGACACAAATTATCAAGGGCGTTACCAAGGATGCAGTGTTCCGCAAGGGACATGTGGTGCAGCCGGAGGATATTCCGGTGCTGCTTTCCATCGGCAAGGAGCATTTATATGTGTGGGAAGCTGACGAAAGCATGCTGCACGAAAATGATGCCGCACGCATTTTGTGCGACATCTGCAAAAACACTATGATGGATGAATCGTCTGTGAAAGAGGGCAAGATTGAGCTGGCTGCTGCTGCTGACGGTCTGTTCAAGGTAGATGGCGCGCGTCTGCGCCTGGTGAACAGCTTCGGACAGATGATGATTGCGACGCGTCACGGCAATACGCCGGTGAAGAAGGGTGATAAGCTATGCGGTACACGTATTATCCCGCTGGTTATCGAAAAGGAAAAGATGCAGCGTGTACGCGAGCTGTGCGGTGATGAACCGCTGCTGCAGCTTTTGCCGTATAAAATTAAAAAGGCTGCCGTTCTGGCGACAGGCAGCGAGGTTTTCCACGGACGCATTAAGGATACCTTTACGCCCGTGCTGGAGGAAAAGCTGGCAGAGTTCAATGTGGAGGTAGTTTATAAGCAGGTGCTGGATGACAAACCGGAGCAGATTACCGCTGCGATTAAAACCGCGATTGAGGAAAAGGGCGCGGAAATGGTGCTCTGCACCGGCGGCATGAGCGTTGACCCGGATGACCGCACACCGTTCGCAATAAAAAACACCGGTGCACGCATTGTGTCTTATGGTGCACCGGTGCTTCCGGGGGCAATGTTTTTGCTGTCGTATTACGGCGAAGACCAGGTGCCTGTTCTGGGCCTGCCGGGCTGCGTAATGTACGCTAAGCGTACGATTTTTGACCTGGTGCTGCCGCGTGTGCTGGCCTGTGACCTTGTCACTGCCGACGAGTTGGCAGCCTTGGGCGAGGGTGGACTGTGCCTGAACTGCGCCGTTTGCACCTATCCTGCCTGCGGCTTTGGCAAGGGGTGGTAAAATGACCTATGCAGACCCGCAGCATTATCATGTGAAGGTGCGCGTGTATAACGAAAGCATTGATTTCGGCAAGGGCGTAGCGGAGCTTCTGCAGCGCATTGAGGCCACCGGTTCGCTGAGTGCTGCCTACAAGGCTATGGGTATGTCGGCCAGCAAGGCGTGGAAGATTCTGCGGCGTGCGGAGGCAGACCTGGGCTTTGCACTGGTGAGCAGCACGGCAGGCGGCAAAAGCGGCGGCGGCAGCGTGCTGACGCCGGAGGGACGTTCGCTGCTCGAGCGGTATACAGCCTTTAATGCAGAGGTGCAGTCAGCGGCGGCGCAGGCCTTCGCCAAGTATTTCAAATAACATAAATCTTTGGGCAGTACGGGGAATTTTTCCTGTACTGCCTTTGTTTATATAGTTTGTGTTTTCTTGACGCAGAATAGTAAAGAGGCTATAATATAAACATCTAGTAAATAGCAACAAGTATCAGATATGGGAGCTATGCCGACTTCCTTCCGCTGTGTATAGGCGGATGATGAGCTTGTGATTTGCCGCAAAAAAATTGCAGCGTTATTTTTTTGAAAGAAGGTTTAAGTATGAGTATTTTTGCCGGAGCTGTTGATTATTTTGTTAAGGGTGGTCCCTGTATGTGGCCGCTGCTGATGTGTTCCTTTGCCGCTATTGCTATTGGTGTGGAACGATATCTTTTCTATAAGAAGGCTATTTCCGGAGAAAAGTTCGCGAGCAGCTTCTGCCGCATGATGAATGACTTTAATCTGGTTGGCGCCAGTGAGCTGGCAGAGCAGAGCAAGGGCGAGGCTGCTGCCATGGCTAAGGAGATTTTGGATATTAAGGGTGACCTCGGCCAGCGTCTGGAAACTATTGTCTATACTAAAGCAGACCGTATTATCGACAGTCTGGAAAAAAATATCAACTATCTGAGTGTTGTTATCGGTCTTTCGCCGATGCTCGGCCTGCTCGGTACGATTACCGGTATGATTTCTTCTTTTAATGCTTTGAACGAAAGAACACAGAATCCGATGGCTGTTACCGCAGGTATCGGCGAAGCGCTGATTACTACAGTTTTCGGCCTGTGCATTGCCATTATGGGTATGTGTATCCATGCTTATCTTACAAGTAAAATCAAAACCGAAACTCTGAATATCAACGAGGTCGCAGATACGTTGGTTGATATTTTCAAAGCTAACGAGCAGAGCAAATGAGGGGCGGTGTCAGAAAATGCGCAGACGTCGTAAAAGAGTGATGAAGTCACCGGAAATCATGCTTAGTCCTATGATTGATATGATTTTCCTGCTGCTGGTATTTTTCATTGTCAGCACTATGTATATGAGCGAGGTCAAGACGATTCCTATTCGCCTGCCGGTTGCTAAGCATTCGGAGAATGTCAGCAAGAGCAACTTTAATGTAACGATTAAAAAGGATGGTAGCCTTTATCTTGATGAAAATAAAATCGAGATGGATATGCTGGTTCAGAATGCTGCAATTGAAAGCAAGCATGATTCCTCCTTCTCTGTTATTATCAGAGCAGAGGACGAAGCTCCCTATAAAACTATTATCCAGCTGATGGATAAAATGAAGGGAGCAGGTGTCACACGCTTTGGTTTGGCTACGGATACAGGTGAGAGCAAATGAAGGATGAACAAAAGCGATTTGGCAAGGGCTTTGCCGTAGCTCTGGCTGTGCATCTTGTTCTTGCCGCCGGCCTTGGCATTTTCGGCTACCGCTTTGTGCATACGCCTCCGGAAATTTTAGAGGTTTCTTTGGAGGGCGGCGGTGGCGGCGCTGAAGCTGAGGAGGAAGAAATCGAACAGGAGGAGCAGCAGGAAGAGCCGCTTGTACAAAGCCTGGAGGATATTATTGACCAAAAGCTGAAGCCTAAACCGCAAAAGAAGGTTGTCAGGAAAAAGGCAACGGCAGCCCCCGGACCGAAGGCTCCTGCCGGTAATCCTGCCGGCAGCGGTACAGGTACAGGCACTGGTACCGGAACAGGCAGCGGCAGTGGCAGCGGAAGCGGCAACGGTAGTGGCAGTGGCAGTGGCGAGGGCCGCGGTGTGCCAGTGAAACCGCCACGCCTGCTGCGTGAGGTTGCGCCTGTATATCCTGCGTCCGCACGCAACAGCGGTGCTACCGGTGTGGTAACGGTACGCATTCTGGTAGGTGCTGACGGCAGTGTAGAGGATGTAACGGTTGTCGGTTCCTCCGGCAACGGTGCTATGGATAACAGCGTTGTGACGGCAGTCAACAAATGGCGCTTCAGTCCTGCCAAAGACAAGTACGGGCAGAACGCACGCTGTCGCGTTACGCGCGCAGTAAGCTTTAATTTGAGATAAAAATGCATAGATGCTTTGACTCAAAGAAGCTGCTGTCTTCGGATGAAGCCGGAGACAGCAGCTTTAATTTCGGGAGAAATATCGAGTTTAAGAAGATGATTATATCGATGCAAAAGAAAAAAACACGGGCATTATGCACCGTGTTTTTTCTGTCTTGTGTCTCACGGAAGGAGTGAGACGAAGTGGAAGGGATTAGATAAATACAAAAATCGTCGGCTGATATTTTATCAGCTGCGTATATTATACTACATGATAAAAGAACTTGTCTAATATGGAATCAGCATAACAGTTATTTCGCCTTGTTCAGATTTCTGTATTTCGTTACGAAGAGGGCGATGCGCTCCAGTGCCTTGTGCAGGATTTCTTCACTGTAAGCATAGGAGCAACGGATATAGCCTTCACCACCGGCACCGAAGATGTTTCCTGGGATTACGAGAACCTCCTGCTCCTCAAGCAGCTTTTCAACAAATTCCATGCTGGAAAGGCCGGTTTCCTTGATGCAGGGGAAAACATAGAAAGCGCCTTCGGGCTCATACAGCGGCAGGCCCATCTTGTGGAAGCCATCAATCATAATCTGACGGCGGCGGCTGTATTCGGCAACCATGTTGTCAACGTCCTGGCGGCAGTATTTCAGTGCTGCAATAGCACCGTACTGTGCTGTAACGTTGGGGCAGAGTACTACATACTGATGCAGGATGTTCATGGCATTGATGATCGCTGCCGGTGCCATGATATAGCCAAGACGCAGGCCGGTCATAGCGTAGGCCTTGGAGAAGCCATTGAAGATAATAGTGCGGTCGCGGAATTCCGGGAAGTGGGTGAACATGGTGTGCGTTTTGCCGCCGTAGGTAAGATGAGCATAAAGCTCGTCGCTGATGACAATCAGGTCATGCTTCACAGCCCAGTCACCGATAGCCTTAATCTGCTCCTTGCTCATAATAGCGCCGGTCGGGTTGTTGGGATAACCAAGCATAATAGCCTTAGTTTTGGGCGTAACAGCCTTTTCCAAATCTTCGATAGTAGGCACAAAGCCGTTTTCCTGATAGGTTTCTACGGAAACAGGCTTGCCGCCTGCCAGAATAACGCAGGCCTTGTTGGCAACGTAGCAGGGCTCGGGAAGAATAATTTCGTCACCGGGATGCATAATGGTAGTAATAGTGGTGTACAGTGCTTCGCTGACACCGACGGTTACCATGATTTCGGTTTTTGGGTCGTATTTAACGCCGTAGTTTTTATGGATATCATCCGCAATTGCCTCGCGCAGCTCCAAAAGTCCGAGCGTAGGAGTATAGCAGCTTTTGCCTTCGCAGATGCTGTTGATTTCGGCATCCTTGACAGCCTGCGGAATATCAAAATCGGGTTCGCCGACGCTGAGAGGCACGATGTTGGGGTTAGCGGCCATAATATCAAGAAACTTTGCCAGACCGGAGGGAGGCAGTGCTTTAATAAAGGGAGAAACAGCAGCATCAAAATTATAGGACATAAAAATACCACCTTTCATAAAAAGCTTGTCGATAAAGCGCCCTTGTCCAAACTGACACTTTTTCCACAATCTCTATCTGTTTACTATATTACTGTAGCAGATATTTTTGCCACTGACAAGGGAAAGCGCAGTGTATACATTTTACGTGGCAGATTTAGCATTTTTCTGTATAAAATTTAACATATAATAACTAGATATAGCGTAAGCTACTTGCAAGACTTGTCAACAGATGCTATAATAAGAATAGCCAAAATAAGTATGACTTGTGAAAGAGTGGGTTTAAAGCCCGCTCTTTCCGCTTATTATGATGTTTCTGACGCATTTGCGGCAGAGGCAGCTGTTAACCGCAAGGTTAACTCAGAAAGAAAAACTTAATATGGAGGTGAAAATGATGCAGGCAAAAGAAGTTGAAGCACTGATTACCGCAATGGTAGAACCGCTTCTGCAGGATACCGGTCTTACGCTGGTAGATGTAGAATATGTGCGCGAAAAGGACTGGTACCTACGGATTTTTCTCGATAAGCCTGGTGGAGTAGAAATTGATGACTGCCAGATGGTGAGCGAAAAGCTGACGGAGATTCTTGATGCAGAGGATCCTATTCCCGACAAATACTTTTTGGAGGTTTCTTCTCCGGGCATTGACCGTCCGCTGAAGAAGGACAAGGACTTTGAAGCTGCCTACGGCACCAAGGTTGACATTATGTTCTATACTCCGTGGGAGGGAATGAAGAATCTGACCGGTATTCTGGTAGCACATGATGACGAAGCTGTACAGGTTAAAAAGATTATTAAAGGTAAGAAATTCAAAAATTCTGACCGCATTGAACGTAGGCTGATTGCTAATATCAGACCGCATATAGACTTTTAATTAAGAAATAGGAGGCTTATTAAGTGAACGCAGATTTTATCTCAGCAATCCAGGAATTAGGAAAGGAAAAGGGTATTGACCCCGAACTTTTGTTCCAGGCTGTTGATGACGCTTTGGTTGCTGCTTACAAGAAGAACACCGGTACAAACCAGAATGTCCGTGTTGATATGAATAAAGAAACTGGTGAAATCCATGTATATGCACAGCGCACTGTAGTTGAGGGTGAGGCTGACGGCATTAACGAAATGTCCCTGGATGATGCTCAGGAAATCAATCCGCATTATATGGCAGGTGACATCGTAGAGGTGGAGGTTACTCCGAAAAACTTCGGCCGTATTGCTGCCCAGAACGCTAAGCAGTTTGTTGTACAGCGTATCCGTGAGGCAGAGCGCGGACAGGTTTATGAGCGCTTCCAAAGCCGTGCTAATGATATCGTTACCGGTATTATTGAACGAATGGAAAACAAAAATGTTTATATCGATTTGGGCAAGGTTGAGGCTGTGCTGACTCCCAACGAGCAGATCCCCGGTGAAATCTACCAATACCATGAGCGTATGAAAACCTATATTGTTGAGGTTAAGCGCACCACCAAGGGACCGCAGATTATGGTTTCCCGTACTCATCCCGGCCTGCTGAAGCGCCTGTTTGAGCTGGAGGTTCCGGAAATCCATGATGGCGTGGTTGAAATCAAATCCGTAGCCCGCGAGCCTGGTATGCGCTCCAAGATTTCCGTATTTACTGCTGACAGCAATGTTGATCCGGTAGGTGCCTGCGTAGGCCATAAGGGCATGCGCGTGCAGACTATTGTTAACGAGCTGCGCGGTGAGAAAATTGATATTGTCAAATATAGTGAAGATCCGGCACAATACGTTGCTAACGCTCTGAGCCCGGCAAAGGTTGTGAAGACAACCGTTAACGAAGCAGACAAAATCTGCCGCGTTGTCGTACCGGATTACCAGCTGTCCCTGGCTATCGGCAAGGAAGGCCAAAATGCCCGCCTGGCTGCTAAGCTGACCGGCTGGAAAATTGATATTAAGAGCGAAACTCAGGCTGCCGAAGAGGCTGCTGCTGAGACTGCTCCTGTGGAAGAAGCATGATGAAGGTAAAAAAGGTTCCGCAGCGTAAATGCTTAGGCTGCAATGAAATGAAGGATAAAAAGGCTTTGCTGCGCGTTGTACGTTCGCCTGAGGGTGAGGTCAGCCTTGATCTTACCGGCAAGAAAAACGGACGTGGTGCATATGTCTGCCCCGATAAGGAATGCATTACCAAGGCTGTGAAGGAAAAACGTCTGGAACGTGCTTTGGAAAAGCCTATCGGCGAAGACGTGCTCAAGCAGCTGCTGGAGGATTTTGAACATGGCAGGCAATAATGTTGCTTTTGCTTTAGGGTTGGCGCAAAAGGCCGGCAAAACCGCCTCTGGCGATGTAGCTGTGCGTGCTGCCTTAAAAAGCGGCAAGGTTAAAGTACTTGTTTTGGCACAAGATGCTGCCCCTAATTCAAAAAAGGAAATTTATTTCCTGGCAGAGATGGCAGGCGTGCAGGTCATCGAGCGTTTGACGCGCGATGACCTGGGTTATGCAATCGGTAAAGGCCCGCGCATTGCGGTGGCAATTACTGATGCAAACTTTGCCAATATGCTGCTGAAAAAATAATAAGGTTAAATCACAGTTGTCTGCGCAGCTTGCGCGAGCTTCGCAGATGAATCTGCTTCTTATTTATCTGGTCTGGAGGTGGATGAATGGGTAATAAAAGAATATACGAGGTTGCCAAGGATTATGGCAAGCCAGTAAATGAGGTCATTGACCTACTGAAGAAAAATAATATCGAAAAAACTAATTTTAGTGCAGCTGATGACAAGGCTATGTCTGTTATCCGTAAAGCTTATGATAAAAAACCAGAACCGCCCAAACCGGCGAAGACGGAAAAACGTGATGTCAGCAAACCGGCTGCTCCTGCGCATCCGCAGGCTACAGCTAAAAGAAACGATAACAATATGAATAGGAATAACGGACAGAGGAATATGCAACAAAATCAGCAAAATAATCAACGCAACAACAACGCTCAACAAGGGCGTAATGAAAATCGTCAGGGTGGCCGCAACGAAGGCCGTCCGCAAAATCGCAACGGCCAGCAGGGCAACCGCCAAGGCGGCCAGGGTAACTATCAAGGTGGCCGTAATGAAGGTCGTCCGCAAAATCGTGGCGGCCAGCAGGGTGGTCAGGGCAACCGTCAGGGTGGCCGCAACGGCCAACAACGCCAGGGGGGCATCTTTGTAGGTCCTAAGAGTCAGCAGGGTCCGAGCGTACACGGCGAAAGCCGTGCACAGGTTAGCGGTGGCCGTAGCGAAGGCCGCAATGGTGGCCGCAGCGAAGGCGCTCGCGATAACCGTCAGGGTGGTCGCAATGCAGGCAAGAGCCGTAAGGATAACAACAAGCCGCAGATTAAGGGTAGCTACGCTACCCGCGAAAGCCGTCCTAACCGCAGTGCCGGTCATCAAATGCCGGTAAACCGCGGTGGCAAGAAGCCTGCACCGAAGCAACAGCAGGCTCCGGTAGAAATTGTTCGTCCGACTTATGTAGAAATCGGCGAATCTATCAACGTACAAGAATTTTCTAAGCTCATTAAGCGTGAGGTTAATGAAGTAATCAAGGCTCTGTTTATGCTGGGCGTAATGGTTACTATCAACCAGGATATCGATTTCGATACTGCACAGCTTATTGGCGACAACTTTGGTGTAGAGGTTGGTCAAAGAGCACCTGAGGAGGATCCGACTGAGATTCCTGAGGTTGACGATCCGCCTGAAAAACGAGTTCCGCGTCCGCCGGTTATTACCGTTATGGGCCACGTTGACCATGGTAAAACCTCTTTGCTGGATGCTATCCGTAAAACTAACGTTACCTCCCGCGAGGCTGGCGGTATTACCCAGCATATCGGTGCTTACAAGGTTAACTACCAGGGAAAGCAGATTGTCTTCCTGGATACCCCGGGCCATGAGGCCTTCACTGCTATGCGTGCCCGCGGCGCTCAGGTAACTGACGTTGCTATCCTGGTTGTAGCAGCAGATGACGGTGTAATGCCGCAGACCATCGAGGCTATCAACCATGCTAAGGCTGCAAAGGTACCTATCATTGTAGCTATCAATAAAATCGACCGTCCGGGCGCTAATCCGGATCACGTTAAACAACAGCTGGCTGAGCACGAGCTCATTCCTGAGGACTGGGGCGGCGACACCATCATGGTACCGGTTTCCGCACATCAGAAGACTGGCATCAGCGATCTGCTGGAAATGATTCTGCTGGTTGCTGAAATGCAGGAGCTGAAGGCTAACCCGAATCTGCCTGCTCACGGCACTATTATCGAGGCACAGCTGGACAAAGGCCGTGGCCCGGTTGCTACTGTCCTGGTACAACGCGGTACACTGCATATCGGTGATACCATTATTGCCGGCACCTCCTATGGTAAGGTTCGCGCAATGATCAATGACCGTGGCGAAAAGGTTAAAAAAGCTCTGCCTTCTACCCCAGTAGAGGTACTGGGCCTGAACGATGTACCGGCTGCCGGCGATATTCTGGACAGCACCGATGAAAAGACTGCCCGCGGCGTTGCCGAAAAACGTATCGCCAAGAAGAAGGAAGAGGAAATCAAGCTGAACTCCAAGGTTTCTCTGGATGACCTGTTCCAACGCATTAAAGAAGGCGAAATCAAAGAGCTGAACATCGTTGTTAAGGCTGACGTTCAGGGTACTATCGAAGCATTGAAGGCATCCCTGGAAAAAATCAAAAACGATGAGGTTAAGGTTGCCGTTGTCCATGCAGGCGTAGGCGCTATCACCGAATCCGACGTAATGCTGGCATCCGCTGCCAACGCACTGATTATCGGCTTTAACGTTCGTCCTGACGCTAACGCGCGTAAGGCTGCCGAAACCGAGAAGGTTGACGTACGCACCTACCGCGTTATCTACGACGCACTCAACGACGTTGAGGCTGCTATCAAGGGTATGCTTGCTCCTAAATTCAAGGAGGTTATCCAAGGCCGCGTAGAAATCCGTCAGCTGATTACTATTTCCAAGCTGAAGATTGCAGGCTGCTATGTAGTTGAAGGCAAGGTTACCAACAGCTCCAAGGTTCGTGTTGTCCGTGACGGCATCGTTGTTCACGAGGGCGTTATCGAATCTCTGCGCCGCTTCAAGGACGATGTGAAGGAAGTTGCCCAAGGCTTTGAATGTGGTATTACTTTAGAGAAGTTCAGCGACCTTAAAGAGGGCGATATCTTTGAAGTATACGACATGGAAGAAATCGCAGTAGAATAGTCTGTCGCATAAGGCATATTGCGCAGGAATGCAGGCAGGAGTAGCAATACGCCGCCGCATTCCCTGCACCTGTTGCCTTTAGTCAGCTTATATCTATATATAGAGGAAAAGAAAATGGCAAGACTTAGAGTAGAAAAAGTACAGGAGGCCATTCAGCATGAAATCAGCAAAATGCTGCTGCATGATGTCAAGGATCCGCGCATTCAGTTTGTTACTGTAACCGGCGTGGAGCTGACAGATGACATGAGCTATGCCAAGATTTTCATCAGCATGTATGGTCCTAAGGATAAACAGGAAGAAACCTGGAAGGCTCTGAACAAGGCGTTAGGCTTTATGCGTACGGAAATTGCCAAACGCATTCGTCTGCGCTTCGCGCCGACTCTGATTCTGCAGAAGGATACTTCTGCAGAATACAGTGCGCATATTCAGAGCATCTTAGATAAGATTAAGCAGGAAGAAAAGCCTGCAGCCGAGGAAGCAGAGCATGAGTAAGGAGCTTAGCCTGCAGGAAACAGGCGCTATGCTTTTGGCGGCAGAAAAAATTGTGCTGTGCACCCATGTAAGCCCGGATGGCGACACCCTGGGCTCCACCTTGGGATTGGCACGCTTTTTGCTGGCGCAGGGCAAGCAGGTTACTGTTTTCTGTGATGACGTTATCAACAAAAGCTTCGGCTTTATTCCTGGTATTGAATTGTGTGAACGCCCGGTAGAGGGCAGCAAGCTGCAGACGGATTTGCTGGTAGTTATTGATGCCAGCTCCTTTGACCGTATTGGTCTGGTGTCCGAGGTTGTGGAAGCAAAAACACTGCTGAACATCGACCACCATATTTCCAACGAACGCTTTGCCGAATATCTCTACTTGGATGCCAAGGCAGCAGCCGTGGGCGAGGTAATGTGTGATCTGTTCATGGCTATGCGATGGCCCTTTGATAAGGAAATTGCCACCTGCTTTTACACTGCCATCAGCACAGACTGCGGCTCCTTCCGCTATGCCAACACTACGCCGAAAACTATGCGTAATGCTGCCAAGCTGCTGGAATACGGCGTGCAGCCTAACGAAATCAGCGATGCACTGGACGTGCGCTCCCGCGATACGGTAGAGCTGCTGGCCAAGGTACTGCCTTCGCTGACCTTCGCTTATGAAGGCAAAATTGCTTATCTCACAATTAGCAACGATTTATATGACAAGGATGTCCAGACCGACAGCTTTGTGTCCTACCCGCGCTATATTGAGGGCGTTGACGTAGCTATTATGTTCAAGGCCGTTGAGCCGACGGTAACGCGCGTGAGCATGCGCTCCAAGAGCGTTGACGTATCCGCTGTGGCTGTAGCCTTTGGCGGCGGCGGTCATCTGCGGGCAGCAGGCTGTACGATTTATGCACCGGTAGAGGAGGCTCGCACTCAGCTGCTGGAGGCATTGGGCAAATTGGTTTAATATGGACGCAATTTTTAATGTATTAAAACCACCACAGATGACCTCGCACGATGTTATCGGCTTTTTGCGGCGCGTGCTTAACACAAAGAAAATCGGACATGGGGGAACTCTTGACCCTGACGCGGCAGGAGTTCTTCCTGTTTTTGCGGGCAGTGCAACCCGTCTGCTGGAATTTGCTGTAGAAGGCCGCAAGGAATATATTGCCGAATTTACGCTGGGAGCGCAGACAGTTACCGGCGATGACAGCGGTGAGGTTGTCAAAACGATGATTGTGCCTGCATTCGGCAAACAAGAGCTGGAAGCGGTGCTGGCGCAATTTACCGGCAAGCAAATGCAGCTGCCGCCGATGTATTCGGCCATCAAAATCAACGGCAAAAAGCTGTATCAGCTGGCTCGTCAGGGCGTAGAGGTAGAACGCACCGCACGTCCGATTGAGGTCTATAAGCTGGAGCTTCTGCATTATACGGCAACCGGCTTTACTGTGCGCGTGGCCTGCTCCAAGGGCACCTATATCCGCGTTCTGGGCGAGGACCTGGCGACGGCGCTGGGAACCTGCGGTACGATGAGCTTTTTGCTGCGTACACAGGTGGGAGCCTACACAATTGACAAGGCCTGCACGCTGCAGGAAATCGCGGAAAACCCCGAGGCCTGTGCCGCAGAGCCGCTGACTGCCGTTGCCGAGCTGCCCAAGCTCAAGGTGAACGCTCGTCAGGCGGCGCGCATTACTAACGGTGTACGCACCACGGTGGCGCAGACTGCCGACGGCAGATACGTACTGCTGGGGCCGGGGGATGAATTCTTAGGCATCGTCCGCTGTGAGCAGGAGCGTCTGCAGGCAGAAAAAATCTTAGAGCATTACCCGATGCCAGAGGAATAACTATGGAGATTATTACTTCTTTAGAACAACTGCATAAATTTTCCGCTCCCTGTGTGGTAGCATTGGGTACCTTTGACGGCCTGCATCGCGGTCATCTTGATGTAATTGAAACCGCAAGAGACAAGGCGCGTGAATGTAACTCCAAGCTGGCAGTCTTTACCTTCAGCAACCATCCCTTTGAATGGATTCGTCCGGGCATGGTGCCGCCAGCGCTGATAACCGGCGCGCAAAAGCAGGAGCTTTTGCAGCAGCTTGGCGTGGATGTGCTGGTGGATATTCCCTTTAATCAGCAGGTTGCGGACCTTTCGCCGCAGGAGTTTTTGCAGCGCCTGCAGCAGCTTGACTACAGCTGTCTTGTTGTCGGTGCCAACTTTACCTACGGCTGTCGCGGACTGGGAACTGTCTATACGCTGGCTGCTTCCGCCAAGGCTATGGGCTTTGAGCTGATTGTGCGCGAGCTGGTAAGCGAGGGCGCAACCGTTATCAGCAGCACCGCTATCCGTCACCTGATTGCCGCAGGCAAGGTAGCGGAGGCTGCCGAAATGCTGGGGCGCAGCTACAGCATCAGCGGCACCGTAGCGCACGGCAACGAGCGTGGCAGACTGCTGGGATATCCTACGGCCAACATTGAGCTGGAGGATGCTCATGTTGCAGTGCCTCTAGGAGGCGTGTATGCTGTGCGCGTACTGGTGAATGGCGCAAGCTATCATGGTATGGCGAATATAGGCTATAATCCGACCTTTGGCGATGTTGCCAAACCGCGTCTGGAAACGAATATCTTTGATTTTACCGGTGACCTTTACGGTCAGCAGCTCACAGTGCAGTTTGTGCAGCGCATTCGCGGCGAAGTGAAATTTGCCGGCATTGAGCAGCTCAAGCAGCAGCTGGCGCAGGATAAAAACGACTGCAAAGCGGCATTGCGGTAAATCAAAGCTGTTTTTATAAAAAACTTTACAAAATACTTGCTATCTGGTGGCAAGATATGGTATACTATCATAGTATTTGAACCAAGGCTTGGCAGTTCGATTCTCCAACGGCTGCTACGCTTATGGCAATTTGAATTTTTAGGAGGAAACAAACAATGTTAACTAGCGAAGCTAAACAAGCAGTAATTCTGGCAAACGCACGTCATGAAGGTGACACCGGTTCTTCTGAGGTACAAATCGCAGTTCTGACCGAACGCATCAAATATTTGACCGAGCATCTGAAAGAGCACAAAAAAGACCATCATTCCCGTCGCGGTCTGCTGAAACTGGTAGGTAAACGTCGTGGCTTGCTGAACTACCTGGCTGCTAAAGACATCGAGCGCTATCGTGCAATCATTGCTAAACTGGGTATCCGTAAATAATCCGGTTTATGCTGAAAAGTCCGTCCGCAAGGGCGGGCTTTTTTTGTGCCTGCACTTGGGTTATAAAGAGGAGTAACACCTGCAATAGTATTAAAAATAATTAACAGTAACGCAAAATCACTCATAGTGTTAAAATAAATTAATACTATTAACAAAACACGTGATGGTGTTAAAAAATAATTAACACTGTTGCGGGTGATGGTTGTTTGTGTTAGAATATAATAAAGGAGAACGTGCTGACAAAGCGGAAAGGAGCAGGGTTATGGTTATCAGAACACAGTATCTGGAGCGTTTGCGACCGTTTTATGATTCGGAGCTAGTAAAGGTTATTACCGGCATCAGACGTTGCGGTAAATCTACTATTTTGCGTCAGGTTATTGCTGAAATAAAGGAAAATGGTATCGAGGATTCGCATATCGTTTACATAAATTTTGAAGATTACAAGTATTATAAGCTGACAGATGCAGATGCTTTTTATGAACATATTGAGCAAAAAATCGTTGATGAAGGAAAATATTATCTGTTTTTCGACGAAATTCAAAATGTAAATAAATTTGAGCTCGTGGTAAATTCGTTTAGGGCAACTCATAATGTGAGTATCTTTATTACCGGTTCTAATTCCAAGTTGCTTTCGGGAGAATTAGCTACACATTTAAGTGGTAGAACTATATCCTTACGCGTTTTGCCGTTCAATTTCATGGAGTTCTGTCAATACAAGGACATCTCTGCGCCTGATTATGAAAGCTTGCTGACGGAATACATGACTTATGGTGGTTTACCTTTGGTATGTGGTGCTGATAATAAGGAAACAAAAGAGGTTATTCTAAGTAATATATATGATGCGGTTGTCCTGAAGGATATCGTTATGCGTAACAAAATAAACTCGCCACTGGTGCTGGAAAAGGTTCTTGATTACGTTGTAGGAAATTCTTCGCTTACTGTTTCCGGCAATGCTATTGCCGGTACGCTTTCAAGTAACGGACATAAGGTTTCTGCACCTGTTGTGTACGATTACTTGCGTTGTATTGTTGATGCCTGCGTTTGCGATAAGGTTTCGCGTTATGATATACGCGGTAAGAAGGCGCTTGCATTTGAAGAGAAGTATTATGTTTGTGACCTTGGTTTTCTGCATTTGAAGAAAAATAGAATTAAGGATGAGTATAACTATATTATTGAAACAATTTGTTATAATGAGCTGATTTCACGAGGCTATAAAGTCTATGTAGGTAAAACCTGGAAGGGCGAGATTGACTTTATCGCAGAATTGAATGGCAAGATTATCTACATTCAGGCAGCTTATCTTTTAAGTGACGAAAAAACAATAGAGCGAGAGTTTGGTGCATATGAAAAGATTGCCGACAATTATCCCAAGTACGTTATAACCTTGGATAAGCATACGATTTCCAGAAATGGTATAATTCATTATAATCTTATTGATTTCCTACTCAGAAAAGTAGCTCTTTAAGCTTTAGCAAGCAATATAATATTATTAATCGATCACGTAAGCGACTTACTGTGCTTGCGTGATTTTTCTTTGGCAATCTGTGATGTTTTTTTGCTCGAGCGACAGCAAATTTTGTCAGAAATGTGAAGAAAATAGTTTACGCTCTTTAGTATATGTGTTACAATATTTATGTTATAGAATTATGCGACTTTTTGGATGTGATTGATATAATGCAAAAGGAATTGATTATGCGCTGTTTGCCTACAGAGTTCTGCCATGCTTCGACAGTGCTGGCACTGTCAGATGGAAGCCTGCTGTGCTGCTGGTTCGGCGGTACGCATGAGGGCGAAAGCGATGTAGGTATTTACCTCAGCAGACGTACGGAAGCCGGCTGGAGTGAACCGCAGCTACTGGTGAACGGGGCGGCGGCGAACTGGAATCCGGTGCTTTTTGCGGGCGCGGACGGCAGATTGCTGCTGTTTTACAAACAGGGACAGCAGATTGCCGACTGGCAGACGTGGCTGCTGCAGTCTGCGGATAACGGCGAAACCTGGAGCGGACCGCAGGAGCTTGTGCCCGGTGATGTGAGCGGCGGGCGCGGACCTGTACGAAACAAGCCTTTGCGCTTGGCGAGCGGAAGCATTCTTGCCGGTGCTTCTACCGAACACGGTATCTGGAAGGCCTTTGCAGATATCAGCGATGATGATGGCGCAACCTGGCATAAATCCTCTGCAGTGAAGATTGAGGGATTGCAGTATCAGGCAGGCGAAAAGACTGCCGACAGTAATATTGCCGTCAGCCAGCAGTCCTTTTACGGACGCGGCGTGATTCAGCCGAGCCTGTGGCAGAGTGCGGATGGCAGCGTGCATATGCTGCTGCGCAGCAGTGAGGGCTTTATCTATCGCAGCGATTCTGCGGATGACGGCGAAACCTGGTGCAGTGCCTACGCTTTGAGCCTGCCGAACAATAACAGCGGTCTTGACTTGGTGCGTACTGCCGCTGGTGTGCTCTATTTGGTGTGCAATCCTGTGGCTGCCAACTGGGGTCAACGTTCTCCCTTAAGTCTGTTCCAATCTACAGATGACGGTGCGAGCTGGCAAAAGCTGTTTGACCTGGAAACAGAGCCTGCGGAATTTTCCTATCCGGCGATTATTGCTGAAGGGGAAAATATTATTATCACTTACACCTATAAACGTTGCAACATTGCTTGTGTAAGATTGAGCGCGGATGAACTTGTTACCCTTTAAATTTTAAATATAAGGAGATGTAAGACAATGAAGAAAATTTTAGTTGTGCTGATGGCTATGCTGACCATGGCTGTTATGCTTACCGGCTGCGGTGGCGACAGCAAAAAAGCAGCTTATCCTGCAGACGGGGATATTTCCGTAATTATTCCTAAGGCTCCGGGCGGCGGTACCGATATCTCTGCCAGAGGTCTGATTCAGTTCATGGAAAAAGAGCTGAAGGGCAGCAAATTTGTGCCTGTAAACAAACCCGATGGCGGCGGTGTAACCGGCATGGTAGAGCTGGCTAACGCTAAACCCGACGGTCATACTCTGGGCATGGTTACCGTTGAGCTGGCTATGTTCCCGCATCAGGGCAAATGCAAAAACACCTATAAGGATTACGCAGCTATCTGCGCTCCGATTGCAGCTCCGGCAGCTTTGATTGTGCCGAAGGATGCTCCTTATAACAGTGTAGACGAATTCGTAGCCTTTGCTAAGGCAAACCCCGGCAAGGTGAAGATGGGTAACTCCGGTATCGGCGCTATCTGGCATATTGCCGCACTTTCCTTTGAAGAAGAATTCGGCGTACAATTCAAGCATGTACCGTATCCGAAAGGATCTGCTGACATTGCTGCTGCTCTGGCTGGCAAGCACATCGATGCAACCCTGGCTGACCCGTCTGTTTTCAAGAGCCAGGTAGATGCAGGCAACCTGAAGATTCTTGCTGTTATGGCTGATACCCGCAGCGTAATCTATCCTGATGTTCCGACCTTCAAAGAGCTGGGGCACAACATGACCGTTCGCGCTTGGGCAGCACTGGTTGCTCCTAAGGATACTCCGAAAGAAAAACTGGAAGCTCTGCGCGCTGCTGCTAAAAAGGTTTGCGAATCCAAGGAATTCAAGGATTATTTCATGAAACAGGGTATCGACCCGACCTGTATTATCGGTGCTGATGCTGATAAGATGATGGCCGAAGACCATGCAATGTATGAAAAATTCCTGAAGAAAGCTAAATAAAATCGCCGTAAGGCGTAAATGAAAATGCCGACGTTGCAGCCCGAAAGGCTTGCGGACGTCGGCGTTTTTTTTGTTTACATAAAAAACAAGGAAATAGTATATCGGTTTACTTGCAATTAAATTTTCGATATGCTAGAATTAAATAGGAAGTAAATACTAATTAGCGATATTTGTATAACACCCCCTAGGTCAGAAACTGCTTGTTTATAAGTTGCCTTTACCTAATATATAGATATTTGCTAGCAATAATCAGTTACGACCGAATTGCAAAATAGCAATGCAATAGACTGATTATTTTCAATTAGAAAAATTCTGCGAGAAGAGATGGATTTGTATAGCGATGTTCTGTGAGGCATTTGCTGTATAAATTGTCTTTTTGCGCAGTTTTTTTGTTTTTATATTTATTTTGATGAGTGTTTTATACACAAAGGAGTTGAAGTTATGAAAACGAAACTCAAAAGTAAGAAATGGAAGTCGCTTGTTTCAGGTATTCTCCTGGCAGCCAGTGCATCGAGCTTTCTCATAGCACCGGTTTTTGCTGCAGATTACACTGACCCGCTTACCGGCTATGTTGATGATGATCTTGATATCATCGGAGACGATGGCAATACGGTAAAGCTCGACAAAGCTACTAACACTATTATCTATGATTTCCAAGGTCAGGACCACACGTTTACGGTAAAGAATGATGATGGTATTACAGCCTCTCAGGGTGACAAATACAGCTACATCTTTAGTAACGTAGGCGCAGATGGTAGCAAAGGTACGCTTCACATTTACCAGTCCAACAACCAGTATAATCCCTATGCTGGTGTGAATGGTTTTATAGCTAGCGGCTGTAAGAGCGGCGGTAAGATTACTGTCAACAGTAATCTGGATATTACTGCCACCTCTGACTATGCCTCTACAGGTGTTACCGTTGCTAACGGTGCTGACCTGGTCATTAACGGTAACGTTAAAATGCGCAAGGATGATCCTTCCAATCCCTGGGGCATTATTACCAAAAATGTGCATGGTAATGTAGGTCCTGGCGGTGCAGTTACCATGGATAATGGCTATGACGCCAATTATACCGGCGCACGCTGGCAGCCCAGTGCTTTCAACGTTGGCTATACACGTGGCAATATTACTGTTAATGGTGACGTAGACGTTGCTGTACGCGGTACTGCTGTCAATGTAGGTGCATATGATGCCGTTGAAGGTGTACATCCGTATGACCTGGCTACCGTTTCTCTGGTAGGCGATTCTACCCGTATCATTACTCCGTACAGAGAAAAAAATTCTGTCGAAGGCTTTGGCGAATTCATCGAGCCTTACTATTCTCTGGCATGCTACGGCGGCACAATTAATGTTAATGTAAAGAATATGGAAGCGCAAAAGGGCAAGGTTGAAATTGTCGGCAACATTATGGCCATGAAGCGCTCCGAGTATACACGTAAGAGCGATGTTTATCAGGATGGGCGCATTAATTTAGCTCTGACCACCAGTGATTCTTCTTGGAAAGGTATTATTGATAATACAAATCTGAACTATGATGTTGCGGATTCCAATGTAGCTTTTGGTTGGCGGTACGACCCGGATATGATGCCGGTGTATGCTGACCATTCCGGTGAAGTAAACCTGTGGCTGCAGAATGGTGCACAATGGATTTATGAAAATGCTTCCCGTAAGGATGGTCTGGATTACAGCCATATGCCGCAATACAGCCAGTCAAGCTACGGCAACTATGATGGCATGTCCCATCTGAGCAGTCTTGTTGGCGGCAAAGACAGTGCATCTGCCGGCATCATCAGAGTAAATGACAGCGATCCTATTCAGATTGCTGAGGCTGAAGGCGTTACCAAGGTTTGGTACGAGCATGCTGATGCTACTCCGGGCACTATTATCGGTGGCGATGTGAAGGTTCTTAATGCCAAAACCGGCACCGAGATGATGCTTTACACTGGCAACAATGGTATTACTAAAGGCTTTGCTGAAGGTGATGCTGCTGCAGATAAAAACAATGTCAGTGAAGTGCTGAACTCCCTGGCACACAAGCTGTGGTATATGGCAGGCGACAGCAACCTTAAAGGCAGCGTATCCATTGCTGAAGGTCTGACTGCTTCTTCTGCTACGATGAAGACTGGCAACATTACCTTTGCCGAGGGTGGCCAGGGCTTCTATGATTATACTCCGGAGAAGGATGATAAGCCTTATGAAACTGGTCCTATTGTAAAATCTGAAAATATTGATGAAACACGTGTAAGCGATGTCAACGGCATTGTTTCTATCAATGTTACCAACCCTCAGACTGGTGTATCTGGTGATGCTCCCAGTGCAATGTATGCAGTAGGCGACGTAGTAACTCCGCTTGTAGTTGATTTACAGGGACATACCTTGAAGCTTAACACAAGTGGTGACGAAAAGAAATATTTATCAACCGTTTATGTTGATGACAATAAGAGCATGGAGATTAAGGATTCCAAGGGCAATGGCGTCCTGAAGGTTTCCGCCGGTCTTGGTGCTGATGGCAATGCTGATACTAAAGCTAACTATGTTTATGGCATTCGTGTAGGTGAAAACGGCAGCTTTACCGCAAATACCGATGTTGAGATAGACGGAGTTAAATCTAGTGCTACTCAGCGTGCTTATGGTGTATATGTAAGTACCAAAGGCAATGTTGTATTCGAAAAAGATTTGACCATCAAGAATGTTCTGACCGGCAACAAGGTTGGACCGAACACTGCCGGTATTTATGCAGACAGTTCTTCAAGTGCAGATGCGCCTATTAATATAACTGTTAAAGGCAATCTTAATATTGAAAACGTATTGGGCAGTGCAATCCGTGCATTGAATAGTTCAACTGTATCTACTGCAGGCGCAACTATTAAAGCTGCGGATATGTCTAACGGTACGGATTATAGCCAATACTATGCTTTACAGGCTAATAAGGGTACCATTAACCTTAATACAGGTGAAGGCATTACCGCAGGAATTCTGGACGTTACCGGTGACATGAAGGTAACTGACAATAAAGTTTCTGTTATCAATGTCAACATGACCAAGGGTTCTCAATGGACAGGCGCAGTAAGCAATATTCCAGGCAGTACATATAATGCCCCGGCCGGACAGTTTAATCTGACAATGGCAGAGGGCTCTGTATGGAATCATGAAACCGGTCGTTCAGTAGATACGCTGAAGACAACTTTTGCCGGCAGCAATGTTTCTAAGCTGGACGGTTCCGGTGTAATATACCAAAATTCCGACAAGGGTATTACCGTATATGATTACAGCGGTGACACAACTGTT
The DNA here is from genome assembly GCF_902463975.1 of uncultured Phascolarctobacterium sp. Classification (GTDB taxonomy): domain Bacteria; phylum Bacillota; class Negativicutes; order Acidaminococcales; family Acidaminococcaceae; genus Phascolarctobacterium_A. Next base: position 28,777 of record NZ_CABQHJ010000016.1, read on the forward strand.
GTTTACGGTCATGATGCCAATAATCCGCAGAACATCAATGGTGGCAATTTCACTGTTAAGACAGCGGCTGCCGGTTCCAAGATTACTTTGGTAACTGATAGTCAGGGCATTACTGGCGGCTTTGAGGATAGCGATACTGCTGCAGAAAAGAATAATGTTAAGGAAGTACTGAACAAGCTGGCTAATAAGCTGTTCTACACAGGCTACAAGGATGCAAATCTGTCCGGCGTTGTTAAGATTGCTGATGGCTTGACAGCATCTAGTGTAAGCGCTACTGTAAAAGCTTCTGGCGATATTACCTTCTCTGATGGCAGCAATGGAACGAAAAAAGCTGGACAGGGTTTCTATGATTATACTCCCGAACAGGAGAAACCCAATTATAAAACAGGTTCTATTACCAAGTCTGAAGATATCAGCTTGAGCCGTGAGCTTGATGAAAGCGGCATAGCACATGTTACTGTAACTGAATCGAATGCTGGTAATAATAAATTTGCCAGCGCTATTTACGCAGGCGAATCAACTGAACCATCCAAACCGATGACTGTAAAAATGTCCGGTAAGGGACTGGCTTTGAATGTTGCACAAACCAGCGGACAGGCAGCAGCTATTTACACAGGCGCTAATACTTATATCAAGGTTATAAATCCGTCTGCTGACCAAAAGCTGACGATTACTGCAAACAATACGGATACCAGAGGCTCTCATGGTATTTATGCTGACGGAAACGCACATCTGAATATTTCCGGCCCGGTAGAAATTACTGATATTACCACTAAGGGTGATTCCGCAACCGGCATTAATATCCAGGGCAAGCAGAGCGAGATTAATATCGATGGCCCGCTGACAATCAGCAATGTTAAGGGTATTAGAGAACGCGGCAAAGGCATGAATGCTTCCGGTATTCTGGTAACTGGTGATACCTCCTCTGTTAATGTTACAGGCCCGGTGGATATCTCCGGTGTACGCGGCAGTGGCATTAGACTGGCAGGCAAGGATACCAAGGTATCTGTAGGCGGCGGTACCATCACGGCAGCCGAAGACAGTGATAAATCTCATAATTTCTATGCAGTCCGCGTAGATAAAGGCACGCTGGATATCAACATGAAGGACGGCGCTGCAGGCGATACGACCACCAAGATTACCGGTGATATGTATGCAACCGGCCAATATGGCAAGAAGGTTGTGGAATACACCGGCGGCGAGCTGATTGACTGGAATGACGCAGGCATTCTCAATGTTGCATTGAATGATAAGGATTCCTTCTGGAAGGGCGTTGCAGCTTATGACCAGTATAATGATGACTATGGCAGCGGCGGTAACACCACGCATGATATCGGCCAGTTCAACCTGTATCTGCAAAACGGTGCAACCTGGACCAATGAACAGCAATCGCATGTGACAACTACGACCATAGCGTACAAAAACCCTGTATGGACAGGCAGCACGCTGGCAACTTTGCATGGCGGCAAGGATGCAGATAACGCAGGTCTGATTTACCAAAAGGATAAGAATCCTATTTCTGTTGTAAATTATAGCGGTCATACCACTGTATTCTATGAGCATGATGCTAGTGATCCGACCAAGATTATTGGCGGCAGCTTCAATATTACCAATGCAGCAGAAGGCTCTGCTATCACCTTTATTACAGATAATAAGGGCATCACCTCCGGCTTTGCAGATGGAGATTCCGCTGATGCCAAGGATAAAGTAGCTAACGTACTGAACAACCTGGCTGGCAAGCTGTTCTACAAGAACTATACTGATGGTCATCTGGCTGGCGTAGTGAAGATTGCTGATGGCCTGACAGCTTCTTCCGCAGCACTGAAGACCGGCGATATTTCCTTCTCTACTGAAGACACAGGCACCCTTACACCTGGCCAGGGCTACTATGCTTATAAGACTAGCAAGCCCGGCAGCCAGATAACTAAAGAATTTACTACGGCAATTACCGGTGATGCAGCTGCTGATACGGTTTACATAGAAAAAGGCGTACTGAAGGACGATGGCACCTATGTATTTACTGCAGACAGCACGACCATCACACCTGAAAAGCATCTGATTGCAGGTGGTGCGTATGTTCCGCAGATTGGCGCAGCTATTTCCGGCTCCGACGAAAATCATAATGTTACCATTGATATGAATGGCAACAAGCTGACTGTAGATACAACAACTGATACCCATACAACCGGTATCGCAGCTATTGGCAAGGGTGTAGTCAACATCAATAATGCCGGTGCAATGTCTGTCAGTGCAACAAGCACCAAGAATGGTCAGACAGGCGCACTGTTCGTTAATGCCGGCGGTACGATTAATATTCACAATGCCGGTGCTGATAATGTGCTTACCTTGCGTGCTAACAGCACTGCTCCGGCAAATGCTGCAGTTATCAAGAGCATGAACGGTGTAAGCGGCGTTATGTCTACTATCACTGTTGATGGTCTAGTTGATGTTGTGGCTGATAAGAGCAATGCTTCCGGTGCTAACGAAGCAATCAGTGCAGTTGCCTCCAAGGTTGAGGTTGGTGGCGGTGTCATCAAGGCTATTAACGGAGCAGAATATGCTATTCGCGCCTATGGTGAATTCGCTTCCAAGAACCGCGGACAGGTTAATGTGAATGTCAAGAAGGATGCTGAAGGCGCTATTATCGGTGCAGGCAACAATAATGTTCAGATGGAAGGCAATGTATATCTCGGCGGCGGCATGGATAATGCCGGTGCAAGTGCAGATGTAAGCATTGGCCTGAATACTAAGGATTCCTTCTGGAAGGGCAATGTAAGCAATGCTAACGGCAGCAGCGCAGGCATCGTTAACCTTTACATGGGTAATGGTGCAACCTGGACCGGCAATAACCTTTCCGGCAACACTGTAAACGCTAATCTGGATAATGCAACCTGGACCGGTTACAGCAATGGCAATGCTATGCACCTGAAGCTGGATAATTCTATCTGGAATGTAAATGGTGCCAGCAAGCTTGCTTCCTTCTCCGGTAATAAAGGCAGCATCTTTGTGGCAAGCGATGCAGGCGATATCAGTGTAGCTGATTACAGCGGCAACACTACTGTTATTTACAGCCATGATGCTGATAATCCGACCAATATTCTTGGCGGCAGCTTTACCATCGGACAGGCTAATAATGGCTCCAATATTACGCTTATCACTGATAACCAGGGCATTACTAAAGGCTTTAACGCATATGATAAGGCTGAAGACCAGAATACTGTTAATGAAGTTCTTAACAAGCTGGCACAGAAGCTCTTCTACACTGCTAATGATGGCAAGCTGGCAGGTACTGTCAAGATTGCTTCCGGCTTAACTGCTTCTTCTGCAGCCTTGAAGACCGGCGATATCAGCTTCTCTACTGATGCAACAGGCACGAAGACACCAGGTCAGGGCTTCTATGATTATGTAGTGGCAGACGATTCTGTTATTAAAGATCCTATTACCGGTAACCTTGATAAGAAATATGTAAATTTGGGCATTGAAACCCAAAAAGGCATTTACAACTTCACTAAGGATACAGTTATTAATGTAACCAAGGGTGATTACAGCTTTAACCTTAGTGCTATTGAATCCAAAGGCGGACCGATTACGATTAATGCCGATGGCATGAATCTGGACGTAGCTTACCATGTTCTGAAGGGCAGCAATGTTGCACGTGCGGTTGCTACCGGTAATAGCTATGGCAAGTCTAAGGATATTACTATTAAAGCTGACAGCCTGAAGCTCAGCACTGATACAACCGGTTTTAGGGCACAGGGTGTTTATGCAACCGGTGGTAAGATTACTATTGATGCAGACACCACCATTACTACCTCTGCGCAGACAGAAAGCAATGGTATTTACAGCGGCAGCGGCGGCACTGTTACCATGAACGGCAACCTGGATATCCAAAAGGATAGCAAGGCAGCTAATTACATTGCACTGAATTCTGATGATAATGGCGTTATCAATGTTAATATTAAAGATGGCAAGGCAGGCGACGGTATTGTCAAGATTGATGGCGATGTCTTCACCAAGTCTGCTGAAAGCTATGATGAGTGGGAGGATGAAACAACTTCTACCACTTCTACCGTTAATCTGGCATTACAGGGCAAGGACAGCAGCTGGAACGGCCGCAGCCTCTACGAAGTTACTTCCGGTGATAACTCAACCAGCTATGGTACCTTTAATCTGTGGCTGGCAGATGGTGCAACCTGGACCAACGAGAAGAACGGCAAAGAGGTTCCGAGCGGCTTTACCGGCAGCTATGTAACTAAGTTTACTGGCGGCAGCGATGCAGCCCATGCAGGCAATATCTTCCAAAATGATGAATATGACCTGACCATTGATAATTACAGCGGCAATACCAACATCTTCTATGCACACACCGGTAACGGCGAAGCAGCTGATAACTACGCAGCAGGCGACACTATTATCAGAAGTGCAGCAGAAGGCTCTGTAGTATCTCTGATTACCAATAACAGCGGCGTCAACATGAACTCTGCTGACAGCATTGTTAACGTACTGAATAGCCTGGCAGGCAAGCTGACATACAGCAACTTCACTAAGGACGAAAATAACCTGACCGGTTATGTGAAGATTGCCGATGGCCTGACTTCTTCTTCCGCAGCAATGTACACTGGCGATATGGCGTTCTCCAAAGAAGACGGCAAAGGCAGCCTGAAGGACGAAGACAGCATCAGACCGTTCCTGCCGGCACCTGATCATCAGATTACCAACGAGTTCACTACTACTTTGGACGGCGTAAGAGAAAAGGATCAGGAATACCATAAGGCTGGCGTAATTAAGGGCGAAGGCCTGTATCAGTTCACTGAAAACAGCAGCATTACTACAACTAATGCACATGGCTCTAACATGAACCAGGCTACTACCATTGATGCAAAAGGCAAAACCTTGACCTTTAACACCAACATTACCGACAGATCTACCATTCATGCAATTGGTGCTAACAGCACTGACGGCGTAACTATTACTGCTGACAAGCTGGTGCTCAACGCTAACAGTACCAACGGTCGTGTAGAGGGCATCAACGTAGGCGGCCAGGGCCAGCAGAACAAGGATAACCCGATGAAGCTGACCATCAATGGCGACACAGAAATGAATGTTAAGGGCATTGGTTATACCTTGGGCCTGTATGCAGCAGGTAATGCTGAAGTAACCTTCAATGGCAATGTAACTGCTATGGGTAACGAAGACAGCGAATGGGGCCTGACCTCCAGAGATGGTGCTTGGGGCTACTATGGTTGCTCTTTGGTATACAGCGGCAGCAACTACAGCCTGCAGATGGGACCGAAGGTTACCATCAACGGTGATGTAAATGCTAAGATTGACGGCAACTGCCTGTTCGCCAACGGCGGTCATGCTAAGCTGACGATTAACGGCGGCGGCAACATCGAAATCAACAAAGATAACGAGCATAACTACTATGCAATGATTGCTGAATCCGGCACTACCAGCATGAACGTTAACCTTGATGAAAACTACGATGCAATCAGTGCAAGAGATAACAAGCTGGTGCTGAAGGGTAACGTAGGCGCATCTACCGGTGCAATTAATGCTAGAGAGCCTGAGCTTTATACTAAAGTAAACCTTGGCCTGGCAACTGCAGATTCCGAATGGACCGGCATTGCCTATAACGGCTTTAAGGATGAAGGCAATTCGGCATATGGCAGCGATAAGAAATTCTACGGTGCAATCAATGTCTTCCTGCAGAATGGTGCAATCTGGAACAATGAGCAATGGGGCGAAGCTGTTGATCAATTCGAAGGCAGCCATATTGCTAAATTCGTAGGCGGCAGCGATGCAGCACATGCAGGCAACATCTTCCAAAATGATGAATATGACCTGACCATTGACAACTATAGTGGCAACACCAACATCTACTACGCTCACACCGGCAACGGCGAAGCAGCTGATGACTACGCAGCAGGCGACACCATTATCAGAAGCGCAGCAGAAGGCTCTGTAGTATCACTGATTACCGACAACAGTGGTATTGCAATGGACAATGAATACAGCGTAGCTAACGTGCTGAACAGCCTGGCAGGCAAGCTGACCTACAGCAATTTCACTAAGGGCGAGAAGAACCTGGCCGGTTACGTGAAGATTGCCGACGGTCTGACTGCAAGCAGTGCAGCAATGCAGACCGGCAACATTGCCTTCAGTACTGAAAGTGGCAAAGGCAGCTTGGAGAACGGTTCTATGAAGCCTGGCTTCAGCTATCCGGAAACCCAGAAGCCTGAAGCTACTGAAAAGAACCAGGGTATTACCGGCGATGCCAAGACTGACTATCAATACAAGAAGGACGGCATTCTGAAGGAAGACGGCTCTTATGTATTCACTCAGGATCCGACTAAGATTGAGGTTGAAAGCGGCGCTGCAGTAGATGCAACCGAGAACAACATTAACATCGACAGCACCAAGGCTAAGCTGGAGCTGAAGGGTGAAACTGGCATTAAGGCCAATGGTGCGGATGTTAATGTTAAGGGTAACACCGAAATCAGCGGCAATGTAGGTATCGACGCAGTAAACGGCAACGTAACCTTGAATGGCAGCACTGTTATCAACGGTACTGATGCTGCAATCAATGCAGGCGAAGGCGGCAATGTAGATATCAACACCAACAACAGCGCTCTGAACATTAAGGGTGATATCAATGCCAACGGCGGTAACATTACTATAGACAGCGGTAATGCAACCGGCATTATCAACGGTGATGTAACTGCAAACAATGGCGGTAACGTTGAAATCACCTTGAATGATGCAAAATCCGAGCTGACTGGTAGCTATAATGTTGACGATGACAGCAGCGTTGTAATGAATATTGCTAATGGTGCAACCTGGAACCTGACTGACGACGAGGACGATGCTGAAGGTATGTCCTTGTTGAGAATGGCCAAAGCACCTGCAGTAGCTGCTGATAAAGGCCTGACCATTAATGGTGGCGAGAGCAAAGCAAAGACCGGCTACCTGAACATGGCCAAGAGAACTAAGAATCTCAAGATTGCAAGCTACAGCGGTTGGGAAACCATCATCTATGGTCACGAAAATGCAGGCGACAAGGACGAAGACTACAAGTCTGGTGATACTATAATCAACAAGGCTGCTAAGGATTCCGGCGTAATCCTGTCCACAGACAACAGTGGCATCAACATGGACGATAAAGCTGCAGTTGAAGCAACCCTGAAGGCATTGGCTCATAAGCTTACCTACACTGACCATAAAGCAAATGGCAGCAACCTGACCGGTATGGTACAGATTGCCGATGGCCTGACTGCTTCTAGTGCAAGCAAGTACCTCGGTAACATGAGCTGGGATGAAAACGGTAAGGGCCAGTATGTTGATAATAGTGTTAACTGGGCTGAGATTTACAATGGCAACTATGAAACCTTTGTAATGAAAGGCGTAAGAAGCGCTGCAACGACCTCCATGCATAGCTGGCGCGACAACATGCAGGATACCTACACTGGTGCAGACCTGGCAGATGAAGACGGTATCTTTGCTAAGGCACTGGGTGGCAAGACAAGCTCTGATGTTAAGGGCGTTAGAGATGATAACACCTACCGTGGTGTACAGGTTGGCTTGGACAAAGCTCTGGCAAACGGCTGGCATGCAGGCGTAGCCTTTGATTATCGCAATGGCGATTCCAACTACCTGTTGGGCGGCAAGGGCGACAACCAGCTCTATAGCTTTGGTGTATACGGCGTGAAGAACTTCGCAGACCAGTCCTACCTGCGCGTAGCAGCAAAAGCCGGTCGCGTTGAAAACGAATACGACGTTTACAACGAAATCCGCAGCCTGAAGCTGCATGGCGATTACAAAGCTAACGCATATGGCCTGACCATGGAATATGGCAAGACCTTCGGTAGCGAGGCAAGCTACTTCACTCCGAAAGCACAGCTGACCTGGTCTCAGGTAGGCAGCAAGGATTACACTGCGCATACTCCGAACGACAGCATGAGAATTGACCAGGACGCTTACAGTAGCCTGGTAGCACGCTTCGGTGTAGAAGCAGGTGCTAAGAGCGAAAAAGGCCGCGTGTATGTTGGCCTGTATGGCGCACATGAATTCAATGGCGACATCACTGCAAGCTACTTTGCTAAGGACGGCGGCTATAAGCACACCAGCTTCGACGGCAGCGATACCTGGATGGAAATGAGCGTTGGCAGCAGCTATGACCTGAGCGACAATTGCCATATCTATGCAGACTTTGCTAAGGATTTCGGTGGCGACTTCGAGCGTAAGTGGAAGGCAAATGTAGGCCTGCGTTTCGAGTTCTAAGAGCTTTCAACAAGTTATTCCCTGATATATAAGGCTGCGCTGCAGCTGAATATACATCATCAAAAAAGCGAAGCGGCTATCCGTTATTAGACGGAAAGCTGCTTTGCTTTTTGATAACTGAATCCGATAAAAAATAATAAAATAATATCCTGAATTGCTACTGCGAATAGTTATCTCCCTTGTCAGATTACCAAAATCAACAAAGTCACAATATATTCAAATTTCACTTGACGTCAAAGGCTATATATGGTAAACTCTACATGATAAGAAATACCAATAACAGAAAAGTGCAAGTGATACACCCCTTATGAAAAACACGCATAACAAAAGAAAGCAATTACTACAGGTTGTGCGTTATAATATTAGTATAAGCAATTAGGTGAAGATATTTTGCCGAATATCTTCTTCACAGGGAAGTCCGATGTGATTTCGACGCTGTTCCGCAACTGTGAAAGTGAGCTACTTTATCATTAAGCTTCTGCTTAAACCTCTTACCAAGGGATGAAGTGGCAATGATCTTAAGCCAGGGTACTGACTGATTGTGTACATTAAGTGTCTACGAGATTAGACATACTTAAGGAGAAGGAAGTTCTAAGCATTTAGTTTATGCAACTATCCTTTTGTTTTAGTGTGGTCTAATCTTTTTTTGTTTTTTGCCATTAAAAGAATTTTAAAATTTTTTTTAGCAACGATGTTGTAAGGAGTGAGAGTATGAGGAAAAATCAATCAAAAAAATGGCAGTTACTTACTGCCGGCATTATGATGTCAGTTTGTACATCATGCTTTACTGCACTGCCTGTTTGGGCTGCAGAATACAATGAACCGCTTACCGGCGATTTTTACGATGATAGTGACATCCTGGAAAATGATGGCAACACAGTAAAGCTGGATAAAGCTGCTAACACTATTACCTATGATTTCAAAGGTAAGGACCATACCTTTACTGTAAAGAACGATGATGCTGTTTCTAACTCCAATAAATATAGCTATGTCTATAATAACGTGGGCGGGACACTGCACATTTACCAATCCAATAACCTGTGGAATCCCTGGGCCGGTGTCAACGGCATTGCAGCTGGCGGCAACACTATTATTAACAGTAACCTGGATATCACTGCAACATCTGATTATGCCTCTGTGGGTGTGACAGTTGGCAATGGTGCTAACCTTGTTATTAACGGTAACGTAAAAATGCGCAAGGATGATCCTTCTAATCCATGGGGCATTATCACTAAAAACGTTCATGGCAACATCGGTCCTGGTGGTGCAACCTCTATGGATCCTACAGATGTTAACTATACTGGCGCACGCTGGCAACCGAGTGCCTTCAGCGTTGGCTATACTATGGGCGACATTACCGTTTATGGCAATGTAGACGTTGCTGTACGCGGTACTGCTGTCAATGTAGGTGCTTACAATTCGATGAAGGACGTACATCCTTACAATCTCGCATCTATTAACCTGGTGGGCAATTCTATTAAAATTGAAACCCCTTCTGATGAAAGAAAAGAGGATGGCAGCTTTAAGGAAGCATATTATTCTCTGGCTGCGTATGGCGGTACAATCAATATCAACGTTGTTGATACCAATAAAAACCAGGATAAAAGCTCTATCGATAACGAAAATCTGGAGGCAGTTGAGGGCAATACCACCAACCTTATCGGTAACGTAATTTCCCTGAAGCGCTCCGAGCGTACCGATAAGCCTGACGTATATCAGGATGGCCGTGTTAACATCGGTCTGGTAACCAAGGAATCATCCTGGAAGGGTGTTATTGATAACGCAGGTAAAACCCAGGCAGGTGAGGTTAATGTTTGGCTGAGCAATGGCGCACAATGGATTCATGAGGCTACCTCCAGGGTAGATGGCCTGGATTATAGCCATATGCCTGCTTACAGTAAGCCGAGCTATGATAACTTTGATGGCGTATCCTATGTTAATAAGCTGGTTGGCGGCAAAAAAGCTGCTAACAGCGGTTATATTTATCAAAACAGCGATGTTAAACTGAATATTGCTGATTACAGTGGTTCTAATACTATCGTTTACAAGCATAATAATAAAGGTACTGTAAAGGATGACTTCATCGGCGGCGATGTGACTATTAAACACGCTGCTGGCGGCTCCAATATTACATTGGCAACCGGTAACAATGGTATCAACCTCAGCGATGGTGATGAGGTTGCTGCAGTGCTCAATTCCTTGGCAAGCAAGCTGACCTATGAAGCCTATGCGAAAGACAACGGCGGTGAAAGAAATCTTAATGGTAACGTTATCATTGCTTCCGGTCTTACTGCTTCCAGCATCACTGCTGATGTCAAAGGCTTCATCAAATTTGACGAAGAAACCGGTGTTGGCGGTTACGTTAAGCCGCAGGAGGGTGAGCAGAATTCCACTGAAATTACCAGTGGACTGACAGGTACTACTTCTGATAGCGAGTATACTGCTGCTAATATCCGTCAAAATGATGGTTCCTATAACTTTACCAAGTCTACCACTATTGACGTGGAGGATGGCACTGCTATTGATGCCGCTGCAAATATTAAAATTAATGCTGAAGATGCAGCTTTGACCTTAAATGCTAAGCATGGTATTGTTACTAACGGTAAAAATGTAGATATTGCTGCCCGTACCTTATACATCTCTGCAAAGGAGGATGCTATTGTTGCTGATGGCGGCAAGGTAATAAGCCTGGGCATGACCAATATCAACAATGAGGATAAACCCAATAATCCGGCAGCGAAGAATGCAATTAAAGCAACCAACGGCGCTGAGGTTACCCTGGGCAATGGTGTGATTAAGGGCAGTGTTATCAGTGATGGCTCCGTAGTCAGCATCAATAAGGATAACCTGGATAGCGACGGCAACTATAAGACCGGCTCCCTGGAAGGCAATCTTGCTGTTGCTAATGGAGGCACAATTGACCTGACAGTTGCCGGCTATGCACAAAAATTCAACGGTAGCATTGTAAAAGCCGGTGATGTGGCAACTGCAGCTGTTGGGGACGACGGTAAAGTTAATTTGACCGTTGCTGATGGTGCTGTATGGACCGGCGCTCATAAGAACGCTGATGCTGAGCTTAACCTGACTCTTTCCGGCGGTACCTGGAATAATACCGGTACAGATGCAACCTTGGTTAATACCTTAAAAGGCGGCAAGGGTGTTGTTAAGACTATTAAATATATCAACCCGAACGGCGGCAATAACGAGGAAGTAGAAATCCCTGTTAACGGCTTTATCAGCATGGCACCTGATGCCGGTGCAGTTACCGTAGGCAGCTTCGGCGGTACTCATATCGTAAGCTATGACCATGATAATGCAGGCACTGATGTAAGTGATTACAAGGGCGGCAATTTCACTGTTGAAAAAGCAGATGAAGGTTCTATGCTGATTGCGGCAACAAATAGCAAAAACATCAAGACTAATGACCAGGATGCTGTTGAAGCAGCCTTCAAGGCATTGGCACAAAAAATTTACTATAGCAATGCAGGTGTTGATGAAAACCTGACCGGTAAGACTATGATTAGCTCCGGCCTGACCGCTTCCAGCGTTTCCCGTTGGCTTGGCGATATGAAATTTGACAGCAACAATGGCGGTGTAGGCAGCTTTGTCGGCGGCAGCGGTGTTAATATTACCGGCGATTACGAAACCGCTCTGATGAAGGGTGCAAGAGCGGCAACCACCAGCGCTATGCTTTCCTGGCGTGATAATGCAGCAAACGTAATTTATCGTGGCGATATGCTGCGTGCACATATGGAAAGCGATGGCATCTGGGCTAAGACCTTCGGTGGCAAGGATAGCTACAATGCAAATGCAGTTGATTTGAGCAACAACTATTGGGGTGCACAGGTTGGCTATGACCGAATGTATGACAATGGCTGGATTCTGGGCGCTGCTATTGATTACCAGAAGAGTAGCTCCAGCTACAATTACACTGATGATGATTTCGGTGTTATTGGCGGCAACAGTGGCGATAACAAGCTGTACAGCGTTGGCCTGTATGCTTCTAAGGACTTGGGCAAGGGCGCTCATATGGATTTCGCAGCTAAGGCAGGCAGTGTACGCAGCGAGTTCAGCGTACACAACGGCATTGGCACTGAGCTGAGCGGTATTTACAGAAACCGTGGCTACAGTGCAACCGCAAGTCTGGCAAAACGTCTGGGAACCGATAAGAGCTATCTGGAGCCGCAGGTACAATTGACCTGGGCACAGCTGGGAGGCAGAAACTTTGCTGCTGCTACCGATGGCGGCGAAGTGCTGAACGTTAACCAGGAAGGCTACAACAGCCTTGTTGGTCGTCTGGGATTAGAGCTGGGCAAAACCGGTCGTATGGGTTCTGTATATGCTCGCTTTGGTCTGGCACATGAATTCTCCGGTGATATTACCGGCAACTATAGCGCAGAGGACGGCGGCAGCAAGACCACCTCTGTAGAGACCAAGGGCACCTGGGCAGAAATGAGCCTGGGCACTACCTTGAACATTAAGCCTAATGCAAGCGCATATTTCGATGTATCACGCACTTATGGCGCAGATTACGAGCATGACTGGAAGTTCAGCGGCGGCCTGCGCTTTGCACTGGACCGTTTGCCGAAGCAAGCTCAGGAAATCAGCGGCAAGGCTGAAGCTGAGCAGTTCCTTGCGGGCGAGGGCGCAACAGTTCAGGAAAATGCTGCTGCTAACGTGAAGACTGAAGCAATGCCAAGTATTGCTGAAGAAGAGCATACTCTCAATGCTCAGCCTGCAGCAGAGAACGCGCACGAGACTGTAGCTGCGCAAGAAACTGCTGTAGAAGAAGCTCCTGCAGCAGAAACAACTACTGTGGTAGAGCATTCTGAGCCTACTTATGTGGAAACTGTAACCACCTATGCTGCACCTGAGCCGACAGCAGCTGATTTCGATGAAATGAGCTTCGAGCTGGCACCGATTGTTGTTACTGCTTCCCGTGCAGAAGAATCCATCCTGAAGGCCAAAGCAGACATGAGCGTTGTTGGCCGTGAGGAAATCGAAAAGATGCATATGGAAAACGTAGAGGAAGCTCTGCGTACTGTTCCTGGTGCACAATTCCTGAATTATGGCGCTAATGGCCTGAATGCTAATCTGAGCGGCATCCGCCTGAATGGCAGTAAAGACGTAGTTATCCTTGTCGATGGTGTAAGAGTTAATGACTTCAAGGGCTCCGGCAGCAGCGGTTATATGTTTGCAGCACTCATGAACAACATGGATAACATTGAGCGCGTGGAAGTGCTGCGCGGCAGTGCGGCAACCATGTATGGCAGCGGTGCTAAGGGCGGTGTTATTAACATCATCACCCGTAAACCAACCGAAGCCAAGACTGTAATTGATATTTCCCGCGGCAACTTCGGTAAAGAGGCTTATAACTTCAATACCCAGGCTGCCAAGAACAAGGTCAGCTACAATATTTATCATGACAGATCAATTTCCGGTTCTACCAAGGATGGTAGCGGCAAGGTATGGCCTGGTCAGAATAATACCAAGAGCTCCGGTGCTAAATTCGAATATAGATTTAACGATGCTAATAAGCTGACCGTTAACTATGAAACCATCGATTCCCATTATTCCGGTATCGACCTTATTTATGGTGGCCATTATATAGGCTCTTATGATAGCGACAGCGTTACTTTGAAGCATGATTGGCAGATTAATGATGCCTGGAGCAATACCCTGCTGTACCGTACAACGAAGGAGAAACATTCCTGGGCTAAACCGGGTGGCGAGGATCCTAGTATGATCAAGCCTATTACCGGTAACCAGGAATACAAGCTGTTCAGTGATAACTTCCGATATCAGACTGATCGTTATTCCATGTACGGCGGCATTGAATACAGCAAGGGCAAGGACAACGATGTCCACCAGGATGCTACCAATACCTCCCTCTTCCTGCAGGGCGATTGGGAAATCCTGCCCCATCTGACATTGTCCGGCGGTATCCGTCATGACCGTCCGGAAAGTTTTGACAGCCATAATTCCATCAGCTACAAGCTTGGTTGGGATATTACTGAAAACGATACTCTGTACGCAGGTCGTAGTGATTTCTACATTATGCCGAGCTTAACTCAACTTTATGGCAATAAATATAACAAATATGGTAATACAGATTTGAAGCCTTCTGAAGGTCGCACTACTACCATTGGTTACAACCACAAATTCAATCCGGATAACTATGTAATGTTCAACTGGTTTGAAACTAAATCTGCAGTTGGTATGAAATTGAGTGATACTACCGATGAGAATGACCCGACCTACGGTCAGTATCAGAACAGCCGCGACGGTGTATCCCGTGGTTGGAATGTTCAGTACAATGCACGCCTGAGCGATACATTGATGTTCAAATTTGGCTGGGCACACCTGTTCTTTAACGAGGCTGATAACTTTACCATGGGTTATGCACCGAAGGATAAAGCAACCTTTGGCCTGTACTATGATAAGGACAAATTCGGTGCTGCCTTCGACGGCTTCTACTTCATTCGTGATACCAAGGGCCTGAAGCCGGGCGTTAAGGGTTGGCCTTCCGATAAGTATGGTATTTACAACCTGTCTCTTAACTACACTGCTGATAAGCAGACCAAGTTCTACCTCAAGGTGGATAACGTCTTCAACAAGCTGTGGGCTGAGCATACTGACGCTATTTGGCGCGAGGGTGCGGGCTGGTATTCCATGCCGGGAAGAAGCTTCGTACTTGGTATGCAGTACACCTTCTAAGCTATGAGTTAATCATGTTATATACGGAGCAGAACGCTCTGCTCCGTATTATATAATCCGTATTATATAAAATGTAAGAATTATTTTTGATGATGCAAAGGAGATTTTATCATGGCAAAAACTACTGAAAAAGAAGAAACTAAAGTAACTGAAATGGAAAACAAAATTGAGAAAATGACTCAGTTCCTGGCTGACAATAAAATCGAATGCTTCGATATTCAAAAAATGGAAGACGAGCATCACACCACTATCTTCCGTAGCCGCATGGAAGTAAAAGGCCAACTGCTGCCGATGGCACTGCTGATGGATGACAGCGTTTACATGCTGCTGCAGGTACAAATTGCTCCGCAGGTAATCGACGATGAAAAACTGAAAGCACTTGCCGGTGCTATCAACAACATGAACAACAACGTTCGTCCGTTCAAATTCACCGTTTCTGAGAGAGGCGACTTCATGCTGAATGCTTGCATTACTGCTGAAAACACCACCTTCAACCCGGCATTGGTAAATGCAATCATGGGCGAAGCAGTAAAATTTATGGAAGCACAATACGCCAACATCATGGAAGCTGTTTGGGCTAAATAAGGAGAGTGGCAGAAATGAAAAAGAAACTTATGACTTTACTGATGAGCGCTGTTATGGCTTTGGGTATCAGCGCAAGTGCTTTTGCTGCACCTGTCGGCGTTGTTAACGTTAATGCAATTTTGAACAGCTATCCCGGTATTACTGAGATTGCTAAATCCGTAGCACAGGAAAAAACTCGTCTGCAGGAAGAGTTCAACAAACAATCTGTTAACATGAGCGATGCAGATAAACAGGCTTTGGCACAAAAGCTTAACCAGCAGCTGGCTGACTTTGAACAGAAGAAGATGGCTCCTGTACAAAAGAAAATTAACAAGACCATTTTAGACGTAGCTAAAGCAAACAACATTGACAGCGTTGTGAATATGAATGCTATGGTAGCAGGCGGCAAGGACCTGACTGACGAGGTTATTAAAGCGTTGAAATGAAAGCAGCGTCTTAATGACAAATTGAATTCTTTTGTTGAGAAAACGCAGGCTGCTTTGATGAGCAGCAGCCTGTTTGATTAATGAATGAGCTGTACAAAGCTGTGCTTTGTACAGTGGGGGAGAGCAGAAGCAAATGATGTTTCTGCTTTTTCCTGACAGATTTAGAAGGAGGAGTATATGCTGAAGCTAAGTAGTAAAAAGAAAAATGCTTGCCTGGCACTTGCCGTTGCCGCGACAATTTTAGGCGGCGGTACTGTTTTTGCAGAGGAAACTGCTAATTACACTAGTACTATTACCGGTGATTCGGATTTCGATTTTGCCTATCTAGATATAATTGATGATAACGGAGTATATAAATTTACCAAGGATACTCAAATCACTCATAAACAATATGGCGTTGAGCTGATGAATGACGCAAAAATAGATGCATCTGGTAAAACACTGACCTTTAATATTAAGGATGCAACGATTAACGGCGCGGGTATTAAAATTGATGATGCTAATACCTTGTCTGTTAAGGCTAATACCGTAAAAATGAACCTGACCAATAAGAGCGGTGTTACGCTTAATTCTGACGGCTTGCAGGGTGTAAGAATTACTAATTTAAATGCTAAGCTGACTGTTGATGGTAATATGGATATTACCGCTGATGGTACAACTAATACTATTGGTATTTATAACAGAGGCAACGTTGTTGTTAATGGCGATGTAAAGCTGAATATCGAAGGCCATGAAGGTGGTACTGACATTTATGGTGCCAGCGGCCTTTATGCTACAAGCAGCATGAAATCAACCAAGGGCGGCACTATTACCGTTAACGGTAATGTTGACTTCCAGGGCAATGCCAATGGTATTGTAGCTAACAGCGGTGGCGCTGTAGTTAATGTTAAGGGCGGCAATATTACTATTAACAAGAATCAGACTCTTGATTACGCTGCTATCTATGCAATGGACGGCGTTGTCAATATGAACGTTCTTAAAGATGAGGATGGCAATGTTATTGGTGCGGATAGCAATGATGTAAATATCAAGGGTAACGTGGGACTGCATACTGGCGCAGTAAATGCTGCTGATATTCATGGCACCAAGAGTGAGCTGAACCTTGCTTTGACTACTGATAAATCCAGCCTTACTGGTGTTGTGTATAACCAATATGGCAAAAATGGTGTAACTGCCGGTACTTCCAATGAGCTGACCTTTACAGGCAGTGCGAACCTGTGGCTGCAAAACGGTGCAACCTGGAACAATGAGAAGTGGGGCAAGACTGATAGAAATTTCCAAGGAAGTTATGTAACTAACTTTGTTGGTGGTGCAAGTGATGCAAAGGCTGGCAACATCTTCCAAAATGATAAGAAAACGCTGACTATTGGTAATTACAGCGGTAATACCAACATCTTCTATGCACATACCGGCAATGGCGAAGCAACTAATAACTACGCAGCAGGCGACACTGTTATCAACAGTGCGGCAGCAGGCTCTGTAGTATCCCTGATTACTGATAATACCGGTGTTGCCATGGGTAATGCTGACAGCGTAGCTAACGTGCTGAATGCTTTAGCAGGCAAGCTGACCTACAGCAACTTTACCAAGGATGAAGAAAACCTGAAGGGTTATGTAAAGATTGCCAGCGGTCTGACTGCAGGTAGTGCTGCTATTCAGACTGGCGACATCGCCTTCAATAAGGCAGATGGCAAGGGCACCTATGCAAAATCCGACGAAAATCCTATCGTTCCCTCTAAGACAGAGTTTACCACTACCTTGACTGGCGATAAGGATAAAGATACTGAGTACGCAGGTAATATTAACGGCGATGGCGCTTATACCTTCAGCAATGATTCAACGATTACTCTGGCAAGTCCTGAGAACAATGCAGGTGCGATTACTGCTGAGCGTGATTTGACTATTGAAGCTGTCAAAGACCTGAAGCTGAAGGTTAATGGCTCAAATGAAAATAGCTATGGCCTTGTACAGGATGCAGGTAAAAATGTTGTTATCAACGCAGAAAATCTGCATGTTGATATTACTAACAATAAGGGCAGAGCTGATGCGATTCATGTTAACGGCAGCTCCAATGGTGAGCGCGGTTCCGTTACTCTTAATGGCAACCTGAACATGAAAGCAACCCATGATATAAGTGCAGACGTTGGCGGCGCCTATACTTTGGGTGCTTACACATACCAGGCTGATATAGTGATTAACGGTAACGTTACCTCTGCAATTGATGCAGGTGATGGTGTTAATGCCTATTACGGCGCATCACATCTGTATGCTTCCGGTGCAACCGGCGAGCAAAACGAAGGCTATAAGGCAGGCACGCTTACTGTCAATGGTAATGTTGACCTGAGCGGTACTGCACAGGGACTGTTTGCTAACATTGGCGGTGCTGTTGTTACAGTTAACGGTGGCGGTAAGATTATTCTTGATGCAAAGGCTGCTAAGAGCAATGGTTATGCAGCTATCCGTGCTGAGGACTCTACTGCTAACATGAACGTTAAGCTGGATGCTGCAGGCAATGCTACTGGCGGCCTGGGTAACGATGTTGTAATCAAAGGCAACGTAGCTGCCAGCGTTGGTGCAGTCAATAGCATTGATAAAAATGGTACAATGACCAGAGTTAATCTGGCACTTGATACAGAAAAATCCTCTTTGCAGGGTGCCATAGTTAACGGTTTCGACAGAGAAGATGGCACAACTGGTATTGATACTGAAGCAGATGAGGGCGGAAGCGTAAGCAAGCACTTTACCGGTGAAAACAACTTGTGGCTGCAGAATGGTGCAACTTGGACTAATGAGCTTTATGGAAAATTGAAGTTCTTTAAGGATGATAAATATAAGACTCCTTTCATGGGCAGCCATGTAACCAACTTTACTGGTGGTGCAAGTGATGCTAAAGCAGGCAATATCTTCCAAAATGATAGAAGAACGCTGACCATCGACAATTACAGCGGCAATACCAATATCTTCTACGCACACAACGGCAACGGTGAAGCAGCTGACGACTACGCAGCAGGCGACACCATTATCAAGCATGCAGAAAAAGATGCTGCCGTAACATTGATTACCGATAACACTGGTGTCAGCATGGACAGCGAAGACAGCGTTACAAACGTGCTGAATGCCTTGGCTGGCAAGCTGACCTACAGCAATTTCACCACCGATGAAAACAATCTGCATGGTTATGTGAAGATTGCTGACGGTCTGACTGCAAGCAGCGCTGCTTTGAAGACTGGCGACATCACCTTCAATAAGGAAGATGGCAAGGGCACCTATGTTAAGCCTGAAGCACCTGTAATTCCGCCTAAAACAGAATTCACCACTACTCTGACCGGTGATATTGAAGCAGATACTGAATATGCAGGCAATATCCAGGATGGTAAGTACGTTTTTGCTGCAGATACTACTGTGAAAGCAGACGCTAATTCCGCAGTTGATGCAAAAGCACCGCTTACCATCGAAGCAGGCAATAACAAGCTTGTTTTGACTGCTAAGAAGGGCAGCTTTAGTGAAGTTGTTGCAGCATTTAATCATGATGTTGCAGGTACAACTAAAATTACTGCCGGTGAGCTTGTAATCGGTGTACCCGTGGAAGCATACGACCGTTCCGGCCTTGTTGTGAAGAACGGCAACGTTGATATCACAGCAGCTACTACCACCGTTCATGCTCATTCTGATGCAACTAATCCTGCCTATGGCATTTTAGCGCAAAATAATGGCAGCCGTGTGGATATTCACGGTGACCTTAAGCTGGCAAATGACAGCTTTGGTCCTACCCATGGCCTTTGGGCCGAGGATGCAAAGGATTGGGGTGGCAAAGCATCTGTCATCAACGTAGATGGTAAGGTTGATATCAACCTGAAAAATGGTAATGCACTGACTGCTATCAGAACCGGTTCTACCGTTACTGTCGGTGGCGGTAATATTCAGATTGCTAAGGACGACAACAAGGAAAACTATGCACTGAAGGCTGATGGCGGTAATGTCAACGTAAATATGAAGGCTAACAAGCTTTCTGCCGGCAAAACTACTACAGTAATCAAAGGCAATGCAATTGCTTATAGCGAAAAGGCTAACTCTAATTATGACTATCCTGATCGAGACAGTGTTATCAATATAGGCTTGTCTGATAAGGATTCTTCCTGGACCGGTGTTGCGTTTTCTAAAGACCTTGGTACAACTGGTAATCCTTATAAGGGTATCATTAATCTTTATGTTTCCAACGATGCAACCTGGAACAATGAAGCATGGGGCAAAACCAACGATTCTTTTGCTGGAAGCCATGTAGCTAAATTCATTGGCGGTAACAGCGAAGCAGCAGCAGGTAACATCTTCCAGAAGGACAGCAACAACCTGACCATTGATCTTTATCGTGGTAACACCAATATCTTCTATGCACATGAAGGCAATGGCGAAGCATCTGGCAACTACGCAGCAGGCGACACCATTATTACAGGTGCTGTAGATGGTTCTGTTGTTAACCTGATTACCGATAACACCGGTATTGCTATGGACAACGAGGAAAGTGTTGCTAATGTGTTGAATGCTTTGGCAGGCAAGCTTACATATAGCAATTATACTGAAGGCGAAAGAAATCTGACCGGTTATGCAAAAATTGCTGATGGCCTGACTGCAAGCAGCCAAACCTTAAAATCTGATACCATTAAATTTAATAAGGATACCGGTAAGGGTGGAACTAAAGAGGATGGTTCCGGTCCTGACGAGGGTGATACCAAGAACATTTTCACCGATTTTATCAGCGGTGAGAAACAGGGTGCATATAGCAGCGTACAGCAAGACGACCGCTCCTATGTATTTACTGAAGATACAACCATTAAGATTAACCAGATGACCTTTAAGGAAAAGGATCCGAACTGGGATACTGGCTTTATCATCAGCGGTGCTGCTGTGCAAAATGGCAAGGACGTTAAGGATCTGGTGATTAAGGCTGAGGATAAGACTCTGAAGCTGAAAGTAGCTCTGGACAGCCAGACTATTCCGCCTGACCCGAATGCAGGTATTCTGAATAACAGAATTCCGCTGCGCGGCATCGATAACAGCATTGCAGGCAGCACAACAACAATTACTGCAGGCACTTTGGATATTGATATTAACAATACCTATTCCCGTGTATTGAGCAGTGGCAACCCGATGATCGGCGCAGGCAGCGTAGCAGCTATTTACGTTAACAGCACCGGCGAGAAGGCTGCAGTAACTGTTAACGGCAATACTGTTATCAAAGCTCATGGCTATAATAACGTATATGGCGTTAACGCTAACGGCAATGCCGAAATCAAGCTGCATGGAGACCTGACCATGGCTAAGGACGGCGACAAGTGGGCTATTGAAAACGTTATCGATGGCAAAAACACTACTACTCTGGGTGAATCCTCCTGGAGAAACATTGCCGGTATCAACGCTCACGGTGCAGGTGCCAGCGTAGTTGTTGATGGCAAGACTACCATTGCAGCTCACGGCTCTGGTGCTGTAGCAGCAGATGGTGCTACTGTAACTCTGGGTGCAGCTGATATCGAAATTATGAATAACAGCGATGAAAAGGGCTATGCTTACCATGCTGTTGGTGCAGCTTTGGGTACCGTTAATGTAGGTGACGAGGGCAAAACTGTTACTCTTAAAGGTAATGCAGGCATCTTCGGCAAGCAGGGACAGGATAAAACTTTTGCCAGCGACAGCAAAGAATCCGTTGTTAACCTCAAGCTGACTACCGAAGATTCTGCTTGGAACGGCGTTGCTTATAAGCACTTTACTGATGAAGAAAAAGCAAATGGCTATGGTGGTTCCATTAATCTGACTCTGTCCAACGGTGCATCCTGGACTAATGAAAAATATGGTCACACCTATGGTAATGAAGAGTGGGAAAAATACAGATTCACTGGCAGTGAAATTGCAAGCTTCGTTGGTGGTGTAAGCGATGCTAAAGCAGGCAATATCTTCCAAAAGGACAGCAACGCGCTGACTATCGATAGCTATAGCGGCAACACCAACATCTACTATGCACACACCGGCAACGGCGAAGCAGCAGAAAACTACGTAGCAGGTGATACCATTATTAAGCATGCGGCAGAAGGCTCTGTAGTATCCATGATTACCGACAACACCGGTATTGCAATGGACAACAAGGACAGCGTTAACAACGTACTGAACGCACTGGCAGGCAAGCTGACTTACAGCAACTTTGTAAACGGTGAGAAGAACCTGACAGGTTTTGTGAAGATTGCTGATGGCCTGACTGCAAGCAGTAAAGCAATGCAGACCGGCAACATTGCTTTCAGCACTGAAGACGGTAAAGGCAGCCTGAAGAAGGAAGATATTAAACCTGAACCTCCGACACCTCCGACACCGACCTATCCTGAGGATCAGAAGGCTGACAAGTTCAACCAGGGCATCACCGGCAATGACGAAAAATATAAAGAGGAAGGCGTACTGAAGGAAGACGGCTCTTATGTCTTCACCAAGAACCCGACTTCTATCGAAGTTGAAAAGGGCGCAGCAGTTGGTGCAACCGATAAAGATATCGTAATCGACACCACCAAGGCTAAGCTGGTGCTGAAGGGCGAAACTGGCATCAAGGCTGACGGTGCAGATGTTAATGTTAAGGGCAGCACTGATATCAGCGGTAAAGTAGGTATCGACGCAGTAAACGGCAATGTAACCCTGAACGGCAGCACTGTTATCAGCGGTACTGATGCTGCAATCAATGCAGGCGAAGGCGCTAATGTAGATATCAACACCAACAACAGCGCTCTGAACATCAAGGGTGATATCAACGCCAACGGTGGTAACATTACCGTAGATAGCGGTAAAGCAACCGGCACTATTGAAAGTAACGTAACTGCAAGCAACGGTGGCAATGTTGAAATCAGCCTGAACGACAAGAACTCCACTCTGACCGGCGCTTATAATGTTGATGCTGACAGCAGCATCGTAATGAACATTGCTAACGGTTCAACCTGGAACCTGACTGATGACGAGGACGAAGCTTCAGGTATGTCCCTGATGAGAATGGCTAAGGCTCCGGCAGCTACCGCAAAAGGCCTGACACTCAATGGTGGCAAAACAGAGGCTGAAACCGGTTTCATTAATCTGCAAAAGAGAACTAAGGACGTCAAGATTGCTAATTACAGCGGTTGGGAAACCTTCATCTACAGTCATGAGGGTGCAGGCGATAAGGTTAGCGACTACAAGTCCGGCGATACCATTATCGACAAGGCAGCAAAAGGCTCCGGCGTAATCCTGTCCACCGACAACAGCGGCATTAACATGAAGGACAAGAATTCTGTAGAAGCAACCTTGAAGGCATTGGCACAGAAGGTTACCTACAACGATCACGAGGCTAACGGCGAGAACCTGACCGGTAAGGTACAGATTGCTGGTGGCCTGACAGCTTCCAGCAAATCCCAAAACATCGGTACTCTGCATTGGGATGAAAACGGCAAGGGCCAATATGATCTGGACAGTGTAAACTGGAATCAGATTATCGAAGGCGATTACGAAACCTTTGTCATGAAGGGCGTAAGAAGCGCAGCAACCACTTCCCTGCACACCTGGCGTGACAACATGCAGGACACCTACACCGGTGCAGACTTGGCTGATGAAGACGGTATGTTCGCCAAAGCATTGGGCGGCAAGACCAGCTCCGATGTAAGCGGCTTGAAGGACAGCAACACCTACTATGGTGTACAGGTTGGCTATGACAAGGCTGCAGCAAACGGCTGGCACACTGGCGTAGCGTTTGACTACCGCAATGGCGATTCCAACTACCTGCTGGGTGGCAATGGCGACAACCAGATGTACAGCCTGGGCGTATACGGCGTGAAGAACTATGAAAATAATGCTTACTTCCGTGTAGCAGCGAAGGTTGGCCGTGTTCAAAACGAATATGACGTATACAACGAAATCCGCAGCATGAAGCTCCATGGCGATTACAAAGCCAATGCTTACGGCCTGACTATGGAATATGGCAAGACCTTCGGTGATGAGGATACCTACTTCACTCCGAAAGCACAGCTGACCTGGTCTCAGGTAGGCGCCAAGGACTACACTGCATCTACTGGCAGCGCTGAAATGCAGATTTCTCAGGACAGCTATAGCAGCTTCGTAGGCAGACTGGGCTTTGAAGCAGGCATGAAGAGCGAAAAAGGTCGTTTGTATGCAGGCCTGTTCGCAGCGCATGAGTTTAATGGTGACATCAGCGCAAGCTACTTTGCAAACGATGGCGACAGAAAACACACCAGCTTCAATGGTGAAGAAACCTGGATGGAAATGAAGCTTGGTGGCAGCTATGACTTCAGCAAGACTGCACATCTGTATGCAGATATTGCTAAGGACTTTGGCGGCAACTTCGAACGCAAGTGGAAACTGAACGCAGGTCTTCGCTTCGAGTTCTAATCTTAATTTCAGCTCTCTCATTTTTTCATACTCCGCTGCGGCGCTGCTATGGCAACGCTGCAGCATCACTCCAAATAAACTCATAAACTTTCATAAAGCAAAACAGCTCCGGAATGCGTGGGTGCATTTCGGAGCTGTTTTGTTGTTGTTAAAGCTTAATTTGTTGCGATTTCTACTTTCTTGCCACTGAAGGCAATGCCGTATTTGTAAATAGTTTTGATGCTTTGCTTGCGTAGCTCTGTATCATATTTTTTGCTTTCAATCTGCGCTAAGGCGTTAGCTGCCAAAGCTTTCAGCTTTTCTTCCGTCGCATCCTTAGCAGCCTTGATTTCAATAATGATGCCTGGCATAGCAGCAGTTTTAGGCTGTAACTGGATATCATAGCGTCCTTCACCGCTTTCACGATTGGAGAGAAGGTAATAATCAGAAGAAAAAATAATACTCATGCCTAGAAGCAAACCGTGATAATAGTTTTCCTTCAAACCGTCGTAATAGCTTATGGATTCCATGAGAAATGTTTTTAAAGCTATTTTGAGGGAAGCAGTATTTTTAGTGACTAATGCTTGGTTAAGCGTGTGGACGATATTTTCTCCGATATGGTTACTTAATAGGGAGAGTATTTCATTGCAATAAACGCTTTGAACCTCTTTATTGGGAATAGCAAGCTGGCAGATATACGTACCTTGGTCATCTATAGTAGTGTTAACGGATTTTAGATAGCCTGTCATGAGCAGGAAGCTAAAAATGTTACTTTCCATGTCCTTTAGATTAGGATAAATGATATTTGTGTTGATTATGGAGTCTAAAGTAATACCATTTAATAATTCTCTTAAACTTTCACAGGTATCGGTGTTGAGGTTTTGCAATATCTCATGAATAACTGCATTACCAGAGGTCTGCACCCAATAGGGTAGAGCTGTACAGTTGTTGCCGAAATAGTACAATACAGACCAAGGATTATAAATTTCCGTATTGCCAAACTTATACCCATCGTACCATTGTTGAATTTCTGGGAGCTTATCAACAGCATGATAATAATCTGCCATAGTCTGTACTTCTTCGGCAGTAAAGCCGAAATAATTACTGAACTGAGTATCAAGAACTGAATATATACGAATATTATTCAGTCCGCTGAAAATACTTTCTTTGGCGATGCGCAAAATGCCTGTGAGAACTGCCAACGTAACATGGGGATTGTCTTTGAGTGCAGAGGAAAAAAGAATTCTGATAAACTCAACCACCTGCTGATAATAGCTATTGACATAGCCTTCCTGAATAGGTGTATCATATTCATCAATAATAATAATAGGCGCAAGCTTGTGATGTGCATGGAGCATTCTGCTGAGAGCGCCGAGACTGAAAAGATAATTGGCATCAGAGGCAGTGTCATTGACGATTTTTTGATAAAGGTTTGTGTCAGCCTTAGTGAGTTCAGTGCTTTTTTCTAGCTCTGGATGTCTGGCATATTCATTTCTGATGACTTCCTTTAACAGCTCTAAAGCAATTTCCCAATTAGAAAATTTAACGTCCTTTAGAGAAAGAAAAATAATAGGATATTTTCCCTGCTGACTTGTGTATTTTTCGCCTGCCTGCCAAATTTTTTTATCTTTGAAATATTTGCTGGTATCTTCAGGTGTCTTTTCAAAGAATGTGCGCAGCATGTCCATATTCAGCGTTTTGCCGAAACGTCTGGGGCGCGTGAAGAGGGTAATGACAGCGCGTTCGTCGAGAAGCTCTTTAATCAGAAGCGTTTTATCGACATAATAGTATTCCGTGCTTACGAGCTTGTAATTCGATGCGCCGATAGGCAAAGGTAATTTATTTTGCATGGAGTATAGCCTCCTCTCGTTCGTTATGCATATACATCGTAATTCGTATTTTCTTATATTATAGCATTTTTTCAAGGCTGTTAGTAGTAGATAGAAAATTTTCCTGAGCACGCATTAACACAAAACGAGATTTTTTAACAGCGAAAATCTACACAAAACGAGATTTTTTCTACGTCTATTTTAACACAAAACGAGATTTTTTAGCGTGCTAAAGTAATTTGCTACAAAAATCTTGATAGTAGAAGCACTATATGCAGCACTTTCCGAACTTTTAACAGCTCTAAAGCAATTTCACAATTAGAAAATTTAAGTGAATTACTTGACACTACTACTACTATATACTGTAAACTATCTTCTATATTATACACATTCAAGGAGGCTGATTATGTCGGAGCATTTATGCAACCTATCAACAGGCGATAAGGTTTACTTTTATGATAAAAGCATCGTCATCTATTTTCAGGGAGAACGCAAGGTATTAAGCACCTCGCTTTATAATGGCGGCTACCATGATGATTACACTGCCGTATATAATTATGATGCCAAGCAGGGAGCAGGTATGCCCTGCGAAATGCTGGCGGATACCTATGTGGAGCACATGCGCCTTGTATCCAAGCGCCTGTCGCTGGACCCGGACAAGGTGAGCGGCATGGGTACGGCGGCAAGCATGGAAAACGCTGTGGTAGAGACATTGAGTTTTAAGGAGCTGACGGTGACTGCTATTGTAACCGGTGGCATCGAAACAAATGGCGGGCGCGCAGGTGACCCTGCTGACTACTATAAGCCTATGCCTAAGCCGAAGTACGGAACAATCAACATTATGCTGCTTTTGGACTGCGATATGCCTGCTGGAACAATGGCGCGTGCCCTAGTGACCTGCACCGAGGCCAAGACTGCTGCCATTCAGGAGCTGCTGGAGGGCAGTAAATACTCTAATGGTATCGCTACCGGCTCCGGCACAGACCAGACGATTATTATTGCCAACAGCGAAAGCGAGCTGTATATGGAGGGCGCGGGTAAGCATTCCAAGTTGGGCGAGCTTATCGGCAAGACAGTGAAGAACGCAGTTAAAAAAGCGCTCGCCAAGCAGTCCGGACTGACTCCGGCGAAGCAGCACGATGTTTTCCGCCGCCTCAAGCGTTTTGACATCAAGGCGGGGGATATGTGGCAGTCCTACAGCGCGCAGGACGCAGTAGTAGTGAAGCCGGAATATCTGCTGGCAGCCGAAAAGCTGGCTAAAGAAGATATAATGCTGGTATATACTTCGTTGTATGCACACCTTCTGGATCAGCATTTGTGGGAGCTTATCAGCGCTAATGAAATGCAGCTGGCAGGGCAGAAGCTGCTGCAGGCTATTGCAGAACAATATAATGTTGAAGCTGAGATTATAAATGAAGGCACTTTGGCTTCTATGCTGGCCTCCTGGCAGCAGCAGTTTAACAAAATTATCGCCCAACGCTTGCATCAGACTGCAAAAGAGAGCTAGTTTCAGGTGAGAAAAATATAAATATGCACTTGACCTTATAGCAGCAATATAGTGTATATTATGGTTGTAATCAAAGGAAGCGAGGTGAATAATATGCATCCGAAATTTGAAATTCCGACTGATCCGCACGGCAAGCATCGTTATGAAAGCGCTATGAAGCACGTAGAGGCTGCTAAAAAGGCAGGTAAATCCAGCGACGAAATCCATGCTATCTTCAAAAAGGTAATGGAGTTCAACCCGATGGACATTGAGTCCATTCCGCAGGATGAAGCACATGCTAAGTATCGCACTGCCATGGTGCATATGAAAAAAGCACTGGAAAGCGGTAAGAGCGCAGACGAAGCGCATGAGGTTTTCCGCAAAATCATGAATGGCGAGACCAGCGGTCACTGCCACCACAAATAAGCACAAAAAAGAGCTGTCGCATCAGTCGATGCGGCAGCTTTTTACGTCAGTGAGGGCATATTCTTGTCTATAACCTTCAAAAAGATTTTATTGACGTATTGCTCACAGTCACAGGAGAACCAATGGTTTTCCAAGGGCAGAATATAGATATTGCCGACAGGCTCCAAATCATTGGCCTGCAAAAAGTGTTCGATACGCTTAGAAAGTTTTTCAGCGTTCTCGCAGAAGGTACCAGAAAAAATAATTTCCAGATACAGACCGGCAGGCAACGTCATTTTGATGGATTGCTTGTGCTTGGTTGCACTGGTAACGCAGGAAAAATATGCCTGTGAACGTTGAAATTCATGCTTTTTAAAAAAGCTTTCCTGGTCTAAAACCCAGCCTGCATGATTAGGCAGTGCTCCCTTGTGATGTGCGCGTCGCTGTCCGTGGCGGGCAAATTTAGTAATGCGGCTTTTCCCGTCATCACTTTCCGCAAGCGGCGTCAGGCGCAGGAGACGGTCATTTTGCCAGCTGAGAGTAAGATGACGGCAGGGGTTAAGCTCCTTTACATGCATATCGTCCTTGATGCGCTCGATGGTGTCGCAGATTTCCTGATTACTGCGGATAATGGCCTGACATTCCGCTGTTTTTTCCTGCAGCAGCTGCAGAAAATTTTCTTTGCTGCGGTTCTCCAAATATTTTTTGATATTGGCGATGCTGATATCCAGCGCACGCA
>NZ_CABQHJ010000017.1:0-57238 GCF_902463975.1 uncultured Phascolarctobacterium sp.
AAATTTCTTCAAAAAATCTCAAAAAAAGTTAGATTTTCTACCGAAAAACGGCAAATTTTGCGTAAAAAAATCACTTTCTCCCGAAAAATTTTCGAGATTTTTTCTTTCTCAGCAGCAAATTTCCTGCTTGTTTTTTCCGGCATTTTTCACTATTATCGATGAAAACGTAAAAATGCGCTCTGCTTTCGCAGAGCGCACTAATAAAAAGCTATTATTTTTCGTAAGTGAAATTGTTGATATGCGGACGCAGGTCCTCGCCTTCCTGTGCTTCGGCAGACAGAACAGCCTGAACAATGATAGCATTCTCCAGACGTTTCTTTTGCAGGCGACATCCATACTCATACGGCTTGGTAATATCACCGTTAATTAAATCCGCATTGGCGTGGCAGCCACCGCTACAGAAGAAGCGTGCCCAGCATTTGCTGCACTCCGGCTTAGTAAGAACATGGGTATGACGGAACTTCTGCACCATCTCAGGTGTAACAATACCAGTATCCAAGGTACCCATCTTATATTGTTCACGGCCTACAAACTGATGGCACGGATAAATATCGCCATCAGCAGTAATGCAATAGTATTCATGACCTGCGCCGCAGCCAGCCAGACGCTTTGCAACACACGGACCATTAT
Organism: uncultured Phascolarctobacterium sp.; assembly: GCF_902463975.1. Lineage (GTDB taxonomy): Bacteria > Bacillota > Negativicutes > Acidaminococcales > Acidaminococcaceae > Phascolarctobacterium_A. The sequence goes on from NZ_CABQHJ010000017.1 coordinate 631, forward strand.
CAAGTGCTACATTAAAATGGAAGAAGTCAAAGGGATTACCTTCACGACGACGCTCCAGATATGCACGAGCCAGCTTATCATATTCATCGAAAATAACCGGCAAATCTTCCTCAGTCAATACCCAAGGTTCATCAATGCCTACTACCGGCTCTACGGAAATCTCCTTGCCCACCTTAGTCATATCCAGCACGTCTTCACAGAAGTGGGTGCTGAAATGGGTATAGGTTCCGCGCAGATAGTAGTTTTTGCCCTCACGGCTGTCAATTACCTTTTTGAAGCCGCGTACTGCTGCATCATAGCTGCCAGCTTTGTTCGGGAAAGGACGCATAGCATCATGAGTTTCCTTCTTGCCATCCAGGCTCAGAACCAGCATAACGCGGTTATCGTTGAGGAATTTGATATTATCATCATTTAAAAGAGTACCATTGGTTGTCAAAGTCAGTTTAATATTCTTGCCGGTTTCTTTTTCGCGACGGCGTACATATTCTGTGATATGCACAACAACCGGCCAATTCATCAGCGGTTCACCGCCGAACATATCCAGCTCCAGGTTATGGCGCTTCTTGCTGCCTTCAATAGCAAACTCGATAGCCTTTTCCGCAGTTTCCTTGCTCATGAGCTGACGGCAGCCACCAAAAGAACCGGTGTCAGCAAAACAGTAACCGCAACGCAGATTGCAGTCATGAGTTACAAGCAGGCACAGGGATTTTACAATCGGCTTTTCTGCAAAAGTCGGCGGCACGTCAAATGAAGGGCTGAAAAGCAGACCTTCATCCTGCAGGCCGTGCATTTCTTCCAATGCATCGCGCAAATCCTCTTCGCTGTATTTATCCTTCAAAGCAGCCATAGCCTCAGCATCGTTGCTGCCATCATAATAATCAAGTAAATCGTAAATAACATCGTCTACAAGATGAACGGCACCGCTGTTGATATCCAGCACAGCCATATTATCATCAAGACGCATTTTATGTATCAGCATGTATTCCAACCTTTCTTTTTTGCATAGATAGTAAAACAGCCCCCTGCACCAGACAGGGAGCTGCATTAAGCTCAGATATTATTTGCAGTGTTCGCAAACCTGGTTGCCAACGGTGCAGGAAGTTTTGCAAGCGGATTGGCAGGAAGCCGGGCACTCGCCGCAGCCACCGGTACGCAGAGTTTTGTTCAGCATTGCTTTATTAACAGTTTTAATGTGTTTACGCATAACGATTACCTCCAAAAAAATATATTAGTACTTGCTTTATTTTACCCTGTTTTAGCTTATTTTGCAAGGATTTTTTTAAGTTAATCATTTACAGAAACTATTAAATCCTTCTATTGTCTCATCATCTTCCATTTTATCCTGTAAATAATACATTACTGCCTTAAAACTAGCCATAATTTCATGGATAGAGATAATTTAATATTTTTCCTTGCTATTTACTACCCGACTTCAATAATGTATAGTCATGCATTCATAGTAAAAATTCTCCGTATATGCTAGAATGTTCTTAGAAATTATATAGGAGGCCTGCTATGAAAACTACACGTATCTTAATCCTTCTGAGTGCCGCTGCCATGCTGGCGTATGGTATCAGCCAAAGAGAATATCTTGCTGTCTGGCGCAAGGCAGCAACAATTTGTCTGGAGTGTATCGGCATTGGTTAAACGTAAGCTTGTACAAATTTGCACCGCCCTCCTATATAACGGCAATTTTGCAGGCTTTACCACCGGCAACATCTGGAAGGGCAGCAGCAAGAATATCTGCCTGCCGGGTTTGAACTGCTACTCCTGCCCCGGAGCCTTAGGCTCCTGCCCGCTTGGTTCGCTGCAAAGCTCGCTCAGCGGTGTATTTTTACGCATTCCCTTCTATGTGCTGGGCTTTATTCTGCTCTTTGCGTTAATCTTTGCGCGTCTTATCTGCGGCTGGGGCTGTCCCTTCGGCCTCGTGCAGGAATTGCTCTACAAAATTTCTACGCCAAAGCTGCAACGCAACCGCTTCACCTATCTGCTAAGCTATCTAAAATATTTTATTGCATTGATTTTTCTCCTGCTGCTGCCTTTGGCCTTTTATCAATTCACAGGCAGCGGCGTGCCTGCCTTCTGTAAATTTATCTGCCCCGCAGGTACTTTGGAGGCTGCTCTGCCTCTGGCATTTTTCAAGCCACAGCTTCGTGAGCTTTTGGGCCAGCTGTTTATCTGGAAGCTGACACTGTTATGCCTGACTGTGCTGGCAGCCATCTTCATCTATCGCCCCTTCTGCCGCTTCATCTGCCCTTTAGGTGCCATCTACGGAATTTTTAATAAAATCTCCCTCTTTGGCATGAAGGTTAACCATGTCAAGTGCATCAACTGCAATCTCTGTATGGACCACTGCAAGATGGATTGTCAACATGTAGGCGACAGTGAATGCATCGCCTGCGGTGAATGCCGCAAGGTTTGCCCGGTAAAGGCCATCTCTCTCGGCAAAAAGTTTTAATTTATATACATCATTTTTCTCTTATCCCTATAAGGAGGTCAACATGAAAAAATTTCTGCTAACCTTATCTATGACTGCATTGCTATTATTTACCGCAGGCTGCAGCTGTCCCTTCTCCGATAAAACTGCCGACAGCAAACCGCAGATGAGCACTGCGAAGGCCTCATCTGCTGAAGTCGCACCTGATTTCAGCTACAAAGAGTTAGGCAGTGGCAAAACCATGCGTCTGAATGACTTAAAGGGTAAGCCTGTCTTCATCAATTTTTGGGCGACCTGGTGCCCTCCCTGTGTCGGCGAGCTGCCGCACATCGAAAAGAAATATGCCGAGTATAAAGACAGAATGCATTTTGTTATCCTCAGCGTAGATGATAACGAACAGGAACCGGCACGTTTCATTAAAAGCAAGGGCTACACCTTCCCTGCCGCCTATGGTGACCACCAAGCACTCGGACGAGCCTACGGCATTGACGCTATCCCTGCATCATATATTATCAGCGCCGATGGCCGCATAGTTGCAAGTACAGTCGGCAGCATGAACGAAGCTTCCCTGGACGCCTTCCTGCAGAAGACCTTCTAAAAGCATTTTAAAAGCGAAAAGCAGTCCGGCAATCTTTTTAAAAGATTGCCAGGACTGCCTTTTTTATGCCTTAAGCCAAATGCCGGCCTTATAACCGCGCACACCCAGCATCGCTGCACCAACGCAGAGCACAACATCCGGAATAACCTGCAGAATACCGCAGTACCAGATAACCGCCCACACGGAAATCGGTGCATTGATTATATAATTGGACACAACATAGAACCACACCAGACCGAACAGATAAACAATTACCATACCGGCAAGATTTGCCTCTATCAGGCTGCGGAAATTGATTTGCTTAGCCTTGCGTGCCCAGGCACCATTTACCCAAGCCTGTACGATAAAGCCCAGCAGATAGCCGAAGGTCGGTTGTGCAATATAACCGGGACCACCGCCGGATGCAAAAACAGGAATGCCCACCAGGCCCATCACAACATATGTACCAACAGCAATCGCGCCTAGACGCGGTCCGAGCAGCAGACCGGCCAGCAAAGTAAACAAAAACTGCAATGTATAGACATCAGTGCCTACCGGAATTTTAATAAACGTTCCCACAGTAATAAGCGCAATAAACAATGCGCATAAAATCAGTTCCTTCGTACTCAAATGCATAATTTACGCCTCCAAAGCTTCTGTAACCTTTGTTACAGTTCATAGTTTATAGGATACGCTAATTTCCGCTCATTGTCAACCGATTTATTTTTATGGTTAACTTTATATGCAAAAGAAAAGGGAGACAACCGTCTCCCTAAATATTCCTTAGCGCACAAATATGTCGCGCACAATATTGATATCAATGCCCTTCGTCTGCAAAAAGCCGAAGAAATATGCCTGCTCTAAGCGTCTCTTAAAGCCCTCGAGTCCGTTTCCGTCATCGGCAACGGTTACACGGTACATTTCAAAAGGTGCCTTTTGGTACGTAGCCGCCGTATTGACACCTACATGACCAGTCAGCGCCCTGTAAAAGCCATATTTTTTCGCTGCAGCGATAACCCTGTCATTATAGCTGCCGTTAGGATAAGCCAAGGTACGCACAATATAGCCGTCGAATTTCTTCTTCAGCCAATAACGTGACGTATCCGTTTCCCATACCAGATATTTTTCATCAATAGCAGCCAGCGGATTATGGCTGTAGGTATGCGAGCCAAGCTCCATACCGGCAGCAATAAGCTCCTTGATTTCCTGCTCATTCATATGCAGCTCATCGCCGATGTCCCTATTGATGACAAAGAAAGAACCTTTGGCATCATACTTCTTTAGTAACGGCAACACTACACTGTGATTATTCTTATAGCCATCATCAAAGCTCAAGGCAACATACTTATCTACACTTTTTCCCTGCTGCAGACGCTCTGCCAGCTCTGCTACCGTCACAATCGTGTAGCCCTGCTCCTTCAGGTACTTCAAATGCGCTTCAAACAGCTCCGGCTTCATAATAAGCGTTCTAGGCCAGTCTGCGCCTTCTTCCGGACCGACAGCGTGATACATCAGTACCGGTGCACCGGTTTTCCTAAAGGCCGCATATTCCTGCTGCCAACGCTCGCCGTTAAGCTTCCATGCAACACCTGCAGCCGCCAAAAGTACGACAACCAGCGCCAGGAATACTAAGCATACTTTCTTAATCATTTATCTGCTTTCTCCAATTCCATACCTAAACCTACTGCAATATCCTGCAGCTTTTTCAAACGATGATTTATGCCGGATTTACCCAAACCACCGGAGTATTCCACTAAATCATTTAACGATACATCCGGATACTGCAGTCGCAGACGCGCCGTATCCTGCAATCCCTGAGGCAGCTCGCTCAAGCCCATATGCTCATCAATATAATGGATGCAGCTTACCTGACGCACGGCAGCCTTAACCACCTTGTTCAGGTTCGCAGTTTCGCAATTAACTGCTCTGTTGACATTATTGCGCATTTCCTTGACAATGCGGACATTTTCCAGCTCCATCATCGCATTGTGCGCGCCGATAACGCTCAAAAAGCTGATAATGCTTTCGCCATCCTTCAGATAAACAATATACTCATTTTTTCTGTCGGTCAGCTTGGCCTTCAAGGAAAAGCTCTGCATAACCTTAATAATCGTATGAGCAAAATCCTCGTTGCCGGTAACCATCTCCAGATGGTAATCACTGGCCGGACGGCTGATGCTGCCGCCGCCCAAAAAGGCTCCGCGCAAAAAGGTACGCTTGCCTTCATGATGCGAAAGCAGCGGATTTTTCAAATCGCCCTCTACACTTAAGAGCTGCAGCTCGTTCAGCGCCTTGCTTACCTGAGGCGCCGGCACTACATGTACCTGATAACGGTTATTCTTCTTCAAGCGGCGTGAACGGGTAATAACTACCTCCGTCTGCACTTGATAATTGCTTTTCAACAGCTGCAGTACACGTCTGGCCAAAGCAGCATTTTCTGTTGAAAAGTGGATCCCTATATTCATACCGCGGATAACAATTGCACCGCTCATACGCAAAAGACCGAGCAGCTCTGCTTTGTCACCGGTCGCATCGTTAGTTTCTATACGAGATAATTCATTTTTTACATCATTGGAAAAAGACAAGCAGACTCCTCCCTTCTCAGCCTGTAGACTACAGCGTCTGGTTTCATTTTTGTTTATACAGCTTCTTCATGCCTGCACGCATAAAGAAGTAATCAAAAAATTGCATGCCGCGCCCAAAAAGACGCAGACGATAAATCAAAGCAATAAGTACACGCGCTAATTTACGCGGATCATGGCGCACCAAATCATCCTTGCTTATCAGACGCGCCGGTACAACCGTAATTCCCAGACTGCGGATTTTATCAATATCCGGCGTAATCGGACGTGAGCCCTCTGCATCATACTGACGCAGCTGCTCTGACGTAACATCCTGGGAATTTACAATAGCGTAATCCAAAAACTGCGTACCGACATGGTCAACCAACGCCTGCACATGGTCATAAGCACCATAGCCGTCAGTTTCGCCAGGCTGTGTCATAACATTGCAGATATAGATTTTGATGGCGTTGGACCTGACAACAGCATCGCGGATTCCTTCTACCAAAAGATTAGGAATAACACTGGTATACAGGCTGCCAGGGCCAAAAATAAGTACATCTGCGTTTAAAATAGCCTCTATCGCACCATTTGCTGCCTGCGCATCCGCCGGCAGCATCATCATCTTTTTGATTTGCTTGCGCACCTTGGGAATCTCCGATTCACCTGTCACAATAGTGCCGTCTGTCATACGTGCCTGCAGCTGAATATTCTCCAAGGTAGACGGAATAACTCTGCCGCGCACCTTCAAAATCTGACTCGTAGCATTCAGTCCGGCCTCCATGCCGCCTTCAGCCTGCGCCATCGCCGCAATGAACAGGTTACCAAAGCAGTGACCTGCCAGTGGGGAATCACCCTGGAAGCGATACTGCATCAGGCGCTCCATCAGCGGCTCGCGGTCAGCCAGAGCCGTCAGGCAGTTACGCAAATCACCGGGAGGAATAATACCCAGCTCCTTGCGCAGACGACCGGAAGAACCGCCGTCATCAGCAGTTGTTACTACGGCCGTACAGTTATTAGTGATATACTTCATGCCGCGCAAAAGCGTCGACAAACCGGTACCGCCACCGACAACGGTAATTGCCGGGCCACGCGTCAGCTTGCGCTGCATAAAAATCGTTTCCATCAATGAACCGTTTTTGTCAGGCACTACAACAGATACTACCGAGCTGATTAAGCGACGTGTTCCGTACACCATAATAGCGAAGCCCACGATAAGAAAGCCCACGCCCATCGTCATAATCAGGCCGTTTGAATAGCGTCCTGTTGTCAGATAGGTCATCTGGAAGAGCAGCTCTTCCGCCTTGCCCATCAGCTGATAATTAAAAAACAAAGCCAGTCCCAACGCACATAAAAGTACACCTACTGCAAAAAGCAGCAGCCAACGCTTCAAATTAATGCCGGGACACAGCCAACTAATCCAACCCATTAGGCTCCTCCCTTACTTTCTGTGAGGAATATCACGATGCGTCACATCAACGCTGTAACCCTTTTCACGCAGATATTCGTACAATTTATTGGCAATAAAAACGCTGCGGTGCTGTCCGCCTGTGCAGCCGACGCTGATAACAAGCTGTGCCTTGCCTTCGTTAATATATTGCGGTACAAGAAAATCGAGCAGCTGCTCCTCAAGCTTAAGATACTGGAAGGTCTGCGGATAGCGGCAGATAAAATCCGCTACCGGGCGGTCGTTGCCGGTCATATTGCGCAGCTCCTCCACATAAAACGGATTCGGCAAAAAACGCACATCCAGAACCAGATCGCTGTCCAGCGGCAGACCATGCTTGAAGCCGAACGAACGCACAACAATGCCCATACGCTCTTTAGAAGAGCCCTCGCCAAACATTTCTGTTACCTTAGCCTTCAGCTGTGCCGTAGTCAGCGTTGAGGTATCAATAATATGCGTAGCCTTTTCGCGCAGCGGATCAAGCAATTCACGCTCACAGGTAATATTCTTCAGCAAGGTATTGCGCTCACCCAAGGGATGACGACGACGCGTTTCCTTGTAACGGCGCACCAGTGTCGCATCGGAAGCATCCAAAAACAGCAGCTCATATTTTTGGCCGCTGGCCTCCATCTCATCCAAAACCTGCAGCAGCTTATCAAAAAAGCGTCCGCCACGGATATCAACAACAAGAGCTACCTTTTCCTCCGAAGTCTGACGGCAAAGCTCCGCAAACTTAGGAATCAAGGTCGCCGGCAAATTGTCAATGCAAAAGAAATTTAAATCCTCCAGGGTACGCACAACCTGCGTTTTGCCTGCACCGGACATACCGGTAATAATAAGAAAGTGTGACTGCATTTTGCTTCACCTCTTGAAAGTCATTAGTAATTTATATTATATCATAAAATTTGCCGTAGAGGGCAGTGCGTCCGCAAATAAATGATGGATTGATGATATGGATTTCTCATACGTCGAAAGATTGATGATGCGGAAGACGGTGCGTTATCACGCACGCATAAAAAAATAAGCAGACTGGTCGCAACTCCAGTCTGCTTATCTTTTTGAGATTTTAAGGTGTAAGATTGTATTAAAAATTCATGGAAAACTAATTAATCCAGATTCGGCATGCTGCGCGGACGATCAAGATCCTTGAGCATCTGCATATCGCGGTCAGTACCGCGGCCGGCAGTAGTCAGATAACCGCCGATCATAATGCCGCTTGCACCGCCATTGAGTGCCAGTGCCTGCAGGTCACGCAGGTTTACTTCGCGACCGCCTGCGGTACGGATTTGTGCCTTCGGCAGAACAAAACGGAAAACAGCGAACGCACGCAGAATTTCCAGCGGCGGCAGCGGTTTGTTGTTTTCAAACGGAGTGCCCGGAATCGGAGTCAGCATATTCAGAGGTACGCTGTCAATACCAAGCTCCTTCAGAGTGAAGGCCCATTCTACACGCTGCTCACGTGTTTCGCCAAGTCCTAAAATACCACCGCTGCAAACACGCAGGCCGGCAGCCTGTGCATTTTTGATGGTAACAAATTTATCAGCATAGGTATGAGTAGTGCAGATATTCGGGAAGTTGCTGCCTGCGGTTTCCAGATTGGAATGATAGCGGGTTACGCCAGCCTTGCGCAGCTCTTTTGCCTGCTCTACAGTCAAAATGCCCAAAGAAGCGCAAACCTCAATGTGCAGTTCTTCTTTAATACGTTTCAGGGTACGACAGATGTTTTCAAAGTCATCAGCCTTGCTCTGTCCACGACCGCTGGTAACGATGGAGAAGCGTACAGCACCTGCTTCCTTAGCTTTTTTAGCTGCATTGAAGATTTCCTCTTCGCTCAGCAGACCGTATTCCTTAACACCGGTATGATAATGTGCGGATTGTGCGCAGAACTTGCAGTTCTCGCTGCATTTACCGCTGCGGCCGTTGATGATTGCACAGCAATCAACAGCATCGCCGGCATATTTTTGGCGAATCTTATCAGCCATAGCTAAAAGCAGCATGGTGTCGTCATCGCTCACGTTAATCAAAAATTCAGCTTCTTCTTTAGTAATATCCTGACCGTTCAAAACCTTCTCGGCCAGTGCAATAATCTTTTGCATTGTAATTCACATCCCTAACCTTAGTAGTTAACCGACGCCATTCGTTAGTTAACTGTATCTATTATATAGCAGAATTTCGCTTGCGTCAACCGTTAATTTGCAGAAGTTAACTTCAATATAACAAAAAGCACGCCATGCCGCGAGCCAAAGCTCACAGCGCAGCGCGCTATTACAGTAAATATCAGCGAATACCCGCGATACCCAAAATTAAGCCCAAAACACCGCTCATGCACAGGGTACGGATAACGCTTACCTTATGACGGATACACCACAGGGAAATCGGCAGCACGATACAGCCAAGCAAATCCACCTTGGTAAAATCATTCGGCAGTGTTTCAGTATTCCACAGCGCCAGCATTACAAAGCTTAATCCGGCAGAGCAGATGAGTGCCACAACCGCAGGACGCAGGCCGTTCAGAATACCGCGAATCGGACCGATATCGCCATATTTAAAGAATAATTTTGCGAGTGCCAGTACAATAAACACCGAAGGGAAAACAAAGCCCACAGTTGCCGCAACAGCACCGGGCAAGCCTGCAACCTTTGTACCGACGAACGTCGCCGCATTGATACCGATAGGACCCGGTGTCATCTGCGAAATAGTAAAAATATCAATAAACTGCGGCATAGTCATCCATGCATGATTTTCAATAACCTCAGCCTGAATCAACGGCATAGAAGCATAACCGCCGCCGACGCAAAAGGCACCAACCTTGACAAAGCTCCAGAAAAGCTCCCAATAAATATACATCTCGCCGCCTCCTTACGCGTACTTTTTGTCACGCAGCAGGAAGAAGCCGATAATAGCATCCACAACGACTGCATACATCAGATTTACATTAAAGAAATAATTGGCAATAAAGGTACCAACAATAATCAAAAGCGGCAGTGCCAATTTTTTCTTCAGCTCCTTTTTGAGCAGGTCAATCGCCACGTTAATAATAATAGCCGTCGCACCGCACTGCATGCCCTTCAAAACCAGCTGAATATATTGGTTATGCGCAAAGGCATCATAAGCATAGGAAATAACGCTCAGGGTAATCAGTGGCGGCAGAATAGTTGCCAGCAAAGCAGTAAGCGTACCGCGGATACCGCCAAGCTTGTAGCCCATACTGATTGCCGCATTGGCTGCCACAACACCCGGCGCGGACTGCGCAATCGCCACCAGGTTCAGCGCTTCCTTATCATCCATCCATTTATACTCGTCAACAAATTTGGCCTTCAGCAACGGAATGATGACAAAACCGCCGCCGATAGTAAAGGCACTAATTATAAAGGTCGATTTAAACAGCTTCCAGTAAAAATCTTTTTCGGCTGCAGCTTCACCCATTATCAACAGCTCCTTCTGTCTATAGAATGAAATTATTATAGCATATTTGCCAGCAAAAAAACATAATTAGACTACACTAATACCCAGAAAATTTTTCACATCAGCTTTTTTGTAACAAAAAAGCACACCCTGCTACCAAATCAGTAACAGAGTGTGCAATCTATAGCCTACTCAAGCTATATTATACAATTTTGACATCCGGTCTGCAGCTTACATCATACCGGGCATGCCGCCGCCCATCGGAGGCATTGCCGGCATAGCAGCGCCTTCCTTAGCAGGTTTGTCAGCTACGATGGATTCAGTGGTCAGAACCATAGAAGCGATGCTTGCAGCATTTTGCAGTGCGCTTCTGGTAACCTTAGTCGGGTCAACGATACCTGCTTCGATCATGTCAACATACTCTTCGGTCAGAGCGTTGAAGCCATAGCCCTTGCGGCTGCGTTTAATGGTATCAACGATAACAGCGCCTTCCAGGCCAGCGTTGTAAGCGATTTGACGAACAGGCTCTTCAATAGCGCGTTTAACGATTTCTACGCCGGTCTTCTCATCGCCGGTAGCTTTGATTTTTGCCAGAGCAGGCTGTACTTGCAGCAGAGCAGTACCGCCGCCGGCAACAATGCCTTCAGCAACAGCAGCGCGGGTAGCGTTCAGAGCATCTTCAATGCGCAGTTTTTTATCTTTCAGCTCAACTTCGGTAGCAGCGCCGACTTTGATAACAGCTACGCCACCGGCCAGTTTAGCCAGACGTTCTTGCAGTTTTTCTTTATCGAAATCAGAAGTGGTTTCCGGAATTTGTGCACGGATTTGAGCAACGCGTGCAGCAATAGCATCTTTATCACCCAAGCCGTCAACGATGGTGGTCAATTCTTTGGTTACACGAACCTGACCTGCGCGGCCAAGGTCTGCCATGCTTGCGCTGTCCAGTTTACGGCCAACTTCTTCACTGATAACGGTTGCACCGGTCAGAGTAGCGATATCCTGCAGCATTGCTTTACGACGGTCGCCGAAGCCAGGAGCTTTAACAGCAACTGCCTTGAAGGTGCCACGCAGCTTGTTAACAACCAGGGTTGCCAATGCTTCGCCTTCAACATCTTCAGCGATGATTAAGAGTTCGCCGCCATTTTGAACAACCTTTTCCAAAACCGGCATAATGTCAGCAATCATGGTGATTTTTCTGTCGGTAATAAATACATACGGATTGCTCAGAACAGCTTCCATTTTATCAGCATCGGTTGCCATATACGGGGAAATGTAGCCACGGTCGAACTGCATGCCTTCAACAGTTTCCAGATGAGTTTCCATAGTCTTGGATTCTTCAACAGTGATAACGCCGTCGTCACCAACCTTTTCCATAGCATCAGCAATCAGATTACCGATTTCGTCGTCAGCTGCGGAGATAGAAGCAACCTGTGCTTTTGCTGCTTTGGTTTCAACCTTTTGGGAAACATTTTTCAGTTCGTCAACTAATACGTCAACTGCTTTTTTGATGCCTTTTTTCAGAACCATCGGGTTAGCGCCGGCAGCTACGTTACGCATGCCTTCGTTAATCATAGCCTGTGCCAAAACAGTAGCAGTTGTAGTACCGTCGCCGGCAACATCGTTGGTTTTGATGGATACTTCTTTAACCAGCTGTGCGCCCATGTTTTCAAACGGATCTTCCAGTTCGATGTCGCGGGCAATGGTTACACCGTCATTGGTGATGGTCGGTGCGCCGAATTTCTTTTCCAGTACAACGTTACGGCCTTTAGGACCGAGGGTTACTTTTACAGCGTCAGCCAGAGCATTTACGCCACGCTCCAGGCTGCGACGAGCTTCTTCATTAAACAGGATTTGTTTAGCCATTTTATATCGCTCCTTAAGTTACTTTATTATTAAACTACATATTGATTTGCGCCGTGCTTTGTGCAGTACCGATAACGACACAGACGGTGCTTTCTGCAACGCCAAAAATTATTTCTCGATTACAGCGAATAAATCACGCTCATTGAGAATCAGATATTCCTTACCTTCATGTTTAATAGGAGTGCCATTATATTTAGCGAAAATTACTTCATCGCCAACCTTAACAGAAGGTTTTACAAATACGCCGTGGTCATATTTACCAGCGCCAACTGCCAGTACTTTACCTTGTTGCGGTCTTTCTTTCACAGCGGTGTCCGGCAGGAAAATACCGCTGGCGGTTTTTTCTTCTACTACTACAGCCTCAACAATAACATGATCAGCCAAAGGTTTTAAATTTAACATTTTTCATAACCCCTTTCGAGTATTCTTACTAACGTGAGAGTAATTTGCTTCTTGGTTATTAGCACTCATTTATCACGAGTGCTAACCACAATTCTTATTATATCCATATTAGGAAAAAATGCAAGTACTTTTTTGCTGTTTTTTACAAATTTGTCGCAAATTCAGCTTCACACCCTCAAAAACCTGCTTCAGCGCTCTATTTTTTTGCTTCGCAGGTTCAAAATTCTGCTTGAGCACAAAAAAAGAGCAGTTCGTACTGCTCTTTTAGCTTATCCTTGTTTCTTCGCCGCCGCGGCAATAATGCTTTCCGCAAGCTCCTTCAGGCTGATACGTTTAGCCATACTGAACTGCTGCATCTTACGATACGCTTCCTGTTCCGTCATGCCATGCGCTGTCATCAGAATACCCTTGGCACGGTCCAGCAGCTTACGTGTCTCCAGACTTTCCTTCAGCTTATCAAGCTCCAGATTAAGCTTCTGCATTTCCTGAAAGCGCTTGGCTGCAATCTCCATTGCCGGAAAGAGCTGCTCCTCACGCACAGGCTTAACAAGATAAGCAATAACGCCTGCCTCAGATGCCTGCTCAACAATATCCTGCTGACTGTATGCTGTCAACAGTAATACCGGAGCAATATTATCGGCAGCAATGATTTTTGCGGCCGTAATACCATCCATGACGGGCATTTTTACGTCCATGATGATAAAATCCGGCTTTAATTCTGCAGCCAGCTTCACTGCCTCCTGTCCGTTCGCTGCCTCGCCTACTATGTCATGACCGGCATCTGCCAGCATTTCGCGCAAATCAAGACGCAAAATAGCTTCGTCATCTGCCAATAATATTCTCAGTTTATTTAACATCTTCCAGCCCCTCCTTTGGAATTGTTACTAAAGCAAGTGTACCGCCATCCTCACGATTCGTCAAGCGGAAGCTTCCCTGCAGGTCTGCTTCCGCCATTGTCTTGATTATTTTCAGCCCTAAGCTATGACGACTGCTATTTAAGGAAAAACCTTCCGGAAGACCAACTCCGTCATCAGCAATTGACAAAACGTACTGTTTGCTCTCTTCTGTAAAACGCACCTGCAGACTGCCGCTCATGCGCCCTTCATAAGCATGTTCTATAGTATTCTGCAGCAATTCGTTTAAAATCAACGCAATGCTCGTCGCCTTGTCCGATGGCAGCTGTACAGGATCTGCTTTAAAATCAGCATGCAGCATAAATTCAGGATTCAGCATGCTGCTGATAATCGCCTGATAAATTCCCTTAGCTACTTTACCGACATCAATCAGACCAGCATCCTGCTGCGATAGATATTCATGCACAATTGCGATGCTGTTGACTCTGTTGACGCAGTCACGCAAAACTATTTTAGTTTCATCACACTGCGCGCGGCGCTCCTGCAAGCGCAGAAGACTGGCAATAGTCTGCAGATTATTCTTTACGCGGTGATGAATCTCTTTGATTACGACAGATTTTATCAGCAGCTCCTCGTCCTTTTTTCGCAGCTCAGTGATATCCTGCAAAATGACAATTGCACAACCAGCCTTCGGCCTTGGTATTACCGGAAGAATGCGTATAGAAAGCAACAGCCCATGCATGGTAAACTCCTTGCTTTCTGCCGTGCCAGTTTCCATAACCATGCCAACAAGCGGCCAGTTAATAGCAACATCATTAGTACGGCAGCCAATAAGGTTGGAAATATCCATCACGTCAAACATGTGTCGCGCACGATTATTGGCAGCAATAATCACTCTGTTGGTATCTACCACCATAATACCGTCAGAAGGCAGCAGACGGCGATAGTTATTGTTATTGCTCACATCCTGGCGCAGGCTGCACAAAAGCTCCAGCGCCTGGGCAATAATAATATCATCAGGAGCAGCACTTTCAAAGCTTACAGCGCCATAGCAATGGCCACGACTGTCGCGCAGCGGGAAAACCTTCAGGCTGCTGAACATACCCAAGGCCCACTCCCGCTTGCCGTTGACAGGCACATTTTTCTGCAGCACACGCGCTACAAGCGGTTCCTCAACCGCCCGCACACGTCGCCCTGTCATATCAGGACGCACATTGCCAACCTGAGTCATCGGCTGTTCCTGCTTATAAACATTTAAAAACTTTTTATTTTCTCCCGGCAGATAAATCGTCACAGCAGCATGCGCTATATCTGCTGCCAAGCCGAGCACCTGTGGCATAGCTTGTAAACTGTTTCTTTGTTCTGCTGTTAAATTGCTCAGCATGTTTCCCCTCTTCTTCCTGCTGTTGTCCTTTCCACAGCTTTTTCTAATTAATCCACTATTTTATCCACTATATCCACAAGCTTTTCCACAACATTAATGCGCTTATATATGGATATTTCCAAGTTATCCACAACATCCACAGGCTTATACACCATAAAAGACATTTGTTTAGCCTAATTTCAACGATGGATTAGCGTTTAAATCCAATGGACTGAAGCTACCTGTCTGATACATAAAATACCCACGACAGGCAATCATTACGGCATTATCGGTACACAAAATCGGTGTCGGGTGTACCAGCTGGGCGCCAATCCCCTCCATAGCCTTTGCCAGCGTGTTTTGCAGTGTTTTGTTGGCAGAAACACCTCCGGCCAGTACAATTTTATTATAACCGGTATGCTGCATAGCATGCACAGCTTCCTTAACCAGTGCATCCACAACTGCACGCTGGAAGGATGCCGCCACGTCGCTGCGGTTCACCTCACGGCCTGCCTGCTGCTGGTTGTGCAGATAATTGATTACAGCAGATTTCAGACCGCTAAAGCTGAACTCGTAAGGCTTATCCAGACGTGCTACCGGAAAATCAATAGCTTTGTCATTGCCGTCCAATGCCAGACGCTCAATTTCCGGACCGCCGGGATAAGGCAGCCCCATAACGCGGGCAATCTTATCGAAGGCTTCGCCTGCCGCATCATCGCGCGTCTGTCCCAAAAGCTCAAAGCTGTTATAGCCGGTAACCTTCAGCAGCGCCGTATGACCGCCGCTGACAACCAGCGCCATGAACGGCGGCTTCAGCTCGCTGTCTGCCAAAAAATTGGCAAATACGTGGCCTTCAAGATGGTTGACACCTATCAACGGTTTATCCGTTGCCCAGGCCAGCGCCTTGGCGGCCGAAAGGCCGACAAGCAGCGCGCCGACCAGACCAGGTCCATAGGTAACGGCAACAGCGTCTATCTGCTCCATGCCGACGCCTGCCTGAGATAAAGCCTCATCAATAACAGGCATAATATTTTCAATATGCTTACGTGAAGCAATTTCCGGCACAACACCGCCAAATTTACGGTGAATAACGATTTGTGAGGAAATAATATTGCTCAGTACCTCACGGCCGTTCTTTACTACGGCAGCCGCAGTTTCATCACAGCTGCTTTCAATACCTAAAATATATACATCCTTCTGCTCTTTATTCATGGCCTGCTCCTTCTTTATACAGCCACATTATAACTGCATTTTCATGATTGTCTTCGTAATAATTCGGACGAATGCCCTCGCTGGCAAAGCCACAGGTCAGATAAACCTTCTGCGCGGCAATGTTGCCCTCACGCACCTCCAGCGTCATCGCCGTAGCACCAAGCTCCCAGGCCTTGTTCACCATTGCTGCCGTCAGGCGTGTACCATAGCCTTGGCCGCGCTCCTCCTCAGCAACAGCCACACGCGTAATCTGTGCTTCGCCAGCCACCAGCCAGAAGCCTGCATAACCGACTAACTTACCGGCACATTCCATCACCAGATAGGTAGTCAGCTCATTAGCTATTTCATTACGCAACATATTCTCATTCCAGGCATCATAAAAGGATTGTGCCTCAATGGTAACAAGAGCCGGAATATCTGCCTCCGTCATTGCTCTGAAGCTTATTGTTGCTTGTGCTTCTTCTCCCACAATTCCTCAGCCTCCGATCTTCTGATATAGTATGGCTCCAGGCCAAAAATTTTCTTATCGTTTTCTGCATCAAATTCTGCTAACGCAGCCAAAGCAACAGAGCTGCCTTTAGGCATACGCAATGCTTCCGGTGCTACGCTGATAAAATCAGGCAGACCGTTTTTTGCGAGCTTGCTGCACTCGCCCAAAAGCAGCGCAGGCATTCCCTGCAGGGCAATTCTTTCCAACGCTTTTTCCGCACTGACAACCTCAACAGGTGCAAGCTCTACAAGCTCACCATTGCGCCATTCATATAAGGCCTGATAAAAATTGCCCTTTTGCGCATCCAGCACCGGTGACAGCACCCTGCCTTCAAGCTGAATATTATAAGCCATAGCCTTTAAAGTATCAACACCGTGCAGACAGCACTGCCAGCTGTAGGCCATAGCCTCTGCCGTTGCCAGACCGATACGCAAACCGGTAAAGGAACCGGGGCCCATGCTGACAGCCAAAAGCTCGATGTCCTGCTTTTGCACACCGGTACGCTGCAGCAGCTGGTCTAATTGCGGCAGCAGTCCTTCACTGTGTGTCATCCCCATATTTATCGTATATTCAGCTAAAATTTCCTTATCACGGCATAAAGCAATCGTGCACACCTTAGTAGCCGTATCAATTGCTAAAGTCAGCATCTTCTTCTACCTCCTGCAGCAGTTTTTCATATCTTTCACCCTGAGCCTGCAGCACAGCACGACGGCCTTCACCATCATGCAGCAATGTAATCTGCAGATATTCCTCCGGCAGCTCCTCCTTGAACAGCTCAGCCCATTCAATCAAGGTTACGCCATCGCCTCCGGCATATTCCTCAAAGCCAATGTCCTCCAGCTCTTCCGGACGGTTGAGGCGATATAAATCAAAATGCCTTATTTCCAGCTCACGCCCCTGATAGACATTCATGATGGCAAAGGTCGGACTGTTGACATCTTCAGCCGCAGCACCCAAGGCTACAGCAACACCGCGGCTGAGCAGCGTTTTGCCTGCTCCCAGATCTCCGCTCAGGCAGTACACATCACCGCTTGCTGCATGCTTGCCCAAAAGCCTTCCCAAGGCTTCCGTTGCAGCGCTGTCCTGCAAATAAATTTCCATAAACAACTCTCCTCACATTTGGCAAAAGTATTTGCCATAGTAATCAATAATTTGAAAAAGCGGCACCAGAATTACCAGTACCGCTTCTTTGTTTTTACAATAAAGTCGTATTACGCGTCAGCGGATCCTCAATATCCATATGACCACTCAAGGTAATAGCCTTTTTACCTTCTATCAGAATCTGTACCCGTTTAATTTCCGGAAACTCTGTCAAGGTATTGGTAATAGCGTAGCAAAGCATCATCTCGCCATAGGAGCCTTGTCCCTTCTTGGCCAGCTCGCGCGTAAAATCAGCATAGGCAGTGCCGTCCTGCTCAATTTTCAGACTGCGCACCTTAGTGCCGATAGGTACAACATCATCCATCTTCGCGTCCTGCGGCTTAGTAGTCACCAAAGCAATCAAAGCATTTTCCGGCAAACTTTTGCCGTTATCCTTCATCGTAATTTTTTCCGGCAACAGCTTTTCGCTGCCATCGGAAGCTGCGCGATAAACAATAAAGCTGATATCCTTTTTTTCCTGCACTACAGCAGTTGCCGCATTCTTAGCATCCTCTTTCGGCGGAACATTTTCACTGCAACCGCTTGCTATTACTGCACACAAAAGCAGCATCAATAAAATTAGCTTTCTCATTCTTGCCGCCTCCGTATTATGCAAAATATTTTTCAATGCCTTCAGCAATCAGGCGAGCTGTTTTCTTTTGGAACCATTGTCCCTTCATCAAGGTCAGCTCCTTTTCATTGCTGATGAAGCACATTTCAACCAAAACTGCCGGCATACTAATACGCTTGATAACATAAAAGTTTGCCTGACGTACACCCAGATCATCTACACCGAAATTAGCTGCCAGCTTATTTTGGATATTTTTGGCTAAGCGCAAATCATTATCGGTTTTCGGATAGTAGTATGTAGAAAAGCCGCCGATATTTTTATTGACAGAAGAATTGATATGCAGGCTGACGAACATATCTGAATTATATTTTTCACCAACATTTACACGTGCCTGCAGCTCCTCAGCATCACTAGCATTAGGTCCGAATACATCAACATCGGTAGTACGCGTCATATAAACCTTGGCACCCTTATCTTCCAGAATTTCCTTAACTATTTTTGTAATAGCCAGGGTGATATTTTTTTCCTTAGTACCGTCACTGCCGATAGCGCCCGGATCGCTGCCGCCATGGCCTGCATCTAAGGTAATAATTTTACCGTCAAGACCGCCGCTTGTACGGAACCTGCCGTTTCCTTTGATTACCGCAAGCTTATCAGTATCAGATTTATTGACCGGTTTGTTTACCGTTGTTTCTGTTTTAGCAGCTACAGTATTTTTCTTATTGTCAACCTTCTTGGTTTCGGTTTTCTTTTTATTATTCTTTTTCTTATCGGGTGTCTTAACCACTGTAGTATTTGTCTTGACAACAGTATTT
The DNA here is from genome assembly GCF_902463975.1 of uncultured Phascolarctobacterium sp. GTDB lineage: Bacteria > Bacillota > Negativicutes > Acidaminococcales > Acidaminococcaceae > Phascolarctobacterium_A. Next base: position 19,768 of record NZ_CABQHJ010000017.1, read on the forward strand.
TGCTTGATGCTGCTGTTAGTCTTTGTCGGACGGTTGCTTACTACCGGTCTGTTGCTTACAACGGTGGTTGCAGCACCGGAACCGCTGTAGGAAGCCTGCCTTGGCGTAATATCAAGCACTACGCGGAAGGGACGGCCTGTTGCAGGATCCTTCTTTAAGACGAAAGCCTTATAGCTTTTTTCCAGCAGGCGCTGTTTCAGCGGTACACGCACCACCGTATAGCTGCCTTTATCCACAATTTTCAAGGAATCAACCAAAGAGCTTTTTACAGCCTTACTCTGCGGCACCTGCGCTCCCTTATCAGCGTTTACCGTCAAATTCAGCGTATTGCCATCCATATCAACAGCATAGCCTGCAGTATCCGTTACATCAACAACAATACGCAGAACGTCTGCTTTATTGACACCCCATTTTACATCTGTTATCTGCGCCGCCTGAGCAACCGCGCCTAAAAGCATACAGCAGGCCAAAAGCGTCAGCAGGAAAATCTTGCGCAATAGTTCCACCTCGCAAACTTATATACCCTTACTAAAGATTTTACTTCAACAATATATTTTAACACTAATTGCGGAAGTCTGTAAACAAAATTAGTATTAAAGCATTAATTGCCTTTCAGAACCTCATGTCGCGCTTCCGGCAAATATTGCGCCAGCTCACCTGCTGCCAGACCAATATCAATACCACTGATATCCGCAGCCTTTCCATGCAGATAAACACCGCAAACAGCAGCCTCCTGCAAAGTAATCTCCTGCGCTGCCAGACCGGCAATAATACCTGTCAGCACATCACCGCTGCCACCTGTAGCCAAGACACTAGAGCCAGTGCTGTTGACATAAACAGTGCCGTCCGGGCAGGCAATAACTGTCGGCGCTCCCTTGAGCACCAGTATAGCATTCCATTCCTTAGCGTATTGCATAGCAATATTAATACGGTCAGCATTAATTTCACTGATTTCCTTGCCAATAAGGCGTGCCATTTCGCCAGGATGCGGTGTCAGCACCTTTGCTGCCTGCATCTGCGTCAAAATTTCTGTATGTCCCTGCAAAGCTGTCAGTGCATCTGCGTCAATAACAACAGGCACCTGCAGCTGCAGCAATATATCGCGCACTGCCTGCTGGGTGCTTTCGCTGGTGCCTAAGCCGGGGCCAATCGCCAGCACGTCAGCTGCATTAGCATTTTTCGCAACATCGCCTGCAGCACCACCGCCCAAAATACCAGGCATGCGCTCCAGCAAGCCATGCACCATAACCTCTGTCAGCTTGCCTGCAAGCACATCACGGCTGCTGAGCGGTGTATAAAGCGAAACAAGACCAGCGCCTGCCTTAACAGCAGCGTAGCTGCTCAAGGCTGCAGCACCGGTAAAACCGGGGCTACCAGCGCAGATTACAGCGCGTCCGGCATCACCCTTATGCGCATCTGCCTTACGCAGCGGCAGCAGCTCGCGCACAATATCGTCTGTCAGACGATATTTTTTGCTCGCACATTCATCAACCATTTTTGCAGGCATACCAATATCTGCCAGCTCAATATCACCGCAATATTCGCGACCTGGATAAAGTAAAAGACCGGTTTTCAGCAAAGCCATAGTTACAGTTTTATCTGCACGCACTGCATTTTCAGCAACAGCACCATTATCTGCATTTACACCCGTAGGCACATCAACAGCAACAATATATTTTTCGCTTTCATTCAACAGCTTGCAGGCACGCAGAATATCTCCCTCCAGCTCGCCGTGGAAACCAGTTCCTGCTAACGCATCAACCAACAAATCTGCCTTGGCAACAGCCAGCTCCGCCAGCAGCCAATCATCCTCGCTGGCAATAGCCTCTACCTTAGCATCAGTTTTTTGCAGCATCGCAAGCTCTGCTGCAGCATCACCGGTCACAGCCTCCAATGCCTTGCCCACAACAAAAACGCGTACTTTGGCGCCATAATTTTGCAGCCAACGGGCAGCACCGAAGCCATCACCGCCATTATTGCCGCCACCGCAAAAAACAACTACGCTTTCTCCATCCAGCTCATCTAAGCTATCATTAACAGCATCGGCAACAGCCTGCGCTGCATTATCCATCAATAAGATTCCCGGTACAGCATATTCCGCTGTCGCCAGTTGATCAAGCTGTTTCATTTCCTGTACATTTACTAATTTCATTTGTCATCCTCCATTATCACATAGGCCACAGCAAAATCTCTGCTATGGCTCAGGCTGATTTGTATATTTTTTACGCCAAGCTGTCTGGACAGCGCTGCAAAGTGCCCGCTAAGCTGCACCAAAGGTTTACCTAATGCATCATTAGCTACAGCTATTTCCTGCAATGAACCTTCTCTCAGGCCTGTTCCCAAAGCCTTCAGCACTGCTTCCTTAGCTGCAAAACGAGCTGCAAAGCTTGCTGCTGCCTGCTGGCCACGGCTTTGGCAATAAGCAGCCTCCTTTGCTGTAAATACACGCTGAATGAAAGACTCGCGCTTTATTGCCCGGGCAATACGTTCTATTTCGATAATATCACAGCCAATGCCTACAATCATCTACTTTCACTCCTTCACGCAGCTTTTTAACTTAACTATTATTAATTCTTGCAAGTATATCTAAAATCCTTTTTTTATTTTTGTTTTTCACAAAAAGGTTGCAAAATTTAAAGAGAGGCTTCTTTTACCACAGATATCGGCAAGCTTTACTTCTTCATCATTGCAAAAATCCCCGATATCGCGCAAATACGCAATACCGGGGAAATAGTTTTTTATTAAGCTGCTGTTAAATCAGAAGCAGGCAATCTGTCCGTCTGTACGCTTTTCAGTTGCACCGCACAGCACGCCATCCTCATCACGGATAATAATCTGTCCGCGGCCCATATGATACGGGTCGGGCTGAACCACAACGTTATGGCCCATACGCTGCAGCTGACGGATAATGTGGTTAGGAGTATCCTGTTCCACCTCTACAGTTTTACCGCCGATCCACTGCCATCTCGGAGCATCCAGCGCCTGCTGCGGATTCAGGCCGAAATCAATCATGTTCATAGCAACCTGAACATGAGCCTGCGGCTGCATAAAGCCGCCCATAATACCAAAGGCACTAACAGCCTGACCATCCTTGGTCATGAAGGCAGGAATAATGGTGTGATACGGACGCTTGCCACCCTGCAGTGCATTCGGATGATTTTCATCAAAAGAGAAGTTCTCGGCACGGTCATTAAAGGAAATGGAAGTTCCTGGTACAACGATACCACTGCCAAAGCCACGATAGTTGCTCTGAATCATGCTGACCATATTACCTTCGGCATCAGCGGTGCAGAAGTAAACAGTGCTGCTGTAACGCGGGTCACCTACAACCGGCTCCAGTGCTTTATCATTAATCAGAGCACGGCGGTCTGCGGCATAACGCTCGCTCAAAAGCTGCTCGGCAGTAACCTTCATGTAGGAAGGCTCGGCAACATATTCTTTAGTATCAACAAAGCTCAGCTTCATAGCTTCGATTTGCTTGTGCATTGTTTCTACAGTATCGCGTTCGGTAAAGTTATAGCCCTTAAGAATATTCAGCGCCATAAGTACGGTAATACCATGACCGTTAGGAGGCAGCTCCCAGATATCGTAGCCACGATAGTTAACGCTCAGCGGTTCAACCCATTCCGGCTTATAGGCTTCAAGGTCGCTCTTGCGCAGGAAGCCGTTATGTTCTTGCATAAAAGCATCAATCTTATCTGCCAGTTCACCTTTATAGAAAGCATCGCCATAGGTTTCGGCAATCAGGCGCAGGCTTTTAGCCATATCGGGATTCTTGAATACTTCGCCCGGCTGCAGCCAATGTCCGTTAGGCTCAAAGGTATCAAACCAGCCTTTGAATTCCGGTCTATCTTTATATTTAGTATAGAAGCCGTCAGCCTCTTCCCACAGGCGACTCATGTTCGGAGAAACAGGATAGCCGTTTTCCGCATAGTTGATGGAGGGTTCCATAACAGTTTTGATAGGCAGCTTGCCAAACTTTTTATGAATTTCCATCCATGCGCCTACAGCACCCGGAACGTTAATCGGCTCAACACCATAGGGAGGAATTTTATCAAAGCCACGTTCCTTCAAAGCGGCGATAGAAGCAGCCATCGGAGCCGGACCGCTGCCGTTAATGCCATACAGCTTGCCCTTATACCAGATAAGTGCAAAGCAGTCACTGCCCAGGCCATTACCGGTAGGCTCAACTACAGGCTGACAGGTTGCAACAGTAATAGCAGCATCAATTGCGTTACCGCCCTTAAGCAAGGTTTGCAGGCCTGCGGAAGCAAAAGGTATTTTACAGACATAAAACCAACAACACAGACAATACAAAAACTCCGCAACTGCAATAGTTGCGGAGTAATTTGTGCGATTTGTGTTTGTGATTGGTGCTTGACAGTAAACCAAAAATTAACGTTTGGAGAACTGGCTAGCTTTACGAGCTTTCTTCAAGCCGTATTTACGACGTTCTTTTTCGCGCGGGTCGCGAGTCAGGAAGCCTGCTTTTTTCAGAGCAGGACGGAATTCAGCGTCAACTTTCAGCAGAGCGCGAGCAATGCCGTGACGGATAGCACCAGCTTGGCCGGAAATGCCGCCGCCGTTTACGTTAACGAGTACGTCATATTTGCCTTTGGTTTCGGTAACTTCGAGCGGTTGGTTAACAATCAGCTCTAAGGTTTTCAGACCAAAGTATTTGTTCAATTCACGGTCGTTGATAACGATGTTGCCTTCACCCGGAACCAGGCGAACGCGAGCAACAGAAGATTTACGACGACCAGTTGCGTTATAAGTAACTACTGCCATTTATTTGTTCCCTCCCGGATATTATCTAACGTTGATTTCCATTACTTCAGGTTTTTGAGCTGCATGCGGATGTTCGCTGCCAGCATATACATGAAGTTTGGAGAAAATTTGAGCGCCGAGGCTGTTGTGCGGAATCATGCCTTTAACAGCGAGCTCTACCATTCTTACAGGGTTTTTCTTCAGCATGTCGCCAGCTTTTACATAGCTGTCGCCGCCGAGATAACCAGAATGACGGAAATAGATTTTGTGAGTCAGTTTTTTGCCGGTCAGAACAACCTTATCTGCATTGATAATGATTACGTGATCACCGGTGTCCATGTGCGGGGTAAAGGTCGGTTTGTGTTTACCGCGCAGGACTTTTGCAACCTCTGCAGCCAGGCGGCCCAGAGTTTTATCAGCTGCGTCAACAACGTACCATTTGTGTTCGATGTTAGACGGATTAGCCATAAAAGATTTCATCGCTTGTGTCCCTCCTAGATATTTTCCAAATATACAGTTCGTTGCGATCTTCTCACCGTATTTCGGGGCTAGTGAAATCAAGCGGAAAATCACGTAGATATATTATACGCAACTTAAGAGTTTAAGTCAAGTATTTTTGTTAAAATTTTAGCATTTTCCAAGAGTTTTTACATTAAAACTGCGGATACTCCCGATAACCTACCTCTGCCAGGTATAAACCCTGTGCCGGAGCAGGCTCGTTCAGAAATTCACAGCGCTGTGCCGTCAGCTCGGCGGCAAAATCCTGCACCGTACGCTTGCACATTCCCACCTGTACCAGGGACCAGACTATGTTGCGTACCATGTGATACAAAAAGCCGTCACCGCTGATGCGGAAAAGAATCTCTTCTCCCTGCTGCTGCCACTTGGCAGCATAAATTGTTTTTATCGGCGAAGTATCTACGCTGCCGCTGCTGCGGAAAGCACTGAAATCATGCGTTCCCAGCAGCAGCTCAGCCGCCTCATTCATAGCCTTCAGATTAAGCTGCTGACGCAGCTGCCAGGCATAACGCACCATAAAGGGATTGACGTGCTCATTGACAAGCAGCTTGTAATGATACGTCTTCCACTGTGCGCTGAAGCGTGCGTGAAAGCCTTCCGGCATCTCCTCGGCGTTCACAACCACGATATCCTCCGGCAGCAGGCTTGCCGCCGCACGCACCAGATTAGCACAGGGAATGCGACCATTCGTAGTAAAGGTCACCGTCTGTGCCAAAGCATGTACCCCGGCATCCGTGCGCCCACTGCCTGCGGTTACTACTTTTTCGCCGCACAGCATAGTCAACACTTCTTCCAGCACATTTTGCACCGTCTGCACGTTTTTCTGCTTCTGAAAGCCATGATAGGCACTGCCGTCATAGGCTACAACCAGCTTTATTGTACGCATACGTTCCCCCAGCGCAATACTGCGAGGCCAACCGCCAGTATAATAATCAAAGCAAAGGCCAGGTAATCGCGGCCGGCATATGCCAGCTCATGCATGCGTGTACGTCCTTCACCGCCGCGATAGCAGCGAGCTTCCATTGCAACAGCCAATTCATCGGCACGGCGGAAGGCACTGATAAACAGCGGTACCAAAAGCGGCAGCATATTTTTCATTCTCTGGAAAATATTACCGCTGGCAAAATCAGCGCCGCGAGAGGTCTGTGCCTTCATAATGCGGTCTGTTTCATCCAATAATGTAGGAATAAAGCGCAAAGCAATGGTCATCATCATAGCCAGCTCATGCGCAGGAACACCCAGCTTTTTGAACGGACGCAGCAGATTTTCAATACCGTCAGTCAATACAATCGGTGATGTCGTAAAGGTAAGCACCGAAGAAAACAGCAGCAGCAGAATCAGGCGAACTGCCATCTTTACGCCCATATCGATGCCTTCGGCAGTTACGCTCAAAAACTTCCAGGTAAAAACAATATGCTCACCAGGAGCGGTAAACATATGAATCAGCATCGTCAGAATAACAATAATCCAGATAGGCTTCAGTGATTTGAAGACCAGCATCCACGGTACTCTTGAAATAAGAATCACCACAGCTGCAAAGGCGGTCAAAATGCCATAGGCCAACGGCGTTACCGCAAAGAAAATAGCAATAATATAAATCAAGGTAGCCAACAGCTTAGTACGCGGATCAAGCTTATGGATAAAGGAGTTACCGGGGAAATATTGTCCTAAGGTTATATCTGTCAGCATTATTTCCACCCCTTTGCTTGCTTAATCGCCTTGACCAGGCTCATATCGTCTTTAATGTTCTCTTTCACTGCCAGGCCGTTTTTGCGCAGTAAATCCGCCAGCTTGTAAACCTGCGGCACATCTACGCCAACCTTGACCAGCTCATCGGCATGCTGCTTGAAAATATCTGCGGGAGTGCCGTCGAACAGCACCTTGCCGGCGTTGATAACCAGCAGGCGGTCAGCATATTTTACTGCCTCCTCCATGCTGTGCGTTACCAGCACAATCGCAATACCGCGACTTTTGTGCAGCGACATGATTTCCTTGAATACTGCATTGCGGCTACGCGGGTCCAGGCCTGCGGAAGGCTCGTCCAATACCAGATAATCAGGGTTCATCGCAACTACGCCGGCAATAGCTACACGGCGCATCTGGCCGCCGCTCAGCTGAAAGGGAGAGCGCTGCGCATAGGTATCATAATCCAGGCCGACGAAGGCCATAGCCTCACGCACCTGCTTTTCTACCTCATCCTCGGCAAAGCCTTTATTGCGCGGACCGAAAGCGATATCCTCGAAAACAGTTTCCGCAAACAGCTGATGCTCCGGATATTGAAATACCATGCCAACCTGCTGGCGTGCAGTCTTGGCTTCCGCCCCCTTGGCAGTAATATCAATGTCATCAATGCTTGCACTGCCCTTATCAGGCTTCAGCAAGCCGTTTAAATGCTGTACTAAGGTAGACTTGCCGCTGCCGGTGTGTCCTATAATGGCAACTATTTCGCCCTTGGAAATCTCCAACGACACATCATTGAGTGCCAGGCGTTCAAATGGCGTACTCTTGGAATATGTATGATATATATTAGAAAGTTTTATTGACATAATGCCTGCGCCAGCTCCTCATCTGTAATAATATCCTGCGGCAGCTTTACACCGCTTTTGCGCAGCTCACTGGCTACCTTCGCCGCCAGCGGAGCCTCCAGGCCCAAAGCCTCCAGCTCATCTACCCTGCTGAAAACCTCACGCGGAGTACCCATAAATCTGATATGACCTTTTTCCATAACAACTACGCGGTCAGCAGCCAGTGCTTCCACCATGTAGTGCGTAATATAAACTATAGTCATCTTTTTTTCTTCATTAAGCTTGCGTACAGTGCCAACAATTTCCTTGCGTCCCTGCGGATCAAGCATCGCTGTCGGCTCGTCCAGCACAATGCATTCCGGCTGCAGCGCCAGAATACCTGCTATAGCCACACGCTGCTTCTGGCCGCCGCTCAAAAGATGCGGTGCATGCTTGGCATATTCCGTCATGCCTACAGCAGCTAATGAATCTGCTACACGCTGCGGTATTTCCTGTCCCGGTACACCGATATTTTCCGGGCCGAAGGCCACATCCTCTTCCACAATCGCAGCAACTATCTGGTTGTCGGGATTTTGGAACACCATACCAACCTTTTGGCGGATATCCCACATTTTGTTTTCATCTTCAGTATCCATGCCATCTACCAGCACAGTGCCGTCTGTCGGCAGCAGCAAAGCGTTCAAATGACGTGCCAGCGTAGATTTACCGCTGCCGTTAGCGCCGATAACAGCAACAAATTCGCCCTGCTTAATCTCCAGGCTTACGCCGTCCAGTGCCCTTACCTCGTTGCCATCAGCATCTGTATAGTAATGCTTCAAATTCTTTATACTAATCACAACAGTGCCTCCATCATAAATTCGTGTACTTACTAATTATATACGCGATAAAAAGATTAGTCAACCGCATTTTCTTTTACGGTTAACCATAATGATAAAAAAGTAAACCATAAACTCTCAAGCACGTTTACGGCTTATTTTTATAAATCAAAACGTTCAATTTTAATGCCAGCAAAGCAACACGAGCTTTAGAAAACGAGAAAACAGCCTGCAGGGGATATTGCAGGCTGCCTCTCTTAGGAAAGCTGTTTATGATGAATTTGATGGGAAGGGTGTAGCAACTTCTTGCTACACTCATAGTATACTATATTGCTGTGACATAGCAAGGGCAAAGTTTTGAAGAAATCGTGAATAAAATTCCTGTATGAACTATTGCTATATTATAAGTTTATTCTTAATTATCTACAATTTGTGCTCCAAACGGCAGCAGTGCCAGCTTAGCCAGCTTAAAATGCTGCATACCGAAGGGAATGCCGATAATCGTGCAGCACAGAATCACAGCAAAAACAGCATGCGTAATTGCCAGTTCGATACCACCAAAAATCAGCCAAAAAATATTTAACAGCAATGAGGTTGTTTCGCCGCTCAAAACTACGTCCTTACCAAAGGGGAAGAAGCTCAAGCGTCCCAGCTTAAAGCACTGCAGTCCTACCGGAATACCGATAATCGTCAAACACCATAACAGACCTACCAGATACCAGATAATGCCTGCTAAAATACCGCCAAATAAAAACCAGATAATATTACCGATAATGCTCATTGCGCACTTCCTTTCATCTACTGACAAACCAACCGTCACACCGAAAAATATACACGTAGTTGGTTACTGATACATTTGATTTAAAAGATTGTAAGTAATCTCTCTAAGGCTAGTTTAGCATACCGCTAACTTTTGTGCAAGCGCAAAGGCAAGCGGCACTGTGGGAACTCTGGGGAGAGTCTCACAGTGCCGCTGCACTATATTAAATTAAATGGGATAACTTAATGATTGCTTTCTTCGGCTAATTTTGCCGGAACCAGCTCAGATTCTTCCTTGAGATGTTGTTGATATGCTTTAGTTTCAGCAACAACTACACCGGAAAGTGCAACCAGTGCGATAAGGTTAGGCAGAGCCATCAGACCGTTAACGATATCGGACATAACCCAGATTTCTTCCAGCTTCAGGAACGGGCCAACAGCTACAAGAATAATGAAACCGATGCGATACGGAAGAATTGCTTTAACACCCATCAGATATTCTACACAACGTTCGCCGTAGTAGTTCCAGCCAAGGATAGTAGTGAAGGCGAAGAGCACCAGGCCAACCAACAGTAACCAAGTACCAAAGGCAGGGAATGCAGAGCTGAAGGCTGCATTAGTCATGGCAGCACCATTGAGATCGCCGTTCCAAACGCCGGTAACAATCAAGGACAAACCGGTCATGGTGCAGATGATGATAGTATCAATGAAGGTACCGGTCATGGAAACCAGACCTTGTTCAGCAGGCCAATGAGTTTTGGCAGCAGCTGCTACGATAGGAGCAGAGCCTAAGCCGGATTCGTTAGAGAATACGCCGCGGGCAACGCCATTACGCATCGCCAGCATAACAGTTGCTCCAAGGAAACCGCCCTGTGCAGCAGTAGTAGTGAAAGCGCTTTCAATAACCAGTGCGATAGCGCCCGGAACCTGGTCCGCAAAGCTAACTAAAATGCCCAAGGTAGTAAAGAAGTAAATTACTGCCATGCCGGGAACAACCTTAGAAGAAACATTAGAGATAGATTTCAGACCGCCGATGGTTACAGCAGCAACCAATACGGTAAGAGCAATACCGGTGTAGATAACCGGGATACCAACAGAGATTTTGGTAATCTCAACAATGGAGTTTACCTGAGCAAAGGTACCTACGCCGAAGTATGCGCACATGATACCGAAGACACAGAACATAATTGCCAATGGTTTATATTGCTTGCCAAGACCGTTTTGAATGTAATACATCGGACCGCCGGAGATATTGCCGTTAGCGTCGACAGTACGATATTTTACAGCCAGCAGGCATTCCGCATATTTGGTTGCCATACCGAAGAAGGCAGCCAACCACATCCAGAACAAAGCACCGGGACCACCGGCCTTAATTGCGGTAGCAACACCAACAATGTTACCGGTACCAACAGTTGCAGCAAGAGCGGTACACAGTGCTTTAAAGCTGTTTACGTCACCATGACCTTCATTCTTAGCACAGAAGATAAGCTTCAATGCCTGCGGCAGCTTCAATACCTGCAGCAAGCCTAAACGAATAGTCAGCATAATGCCGGTACCTACAAGCAGCACCAGTAGTGGCGGACCCCAGACAAACGAATCAATTGCATTCAATGTTTCCAACATGATGATTTCCCCTCTCATTTTTAAAGTTCCCTAAGTAAATAAAAAGCCAGAGTATATTATCTGATACTCTGGTTTGTCAGCGGCCCTGATAGCTGTACTATCATCATGGTTTTGCTCTGTCCACTGGCCTGAGAGATAAGGATGTAAATAAGCACATCTTTGCACCTTCGGCGCCCATTTAAGGGACTCTCCAGAGTTGTGTCTGTACACGGTTCTTGCTTTTTATAAGCACCTGAGAGTTTTTGCTCCTTCGGTAGGCATTGCCTTCTCCTATGTACTTCATCCACTCACTATTTACTTATGTATCTGATTATAGCACATATTAAACAAATTTCAAGAGCTTACAGCAATGTATACACGCATACATTGCAAACTGTAAACTAAAGTATATTTATTGATTTTTTTAACAACAAAACGGCGCTGTGGGAACTCTGGGGAGAGTCGCACAACGCCGCTTTGCTATATAAAATGAAATATCAGGCTTACTTATTTATCCTTTTGTTCATCCAAATGCTTCTGATAAGCCTTGGTTTCGGCAACAACTACGCCGGACAAAGCAATCAGTGCAATTAAGTTAGGAATAGCCATCAGGCCGTTAACAATATCCGCCAAAACCCAAATCTCTTCCAGCTTCAGGAAGGGACCGCAGGCAATCAAGCAGATGAAGATGATGCGGTACGGCAGAATTGCCTTAACACCCATCAGATATTCTACACAGCGTTCGCCGTAATAGTTCCAGCCAAGGATAGTGGTGAAAGCAAAGAGTACAAGGCCAACCAACAGTAGAATGCTGCCAAATGCAGGGAACGCCATGGTGAAGGCAGATTCAGTCATTGCAGCACCGTTCAGAGGTCCGCACCATACACCGCTGACAACCAGAGACAAGCCGGTCAGAGTACAAATAATGATAGTATCAATAAAAGTACCGGTCATAGAAATCAAGCCTTGCTCTGCAGCCCATTTGGTTTTAGCAGCAGCAGCAACGATAGGAGCAGAACCTAAACCGGATTCGTTGGAGAATACGCCGCGGGCAACACCACTGCGCATTGCCAGCATAACGGTTGCACCAAGGAAACCGCCTTGAGCAGCAGTCGGAGTGAAAGCAGAATTTAATACAGTTGCGATTGCAGCAGGAACCTGGTCTGCAAAAACAATCATGATACCAACAGTAGTCAAAAAGTACAGCATAGCCATAGCAGGAACTACCTTTGCAGCAACAGTTGCAATGGATTTCAAACCGCCGATGGTTACAGCAGCAACAACTACAGTCAGAGCAATACCGGTGTAAACAACAGGAATACCTGCAGAAATCTGGGTAATTTCAACAATGGAGTTTACCTGAGCAAAGGTACCGATACCAAAGTATGCGCACAGAATACCGAATACAGCAAACATAACAGCAAGCGGTTTGTATTTTTTGCCCAAGCCATTTTCAATGTAGTACATCGGGCCGCCGGAAATATTGCCGTTAGCATCAACAGTACGATATTTTACAGCCAGCAGACATTCGGAATATTTGGTTGCCATACCGAAGAAGGCTGCCATCCACATCCAGAACAGTGCGCCCGGACCACCTGCTTTAATTGCAGTTGCAACACCAACGATGTTACCGGTACCAACGGTTGCAGCAAGCGCGGTGCACAGTGCTTTAAAGCTGTTTACGTCACCGCTGCCATCGTTCTTAGCACTGAAGATCAGGCCCAAAGCCTGTGGCAGCTTGAAAACCTGCAGCAGCTTCAGACGGAAGGTCAGCAGAATACCGGTACCAACCAAAAGTACCAGAAGCGGCGGGCCCCAGACAAACGCATCAATTTCATTCAAAATTTCCAACATGATTAAAACATCTCCCTTTTAGTTCCCATTAATTATTTATAAGCAAATAAAAAACCGGAGTATACAAAAAATACTCCGGTAAAAGTCAATGACATATGATAGGCAATAGCGCCATCACATAAGCTTTGCTCTGTCCACTGGCCTGAGAGATAAGGACGTTTCTGAAATTCAGAAGACATCTTTGCACCTTCGGCGCCCATTTAAGGGACTCTCCAGAGTTGTGTCAGCATACGGTTCCTGCTTAAAATTAAGCACCTGAGAGTTTTGCTCCTTCGGTAGGCAGTGCCTTCTCCCATATACATCATCCACTCGTTATTTACTTATGTACGCTATTATAACACACTTTTTGAAGAACGCAAGCCTTTTTTTAACAATTTTTTATGTATACACGAATACATAAGGTAATGTAACTTTTGAAGCAATTCGTTAGCAGTTTTCACGTGCAAAGCTGCGCTCGCTTAAAAGATAACAGGGTAAAGCGATAAGCTGTGCCGCTACAGAAACAATGATGAAGGTATTCAATGAGTAATCATAAATTGCTCCCAACAGCCAGCTGCCCAAAAACCACGCTAAGCCAAAGAAAAATTCGAACGTACCGTAGCTGCTTGCACGATGCTCCTTACTCGTCATGGTGGCAACCGCTGCTTTCATAATAGATTCCTGAGCGCCCATGCCTACGCCCCACAAAGCAATACCCAGCATAATCATACCCGGCGAAGTCATACCAAAGGCAAAAATTGCAAAGAAAGCTGAAATAGCTGTAGAAATAACCAATGCCTTCGTGCGCATTTTGTCAAACAGCCAGCCAAAGAAAAGCGCCGCAACCGCATCCACAAGCATAGCACCGGAATATAGCAACGGCAAAGTGCTGTCGTCAAAAAGCTTATTTTTTGCCAAATGCATAGTCACCAGCGGAAAATCTACAAAACCGAAAGCGAAACAGCTGATGCCTGCAAGATACAAATAAAAGCTTTTCTTGCCTACAAAGCTATCCTTCTTCTCTTCCTTAGCTTCCGGCTCAAAGGCTTCCGGATTCGGGAAACGGCTTTTAGCAAACAGTAAAAAAGCAATTGTGCAGACAGCAGGCAAAGCCAGAAAAGCAAAGGCTGCATTGTATACCTCGTATTCATCGCCATGCTTATACAGCATCACCGCATAAAGCAGCAAGGGGCCGATAAAAGCACCAAGCTGATCCAAGGCTTCCTGTATAGCAAAGCTTTTGCCGACACCCTCCTGTGAGGCCGCAAAGGAAAGAATAGTATTCTTGGCAGGCTTTTTTATCGCCTTGCCGATGCGCTCAACAACAAGCAGCACGCAGGCTGCTATCCAGCCGTCACGATGGACCAGCGCCAATGCCGGTACGGCAAAAACATCCACAGCGTAGCCTAAAATCATAAAGCCCCAGTAGTTGTGCGTTTTATCTACCAAACGACCAAAAAGATAACGCAGGCCATAGCCCAAAAGCTCGCCTACGCCGGAGATAAAACCGATTGTAGAAGCACTCGCTCCTAAAATTAATAAATACGCTCCCTTAATACTTGTCGCTGCTTCATGCGTCATATCGCTGAACAAGCTGACAACACCAAGCAGCACGATAAACGCCATAGCAGAATTTTTATTGTGCATGCTTACGCCTCCTGTTTAGTTACTATTTCCTTATTATAGCATATTATCATAAACTTAATTATTCTTTAATTTGCTGAAAATCTGCCAAATTATTAAAAGTGCCTGCAACACTACGTCACAGGCACTTATCGGTTATATAGACAATAATATCTCAGTTCATCCCTTCTTCATTCTCAGCATAATCCAGCTATTATCGGCATCAATAACCTGCCATTTGTTATTCTGCTGAGCAATAAATCTATCATAGCTTGAAGGCGTAACAACAACAATACGATACGGATTCCGCTCCAGCGTTGCGTAAGGCATAACGTTCTTGCTTGTCCAGGAAAAATCCTTGGGAATATAGCCTGCAACCTCACGCTCATGCATCAGCTTGACTACTTTACTGTTACTGTAAAAAACTGCAGAAGTAGGATATTTGCCATATAAGCCTACCTCGTGCACATCATTTTCCGTCAACATCTCACCCAAATTCTTCGCACTGCGCTGCTCACTGAACGGCACTGCAATGCTGAAAACGAGCGCAATATAAAATACTAGCGACATCGCCGCAATACTGCAGGCACGCTCGCCCGTCACTAAGCGCAGTATATAATCAAGCATCACGCTGATAATCAGCGCCAACGGCAGCAAGAACATCAGCTCAGATGCTATCAGCTGATGACTTACCGCAAACCATGCTCCCACAAGCAGCAAGCCAAAGCCTCCGCCGACAAATATCATATAACCGCCATCCACACATTCGGTATATTTTGCCAGCATGCTTCCCAGTAAAAGGCTGGCCGGGAAGAGCAGCGGATAGGTATAGGTGATGTATTTCGTTGCCATACATTGAAAGAAAATGAAAACAACAAGTGCCCACAGCAGTAAAAATTTTTGCTGTTCTTCCAGGCTGCGCTGTCCCTGCCGCCACCATTTATAGGCAGCCCAGGGAACAAGTCCGCTCCACGGAAACAGCGCCAGCAAATTTACCAGCGTATAATAATAAATCACATCGTCACGCGGATGCTCCGATACCGTTGCGCGCAGGAAGTTGTGTGTGCCGAAGAAGGTATTGATGAAATCACTGCCGTGCAGGCTGTACATAACAGCATACCAGGGCACAGCAACCGCCGCACACAGCAATGTGCCGCTTACAAGATGCATGCGCTTCAGTACGTGCCAATCACGCTGCCACAACAGGAATAACGTAATAATCAATCCCGGCAGCAGCACGCCAATCGGACCCTTAGTCAAAACCGCAAAGCCTGCTGCAGCATACATAATATACCAATAGTGCGCCCTGCCGTCACGATAGCCCAGATAGAAAAACAGCAACGTCGCACTTAAGAAAAAGAAGAGCACCGCATCGGTAATCACCGACTTGCTGATCAGAAAAAATTCCACACTGCTCAGCAGCACCAACGCGCTGAAAAAGCCGCTGCGCGCATTTTCCAGCTTGCTGCCTCCCCACGCCAATAATGCAACGCTGCCCAAACCGAATAATGCCGGAAAGAAGCGCGAGGCAAATTCAGTAAAGCCAAACATTTTATAAGCCAGCGCCGTCAGCCAATAAAAGAAAATCGGCTTATCATACCAGTAATGACCGTAAATCTGCGGTGACAGCCAATCGCCGCTCAGTACCATTTCCTTCGCCGTCAAAGCATAATTAGATTCTACGCTATCTGTAATCATCAGGCTGCCATTACCCGCAAAAAGCAATGCTGCGGCAGCTGCAAAAAGCAGCAGCCAATATTTTCGTGGCATAAAAAATCCCCCTTCAGCAGCAGAATATTGTCATTCTGCTTTTCATTAAGCACAGTATAAACGCTTCTGCTTAACGATTACTGAAAGGGGTATTCATCTTAAATTAATCTTGCCTTTAGATTATATCAGGTTAATATAGCCAAAGCATTACTTAGCCTCTAGCGGCAGCTTCACATACATAACAGTTCCCTGCGGCATATTATCAAAAACCTTAATGCTGCCGCCATGCTGACGCACAATCGCCAAGGCCAGCGATAATCCTAAGCCCAGGCCACCCTGACTGCGGCTGCGCGCCTTGTCCACGCGGAAGAAGCGATCAAAAATCTTCTGCTTATCTTCGTCACTGATGCCACAACCCTCATCACGTACCTCCAGTACCAGATGCGTTTTCACCTTGGCTGCACGCAGAGTAATTTGCGTCTGCTCCGGCGAATACTTCATAGCGTTATCCACCAAAATAATCAGCAGACGCGATAAAGCCATTTCGTCGCCCTGCATTATCAGATTATCCTGGATTTCCTGCTTCAGCTGCAGCTTTTTTTCTGCTGCCAAAAGCGACATCTGTGATGCAACCTTTTTACACAGCGCCGTTATATCCACCTGCGCCGTATACACTGGAAGAAAATCCTCATCGCTGCGCGCCAAGGTCATAAGATTTTCCGTAAGACGGCTAAGTCTTTCCGACTCGCTTTTCAACATATCTACTGACTCTTTGGCAAAATCGCTCAGCCTGCTGTCCTCATCCTCCTGCAGTCCCTGCACAGCCAGCTTCATAACGGCAAGCGGTGTGCGCATTTCATGCGAAGCATCCGCTGTGAACTGCTGCTGCTTGGCATACATGTTGCTTATAGGACGGATATTGCGTCCTGCCAGCCAATAACCGAAATAGCAGGCGGCAAAATACAGCACCAGCGCCATACACAAAAGCAAAAACAGCGTTTTATAAGCCGCATGATAATAAAACTCCATATTTTTGAACATATACAGCCTGCCAACCTGCTTATCACCGTCAATAACAGGAGCAACTGCAACCAGATAACGATAACGCTCACCATTCACTCCATGCATCCGCAAAAGACGCGATGTATTCAGCACCTTCGGCCAATCATCCTTATGACTCATCAGCTCCTGCCCCGCCTCACCGGTTCCCAGCTGGTTTAAAATTACCTTCGAGCCATCTGCATTCACAAAGTATGCAAGCATTTTTCCGCTGCGGATAGCTGCTTCAGAGCAGGGAGCCTCCTCCGACTCTATCCATTCTTCGCCCTCATGGTAAATCTGCGCTACAAGGTTTTCCTTTTCGTGCGCCAGTATTTCCCACCAGATAAAGGTGTAGGCCGCAGCCACAATAACCAAAATCAAAGCACCGAAGATGGCGGCATATAAGCAGGTCATGCGCCGGCGCAGCTTTTCAAAAGGCTTATTCCACATAATAGCCCACGCCCCGCATCGTTTTAATCAGTTCTTCTCCGTTCAGCTCCATAATTTTTTTACGCAGCAGACGGATATGCACATCAAGATTGTTCTCCGTCACATCGCTGTCAATGCCCCAGATACGGTCCTGCAGCACCGCACGCGGCATAACCTGCCCCCGGTTGCGCAAAAGCAGCTCCAGCAGCTTAAATTCACGCGGACGCAGCTCTACGCGCTGCTCGCCATAAGCCAAACAATAGGTAGAGCTTTCCAACGTATAAGCACCATAGCGCAGCTTTTCCGCGCTGTACTGTCCCTGGCGGCGGTAGAGAGCATTCAAGCGCGCCACCAGCTCCTCTAGCTCAAAAGGCTTTACCAGATAGTCGTCCGCACCGCTGTTTAATCCCTCTACCTTATCCGCCAATGTATCCTTTGCCGTCAGCAGCAATATTTTCCCCTGATAATCTTCTTCACGCAGGCGCTTGCACAGGTCAAGGCCACTTAAAAGCGGCATCATCCAGTCCAATACCAGCACATCATAGCCGTCGGCATACACAGCATCGTAGGCAGCCTCGCCATCCTGTACCCAGTTCACAGTTATATTTTGTTTTTTCAGCAGCATGCTTAAAAGCTTGCCTAAATTTATATCATCCTCAGCTAATAAAATTTTCATTGCTTCCGCCTCCGTTACTGCTATTGTATCATAATGCAGTATAGGCATGTAAAATTAATTTTAACTGAAAAATCGCTGCCAAAGCTTTGCCTTCAGCAGCGATTGTCTTACATGATATATCTGTTCAGCGGCGGCACAATTTCTGCATAAGTGCCTTTTTTATTGGCCAGCATAAGATTAATGGCCCATACAGCCTGCCCGCGGTCATCCTCCGTGCGTGTAGCCTGCAACTTACGACTAGTGTCTGTAAAGCTCACAATGCCTTCCAGCTCCAGCAAAAGCGGCATATCGTCGCGTCTGTAGCCTTCCAGGCACTGGTCTGAAAACATTACTGTCAGCATCAGCATATCGTCCATACGCCAGCATTCCAGGCGATAGGCGCGGCCATCGCTCAGCTTGCCGTTATAATAGCCGACATCCTGCACGCCGTCCTCATCAGGCTCATAGGGAGAAGGCACGTAGTCAACGCGACAGGGAACAGGAAATTTTTTTATCAGCATAAATCGTTCTCCTCATAGAGCAAAGCGCCTCAGAGCCTAAGGCTTTGAGGCGCACTTGCTTATACGTTATTCCTTATCAGTAGTTTCCTCTGCTTCAGCTTCAGCAGTTGGAACTTCCGGCATCGGAACATTATATTTTACTTTGATATCACGGTAACGGCTCATACCAGTACCAGCCGGAATAAGCTTACCAATGATAACGTTTTCTTTCAGGCCCAGCAGCGGGTCAACCTTGCCTTTGATAGCGGCATCGGTGAGTACGCGGGTGGTTTCCTGGAAGGAAGCGGCAGACAGGAAGGAATCGGTAGCCAAAGAAGCTTTGGTGATACCCAGCAAAATAGCGCGGCCTTCTGCAGGAGTCTTACCTGCTTCCAGCATCTCGGTATTCTGATCTTCAAATTCTGCCACATCAACGTCTTCACCCGGCAGCATCGTAGTATCGCCGGATTCCTCGATGCGGATTTTGCGCATCATCTGACGAACCATAACCTCGATGTGCTTACTGTTGATATCTACGCCCTGAGACTTATAAACGCCAACTACCTGAGATACCAGATAGTTCTGGGTAGCCTTGACGCCGCTGATACGCAGTACGTCATGCGGGTTCAGAGAGCCTTCAGTCAGGCGGTCACCCTTAGCGATTTCCTCGCCCTCAACAACAGACAGCTTAGCACCATAAGGAATCTGGTATTCCTGGTTTTCGCCATCCAGTGCCATTACGGTTACCTTGCGGCTGTTGCCCTCCTGGGTAATATGTACGTGACCTGCAACCTCGGACAAAATGCCAGGATGCTTCGGCTTACGTGCTTCGAACAGTTCCTCGACACGAGGCAGACCTTGGGTAATATCATCAGCACCTGCAACACCGCCGGTATGGAAGGTACGCATGGTCAGCTGAGTACCAGGTTCACCGATGGACTGTGCAGCAATAGTACCGACTGCCTCACCTACATCAACGTTCTTGCCAGTTGCCAGGTTGCGGCCATAGCACTTGCGGCAAACGCCGAATTTAGCCTTACAGGTCAGTACACTGCGGATCTTAACCTTTTCACGCAGCTGGCAGATGCGCTCTGCCATAGGCTCGGTAACATATTCATTGATATGATAGAGAATTTCACCATTTTCATCCAGAATATCCTCAGCCAGGTTACGGCCAATGATACGGTCATGCAATGTTTCAATGATGGTTTTCTCTTTCTTGCCTTCGGTAATTGCCTCAACCTCAATGCCGGCAATTTCGTTATTGCGGATACGCATTTCCTTAACAGTACCGTCAGCCAAAATAGCGTTGATAATGTCTTCGGTCATGGTGTCGCCGGTATGTGCCAGCACTTCGCCTGCACCGTTAACAATATCAGATGCTACCTCTTTATTGTTGAAGTTATGCATCATAGCTTCCTTCAGCACATTATGTGCAAAGGTGTCGCTGATGTTGATGCGGACAGTTTCAATATCCTCACCATTCATATCTTCATCAGAGTAGAGGTTAATCTCTTCAATCTTAGCATCATTGAGTTTAGCGAAAAGCTCTTCAGTGATGTTGGTATCTGCTTCTGCAATCAGATTGCCTTCTGCGTCAAGTACGCCGGAAGCCAGGGTGCGGCCCATAACCTTTTCGCGGATTTTGTTCTGGCTTGCACCAAGAACAGCCTTGCTCAGGCGGCTGCGTTCCTTAACCAGGTTCATACCTACAATATCGCAATCATCCTCACGTACAATTACGTCCTGAGCAACGTCAACCAGACGACGAGTCAGGTAACCGGAGTCAGCAGTACGCAATGCAGTATCGGCCAAGCCTTTACGAGCACCATGAGAAGAAATGAAGTATTCCAAAATGGTCAGGCCTTCACGGAAGTTGGATTTGATAGGACGGTCAATGATACGACCGGAAGGATCGGCCATCAAACCACGCATACCAGCCAGCTGACGAATCTGCTGTTTGTTACCGCGGGCACCGGAGTCAGCCATCATGGAAACAGGATTAAACTTGTTCATGGTGGATTTCATCAGCTTGTCGGTAACCTTATCGGTTGCTTCGTTCCAGAGGTCGATTACCTTACGATAACGTTCGTCATCGCTCATCAAGCCACGGCGGAAGAGGCGCTCAACCTTATCAACCTCATGCTCTGTTGCTTCCAGAATAACTTCTTTTTCAGCAGGAATCTGAATATCAGAGGTTGCGATAGAAATACCGGACTTACAAGCATTATCGTAACCCATCTTTTTAACAATATCCAGAATCTCAGCAGTACGCAGGTTGCCGTACAGCTTATGAGCTTTAGCAACGAGTTTGCCCAATTCTTTTTTGTCAATCAGCTTGCCAAGGTGCCAACGTTCAACCTCAACTGTTTCTTCAACAACGTTGCCTTCAGCATCAAGATGCTTTTCAACAACCTGATCTTTTTCTTTATGATAGTAACGCATTTCCAGAGGCAGCTCGCCATTGAAAATAGTGTTACCAACTGTTGTAACTACCAGGGACATACCGGTTTCACCAACGGCCGCACCCTTTTCTTCGTCATAGATTTCGCTGTTGGGAATATAAACCTCAATGGTTGCCTGCAGATCTACAGCCTGGTGGAAGTAAGCCAGCTGAGCCTCGTCCACGCTGCTATAGCGGTTGCCTTCACCCTTGATGTTCGGATCATCCTTGCTGGTCTTGACGATAGTCAGATAGTAGGAGCCCAAAACCATATCCTGGGTAGGAACAGCAACAGGCTTGCCATCCTTCGGTGCCAGAATATTGTTTACAGACATCATCAGCATACGTGCTTCAGCCTGAGCCTCAACGGAAAGCGGCAGATGGACAGCCATCTGGTCACCATCGAAGTCGGCGTTATAAGCGGTACATACCAGAGGATGCAGCTTAATAGCACGGCCTTCAGACAGGATAGGCTCGAATGCCTGAATACCAAGTCTATGCAGAGTCGGTGCACGGTTCAGCAGTACCGGATGCTCCTTGATTACCTCTTCCAGAACATCCCATACGGCGTTGGTAGCACGCTCTACCATGCGCTTAGCGCTCTTGATATTGCTTGCTTCACCGCTGTTTACCAAACGCTTCATAACGAAGGGTTTGAACAGCTCCAAAGCCATTTCCTTCGGCAGGCCGCACTGATGCATTTTCAGCTCAGGACCTACTACGATTACGGAACGGCCGGAATAGTCAACACGTTTACCTAACAGGTTCTGACGGAAACGGCCCTGTTTACCTTTGAGCATATCGGACAAGGATTTCAGCGGACGGTTGCCAGGACCGGTAACCGGACGACCGCGACGACCATTGTCAATCAAAGCATCTACTGCTTCCTGCAGCATACGTTTTTCATTGCGGACAATAATATCAGGCGCATGCAGCTCCAGTAAACGGTTCAAACGGTTGTTACGGTTGATAACGCGGCGATATAAATCATTCAAATCGGAGGTAGCGAAACGGCCACCGTCCAGCTGTACCATTGGGCGCAGCTCAGGCGGAATAACCGGTACTACATCCATAATCATCCATTCAGGACGGTTGCCGGATTTCAGAAAAGCTTCAGCAACTTCCAGACGACGGATAGCGCGTACACGGCGCTGACCGCTCAGCTCCTTCATATCATGGCGCAATTGCTCTGTCAAAGCTTCCAGATCAATAGCTTGCAGCAGCTCTTTAATAGCCTGCGCACCCATGCCTACACGGATACCTGCTTCAGGATATTTGTCGCGCTTTTCCATATACTCAGGCTCAGTCAGCAGCTGACCTTTAACTAAGTCAGTGCCTTCACCCGGATCAAGAACGATAAATTTAGCAAAATACAGAACCTGCTCCAGGCTTTTCGGAGAAATATCCAGCATCAGGCCCATACGGCTGGGGATACCCTTGAAGTACCAGATATGGGAAACCGGCGCAGCCAGCTCGATGTGGCCCATACGGTCACGACGAACCTTGCTGCGGGTTACTTCAACGCCGCACTTATCGCAGACAATACCCTTATAACGGATGCGTTTATATTTGCCGCAATGACACTCCCAATCCTTAGTAGGGCCAAAGATTCTTTCGCAGAACAGGCCATCTCGTTCCGGCTTCAGGGTTCTATAATTGATGGTTTCGGGTTTTTTTACCTCACCGTAAGACCAGGCTCTAATCTGGTCAGGAGAGGCCAAACCGATACGCATAGACACAAAATTATTTACGTCGATCAAGAATCATTCGCTCCCTTCTCTTACATATTATCCGGATCATTTAAGTCACCGTCGGGATTATCGGTAATTGTGAAATTACCCATATCAGCAATGATATCCCCGGAGTCACTTACATCCTCGGTAGCGTCATTATCAGCATAATCATCAACAGGCTTTTCAGGTGCATTTTCAATTACCTGGCCGCTGATATCCATGTCCATTTCGCGAGCGGTGGTTGCGATATCTTCATCATCATCGTCACGCAGGGAAACCTCTTCCTCGTCCTCGTTGAGAACCTTGATATCCAGGCCGATAGACTGCAGCTCCTTAACAAGTACCTTGAAGGATTCAGGAATGCCAGGATCAGGTACATTCTCGCCTTTAACGATTGCTTCGTAGGTCTTAACACGTCCAACAACGTCATCGGACTTAACAGTCAGGATTTCCTGCAGGGTGTAAGCAGCGCCGTATGCTTCCAGCGCCCAAACTTCCATCTCACCAAATCTCTGGCCGCCGAACTGTGCCTTACCACCCAAAGGCTGCTGGGTAACCAGGGAGTACGGGCCTGTGCTACGTGCATGGATCTTATCATCAACCAAATGGTGAAGCTTGAGGTAATAGGTCAGACCAACGGTAACAGGGTTATCGAAGGGCTCACCGGTACGACCATCATACAGAGTAGTCTTAGCAGTCTTATCAATGCCTGCAAGCTCCAGGGCATCAGCAATATCCTGCTCATGCGCACCGTCGAATACAGGTACAGAAATCTGTACTGCTTTTACGCTCTTGCCACCGAATTTATCAATTTCAACAGTTTCCGGCATACCATATTTTTCATAATCGTAGCCGTAATGCTCTAATTTCTTAGCGGTTTCGGAATTAGCAAGCTCTTCCTTATAAGCCGCTTCAAATTCCGGAGTGCCTTCTGCTGCGCCAGTCTTTTCAACTGCGTTCAGCTTAGCTGCCAGGTTAGTGGTATCAATTTCCATACCCAAAGCACGTGCTGCCCATCCCAGATGGTTCTCCAGTACCTGTCCGATGTTCATACGGGAAGGTACGCCCAGCGGATTCAGTACGATATGTACCGGTTCGCCAGTAGGCAGGAACGGCATATCCTCACGCGCCATGATGCGGGAAACGACACCCTTGTTACCATGACGACCTGCCATCTTATCGCCTTCGGAGATTTTACGTTTTTGGGCAATATGTACACGAACCTGTTCGTTTACTCCCGGCGGCAGGTCATCGCCGTTTTCACGGCTGAATACCTTAACGCTGACAATCTTACCAGCTTCGCCGTGCGGTACACGCAGGGAGCTGTCACGTACTTCACGTGCTTTTTCACCAAAGATAGCACGCAGCAGACGTTCTTCAGCAGTCAGCTCGGTTTCACCTTTCGGAGTAACCTTACCTACCAGAATATCGCCAGGACGTACTTCTGCACCAATGCGGATAATACCACGCTCGTCCAGATCCTTCAGAGCTTCGTCAGATACGTTAGGAATCTCGCGGGTGATTTCCTCTTTACCAAGCTTGGTATCGCGGGCATCACAGTCATATTCTTCAATATGGATAGAAGTAAAGATATCAGCCTTTACCAGGTCTTCGTTCAGCAGAACAGCATCCTCGTAGTTATAGCCTTCCCAAGGCATATAAGCAACGATTACATTGTGGCCTAAAGCCAGCTCGCCGTGATCGGTAGCCGGGCCATCTGCCAGAATCTGCTTTTCAACAACCTTGTCGCCTTTGAAGACGATAGGACGCTGGTTAACGCAGGTACCTTGGTTAGAACGTTTGAATTTCAGCAGCGGATATACGTCTACCTCGCCATTTTCAGCACGTACACGGATTTCGTTGCCTACTACGCGGATAACCTCGCCGGCACGTTTAGCCAGGACGCAGACACCGGAGTCAGAAGCAACCTTGTATTCCATACCGGTACCGATAATCGGAGCCTGAGTACAGAGCAGAGGTACAGCCTGACGCTGCATGTTCGCACCCATCAGAGCACGGTTAGCGTCATCGTTTTCCAGGAACGGAATCAGTGCAGTTGCGATAGATACTACCTGTTTAGGAGAAACGTCCATCAGGTCTACTTTATCAGGAGTAATAGACAGGACATCATCCTTAGCACGGGCAGTTACACGCTCGCCCAAGAAGTAGCCGTTATCATCCAACGGTTCGTTGGCCTGTGCTACGATATATTTATCCTCTTCATCAGCAGTCATGTATCTGATTTCTTCAGTTACACGTTTATTTTCTTTATCAACAACACGGTACGGAGTTTCCATGAAACCGTATTCATTGATAACAGCATAGGTAGACAAGGAACCGATCAAACCGATGTTAGGACCTTCAGGCGTCTCGATAGGACACATACGGCCATAGTGGGAGTTGTGTACGTCGCGGACTTCGTAGCCTGCACGCTCACGGGACAAGCCGCCAGGGCCAAGGGCAGACAGACGACGTTTATGAGTCAGCTCTGCCAGCGGGTTGTTCTGGTCCATAAACTGGGACAGCTGGCTGCTGCCGAAGAATTCCTTAATAGCAGCAACTACAGGACGGATGTTAATCAGTGCCTGCGGAGTAATAGCCTCATTGTCCTGAATTGTCATGCGTTCTTTAACAACGCGTTCCATACGGGACAAGCCGATACGGAACTGGTTTTGCAGCAATTCGCCAACGCAGCGTACACGACGGTTGCCCAGATGGTCAATATCATCGCCGGTACCATGACCATCCATCAGGTTCAGCAGATAGTTAAAGGAGGTAAATACATCCTCTTGGGTAACTGTATGCAGTTTTGCATCAATGCCGGTGGTAAACATCAGCAGCATATCTGCTTCATGATTTTTAACCTTAACAGCACGCAGGCCACGTTCACTGTAGACACCGCTCTCTTCAATCTTATCCAGATTTTCGTCGGTCATCTTAGTGCCTTCCGGCAGGATGATTTCGCCAGTTTCTTCATTAACAATAGGTTCAGCCAGTACAGTACCGCTCAAACGGTTGCGCCAGCCAAGCTTCTTGTTGAGCTTATAACGGCCAACATTAGCCAGATCATAACGCTTGCTGTCGAAGAAGGTATTCTCAATCAGCTGTACAGCGTTTTCCAGGATAACAGGCTCGCCAGGACGCAACTTTCTGTAAAGCTCCAGCATTGCTTCATCTTTGTTGGTAGTGGTATCCTTCTCCAGGGTAGCCAGCAATGCAGGATGATTGCCGAAGCATGCTATAATCTCATCATTAGAGGATAAGCCTAAAGCACGCAGCAGCACTGTTGCCGGAACCTTACGGGTACGGTCTACACGAGCAGAGATGATATCATTGATATCAGTTTCATATTCAATCCAAGCGCCACGGTTAGGAATTACGGTAGTACCATAAATCTTTTTGCCGCTCGGATCCATAGTTACACTATAGTAAACGCCAGGAGAACGTACCAGCTGGCTGACTATAACACGTTCAGCACCATTGATAACAAAGGTACCGGTATCAGTCATCAGTGGGAAGTCACCCATAAACACAGAGGATTCTTTCATCTCGCCAGAGTCATCTTTGAAAACGAGACGAGCTTTTACGTTCATTGGTGCAGAATAAGATTCATCTCTCTCCTTACACTCTTCAACGCTATATTTAGGAGCTCCTAATTCAAAGCTTTCGAAGTAAAGCTCCAGATTGCCTGCAAAGTCTTTAATAGGAGAAATGTCATGCAGAATCTCCATGAGGCCCTTCTGAATGAACCACTCATAGGACTTTCTTTGAATATCAATCAAATGCGGCATAGCCAGAATTTCATTGATTCTCGCATAACTATACCGAGTCCTATCACCTACTGGAACCGGTTTAAACATGTAATTCCTCACCCCTTCTTGTATTATCAGCATACTAAACTTGGCAGCATCACTCCCGACAAAAAAAACAACAAGGTTCTTACCACAAGGACCTTGTCAGTTGTCTTCGATGAGCAGCCTCATCTTTCATTATAAGCAAGATACGCCGTTCAACCACTGACCCGGCAGTATTTGTTGTCAAAATTTACACCTGCAAAAATAATAATGATGTAGTATGATATGTTATCATAAATAATGCAAATTGTCAAGATTTAGCTCAAAAAAAAATTACAGACACCTCATTTTTATGGGTGTCTGTAACTTTATAGCCACGTTTTATTCAAAACGTCCTTTAAGTACAATCTCTTTATCCAGCAGAGCTACCTGGCCTTTAGCAAACAATGCGTCAATATCCAGGTTTTCGTCCAGAACCAACAGGTCAGCGTCCGCGCCAACTGCAACGCAGCCCTTAACGCCAGTCTTGCCAAGCAGCTCGGCAGGTGTAGAGGTCAGCAGCTTAATAGCCTCTTCAAGCGGCAGGCCGCGGCGTACCAGAGTCTTGATTGTCAGATGCAGATATTTAGGAGAGCAGTAGGTTAGACCAATGCAGTCACCATTTTCATTGAACTTAGGTTGGGAACCGAAAGCATCACTGCTCATCGTCAGATGATCAGTGCTCATACCCTCCCAGCTCAAAAGCTCCATAATCTGTTCTGCGCCGATTTCCATATCCTCATCAGTGCTGCCGGCAGTCATGTCGAAGTAACCGCCGCGACGTACCAGCTTTGCACCTTCTTCCATCAGCTCATGCGTACGCAGCATATGAGTCGGCAGGAAGTTCTTTGCAGGAACATCGGAATGGTCCAGTGCGTAGAACAGCGGATCCAGCTTACCAACACCGGAACCCATATGCATGGTTACCAGGCCGGCAACGTTGGCCAACAGGCCACCGCGACGGGTTGCGGTAGCAACCTCAATCAGCTCCGGTCCCTGAGGATTAGAGCTACGATGATCGCTTACTGCAATCTTGGTGCCGATAATCGGTGGAACCATCATGATATCCTTTTCGATAGAACCGGTAATGGTCGGAGAAGGGATACCGTAAGCACCGGTCAGGCAGTAGGCGGTAATGCCTTCTTCCGTCAGTGCGCGTGCCTTAGCCACCAGGTTTTCTACACTTCTGGTTACACCGTCTGTACCCAGCAGGCCCAGAACAGTAGTAATACCGCAGCTGGTAATCTGGCTCAGCATTGCTTCGGGTACGCGGGAAGCAGGGCCCTGCTCACCGCCGCCGCCGGTGATATGCATATGCATATCAATGTAACCGGGCAACAGCTTTTTGCCGCTGAAATCAAATACCTCAACCTCAGGCATACCTTCGTAGCCTTCGATTTTATCAGCAATACGCACTACCTTATCTGCAATAACCAGCACATCTTTTTTTCCAAGATGCGCAGGTGCATAAACGTCAGCGTTTCTAATTAACTTAATCAAAATGTGTCACTTTTCCTTTCATTGTGTACTAAGCAGTTGCTCAGTACTGCCGACTTGCTTGCGCAATCGGCTTATTTCTTTTCGTCTTCCAGCTTAGCAATACCTATACCGGTGTAGCCGTAGAACAGAGCGATAATGAAACCGGTGTAGCAGAGAATTGCCCACGGTGCATAATCCAGAGTTTCAATGCCGGTGCAAGCGGTCATATAAGCACCTGCTGCAGACCAGGGAACCAACGGTACAAATACGGTACCTGCATCCTCCAAGGTACGGGACAGGTTCTTCGCAGCAAGACCTCTTGCTTTATAAGCATCACGGAACATTTCACCGGGAATCAGAATGGACAGGTAGGAGTTACCGGTGCACAGGCCCATGGTAATGCAGGAAGCAACGGTGGAAGCAATCAGATCGCCGGTGCTCTTAGCAAAGGTCAGGATTTTTTGCAGAACTACTTCCAGGCAGCCGGCCTTGCTCATGATACCGGCAAAGCAGAATGCGCAGAATACCAGCAGAGTGGTGCCCATGATTTCAGCCATACCGCCGCGGTTCAGCAGCTTAATAATCTGCGGAGCAGCAGTAGCAGGGTCAAAGCCAGGAGTGGTCAGCATAGAAATTTTGAAGCCTTTTACAGTAGCCAGCAGCAGATTTTTCAAGTTGATGTTTTGGAAAATCAATGCTTCAGCACCTGCCAGAACAGTGGAAGCCATCATAACCGGCAGAGTCGGTTTCTTAAAGATAGAGCCTGCCAGAATCAGCAGTACAGGCAGAATCAGCAGAATGTTGAAGTTATACATGCCATCCAGTTGAGTCAGCATAGTGCTTACTGCTTCGGAAGAAACATCACCGCCGATATTGCCCTTTAAGCCTACGAAAGCGTAAACAACCAGGGAAATAATAGTTGCCGGAACAGTAGTCCAGAACATATGAGCAATGTGTTCATAAAGAGTAGAACCAGCTGCAACCGGTGCCAGGTTAGTGGTATCGGACAGCGGGGAGATTTTATCACCAAAATAGGAACCGGCGATTACAGCACCAGCAGTAGCTGCCAAGTTTACACCCAGAGTGCTGGCGATACCCATCAGTGCAACACCCATGGTAGCAACAGAGCCCCAGGAGGTGCCGGTTACGATAGATACTACTGCGGTAATCAGAAACGCGGTTACCAGCATGAAGGTCGGGTTTACAATCTGCACGCCATAATAAATCATCATCGGGATAGTACCGGAAGCCATCCAGGTACCAACCAGCGCACCAACGCAGGTCAGGATCAAAATTGCCGGCATGCCCTTAGCAATCTTCTGGCAGATTTCATCCATCATTTCATCCCAGGTAACACCAACGCGGTAAGCAATCAGGCCGGCAATAGCAGCTACCAAAAGCAGCAGCGGCTCAGTTGCGTAACCCAGATAACCTTTGCCGACAGTCAGAATAACCATCATAGCAATAATAGGAATAACAGATTCCGTAAAGGTTGGCATACGCTTATTTGTTTTTTCTTCAGTTTTTTGCATATCCTTTGACATAATACCCTCGTTTCTGCCGGTCATCTAGCCGGCTTAATTTAGCGACATCAACGTCATCTATAAAAATTTTATCATTATAACTTAATTAGCTCAATAGTTTTCTTTATCTATACTTATTGGATTTTTTCTTGTATACATAAGCGTTTTTAGAGGCGTTTTGTATTTTGTATACAAGATTTGTAGTATATTTCGTAGACATTTGCTTAAATGTATACTATTTTATACTAAAAATTTAGGACTTCTTCGAACATGCTGAAGAAGTCCTAAATTAAAAAATCAATAAGATTATTTTTCCTGTTATGGCGTTTCGATAAATTATTCTTATATAAAGAACAGAAAGTAAATTAACCCTTTATCTTTTCCTGCGACTCTTTTAAAAGCTCCAAAAAGCGTTTCGTAGGCAAGGTAAAGTTAAATTCATAATCATAAAGAACAGAAATTGGCATATTTCCCGAATACTTTGCCGGGAATTCAACAAGCGTTCCCTGCTCCAGTTCTTTTCTAACCTTGATTCGCGGCGTCAGCGCTATGCCCAGATTCTTCCCTACTGCCATCAAGACGGATTCAGAATCACTAAAGGTCAGAACGCTTTGCAGACGTGTAAAATCGACCTTAGATTTCAGATGCTTATAGTATACCTCGCTTGCAGGATAAGCAATAAACGGATAATCATAAATATTATTATTCCTGCCCATCTGCTCATACAGTTCTTTAGACGCTACCAAAACCATCGGCTGATTCCAAAGCTGTACACGCTTAGTATATAATGGCTGCACATCAATATGTACAAAGGCAAAATCATACAGCTTTTGTACAAAAGCATCATTGATGGTCGATTCCACCGTCATACAGCGGTTAACCTCTATATCAAGCTCAGGAAATTCCTTTTTGAGCTTCAGCAGCACTGGTAAAAGATAAAAGTTTATACCCTGAGTAGAAACGCCGATTTTTAAGCTGTAATTCTTCTTTTGAAACTGGCGCATTACCTCCTGGCTTTTCTGATAATCAGCCATCAGTTGCTGTGCTATCGGCACAAAATTTTTACCGGCCTGCGTCAGATAAACATTCTTGCCATCTCTGGTAAAAAGAATGACGCCATATTCCTCTTCCAAAGCATTGATGTGATTGCTAATTGTAGGCTGAGTAAAATTAAGATATTTCGCAGCCTGCGTAAAGCTGCGGCACTGTACAACAGTCAAAAAAGATTGATATACTTGGATGTTCATTTCGGATATTCCTCAAATTCTTATTTTTCATCAAGAACAGGTACAAAATATGCTTCTACGCCGGTAATTTCTCCCGGCTGCAACCGTACAAAGGTTTCTGATGCTTTACCATTAATCACAAAGCATGAATACGTATATTTACCGGTTACCTCACCATTGTCCGTCTCCTGCTGTACATCAGCCGAAGGAACAAACTGCTGGTAAATCAAATCGCAGTCATCGCATTCCTCTGCCTCGTAGCTCAGCGCACCATTAGGCTCTACAATAGCAATACCGGCACCCTCACGGCCAAAGATAGGCTTTTTGATATAACGCTGTCCTGCCAGCGGCTTGCTGTCCAAATATGTTGGCGTTAAATGCGCAGCTATAAGCTCTTCCTCCTGCGGTGTCCAGAACAAGCGGTGCTGATATAAATACCAGGCCAATGCCAGCAGCGCTTTATTCTGCAGTACAATGGATTTTACAGGGTTAACCAGATCCACAGCCCCGAAATTTGCCAGCTCCATAAGCTTTAAGCCTACAGGATAGCCATCCTCGCTTTCATCATCCATCAAAAGCTCCAGCGGATGCAGACGATACAGTATATCAAGCTTATCTTCCTTACTTTTGAAGATTTCATTGGGAATGTAAACTCCGTCATCATGTACAATCAGCTCATCCAGGCCGACAAGGCGACAAACGAATGGCTGCTTGCTCAAAATGCGTTCACGCAACACCTCTTGCACACGCTCAAATAAAAATTTAGCATTAGCCCAATCCTCACTGTAGCTTTTATCAGCAGCAAAGGCTATGCGCACTACATCCTTATCTGCATACTTAGCCTGCTCCAGCAGCTTTAAAAAGGGCTCTGCCAGCTCCTCCCCATCTGAACGCGGCTGCAAATCCAGACCGTATTCCTTAGCAAAATATGCTTCCGCAACCTTGTTGGCATAAAAGGTTTCAGGCAAAGCGCAGGGTGTATCCGAATTTATTTCTACCAGCTTATAGCAGCCGTCGGTATTCTTTACAAAGTCAAGACGGCTGATATAGCTGACATGGTCAGAGTTATCCGCAAGGATATACGGTGTGAGCTTATCCGTCATATTAAACAGATTAAAGGGCATTGCGCCATTATTATTGGTACGCAAAGCCTCTGCCAGGCGTGACAGTGCTGCTGTAAGGCCGGCACTGATGCGCTGCAGCTTACGCTTATTGGCATTGCTCATAAGCAGCGCGCTGATAGTAGGATAACGATTTTCCCACTCCGGCGCATCCACATACGGCATAATATTCAAATCAATTTTATCAAGCCAGGTATCAGGCTTATGATATTTATACATCTTCATCACCTCAGGAAATTGCGCTGCCACTGGAACGGCTCATGCCGCTACCGATGCCGCTTTTACCTGTAGTGCCCGTACTGCCGAGCTTGGAACTTTGCGTGCTTCCTGCAGTTCCATGTTGCACAGAGGCGCCATTAGCTGCATTACTGCTATCTCTGGCAGTAGCTGAACCAGCAGCTGTATTATCCTGCTTCGTATTAGCAGCAGGCGCAGTGCGCACACCTGCTGCAGGTCCTACGCCAAAAGTGCGGCCGATGAAATACCAAGGAAAGAAGCCATGAAAAAAGCCGCCGCCGTTATTTTCATCCTTCTTTTCATTTTGATCGTTCTGAGCAGAGTTATCATTCTTCCACTCGCTGTCTTTATTGCTGCCACAGCCGGCAACACCGGTCAACATTACCGCTATCAGCGTACCTGCCAAAAGCTTTTTACGTTTTTCGTCTGTAAGCATATGAAACTCCTTTATAAAAAATCTCAATCATTTTATCATAGTAATATAGTAGCTCATCTTTTATATTATAGCATATGCAGGCAGCAAATTGTACTCTGATAAGGTTAATCTGCAAAATCAAAAACTCCCGACACACCTAAGTGCATCGGGAGTCGGATTGCAGACGAATCAACAATCTATGGGTGTTCTTATGAGTGAATCTTTTCATAGCTCATCAACCATGCAAATCCTTTTGCCATACGCAAAGCAGGTTCCTTAAAATGACTTCCCTCATTCCAAACAAGAATACTGCTCAACCTATAATCTTCCAATGAGCGATACACATCATAAATATCATTTGCCACCTGTGCCAGAATTTGGTTGCGTGTCTTTGCTTCCTTATCGCCAAGACTTAAATAAACTCTATTGGTTAATATTTTGTTGTTATGTACAAAATCAACAAATTTAGGAAACCACACAGACGGAGATACTGCTGCTATACCTTCGAATAAATTTGTTTGATAAGCCGCCCACAATACAAATAATCCTGCTAAGGAATAGCCGCCTGCAAAAATCTTTATACCTTGATGCTCACTTAATAACGGAACAATTACTTCATTTTTTATACGTGTTAGAAGTTTTTCCGCATTGCCGGCAAATGCAGCCTCTCCAAAAATCGGCTCTGCCACCCATGGTGAAAGGTCGTCGTTCCAGCTATCAACCTGCACTGTAATAAACAAAAAATCTGTACTCTGCGTTATAGCTTTTATATGAGAAAGCTCCTCTTCGAGCAATGGTAACTCGTGTTCTCCTATTATTTGAAGCAAGACTACTTTTGCGTCGCGATTGCCTTGATAATTAACTTGCATCCTCTACTCGCCTCCCGGTTCCGTTGCAAATATTATATATTCTTTGAGGCAGAAAATCAAAAAACTCCCGACACACCTAAGTGTATCGGGAGTTGGATTGCAGACGAATCAACAATCTATTGTGCTACTAACGTAGCAACAAGATTATTTAACTTCTACAGTTGCGCCAGCAGCTTCCAGTTTCTCTTTCAGAGCGTCAGCGTCAGCTTTGGAGATTTTTTCTTTGATAGCTTTCGGAGCGCCGTCAACCAGCTCTTTAGCTTCTTTCAGGCCCAGGCCAGTAGCTTCGCGAACAGCTTTGATTACGCCGATTTTGGAAGCGCCAGCGGAAGCCAGGATTACGTCGAATTCAGTTTTTTCAGCTGCAGCAGCTTCGCCGCCAGCAGCCGGAGCAGCAGCAACAGCTACCGGAGCAGCTGCGGATACGCCGAATTTTTCTTCCAGAGCTTTAACCAGTTCGGACAGCTCGAGTACGGTCATGGATTCAATAGCTTCGATGATTTGATCTTTATTCATTATAGTTACCTCCAATAATAAGTAAGTTTTTATTTTTTAAGCTGCCTTATGCAGCATGCCGCAAATTAAGCGGACTCTTTTTGTTTGCGTACAGCTTCCAGAGCGTATACGACATTGCGGATAGTACCTTGAAGTACATTGACAAAACCGCTGATAGGAGCATTCATGCTGCCCAGCATCTTGGCAATAAGAACTTCTTTCGGCGGCAGAGAAGCCAGTGCTTTGATTTCGTCAGCACCGATAACTTTGCCATCAAGAACGCCAACTTTAACTTTCAGTTCTTTGTTTTCTTTTGCGAATTCGCAAACGATTTTTGCAACTGCAACAGGATCTTCCGGGGAAACAGCGATAGCGGTGTTTTTCTCCAGAGAAGGTTCCAGACCTTCAATACCAGCTTGTTCTGCAGCAATACGCAGCAGGGTGTTCTTAACTACATTGTAGTGAACGCCAGCTTCACGCATTTTGCGACGCAGCTCGGTATCCTGAGCAACAGTTAAACCGCAGAAGTCAACTAAAATAGTGCATTTGGAGTTAGAAAGCAACTCTTGAATTTCAGCAACTTTAGCTACTTTTTCAGGTCTAATAACTGCCATTTAGATTGCACCTCCTTTTTTTGATGTTTTTATTAAATCAAAAAGACCTCTCGGCCGTAGCCGGAGGTCGGAAGGTCTAATATATCTTCACGCTCCAGCCTCGGCAGGCGTAGTTAAAACTTACGCACGTGGCACCTGCTGTCTATGGCCCGATTATCTTCTGATTTAGTAAAATTAAGTAAAACTACAATTATTTATCGCTATTAGCTTTCAGGACGTCAACTTTAACGCCAGGGCCCATGGTGCAGGACATGGTGATAGTTTTCATGTACTGACCTTTAGCACCAGCCGGTTTAACCTTAACCAGGGTATCAGCCAAAGTCATGTAGTTTTGTAACAGTTGCTCTTCAGTAAAGGATGCTTTACCGATAGGAGCTTGTACGTTGCCGGATTTATCGGTACGATACTCGATTTTACCAGCTTTGGATTCCTTAACGGCACGAGTTACGTCCATGGTAACGGTACCAACCTTCGGGTTAGGCATTAAACCACGAGGGCCAAGGATTTTACCAAGACGACCAACAAGACCCATCATATCAGGGGTTGCGATGCACACGTCAAATGCCATCCAGCCGTTCTTGATTTTATCAACATATTCTTCACCGCCAACGAAATCTGCGCCAGCAGCTTCTGCTTCTGCAACTTTGGGGCCTTTAGCAAAAACCATAACAGTCTTGGATTTACCAGTGCCGTTCGGCAGAACCAGTGCACCACGAACTTGCTGATCAGGGTATTTAGGGTTAACACCCAGACGGAAAGCAACTTCAACAGTGCTGTCGAATTTAGTAGCAGCGGTTTTCTTAACCAGAGCTACTGCTTCTTTCGGAGAGTAGAATTTGTCAGCTTCGATTAATTTCAAAGCGTCAGCATACTTTTTGCCCATTGTTATGAATTCCTCCTATGTGGTACAAGCGGCTTTTGCCTCCCACTAAATGAGAAGACTGTTTAAAATTAGTCTTCGATTACAATACCCATGCTACGTGCAGTGCCTTCTACCATTCTCATAGCAGCTTCAACGTTTGCAGCATTGAGGTCTTGCATTTTGCTTTCTGCGATTTCGCGAACTTTGTCACGACCGAGTTTAGCAACTTTCTTTTTGTTAGGTTCACCAGAAGCCTTTTCCAGACCAGCAGCCTTCTTCAGCAGAACTGCAGCCGGAGGGGTTTTGGTTACGAAAGTAAAGGAACGATCTTCGAATACAGTGATCTCAACAGGAATGATGAGGCCAACTTGTTTCTCAGTACGTGCGTTAAATTCCTTAACGAAGGCCATGATGTTAACACCAGCCTGGCCAAGTGCAGGACCTACCGGAGGAGCCGGAGTAGCTTTAGCAGCCGGTACCTGTAATTTTACCATTTTAACGACTTTTTTCGGCATTTAATTACACCTCCTTACTCAATTTCTTCAACTTGTGTAAAGTCAATTTCAACAGGAGTTTCGCGTCCCATGATATCAACGAGTACCTTCAGTTTACCCTTTTCTTCGTTGATTTCACTGATTGTGCCTTCAAAATCCATGAAGGGCGCAGTCTTGATGCGGACTCTCTGATGTAACTGAAAATCAATTTTTGCGGGTTTTTCAGTTGCTTCAACTTCCATACCCATCGAAGGCATAATCTGCCTTACTTCTTCAGCTGTAAGCGGAGTCGGATGGGTAGAGTCAGAACCGACGAAACCAGTTACACCTGCAGTATTGCGGACAGCATACCAATTGCGCTCATTGACAATCATTTCCACCAGCACATAGCCTGGGAAAACCTTATGCTCGACAAGCTTTTTCTTGCCATCCGAAGTGATTTCAACCTCTTTTTCCGTAGGTATTTCAATACGGAAAATTTCATTTTCCATACCCAAGGAATGAACTTTTCGTTCCAGGTTTGCGCGTACTTTATTTTCGTAGCCAGAATAGGTATGGATTACATACCAATGTTTTCCTTGCTTTTCTTCTTCCATGAATAAACGGAAAGCAACGCTTCCCCTTCCCTCCTTACTTAAGCTTAAAAGCTCATTATTGCAAAATCATGCGGAATAACATACTAAAGATGGAATCAATAATCCAGATTAGAGCTGCGCACAAAACAACTGCAATAATTACCACTATAGTGTTAGCAATAAGCTCTTGTTTGGTAGGCCAGGTAACCTTTTTTAATTCTACTTTAGTTTCACTAAGAAAGGTGGTAATACTAAAGCCCTTATTCTCAGTGTCTGTAGTTTCCGGAACGGCCATCTTGTCACATCCTTGCTATTACTACCCGGTTACGCACGAGCCAATATTATTTGGTCTCTTTGTGCAGAGTGTGTTTCTTGCAGAACTTGCAATATTTATTGAGCTCGATACGATCAGGATCGTTCTTTTTGTTTTTGTTGGTTTGGTAATTTCTCTGTTTGCACTCAGTGCAAGCCAAAGTAATCAGGTTACGCATTTAGTTACACCTCGCTTACGTACATAATAATAAAACCAATCACAAATTGTCGCTAATATAGAGTAACACAGTTAACACTTTATGTCAACTATAAATATCCGTCTGACGCAAATTTTTTCTGCACAAACAGTGCTTATTTACTCTAAAGCGTTTCTTTGGCAATCAGTCTTAAAAAATCAAGACCGGCCATAAGCTGACCGGTCTTGTATTTTGCATTACTATGCCGGAAAAATTATTTCTCTTCTACTTCGGAAACAACGCCAGCGCCAACGGTACGGCCGCC
>NZ_CABQHJ010000018.1:0-53910 GCF_902463975.1 uncultured Phascolarctobacterium sp.
TAAATAATAAAAGCAGAAGCTTATCGGTTTAATCACTCATATGAGAAAAAAATATTTTAATTAATTGACGTTAAGCCAAGATGGCTTTATAATTAAAGTATAAGGTTAAGTATACCCTTATGCTTAACTATATGTTTTGTTCCATTAAATTAATAGAATATATCTTACTGCGAGCAGGTGGTCATAACCTTTAGTTAATTGCTGTTTCGCAGAGGATGCTCTAAGATTAATTCAGAAAATTATTGCTTTTTTATGCATATCGGCTAGGCATTAATAAGGAGGGAAACTAAGATGAAGGTCAATCGTAAATTCTTGCGTAGCGCGGAAAGGCTTAGCTTGAGCGCTATTGCGAAAGATTCCGCTGCACAGAAAATTGTCAGCGCTGTTACGGCCATTGGCTTTGTAATGCAGCCTGTAGCTGCACTGGCGAGCACTATCACTAGAACCGATGGTGGTCCAAATGTCAGCTTTAGTAATGGTGTTGCTGACGTATTTGCCGGCAAAGTTGTCGGTGACGTTGCAATTAACCAGTTTAAAGAATTCAAGCTGGACGCTAATAATATTGCCAATATGTATTTTGGCAAGGATAAAGCAAATGACAGCGCTGCTAATCTGGTCAACTTTGTTGATTCACGCATTGATATCAACGGCACCGTCAATGCGATTCAGAACAAAAAGATTGGCGGTAACCTTTTCTTCTTCAGCTCCGACGGTATGGCAGTTGGCAAAAGCGGTGTAATTAATGCCGGTGCGCTTTATGTTGCTACGCCGACGAGTACTAAATTTGATGAATATAAGAAACTTGATACCGAGGATCAGTTTAATACCATAATCAAGGATGAAGGCTTTGCCAAGATTCCCATCAACGCCAGCGGCACCATCAGCGTATTAGGCAAGGTTAATGCAGTAAATGCTGTTAACATGCGCGCTGCCAAGATTGGCGTGGGCAAAAATGTAAGTGGTGAGACTTTCGATGGCGTAGCTGCAGACGCAACGGTAACGGAACCGGGTGCGTCTATTCGTACTGGTGTTGTTGATTTTAAGAATATTGTCAACATTGGTAAAGTTAAATCTGGTTTGTCTGATACTGCACTTACTGCGGAAAAAACAGCCAGCGGTGATATCATTCTTGCAGCCTATAACAATTATAATGATAACTATAGTGTTAAGGATGACTTCAAAAACATTGCTGGGGAAAGCGTTAATGCAGAGGTTACCATTGCCCAAGACGCTGAGGTGAAGGCTGCAGGCAATGCTAAGCTGAGCGCTCAGGCGTTGAACAATGTTTTAGTTGAAAAATCCGACCAATATAAAGCAGATTATACTCCCTCTACCGCAACAAATTCCCATCTTTATGGGCAGATTGTTACTACTAATGCCACAGTCAATGTTGATGGCAAGGTTGAAGCACAGCAGGTTGATATTACTGCCGATGCAAAGAACCGTTATATTAGCGCGGAAAGCAGTGTGCTGAACGCCAGCAACATTACTTCTAATATCGTGGGCGCACTCACAGCAAATCTTGATGCTTCCTATGCAGTTTTGAACAGCAAGGCTGAGGTCAATGTAGGTCAGGACGCTGTTATCAACGCCACCGGCAGTGATACTGTTGGCAGCGAGGGCAAGGTTGTAAAGCCAGCGCTGAATATCCAGGCGAACAGCAGCGTGGAAGCTGGCGCAGGTGCCAGCACTGCTTTACTGAAGGTTATGAACGTGGCAGGCACCAATATCATCCCGGCGGCTGCCGTAACCTACAGCCAAACACATAATGAGGCAGCAGTAAATATTGACGGCACCCTTACATCCAATGATGGCACGTCCGTTACTGCCTTGGCCGACAGCAAGGTGAACAGCGAAGCCAAAGACACCACCATAGATATTTCTGATAACCCTAACACGCTCAATGTTGCGTTGAATATTACTACAGGTGACAATAAGAGCAGTGTTACTATCGGCAAGACTGCGAAGATGACTGATTTGCAAAAGGACGTCAACATTCAAGCGAAATCTGTAAACAGTGTGATTACCAAGGCAGAGGTAAGCACAGGTGAAAAGGCTGTTGTTGCTACCGCCATCAACGTAACCGATTATGATAGCAAGGCAAATGTCAACATCAACGGCAACGTAAGCAGCAAGGATGGAAGCCTGTCTGTTAATGCAGAAAATGTTTTGACGGATAATACTGTTATTGCCAATAACGCTATGGGTTCTTCGGCATTTATGAAGAAGCTTGTTACCAATATCAAAGGCAGCCAGACGGTAGATACAATTACCGGTGAAGGTGGAGTCTTGAACGGTATTACAAACTGGCTGGCTAACGCCAAGTATACGCCGCAAAAGCTGAAGGATAAGCTTAATGCGCCTTCTACGCCGGATCAGCCTAAACCGTGGGATAAGCTGGCTGATTTCATGAGCACCGGCGTCAGTGTGGGCGTTGCGGTGGAAAGCAATACTGCTGATGTTAAAATTGGGCAAGGTGTTGCGCTCACTGCCAAAAATGATCTTGATATTACTGCCAAAAGCGTTATTCAGGATACCCAGATGCAAATTACCGGCAAGAGCAATAACTATGACAAGGATACAAGCAACAAAGCACTTGTCAATGCGTCCGTGCTCTACAGCAAGCTGGATAATACTGCAACCGTAACTGTTGCCGGCGGCGAGGGAGCACAGAATCCTGCCGATGCTACCAACGTTACGCTTACCGGTGGCAAGGTAAATATTGCGGCCAACAGCAGCTTTGAATATAATCGTATCAACCGCATGGTGCAGGAGGTTAAGGATGCCTGTGCCAAGGTTAAGGCTGCCTATACAGGCGCTAACCATGATGAGATTAAGGCTAAAGCAGATGCTCTTGAAAAAGCAGCTGATGCTTTCTTTACATATGCCAAGGATAACTGCTTCTCTTCCAACGGAGAAGAGAAGGTAGATTTCATGGACCTGTTTGGCGGACAAAAGTATAAAGAGTTCACTGCTGCCTGCAGCGCTTTGACCAGTGCACTGGGCAGTGAAGCGACGGATATCGCTGTAGGCCCGATTAACGTAGTGAGCGCAGCTGCAGCCTTTGCTAATCCCAACAGCTATCTTAATTTCTCGGCAGGTAGTGCTAACGGCGGCAAGAGCGGCCCTGGAGAAAATGAAAAGCCTGCTACAATTGCACTGGCAGGCAGTGCAGTAGCTACCGACCTGGGCAACAATGCGCGCGTACTAATCGGCAAGAATGCCAACATTACTGCAACTAATAACGAGCTGACAATGAAGGCTAAGTCGAAGCAGTTTGATGTATCGCTGGCAGGTAAGCTCGGCCTTAATGGCGGTGGCGAAAGTGCAGTTGGCGGAACCTTTGCCATTGGCCTTGCGGATGCCAACAGCCTTGTTGCGGTTGCACAGGGAGCGAAGCTGACTGCAGGCTCTATAGATATAGGCACAGAAAATAAAATTGACCATATTCAGCTGTCGCTTGCTGCAGGTAAAGGCGCGGATAAGGGCGTCAGCGGCATGGTGGGATACCTTGAGGGTGCGAGCAACAGCCTTGTTTCCGTAGATGACGAAGCTGTTATTAACGCAGGCACAGGCGCAGTCAACCTCAATGCTAAAAATGATACTAATGTTTATAGCGCAGCCGGTGCTGTTGCTATGGGCGAAACTGCAGGTATTGGCGTTGCGGCAACGATTACCAATTTTGACCGCTATACCTATGCAGCGATTGGTGATAATGGCTATGCAGCTCCTCCGCAGGCAACGACTGAGCAGGGAGAAAGCGGCAGCGATAGCGTTGATACAAGTGCTACCCTTGGCGAGGACGCGAACGCGGACCGCAGCAAGGAAGCGCAAAAGCTGGCGAATACTGCTGCCGAAAAACGTGCAACTCTGCAGCAGCTGGTACAGAATGCCTCCGGTCTGCGTCAAGATACGGATAATACCGAGCAGGCAGACTTCTTCGGCTCCAAGACGGCAACTGGCACTAAAAAAGGCTCTATCAGTGCAGGCTCGTTTAAGGTTAATGCTGAAACCGGCGGCAAAATTATCAACGTAGCTGTTGCCGGCGGTGCATCTACTGGCGATGACAGTGGTGAAGCTGGTATTTTTGACAAGCTGGGCACTTTTGTAGGCAACAAGACTAATGCACTCAGTAATAAACTTTTGGCACTTGACCATAAGGTAGCAGGCAAAATTAACGGCCTGATGGACCGTCAGACCGAAGCGCAAAAGGTACTGCCTACTGACCAGAAGCCTACCGCTACTCCGGCCGGACAGCAGTCCTCTGTAACTATTGCCGGTGCAGGCAGCGCAGCAATTAATCTGCTGGATGGCGATACCGGTGCGCTTGTGGACAATGTTAAAATCAACATTGCCAAGGATACTACTGAGAATAAGAATATCACTGTAACTGCCAAAGACACTGCTATGATGGTGGCTGCCGGTGGTGCTGCAGGCATCTCCTGGAAGAATTTGACTAAGGACAATAACGCGAACAGCAATAATGCGGCCTTTGGCGGTACAGTTGCTGTAAATGATATTGATTCGCAGACCTTGGCGGTAATTAGCAACAGTGAAATTGAAAACGCTGCTGCGATTATTAACAATGCGCAAAAATCCGGCTCGCTGGCAGCTGCAGGCCTGGGCCTGGCGCTGGCGAAGAATTCTGCCGGTGGCAACGGCGGTACGAATATTGCTGCTACCGTCAATGCGTCGGTAAATATTGCGGATAATACTGCTTATGCACTGCTGCAGAATAATAAGGTGAACACCGATACTGTTAGCGGTGAAGACAAGCGTGCAACCTCTATTACCAATGCAGCTTTTGATAACGATATTCAGATAACCGGCGGCGTGAACACCAGCATTTCTGTTGGTGGCAATAACGCTTTTGTCGGCGGTGCGACTGTGGCCTACGGTTCGCTGAAGAATGATGTGCAGGCGGCAATTCTTGGTGGCACCTATGACAAGATTACTACTGC
The DNA here is from genome assembly GCF_902463975.1 of uncultured Phascolarctobacterium sp. Lineage (GTDB taxonomy): Bacteria > Bacillota > Negativicutes > Acidaminococcales > Acidaminococcaceae > Phascolarctobacterium_A. Next base: position 4,962 of record NZ_CABQHJ010000018.1, read on the forward strand.
TGATGTCAAAGCGACTACCAACATGACGCAGGTTGGCGTAGCTGCCAACGTGAGTGTAGCAGGCGGTGCTCAGACCTCCTATTCTTTCTCCGGCAATTCCGCGTACAATAAATTGGATAACTATGCCAACGCAACGGTTGAGGGCGTGACACTAACCGGCGAAAGCCTGAATGTTGCAGCCTATGATACAGCGGAATCTGCCAACGAACAGGCTGCATATCTCAAGAAACGCGGCCTTGATGCTGACGGCTCTGCATACTTGGAGCAGGTGAAGCAGGCAGCAGATGAAAGCGGCGACAAGGATCAGCCTACTAATGTTAATACTACCCGTCGTGGCAATGTGATTGTTACAGGCGCGGTCAGCGTAGGCGTTACCACCGGTAACGACGGCGGCAGCGCAGCTGCATCTGTAACTGTCAGCGATATTGACAACGATTATAATGCTAAGATTAAGGATAGCAATATTACGACTACCGGCAAAGGCAGCGGTGACAAATTGGTCGGCACGAACGTTAATGCGGCAAGCCATACTGTACTGGCAGGCTTTGCGGCCGGTGTTGCCGGAACTGCAGGCAGCTTCGGTGTAGGCGGCAGTGCTAACTGGCAGTCGCTGAACAACGATATTACGGCAGCTGTTGAAAACAGTAAGCTTATTACGCCCAAAACTGATGTAAAGGCTGAAAGCGGCGCTTTGGCAGTAAATGTTGCAGGACAGATTGGCGTTACTGCCGGTTCCAAATCTAAGCTGGGCGCAGGATTGGCAGTTGCCTACAATTCCTTGAACAATAATACCGGCGCGTATGTCAAGGGCAGCGAAATCAGCGGCGCGAATAGTGCAAGCAGCGCTCTTACTGTAGATGCAGCCAACAAGGGCAATGTTTACAGCGTCGGTGCAGCAGTTACCGCAGGTACGGCCAACGCTTTGAACGGCGTGGTTGTTGTTAACCGCGGTCGTAATGATGTAGAAGCTGTTATTGACAAATATGACGGCGAAAATGCGAAAACTGATGGTGGACGTACGAAGCTCAATAATATGAGTAAGGTGGCAGTGAAGTCCTCGGATGACAGCAACCAGCTGGCAGTAGTGGGTGCGGTAAGCGTCAGCGCAGGCAGCAATGCCAAATTTGCGGCTGGCGGCAGCGTAGCCTACAACGAAATCGGCAATATCACCGGCAGCGCTGGCGAGAAAAAGCAAATCAACAAGGCTGCTATCAATAATGCTGATATTACCACTACTGACGATGGCAAGATTAGCGTCAATGCCATTGACAGGGCAACGCTGACGACTATTTCCGTAGGTACCTCCATTACTACAGGTAATGTGGCCTTCAGTGGCGCAGGCTCTGCTGCTATGATCAAGAAGGAGACCGATACAGAGCTTGTTAATACCAATATCAATAAGGATAAGAATAATGCAGCGACTGTACAGGCTGCTGCTGACAGCAAGGGCAAGATTACAACCGTTGCCGTTGTTGCTGCAGGTGCCAAGGACGCAGCTATCGGCGCAGGCATTGCAGTTAATCAGCTTGATGCTGATACCAATACTACTGTTACCAAGGGCGAATACAAGGTTAAGGGCTTCACAGCCGAAGCTGAATCTGACAGCAGCATTCTTTCTGTCGGCGTAGCTGGCGGTGTTGCCAAAACTGCAGGTATTGCCGGTAACATCGGCGTTAACCTGCTGGCGAACGATACCAGGGCTGCGATTGACGGTGCGAAGATTAATGCAGACGGCACGCTGGCCGTAATTGCCAAGAGCAAGGATACCCTGCAGAATTTTGCAGGTGCCTTTGGTGTGGCGGCAGGCGGTCAGGCCGGCGTTGGCATGGGCGTAGCCTACAATGAAATCAGCGGTACTACTGAAAGCGTAGTTAATAATGCAGAGCTGACGGCAGCAGGCAATGATGCAGGCGTGGCTGTCAACGAACGCAATAAGGATAATGATAATGTAGTCAGCGATAAAAAGCGCACCGGCGTTATCATCGCGGCTGATGCGGAGCACAACCTGACGAATGTAGCAGTCAGCGCTGGTGTGGCAGTAAGTGCTGACGTTGGCGTGGGTGTCGCAGGTACGGTTACTGTTAATCGCATTTTGGGCGCAACAAATGCCACGGCAACGGATAGCAGCATTAATGCAGCATTGACCGACCGCAGCAAGGCAGACGTTTATGTAGCAGCAAACGATGCTACCAAGAGCGAAAGCCATGTAGGCTCGCTGGGTGTAGGCGGTGGCGCTGACGGTGGTGCAGGCTTCGGTCTGGCATCTGATACAGGTGTTGTCAGCAGAAATGTTACGGCGATGATTGACGGTGGCAACGCGAAGAAGTCCGTTAACGGAAAAAACGTTAATGTCGCTGCTTTGAATAAGGCGAAAATGTCCACCAACTCCTATGGTATTGCTGCAGCCGGCGGCGCTTATGGCGCCGGAGCCGGCGCAGGCACCGTTTCGGTTGCTAAGCTGAACGCAGAAACTACTGCTGCAGTAAAGAATATCCAGGGTACGAATAATGGTTTGGCAATTACTGCTGACCACGTTAACGATATTACGTTGCGCAGCGCTGCTGCCGCAGCTTCCGGCGCGCTTGTGAGCGCTGCCGGTGGCGCAGGCATTGGCGTAGTGGACGATGACAGCAAGACTGTTGCTGAGCTGAGCGGCAGCAATGTAACGGCTGAAACAGGTGATATTACTGTCAACGCTGCCAACAAGACTGACGTGACAACGGCAGTATTTGGCGTAGCTGCCAGCATGGTTGCAGGTGGTCTGAACGTAGCTGTAAATAATCTGGATAACACTGTTTCCACGCTGGTGAAGGATAACAGCAACCTGCAAGCACAGGGCACCTTCGCAGCGAAGGCAGATAACAGTGTAAAAACAAGCTTTGTTAACGGTGCAGATGCTGTTGGCGCTGCAGGTGTTGCCATTGGCGTAGGCGTGAACACGATTGACACAGGCGTGATCACCGAAATTAGCGGCAGCAAGATTACTGCCGGTGCTATCGATGTGGCCGCAACCGAAAAGCTGGACGTTAAGCAGGTAGTAGAAAACGCTGCTCTCGGCGGCCATGGCTACAGTGCAAACGTCAGCGTAACCACGATTGGCGCAGCAGCTGCAGACCAGTATGGCGATACTGAAACTACGAATAGTGATAAAAAGGCAACCTTTAATACAAACGATATTCTCAATAAAGCAAATGCTGCAATTGCAGGGCAGGGAACTGTCGGCACTGTTACTAATAAAGACGGCAAGAGCAGTTCTAACGCTGCAGGCATGACCTTTGATAAATATACCGGCAGCAATGGACAAAAACTGAATGCTGCACCTGGCACTACTGCCAGCAAGGGCAGCGGCACGGCTGAAGGCGTGCAGGCGAAGGTAAGCACTTCTACGCTGCAGGCAACAGGCGATACGAAGGTCAATGCTAAGCGTACTGTTGATGCCAAGCTGACATCGGCGCAGGTGGCAGCAGGTATCGCAGGCAACGGCATTGCCGCTTCTGTGGCAGTGCTGGATGTAGAACGCAAGACCGGCGTAACCATCAACAATAACAGCAAGCTTAGCGGCAAGAATGTAACGCTTGGCAGTGCGCAGGACGGCACATCCAATATTGATGCTTATCAGGTAGCAGCAGGCGCTGCTTTCGCAGGAAGTGCTGCCTACGCGCAGAACAGTCTGCATGGCGCTAATGCTATTACTATCGATAGCAGTACGCTTCAGGCTACAGGCGATAACAGCTCCAAAGGTACACTGACAGTTAAGGCAGAGGATACCAGCAGTGCAGCAGTACGCACTATCGGTGCAACTGCAGGCGCTATGGCTGGCGGTGTGCTGGTAACTAATGCTACGAATAATAGCGATAATACTGTAACTATCGGCGGCAGCAAGCTTATTGCCGGTAAAGATGTATATGAAAAAACCTACGTGCCTTCTAAAGACGGTAAACCAGGTTATTACAAGACGGATTACGATAAGGTGATTGGCTACAACAATATTGGCAAGGTTGACGTTGCTTCTGTCAAAGCCAACAGCATTACTGCAGAAACCTACGGTGGCATGGTTGGCATTGCTGCAGCGCAGGGCATTGTTGCACTCGCTACGGATGCAGGCAGCAGCAAGGTTAATGTAACCGGTGCTTCCGGCTTCTTGGGCAACAGCGTAAGCATGAACGCAACCAATAAGCCTGCAGTACGCGCAGAGGCACAGGCTTATTCTGGCGGCCTGCTGGCGGTAGCAGGCGTGGCAGTATCCAAGGCTAAGGCCAGCGGTACGGTAGAAGCAACGGTTGCGGACGGCAGCAGCTTTGCAGCCGATAACGTAGAGATTACGGCAAACGTAACCACCCAGACTGCCAAGGACAAGAACAATAACGAATATGCTGTAGATAATGTAAGCGCCAAAACAATCGGCGCTACTGCCTCCGGACAATACGCTGCAGGCTTCAACACTGCTTATGCAGAAAATACTATGACTGTCAGCGTTGATGTGGGCAAGGAGCAGTATAATGTCAATGCTCTGAAGCTTAAGGCTGATAATGCTTCGGTTATTGCGGCAGATACCCTGGGCGTAACAGTGGGCGGTTATATTGCCAGCGGCAGCAACTGGTCTGATACCAAGACGAACCTGACGACCAGCGTGAAGGCTGCAGGTGTTAAGGGGAATGATAACAGCCTGGGCGCTGTAAACATCAGCAGCTCCGGCTACAGTGCAGTAAACAATGATGCCAATGGCTATGGCGGCGGTATCGTAGGCTTCAACCCTGTTGCCGCAAGGTCGCAGAATCAGATTACTACCACTACTACTGCTGACGTGAGCGGCAAGTGGCAGAATGTCGGCTCCCTGAGCGTTGCTGCCAACAATGCGGATAAGCTGGATATTCTGGCGGACTCCCTGACGGCGGCCGTTGTCGGTGCCAGCGGCACAGAAATTAAAAACAATGTTACGCATAATGCCAACATCAACGTAACAGGCGATATTACAACCAGCGGCAAGCAGTCCTACATTGCCAACAACACGCTGAACCATGACGTTGACCTGAAGGGCAGCGGTTATGGCGGTGGCAGTATCAACGTCAATGATATGGACAACGTGCTGAAATATACTGCAGGCGTGAATATCGACAATGCAAACTTGAGCGGTACCGGCAGCGCAGGCTCTATTGAGGCGCTTGCTTATACCGACGGCAAGATGAATTACAGTAATACGCTTAAATCTGCTGGCGTTGTTCCTGTTACTATCGCAGCAAGCAAGAATGTTATCACCTATAACAACAGCATCAATGTTACTGGCAGTAATCTGTCGACGGCGAAGGCTGATCAGGATATCACCCTCGCAGCAACGGATGAAACAACGGCAACCTTTGATACTACTGCTGATACCCAGGGCGGTGCTGTGGGTGCAGCTTCTGCCAAAACAGATAACACTCTGAACCGCAGCAACAAGATTACCGTTACTAATGGTAAGATTCTCAGCACCAATGACGTAAATATTTACGCAGGTGCAAACCTGGACGGCATCACCTCCTCGTTGACCTATAACGTGCTGGCGGATGCATATAACAAGACGGCAGTTCCTCTGGCTACTGCTCCGAAAGCCAAGAACACGATGACGCAGGAAAATCAGGTAAGCATCAACGGCGATATCGACAGTGTACGCCACGTCAACTTTAAGGCTGGCAAGGGCATGACCACTGTATCGACTTCTGCCCGCGAATATAACATCTATAAGGGTACCAGCGGCAGCGGTTCCGTTACCTCCACCGCTTTGGGCGAGGTAACTCCGGGCGAAACGGTTGCCAACTATGTGGATATTGCCAGCGGTAAAAAGGTACGCGCAGGCATCCATAATAATCTGGAGCTTACCATCAGCGGCAGCACTAAGGTTATACAGCCGCAATATAAGGATGGTAAGGTTGTTAAAGAAGGCAGCATAGACTTCAGCGGCATCAAGGTTACCACCGGTGCAGGTCAGGATTGGTTCAATAAAGAGCAGAATGTTGCTGCAGGTGTGGTTGAGCTGCAAAATGGTCTTTATGCCCGTCTGCAGGAAATTAATGATCTTCTGGGCCAATATGCTTCCACTTCTGACGAATACAGCATTTTGAACAATGAAAGAAACCGCATCATCACCCAGATGGAAGAAAATGGCTTTGTCAAGACCAGCGTAGAGGGTGGCAAAACCTACAAGAGCATTTTCGATAAAATTTCTTTGCCGGCAGTTGATGTCAAGGATATCGTTGTTTCCGGCGGCAACATCAACATCGAGGCTGACAAGCTGCAGGGCAGCGGCAGCCTGACGGCGCAGGGTGCTAAGAACCTGACGATTAATAACAGCAGTGACCTGTACCTGAAGATTAATGACCTGGCTATCAAGGATAAGGGCGGCGTAATCCGCTACAACGATGCTGAGGTGAGCAAGGTTGACGGCTTCACGGGTACAATGAATACTGCTGCAGGTACTGACGCTGATCCGAAGATTACTGTCAAGAGTACTGGCACATCTACCAACGGTTTGACTAAGGCTGATATCGGTATCTTTGGTACTGTGCAGAACAGCACCGGTGACGTTTTAATCCAAAACAGCAATTACAATATCAACGTAGACGGCAATGCCAATATCAGCGCGCGCAACATTGAGCTGAAGGCTGACAAGGGTTCGGTAACGCAGAACAGCAAGGGCCTGCTGCTTATCGGCGGCGACCCGGTAACCAAGTACCAGTTCAGCGATGCTATTGCTAAAAAGATTCAAAGCTATGTTTCCAATCAGGCTGTTAATGGCAAGACTAAGATTGACTGGCTGAGCAATATCGGCAGCTATCAGGCGTATAAGGACGCTCTGATTGCGCATAAGGACGAGCTTAGACTTACTGATGCAGAGGTTAATGAGATCAGGAATTACAGCGTCAATAAATCCAGCGGTATCGTTGCAGGCAACAACGTTTATATCAGCGGCCTGAATGTTAACCTGGACGGCCTGGTACAGAGTGGCTACAAGGAATTCAAGGTTACACTTGATAATGCAGCCAACAACAAAATCAGCAATCTGGATAGGGACTATGCTCGTAACCAGACTGCACTTACCGATCAATATGTTATGTCCAACGATAAGTATTGCGTAAGCACCAATGCTGGCGCAGTTTATAACTCAAAAACCGGCGCTTATGACTATACTGTGAAGGTTTACTACAACCCTGCAACTAAGGAGCTGCTGACGGAAGCAATTGAGCCTAACGGCGGTAAGATTTATATTACCGGTGCTCTGTCGAGCACTGGCAGCGGCAAGCTGCTGGCGATGGACGGTACTGCCAACATTGCGATTGATACCCAAAAGGCAGATCGCAATTTGCGGGTGAACAAAATCACCAATAAGGATATTACCGGCCTCATCAGCATTAAGGATACGCAGAAGAATACCTTGACTGAGTACACCACTGATGGGCAGAAGATGTCCGTTAAAACAACCAAGCTTAAAAATGGTAACGTGGCTTCTAGCAGCACAACACAGGTTAATGGCGCTACTACCACTTATAAACCGGCTGACGGCATGACGATTAACTGGACAGGTGGCACCTCCGGTGATAAGAAGATTATCAAGTGGCAGTATGAGAAGGACTTCGTTTTCTGGGGCCTGATCAAATATGGCACTACTAAGGACTTTGTCGAGAACGAGGAAGTTAAGAACGGTAAGACAGAGGTTTCTTCCTCCAGTATTACTGGCGCCGATCCGTTGGGACAGGGTACTGTTATTAAGGTAAACAATAACGCCAAGGAATATGGTGTAACGACTAAGGATTATCATGATCCTAATCAAATTTCTTATACTCCTGTTGTCGAGAACAAGAAATTTTCCGGTACAGCAGGTAAAATCTTCGGCTATGGCAATTGCACCTACACCTGGACTGAAACCCAGATGCATTCCACCAGCAGTACCTATACGATTAAGGGCGATAAGCCGATTAATGTTGGCTTTATGACCGGCGGCAGCGGTGACATCAGCGTTATCAGCGCCAAGGATATGTATCTTGCAGGCAATATCAGCAATGCGACTAAGGCTGACGGCAGTGCAATCGGCAAGGTTACCTTAAACAGCATTGGTGGCGCTATCAGCTCTGTTGGCAGTGCACGCGTTGACGCGGACGACCTGACTGCCAAAGCTGCCAAAGGCATCAGCATTAATCACAGTGCGTTGGGCAACATGGCGAAGCTGAATATTGAAGCAACGACTGGTGACGTAAGCATTAATTCCGACCGCGGCAAGCTGCAATTTGTCGGCGGCAATAAGGGCGCGTTGAGCGGCAACCTGGTAATTAACGCAGCAGGAGACATTACTACGGCTGATGGCACTGTTTTGAACGGCAACCGCATTGATTTCACCAGCCTTGGAGCGATCAACGCAGCGATTGCTCCCGGTCAGACGCTGACCAGCAGTGATACCATGTCTGCAAGCGTAAATGCCAACGCTTATGGCGATATTACGCTGACCAACAGCAACGGCGATATGCGTATCGGTCATATTGCCAGCCAGAATGGTAATGTAAGCCTTACAACCAGCGGCAGCTTTATCGACGCAGTAGGCGACAGCACCTTGTCCGACAGCGAAAGCAAGCTGCAAAAATGGCAGGAGCTGGGACTGATTAACAGTAATGATAAGGATGAAGAAAGCGCAGCATCTGCAGCGGTAGCCAAGAGCGAACGCGTACAGGCACTGGAAAAACAGGCACAACGTTTGGATGCAGCTAAGGTTGACAATTATAAAGCAGCAGCTAAAGATTATAATGATAAGTTTGCCGGCAGCAAAACTCTCCAGCAAGCGAAGAAGGCTTACATTGATGCTAGTGCGGAAGCAGCGAAGCTTACAGATAAGGATGCACAGAAACAAGCACTTACTAATGCTCGCGATGCTTATATGCAGGCCTTAAGAAAAGACAGTGTATTTGCTGACAAAGGCTATAGCGATGCTGAGCTGCAGTGGATTATCAACTACGCAGAGGTTGATAACAGCACTGCCTACGGCTGGAGCAAAAATGAGCTGCTGTATGCTATTCAGGACAGCGTGCTGAATGCAGCCCCCGGCCAGGTACTTACAGTAGATAAGGCCAACGTTCAGGGCAAGAACATCAGCCTGAGCGCAGGCAAGAACATCGGTATCGACGGCGAAGCAACTAACATTGCCTACAGCGAGATGGGCAAGCTGGATAATCTTAAGCTTTTGGCACAGGCTAAGGCCGGTGACCTTACCTGGAATGATGCCGACAACAGAATTGAAGTTCGTCAGCAGCGTCAGATTACGGTACAGCTGGCAGATGGCGGCAAGCTGAATCTTAAGGCCAACACCAGCGGTGCTGACAATACCGGTAATGTTTATCTGGCTGGCGTTAAGAATACGACGCTGGATATTTCCGGTACGATTAACACGACGCAGGATGTTAAGCTGCTCAGTGATAAGGGCGTTAGCATGAACAACGGCAGCATTGTTGCCAAAAACCTTATTATCCAGGGCGGCAATGGTGATGTAGGCAGCAAGGATGCCTTCATCAAGACTAATATCAGCGGTAATCTGGAAGCTAATACCGATACCGGCTACGGTGTATATCTGCATCAGACGGCTGTAGGCAACAAACCGGCGCAGGTGCTGACGATTCAGGATGCTGCAACAGGTACGCTGGTGCTCAAGGCAGATAACGGTATGCAGATGACTACGGAAGCAGGCAAGAATATCGGTTATCTGAACGCCAACAGCATTAACCTGCAGGCAGCCAACGGCGATATTGGTAAAGCTGATGACGGTATCCGCATTCTGGAAAACGGCGCTGTGATTAACGCTAAGGCAGAAAACGGTTCTGTTTACCTGCAGGGCGCAGGCACGAAGGATGCAGGCCTGGTAGTTGACAGTATTACTGCTAAAGGAAATGCTAAGCTCAACCTGGATGGTGATGTAAACTTCGGTAACGACACAGGTAACGGCAGCATTAGCGCAGGCGTAGATGTAACTGTTAACGGTAACAATGTTAACCTGAACGCAGGTACTGTTACTGCAGGCGGCGCAAGCAATATCACTGCAGGTAAAGATGTGAACGTAACAACCGGCAGCATTACATCTAGCGGAGCAGGCAACATCACCGCAGGCGGAGACGTTAACCTGAACGCAGGCACTGTTACCGCAGGCGGGGCAAGCAATATCACTGCAAATAATGATGTAAATGTGACAACCGGCAGCATTACTGCAGGCGGCGCAGGCAATATCACTGCAGGCAACAATGTTAACCTGAACAGCAGCACGCTGGCAGCTGGTGCTGATAGCGTAATTACCGCAATTAATGGCAATATCGCGCTTGGCAGCGGCAGCATGACAGTTAAAGGTGCTAACAATAAACTGAAGCTTGATGCTAATGGCAGCGTAATGCAGGATGAGGCGGCTAAGGGTATCACTGCAGATAATCTGACAGTTGAATCCGGCAAGACGCAGCAGCTGCTCAGCAGGAACAATAAGGTGAAGAGCCTAACGATTAAGGGTAAGAACGCAGGCAGCAGCCTGATGGTTAATGGCGTAACCAGGTTTAACGGTACGACGGATAATCTGCTGGTTACTGTTGATGATTCTCATATCAAGGGCGATGTCCTGATTGAAAACTACCAGGCAGATACCGGCAAGATTACCATTAATTCCACTATTGATACCTCTAAGTATAATGATGAGCATACCGGTAATATTACGGTTAAGGCAGATGGCGACATTACTACTGCAGGCGGCGTTAATCTGAATGCAGCTGATAAGGTAAGCATCAATTCTAAGAAGGGATCTGTTGCAACTGGCGGTAACGTAACAGCCAACAACGAAGTAGACATCGATGCAGCGAAAGATATTACTGCTAACGGCAATCTCACTTCTACTAACGCTAACGTAGATTTGCTTGCAGGCGGCAGCATTACGACGAATAGCACAGTAAATGCGCTTAACAACGTAATTGCGAACGCTAAAGGCGATATCAATACCAATGGCGACGTTACTGCACAAACTGGTAAAGCAAAGCTCAAATCCAGTGAGGGCAGTGTAACGACGAAGAACGTTAAAGCTAATAACGAAGTAGACATCGATGCAGCGAATAATATCACTGCTAATGGTAGCCTCACTTCCGACACTGCTAACGTAGATTTGAACGCAGGTGGTAGCGTAACTACGAATAGCACAGTAAATGCGCTTAACAACGTAATTGCCAACGCTAACGGCGATATCAACACCAACGGCGATGTTACTGCAGAAAACGGTAAAGCAAAGCTCAACTCCAGCGCAGGTAACGTAACAACAAAGAACGTTAAAGCTAATAACGAAGTAGACATCGATGCAGCGAATAATATCACTGCTAATGGTAGCCTCACTTCCGACACTGCTAACGTAGATTTGAACGCAGGTGGTAGCGTAACTACGAATAGCACAGTAAATGCGCTTAACAACGTAATTGCCAACGCTAACGGCGATATCAACACCAACGGCGATGTTACTGCAGAAAACGGTAAAGCAAAGCTCAACTCCAGCGCAGGTAACGTAACAACAAAGAACGTTAAAGCTAATAACGAAGTAGACATCGATGCAGCGAATAATATCACTGCCAACGGTAACCTCACTTCTACTAACGCTAACGTAGATTTGAACGCAGGCGGCAGCATTACGACCAACGGACAAGTTAAAGCTCAGAAAAATGTTGATTACAATGCTAAAGGCAGCATTACTACCGGCGATATTATCAACAGCACGGCTGGCAACATCCACCTGCAGACAGACGCGGCTAAAGGCGACATCACCTTCGGCGGCGATGTAACTGCCGATCATGGCAACATCAATATCGACGTACTGCAGAACGGTAGTGTAACAGACCATGACAACAAATTCAAAGCTCTTGGCGACAAGGGTGATATCAACAGCGGCAACTTCAAACTGCAGATCAAGGGTACCGGAGATGTTGACATCCACGAGATTTATGCTACCAACAACGCGCTTATCGACGTTGCCAACGGCAATCTTACCTTGGCAAAAATCGACGGCAATCTGGTAGCTCTGCAGCTGAAGACCGAAGGCAAGCAGCTGAAGGTTGGCGAGCTTATCGCAGGCACCAAGATTATTGCTCAGGGCAGCGACATTGACCTGAACAAGATTCAGCAGCGTCTGGATGCTGACGGCCTTCTGACCATCGTTCCGGACGGCGCACAGCCTGATAAGCCTATTGACAACCTGAAGATTGGTGAGATAATTACTAATAAGGGTGTCCGCTTCGAGCATCTGTGGCTGAATAACGGCTCTATCAAAGTTAGCGAGGGCATGTTCCATATCGATAAGCTGGTAGTCAACAATGTTGCGCATTTCAGCAATAAGCATATGAAGACTGCTGTATGGGGCGCACCGCCGCAGCGTGACGGCAGCGACAGCGTTTACTGGAACAACATTGCAGTGAACAACCCGGCAGATAATCTGACTGAATGGCAGCAGGAGGGTACTAACCCGGATAAATGGATGTACCTGCACTTCACTGCACAGCCGAACGTTCAGCACAGCAACGGCGCACTGCTTGACCTGCGCAATTATGATTATGTTTATGACCAACGCTTTACCGCTGTAGACCATATGCTGCAGCAGCTCAACGAAAACAAAGCAGAGGAATATGACATCAATCACGCACCGGATGTAGTACAATACTTCCGCTACGACCTGTATGACCTGGATGAAGACGATAACAAGAGTGAACCCGTAAAAATCACTGTAGAAGCATAGGAGGAAACGCTGATGAACAAAAAGGCAGAGGCTTTTATCAAATACTTGGATGATAAGAAGATTACCTGCTTTGCCATTGAACAGATTAGCGAGGATAAGCTGAACACAGTGGTCTTCCGTTCTCACATTGTTGTTGAAGGCCAGCGTCTGCCGACGCTGGTCATCCTGGACAGCAGTATTTATGGTATGCTTCGCGTGCAGCTGGCAGCAAATGCTGTCAACGAGAGTAACGAAGTGGCTATTCTGAGGGAAATCAACAAGGTGAACCGTCAATATAAGGTGTTCAAATATTATCTTACAGATGACGGTTCACTCTACCTGGACAGCTGCCTGCTCTGCCAAAATGGCAGGCTGGAGGGCGACATGATTTATACCGTGCTGGATGTAATCATCAAGCATCTGGAAAAGGAATATAAAAGAATAATGCAGCTCATCTGGCAGGCCAATTAGCCTGCCGGATGCAGCAAAATTTTGTATATCAAAGGGGTGTTGACGATGATTACTAATAAAACAAGCTTGCTACTGGTTACGCTTTTGCTGGGATGCAGTGCCGCTGCTTTCGCAGCGCCTACACCTTCGCAGGAAGCAGAATTCCATAAAAGCGGCCTGAACAACGCCGGTGTGGCAGCCAACAGAGCGATAGAGTATATGGAGCGCCAGCGTGTTGCCAGACAGATTGCCGAGGACAAGGCCAAGGCAAGCAGCAAGGTAGAGCAGGGGAGCCAAAAGCCTGATGCGGAGCAGCAGGCGGCAGTAACCTTTAAGCTGGAAAAGCTGGAGCTTGATGAATCCACCGTACTGGAGCAGGCAGAGCTGCAAAAGCTGACGGCTGAGTATATCGGTAAAGAGGTTGGCGTCAAGGATTTGTACGAGCTGGTGAATAAAATAAACAAGCTGTATCTTGATAATGGTTACTTTACCTGTCGTGCAATTTTGCCGGCACAGACAATTAAAAACGGTACGGTAAAAATTGAGCTTATCGAAGGCAAAACGAATGCTGTTGAGGTGCAGGGCAACAAGTATACCAAAAGCAAATACATCAGCAAGCGTATGAGCCTGAAGCAGGGCGAGGTTGCCAACATCAACAAGCTGAATGACGATTTACTGCGCTTTAACGCTGCTAATGACGTGCAGCTGCGCATTTCTCTGCAGGCCGGCAGCGAGCCTGGTACTACGGATTACGTCATCAGCGCCTATGAACCGCAAAACATTACCTGGACTGTTTACAGTGATAACGCAGGCAGTGATACGAGCGGCGAATACCGCGGCGGCCTGTTCTTTACGGACAGAAGCCTGACAGGTGTGCGTGACGCGCTGACGCTGAATACGATGCTGAGCGATGGCACCAAATCCTTCGGCCTTGGCTATAGCAGGCCCTTAGGCCATAGCGGTACCAAGCTGAACCTGCAGTACAGCGCCAACAGCGTTCACATTACGGACGGACAGCTGGAGCCGCTGAATGTACGCGGTCATGCTTATGCCATGAACGTTGGCCTGAGCCAGCCGTTGGTAGTGACGGAAAAGACTCGTACTGAGGCAACGCTTGATTACGGCCAGCAAAATTCCAAGACTGATTTCAGCGGCCAGCATTGGCTCGATGATACCATTAAAGGCGTTACGGCAGGCTATTCCGTAACTAATTACGGCGCAAGCTCTGTTATTTACCAAAAGCACAGCTTTAACGCCGGTACGCATACCAATATTGCCGATAAGGACAAGGATTTTTCCCTGTACCAGCTTAACGGCCTGTACCAGAAAATGTATCAGCATGGGCAGCTTTTGAGCCTGCGCCTAGACGCACAGCGTGGCTTCAACAATTATCTGCCTTCCGCCCGCCAGTTCTACATTGGCGGTATGTACAGCGTACGCGGCTACAAAGAAAGCCTGCTTGGCGGCGACAGTGGCTACAGTGTGGGCCTGGAATATTCCGTGCCTGTGACTAAGGACAAAAAGACTAATGCTTTCGTCTTTATGGATCATGGTCAGGTCTTTGGCGACAGTGCCTTTGACAGCCATGTACTGACAAGCTGTGGCCTGGGCGTGCGCAGCAACATCACCAAGCACATCGGTGCTGTGGTAACATTGGGCGTGCCTTTGATTAAGGAAATCAATAATACTGATGTAGATTCAACTCGCATCCATTTCATGGTAAGCGGTCAATTCTAAAAAAATCTTGTGTAATAATAGGACTAGGGAAACCCGGTCCTATTATTTTTTTCCTGTATATATGTAGGAAAAAGAAGCTTTGCCTGTAGCTGATATCCTATTATATGAAAAAAATTTCGATAACTGATGACAATTACCACAATTCAAGCTATAATAAGTATATAAACAAAAAATTATTTTATGAGGTGACATACAATGCAATTTCCGATAGTTTTAGGTGTTTCTGCACGTCACGCACATCTGTGCCGTGAGCATATGGATATTTTATTTGGTGAAGGCAGCGAGCTGCACGTTAAAAAGCCGATTGGCCAGCCTGGTCAGTTTGCTTCCGAAGAACAGATTACCATGGTAACTCCCAAGGATTCCATGAAGCTGCGTATCATCGGTCCTCTTCGTCCGGAAACTCAGATTGAGCTTTCTCTGACTGACGCACGCAAGGTAGGAATGGATGCTCCTATCCGCAACAGCGGCGACATCGCAGGCAGCGCTGGCGCTAAGCTCATCGGTCCGAAGGGCGAGCTGGAGCTGAAGGAGGGTATTATCATCGCTGCGCGCCACGTGCATCTGTACCCCGAAACCGCTGAAAAATACGGCCTGAAGGATGGCGATATCGTTGATATCCAGACAGAGGGCGAGCGTTCTGTAACACTGCATAATGTTCTGGTACGTGCGGGCGTAAAGCATGCTGACGAGGTTCATATCGACACCGACGAAGCTAATGCCTGCAACCTGGGCAGTGGCGTGATGGTGAACGTTGTCTACAATAAATAATTCCACCGTTTTTCCAACAAAAGGATGGTGAGTATATGAAAAAAATTACAGCCTTGGCGGCAGTGCTTGTTTTGTGCGCTGCGCACGCTTCAGCCTACGAAAACAGCTACGCAGGCTACAGCGTTAAGGACGGACAGCCTTACTATAAGCTGGAAGCGAAGAAGGTTTATGCGTATACCAATATCAGCAGCAAAAAGGCTTATCAGAACGAAGAGGATTTAAAAAATACCGCAGTTAATATTGTTAACTATTACACAGCAGAGGATATGGAGCAGATTTTAGGCGAAAAATTCTCTACGGCTTATTTTGATGCGGAATATGAGAAGCTGGCACTTTTGGAGCGCTCCCAGCTTAATCCGAAAACCGTGCCTGCGCCGCTGCTGGAGCTTGATAAATATGCCGAGCATGACAGTAACGGCAATCTGACGATTCAGAGCAAGGTGCTCAAAGAAAAGCTGGAAAAGCTTACGCCTCTTATTAAGACAGGGAAAATTGCCGGCAAAAAGGCGATAACTATTTCTTACCTATATAAACAGGGTGATGTGCTGGTTAAAATTGATACCAGCCTTGTTTCTGCCAACGACAGACTTTATCTGCTGTCTACCGTAAATACTGACCAGGATCTTTACGCACCCAAAAAGGACGAAAAAGACGCTGACGCTGATGCAGATATTGATGATATCGATACTGACGAAGAAAGCGACGAAAATGATGAGGCCAAGACCGAGCCCAAATCTGCTGCTTCCGCAAAGGAAGAGATGGAAAAGGCTCTGGAGGTTGAGAACGTTTTTGTTCGCGACATTCCTGCAGAAACAATGCAGCGCTTTGATAAAGCACACACTGATCTGCTGAAGGGCTTTAAGGCTTTTGCTCCGACCAGCACGCCGAAGGCCATCAGCTTTACTGATACTGCAGTCGGCAAAAGTGTGCAGCTGCCGGATGACTGGTTCTACGGCCAGCTGAGTGTGCGATATAAGGATAAAGGCACCTTTTATCTGACCATGGCTTCTTCTATGAAGCAAATGCAGGACGTTGCCGCAAATACGGATTATGACAATATCTATTCTGTATTTGCTATTCCGGCGTCTGATCCTGAATACCAGCAAAAATTCATGGATCTTTACACCAGCGGCATGCGCAATGTTCTGGAGCATTGGAATCATCTGCTTGTTACCGTCAGCGTAGATAATATTAATGACGCTGATGCTAAAGAGCTTTTAGCAACGCCTGTTGCCAACAGACTGGCGGTTGAGAGTTTTATCTCCGAAGGTCTGCAGCGCATGAAGGGTTTCAGCAACGAATACTTTGCTTTGAAGGATTATAAGACAAATTTTGACTTCACCCAGGAAAAAGCTCTTATCGGCATCAATGCTGATACCGATTTGCTGAAGGATTTTGCTTATAACAACAAAATTTTACTGAGCTGCAACCAAAAAGCTGCTACAGCGATGCTTTTTATCAAAAAAACCGCCGTTGAAACGGAAAAAAGCCTTGAACAGCAACTAAACGAATGGCACTTTTAATTACACAGGTGCAATGAGTTGCAGTGCATGAAAATCTCACGTCTGAGAAAAGGAAAATTTAACATAATATACATTATCGGACGTAAAATATTATTTTGCAGTCTTTGCGGTAAAAAGGCAGCATTATAGACATGTTTATTTCCCGGCTGAGGAAAATGCTGAGAAAAGCGTCAGATTATGAGAATTCTTCGCTTTTTGCTCCTCCCCCGGAGGTTTTGAGAAGTTTTTAGCATTTTTTATGTTAAATTAGCCACTGTGCGCACTGCTGTTTGACGAAATTACTTTTATCTGTTATAATTTGTATAAGGTTAACTATAAACACATGATTGGAGGGTCTAAAATGGGAAGAAGAAAAGCACTCCCGCCGGACTTTGATGGCAACTATACCGAAGATATGTTGTCTGAACGCCAACGTAACATTTTGAAATTCGTTCGTACTTTTATTAATCATAAGGGTTATCCGCCTGCTGTACGCGAAATCGGTGCAGCAGTAGGTTTATCATCCAGTGCCAGCGTGCATAATCATCTGAAGAAGCTGCAGGAGTATGGCTTCATTCAGCGTGATGCCGCTAAGCCGCGTGCTCTGGAGCTGATGAGCGAAAGCGATGCCTGGAGAAACAAGCTCCTTGTTCCGGTACCGCTGGTTGGGAAGGTTACCGCAGGTGTTCCTATTCTTGCTGTCGAGAATATTGAAGAGACCTATCCTATTCCTCGCGACCTGATTGGCTGTGACGATGATGTTTTCATGCTTTCCGTATGCGGTGACAGCATGATCAACGCAGGTATCCTGGACCATGACTACATTATTGCACGTAAGCAGAATTTTGCTAATAACGGCGATATTGTTGTTGCCCTGATTGACGGCGAGGAAACTACCGTTAAGCGTTACTTCCGCGAGCTGCGCAGTGTGCGCCTGCAGCCGGAAAACGATAAGTACGAGCCTATTGTAGGTTCTGACAACATTAAGGTGCTTGGTAAGGTTATTTCTGTATTCCGTATGCTCTAATAGCATGACTGTAAAATGCATGTAAAATGATGTCACTTTAGCGTCAAATACAAAAAACAGCTCTTTACAGAGCTGTTTTTTTGTTATATATTATAGTTATGAATGTGTGTAAACGATTTTTACAAGGAGATGACGCATATGTTACATCCATCTACTGATATTATCATGAACGCCCAGCAATTCTTTGCTGCGGACCAGAGCGAAGCTAATCTGGTGAAGCTGTTGCATGCAGTCAGCGTAATGCTGCAGGAAGGTGCAGAGGTGCTCATTCCTACTGCTGCCGATGCGCCGGAGGGCCAGCTGCTGCTGCAGACGCAGACTACCGAGAGTGGCCTGGAATACATGACGGCTTACAGCAGCAAAGAGGCCTACGAGCAGGGCAAGCCCTGCAACGTTATCAGTCGTCCGCTGGTCAATTACTTTGAAGCTATCCTGCAAATGGACGGCATTGCCGGCATTATCTTTAACCCTGCTTCCCCTGCTCCCTTCAATATTCAAAACCGGATGATCAAGGAACTGCTGGCCGATGCCAAGAAGAACAAGCAGCAGAACGCTATTTCCGTTTGGCGTGGTGACATTACTACGCTGGACTGCGACGCTATTGTCAATGCTGCCAACAGTACGCTTTTAGGCGGTGGTGGCGTTGATGGTGCTATCCACCGCGCTGCAGGACCGCAGCTTCTGGAGGAATGCAAAGCCTTGGGTGGTTGCCCGACTGGTGCTGCCAAGATTACCTATGGCTATAACCTGCCTGCAAGCTACATTATTCATACTGTAGGCCCGATTTATAATGGTAAGGTTGAACAAAGACTGGAGCTGGCCGACTGCTACAAGAACAGCCTGGACCTGGCGCGCAAGCATCATCTGCACAGCATTGCTTTCCCGGCGATTTCTACCGGTGCTTATGCTTATCCTGTGGACGAGGCTGCCCGTATCGCTCTTTTGACCTGCACCGAATGGATTAATGCCAACGCCGACTATGGCATGAGCGTTGTGCTTACCTGCTTCAACAGCGGCGTTTATAACGCTTATCAGGAGCTTGTTAAAAAGGCGCAGAACGGCGAGTTAGATTAACCTTATAGCACTTTTATGTACGACAAAACCCGTGACTCCCTTCGGACGTCACGGGTTTTTATTAACCTTAGCGTAAATTTACTAGCGTACAGATTTACGCATTGATGATATTGTTGAACAAAGATTTATTGGCTTCAATAGGCTGCTTGCCGCCGACTACACAGATCAGACCGTCGCTGAGCATATCCTCTACTACCTTAGACAATGCCTGCAGGTCTTTATTGCTTACATTGAGGATTTCGCTGCGGATGCGCTGGCGCAGCTCAACGGGAACGTGCTTCAGATATTGCGCGGTTGCCTTGTCAAGACGCATGCTGTTGGTCAGGGGCTTATCCATCGTGCTGATGGTACCGATAACGTACTTGTTCAGCTCGCGCTCGGGGAATTCTTCGTTTCTCAGCCATTCTGCCAGACCTTGGTAAGCCTCCAGAGTTTTCGGCAGCTGCGGGTCGCGGTAGGATGCAAACACGCCTACGCCGTTCAGCTCAAAGCGTGCGGTAACACCGTAAGCGCCGCCCTGAATACGGATTTTGGTCCAGAGATATTCATAGCTCAGAATGGTTTCCAGTACAGCCATCGCGCCCACGTATTTATGGCCGTGCTTAGCAAAGTTGCCGCCTGCAGCAACATATTGTACCTTGCCTGCGGTAGCAATAGCCTCGTTAACGGTGCCTACGGGCAGAACCTCAGCCTTCTCCCCTGCTTCTGCCTCAGACAGCTTGCTGATGAAATCAAGGCACTGCTGTTTTACTGTTGCCTGCTCTTTTACGTCACAGCTATAGCTGAGCAGGAAACGGTTCTTCTGGAAGAAGCGTTTGATTAACAGGCGCAACTGCTCCAGTACCTGCGGTGCCAGCTCGTCGAAGTTGTCGGTCAGCTTTTTGAGGAACTGGTAATAGCTGAATTCATCCTGCTCGTTGACGCGTGCGCCGGCAGAGCAATAGGAGAACAGTCTGGTGATAGCAACGGTCTGACCGCGGTTGAAGAAATTGTCATCCCAATCGGTTTTCAGCTCGGACACCAGCTCGCGGAAGCGGTCGAGGTCGTTCATCTTGCTTTCCAAAGCAATAGCCTGCAGAATATCCAGCATTTTTGGCAGGTTATCGGTGAGGCATTTGCCTTTGGCAGAGAAATAAATTTTATAATCATCCGTAGATTCTGCTTCGGTGAAGGCGCGTACAGCGAACGCAATACCACCGGTATACATGATGGCGTTGGTTGCCAGCTCCTGATAGCTGTAGCGCTCGGTGTTGAACTTGCCCATGATATCTGTGAGCAGATAGCACAGAGGCAGTTTTTCGGCTTCCATATCGGTGATATCAAAATAGAAGCTGGTATAAGCGATTTTATTGGTGTTGCGCGGAAGATACAGCAGATGGCTTGCGCCCAGCTCTTCCTCCTGCGTTTCAATCTTCTCTACTTCCTGTCTGATGTCGCTGCGCTTCAGTACAGGAATAGTTGCGCGGGCTTCTTCACTGTCGGGAGTAGCCTGCAGACGGTGCAGCTCGGCGCATTCGTCGATATGCTGCTGCAGCTCATCCAGACTCATCTGTGCCTTGATAGCGCTCATCTTGGCAGCAGCGGCCTCCTGGTCTGCCTCCTCCTTGCCGGGCTGCGGCAGCAGGGTTACCAGCACCTTATGGGTGTTATCCAGCAGATAGTTTTCGATAATGCTTTCATAATAATTGGTTTTCAGGCCATCGCGCAGAGCTGCCAGATATTTGTTGTAACAGAGGCCCTCAATCGGATTGCCGTCATACAGCCAGTTATCCATAACGCCGATGCCCAGAATCAGTCCCTTGGGATAGCCGCCGAAATCTGCCTCACGCAGCTTGAATTCCATGGAGTTGATGTTGGCCTCTAACAGCTTTTTGTCAATGCCGTTGATGGTGATGTCCTGCAATGTTTTATAAATAACGCTAATAAATTTATCGCGCAGCTCCTTCTCACTGCCGCTGGCACGGATAGAGAATACCGGCTGATACATGCTGGAGGTATAGCCGCCGTTGATAATCTGGCCTACGCCTGCATCCATCAGCGCACGGCGCAGTGCGGAGGATTCGCTGTCCAGCAATGTGCTTTTCAGCAGGCTCAGAGCCATGCTGGTCTGCAGGTCGGTTGCCTTGCCTGTTACGATAGAAAGCTCGTGATATGTTTTGGCAGTGCAGTCCTCCTCTGCCCCAACCGGATAAAAGGCTTCGATATCCGCAGTACGCGGCAAGGACTGCTGTTCTGCGATAGCGGAATCAACAGTACCGGTTTTCTCGAAGCTGCTCAGATATTCGCTGTCGAGATATTCCAAAGTAGCGTCGATATCCATATCACCGTATAAATAGATATAGCTGTTTTCCGGGCTGTAATAGGTTTTGTGGAACTGCTCGAATTTTTCCTGAGTCAGCTGCGGAATAGCGTCCGGATAGCCGCCGGATTCAAAGCGGTAACAGTTGTCGGGGAACAGAGCCTTCATTGCTTCGTTTTCCAGATAAGCGTCCGGCGAAGAATATACACCCTTCATTTCGTTATAAACAACCCCGTTGTAGCTCAGCTCGCCGTCAAGGCTGTCCAGATTATAGTGCCAGCCCTCCTGACGCAGGGTGTATTTGTTTTGGTAGAAGGAAGGATAGAACACAGCGTCCAGATATACGTCCATCAGGTTATGGAAGTCCTTATCGTTGCGGCTGGCAACGGGATACATGGTCTTATCCGAGAAGGTCATAGCGTTCAAAAAGGTGTTCAGAGAACCCTTGACGAGGTCTACGAAGGGCTCCTTTAAGGGATATTTGCGGGAGCCGCAGAGAGAGGAATGCTCCAGAATATGTGCCACACCTGTATCATCTGCAGGCGGAGTTCTGAAGGAAATAGAAAAAACCTTGTTATCGTCATCGTTAGCAAGGTACAAAAGGCGTGCGCCGCTTTTGATATGCTCCAGGATATAAGCCTGAGAGCTGATTTCATCTACAAATTGTGCTTGTAAAACCTTAAAGCCGTGGTATACGGCATTTATTGCTAAAGTCATTGTTGCCTCCTAAAAATTTACACTATGGTATTTATTATAACATATTTGCATATCTATTGTCTGAAATTCTTGTAAAAACAGTTAGCTGTTGCTAAAAAAGATTATCTCCTTGCCAAAAGCGCTGTTCTTGCCTATAATAATTAGTAGAATAGTCAGAATCTGGAGGGAGTATTCATGGAAGAAGCACGCTTTACACTGCGCATTCATCCTATTATTATGAATAAGATGAAGCATTTGGCAAAGATAAATGGCCGTTCGGTCAATAAGGAAATCGAACAGATTTTGAAATGGGTTATCGATGATTATGAGCGTCAATACGGCAAAATTGAGCTGACCAAGGCGGAAATGCCGGGTTTCAGCACAGGCGCGACGGTTAAGGAAGCGCCGGAGCAGCCTATGGAAATGCTCTTCGGTTTAGATAATAAAAGCAAAAAATAATATGCAGGCTCCCCTGCTCTACGCTATACAATAATTAAGGCACTACTGCGCTCACAGTAGTGCCTTTAGTATTTTTGCTTATTTTGCTATTGCATGTTCCTTAAGCTCGATCTTTTGCTTCTCCTCTACCTCTTTAATGCGGCAGCTGGCGAAAATAGAACCGGAAACATTATGCCATACGCTGAAAATAGCGCCCGGAAGTGTAGCCAGCGGATTAGCAGCGAAGTTTGCGGTTGCCAGAGCAAGCGCCAGACCGCTGTTCTGCATTGCAACTTCGATAGCAATGGATGTTTCCTTAGCGTAGGATACCTTCATCAGACGCGCCATGCCCAGGCCCAGAGCCATACCGATGCCGTTGTGCAGGACAACTGCCAGCATTACGATCAGACCGCAGCTCATCAGCTTAGCAGCGTTGACAGCAACGATACCATCGATAATGGTTACAATCGCTACAACGGAAACCAGCGGCAGAATACCGCCAAGCTTGACGATGGTTTCGTGGAAAAGACTGTTTAAGATGATACCTGCAAGGACAGGCAGCAGCACAATCTTCACTACGGAAAGCACCATAGCCATAAAGCTTACCTCAACCCAGGAGCCTGCCAGCAGGTACACCAGCACAGGTGTTACCAGCGGTGCAATCAAGGTCGAAGTGATGGTCATGCCCACGGATAAGGGAACGTCACCCTTAGCGATGTAGGCAATAACGTTGCTGGCAGTACCGCCGGGGCAGCAGCCTACGAGGATAACGCCCAGAGCGATATCAGTATCAAGATTCATCACTACAGCCAGAAAATAGGCTGCCAAGGGCATGATGGTGTATTGCAGGATACAGCCGGAAATAACCTCCTTAGGTCGGGAAAAGACGATTTGGAAGTCCTCGCGCTTGATGGTCAGGCCCATGCCGAACATTGCCGTGCCCAGGAAGAGAGCGGTATACTGCGGAATCCACATGAATTTTTGCGGATGTGTAAAAGCAACCGCAGAGGTGATTAAAATCACGACGGCAATGTACTTGGATAACAATCCGCTAACCTTGCCAATGATGTTTAAAACGCTGTTTTGCTCGTTCATATTAAATTGCCTCCTTACATGTATGCTGCCCTGGGGCAGTCACGCTGTTAATTGCCTCGAGCAGAAGCAATTACATGGGTATTGTACCACAAAAAGGAGGAAAAATCCATGCCCGGCTTAAAGTATCAGCAGGCCTCCAGCAGGTGCGACACCTTCACCTGCAGCTTATCTGCGATGCGGAATACCAGGTCCATACTCGGGCGCGCGCTGCCGTGCTCAATTTTACTCAAATACTGCGGAGTAATGCCTATCTGCTCTGCGAGCATTCCCTGCCCCAGCTCCTGCATGATTCTGTAATAACGTATTTTTCTGCCCATTTCTACATACTTTTCGCAATACATATATCATCCACTCCTCTACTTCTTACTGATTATAGCTTACAGTATTTCCGGCATTTCTTCATGTAAAAAAAGGTGCGAAGACAGCCTTGATACTGCTTGCCAAAGTAAATACAGGCGAATTCCTGAAAAACGTGCCGGCAATCAGTGTTGCTTTTTCGTTATGCCTTAGCATAATCTTATTATAAAAAATAGGATAGCCAGAGATTGGCTATCCTAAAAAATTTTTTGAGAAATTTTTAGATATTTTTTGTGAAAATGAATTTTGTACTTAGTTTACCGGTATCTCCTGTCTGGAAATAACCTCAATCAGCTCGCCTTGGCTTTTCAGCCAGATATCAATGCCCTTGCCGAAGACCTCCGCTTCGATAAGCGTGCCGTTTTCGCTCTCCTCTACTACCTTAGCGGTTGGCAGTCGATCAAGGATGTACTCGTAGCTGCCACCCTTAAACAGGAAGCGCAGGCGCTGCAGATGGCCGCCGTACATAAACTGGATGCGCTTGCGGAACTCGCCTTCCTCAAAGCGTTTGGAATACGGAACGGCGAAATGCGTTTCGGTGACGCTAAAGCTGTTGATTCTGTCGATGCGGTAGATAGTCGGGAAGGGATCGTTTTCTATCTCGAATTTGAGCTTCTCCTTCTCCTTGGGCACGATGAAGCCTGCCAGATAAAAGTAGAATTCGGAGAACATGATGCCTACGGGCTGTAGTCTGCGCTGCACCAGCACACCGTCGGTACGGCGGTAGTTGATGATTATTTCCAGATGCTCATGCACAGCGCCGCTAAGCTCCCACATTTTCTTCAGGAACTTATCCTTGTGCTGCGGTTCTACATAAAGCAGCTTTTCGTTGCCTATAAGCTCGCTCACACGCTGCTGCTCCGTTTTAGGGATACAGCAGTCAATCAGCTTATCGATAATCGGGTAAAGCTCATTTTTGGTGAAGGCCCTGCTTTCCAGCAGTATTTTGAGCGTGGCGAAAACCTCCTCGTTGGACAGCAGATTGCGTGAGGGCGGTACAAGCTGGTAAGCGCCGAGCTTCTGGTTGTAGACCAAATCCTGCATCAGGCCTGATGCTTCATTCTGCTCATGTAAAAAGGACCGCAGGTCTTCTATGTCGCGCTGAATAGAGCGTAAGGAGCAGCCGAAGCGTTGGGCCTCCTCCTTCTTGTAGAGCATTTTGCCGTCTACCAGACGCGAATACATATAGAGCAAACGATCCTTTGCGATGCGTAAATCTGTCATTATTAGTTCCTCCCTGCCATGAAATTTGCAAAGCGGTTGATGTAAGAAAATTTCTTTAAGCTTATTATAGCACAATCATTCTCTTAAGCAAACGTTTTGCCACCGGCTATAAGCAAATTTTACCATAGCGGGAGGACACATACTGTCTTTCTCTAAAAATATTTTTGGCTTTTTCAGCATATTTCAGAGATAACAGGAAAATTTTTACGCCTGTTCAGTTTTAAGCGTGGGCAGAAAGCCGTCCAGTGCTTCCAGAGCGCGTGCTGCAATCTGAGCGTTCTTTTCTCTCTTCTTGCGGATGCGTACAGTGAGCGGCGGAATGAGGCCGAAGTTGATGTTCATCGGCTGGAAGTTTTCAATTGTCGGATTGCTGATGTAGTTGGCCAGTGCTCCGTGCGCAGTTACTTCGGGGAATTCTACCTCCGGCAGCTCCAATACCGCTCTTGCAGCAGCTAAACCGGCCATCAGTCCGGAGGCTGCCGACTCGACGTAGCCTTCTACGCCTGTCATCTGTCCGGCAAAGTAGAAGCGTTTATTGCTTCGCAGGTTGAAGTGCTTATCCAAAAGCTGCGGCGAATTCAGATAGGTGTTTTTGTGCATAACGCCGAAACGGACGAACTCTGCGTTCTCCAGACCGGGAATCATGCCGAAAACACGTCTTTGCTCCGGCCATTTGAGATGTGTCTGGAAGCCTACCAGATTATAAAGGGAGGCAGCGGCGTTATCCTGGCGCAGCTGCACTACTGCGTAGGCTTCCTTGCCGTTACGCGGGTCAATGAGGCCTACAGGCTTCAGCGGACCGAAGCGCATGGTGTCCTCGCCTCTTGCAGCCATTTCCTCGATAGGCATGCAGGCTTCAAAGACATCATGCTCAAAATCCTTTACGGGAGCGCTTTCCGCATTGCAGAGAGCTTCCCAGAAGGCAACGTATTCCTCCTTCGTGTAGAAGGGGCAGTTGAGGTAGTCGGCGCCGCCCTTGTCGTAGCGGGAGGCACGGTAAACCTTGTCATAGTCCAGGGAATCGGCGGTAACAATCGGTGCTGCGGCATCAAAGAAGTGCAGATAATCAGACTTCAAGAGCTTTTTGATATCGGCAAAAAGCGCATCGCTAGTCAGCGGGCCGCTGGCTACGATGACAGTACCCTCGAGGCTTTCCAGGTCGGTCACTTCTTCGTGGATAACGGTAACAAGCGGATTAGCCTTTACTGCTTCGGTTACGGCAGCGGCAAAGCCGTCGCGGTCAACAGCCAGAGCGCCGCCGGCAGGCACCTGATGCTCGTCAGCCTTTTGCATGATGAGAGAGCCTAAACGGCGCATTTCTTCCTTCAGCAGGCCGACAGCGTTTTCAATATTGCCTGCGCGCAGGGAGTTGCTGCAGACAAGCTCGGCAAAATATGCGGTTTTATGTGCTTCGTCACTTTTTACGGGACGCATTTCGTGCAGGATTACAGGGATACCGTGGCGTGTGAGCTGGGTAACGGCTTCGCAGCCTGCCAGACCCGCACCGATTACATGTACAGGAGAGATAGTCATTTATTCGTTGCTGCCTTTCTTAGTTGTAGTAGTTTTTTTCGTTGCGGTTGTTTTCTTTGCAGTAGCGGTTTTTTTAGCGGTAGTTGTTTTAGTAGCAGTAGTCTTTTTTGCTGCAGTTTTGGTAGCAGTAGTTTTCTTAGCGGTAGTCTTTTTAGCTGCCGTAGTTTTCTTGGTTGCGGTTGTTTTAGCTTCCGTAGTCTTTGCTGCAGCGGTTTTAGAAGCATATACCGGTCTTGCCTTGGAGCATTCCGGGTTGCTGCAGAACTTGCGCTTGCTACCGTTGCGTTCCACGTGCTCTACCATCATATGCTTGCATTCCGGACATTCTTCGTTAAGCGGCTTATCCCAAGTGGTGTAATCGCAGTCGGGATATCTTTCGCAGCCATAGAATACCTTGCCGGTCTTGCTTTTACGTTCAAGGATATCGGCGCCGCACTTAGGACATTTTACACCAATCGGGTGCAGAATAGGCTTGGTGTTGCGGCATTTGGGGAAGTTGGGGCAAGCCAGGAATTTGCCGAAGCGTCCCTCGCGGATAACCATCATAGTGCCGTCGTTGCATTTGTCGCAGGGTACGTCGGATACTTCCAGCGGGATTTCAACGATAGGAATTGCCACGCCGGCGTGGTCCAGCTCCTTTTTGAAGGGACCGTAGAATTCGCTGAGGACTTCGTCCTTGGTGTGCTTCTTCTCGGCAACCTCATCCAGCTTTTCCTCCATCTGGGCGGTGAAGCCGATGTTGATGAGTTCCTTGAAATATTCGGTGAGCATATCCACGGTCATAATGCCAAGCTCGGTAACGAGGAGCTTTTTGGCCTCTTTGACAACGTAACCGCGGGTAAGCAGTGTAACGATGGTAGGGGCAAAGGTGCTGGGGCGACCGATGCCCTTCTCCTCCAGCTCCTTGATGAGCGTTGCTTCGGTGAAGTGCGCAGGCGGCTCGGTGAAGTGCTGTTCTGCCGGCATGAGCTTGTAAAGCAGCAGCTTGCTGCCGGGTTCAACATAAGGAACCTTGGAGTCCTTTTCTTTATCGTCATATTTGCTGTGCAGCTGTAAGAAGCCGGGGAATTTCAGCACGGAGCCTGTTGCACGCAGCTGGTAGTCGGCAGCATCAATTGTCAGGGTGGTAACGTCATAAACAGCGTCCGTCATCTGACTGGCAACAACGCGGTTCCAGATGAGCGTATACAGCTTCAGCTGGTCGCCAGTAAGATACTCCTGCATCTCGGCCGGGGTACGCATGACGCTGGTCGGACGAATCGCCTCATGCGCGTCCTGAGCGTTCTTTTTGGTGCTGTAATGGTTTTCCTTCGCCGGGCAGAATTCGCTGCCGAAGTTTTGCTTGATATAGTCGCGGATTTCGGCAATGGCAACCTCTGCCAGACGCACGGAGTCGGTTCTCATGTAGGTAATAAGGCCGACGGAGGTTTTGCCCAGAGATACGCCTTCATAAAGCTGCTGTGCAAGCATCATGGTCTTTTTGGCGCTGAAGTTGAGCTTTTTGTTGGCCTCCTGCTGCATGCTGGAGGTAGTAAACGGCGGTACGGGGTGACGCTTGCGTTCTTTTTTTACTGCGTCGCTCACGATATAATCAGCCTTGGAGAGTGCTTCCTCAGCTGCTCTTGCCTCCTGCTCGTTGTGCAGCTCCAGTTTTTTGCCTTTATATTTTACTGCTTCCGCTTCAAAGAGCTGCCCCTTGCTGCCTTCACGCAGCTTGGCGCTGAGTGTCCAGTATTCTACCGGCACGAAATCTTCGATTTCACGGTCGCGGTCGGCAACGATTTTGGTAGCAACAGATTGTACGCGGCCGGCGCTGAGTCCCTTGCGGATTTTGCGCCACAGCAACGGGCTCAGCTGATAGCCTACGATGCGGTCCAAAATGCGGCGTGCCTGCTGTGCATCAACCATATCCATGTCAATGCAGCGCGGATGCTTGATAGCGTCCTTGACAGCAGCTGCGGTAATCTCATGAAATTCAATGCGGCAGGCAGATGTCGGGTCGATGCCCAGAATAAATGCCAGATGCCAGCTGATTGCTTCACCCTCGCGGTCAGGGTCAGTTGCCAGTAAAACTTTGTCGGCTTTTTTGGCTTCAGCCTTCAATGATTTGATTAAATCGCCCTTGCCGCGGATATTGATATATTTCGGCTCAAATTCGTTTGCATGCTCCTCGTCCGGCAGAAAGGTTACACCCAGGGTGCTTTTCGGCAGGTCGCGCAGATGTCCCATTGAAGCCTTTACGTTATAGTTTTTGCCTAAAAATTTTTCGATAGTCTTGGATTTCGTAGGTGATTCCACGATAACCAGAGTCTTTGCCATTTATGTTCCTCCTACTTACGGTAGTAACGCTGCGCCTGGTCTGTAGCCACCAGTCCGGCGGCCTGCAGGTCAAGCAGCTCCATGCTCACGGCAGCAAAAGCGGCTCCGCTCTGCTCCGTCAGCTTTTCTAAAGAAAGCGCCCCTGCCTGCAAAAGTGCCAGCAGCTTCGCTCCTAATTCAGTTGTGACCGGTGCCGGTGCAGGCTTTGGCTCCTGCGGTGCACAGTCAAAAATACTTGGCTGGGTTATGCGGCGGTTCATCGCCTGCTGCCAGCTCTTTTTATCGTCTAAAATATCCTGTGGCATATCCACCAGCTTGGCACCGGTGCGGATAAGCTCGTGACAGCCAATGCTGCTGCCGTCGAAAATATTCCCCGGTACGCAATATACCTCGCGTCCCTCATCTGCAGCAATGTTCGCTGTAATTACAGCGCCGCTGCGCTTGCCTGCCTCTGCTACCAGAACGGCCTGCGACAGACCGACGATGATGCGGTTGCGCGCAGGAAAGTTTGCTGCTATGGGCGGTACTCCCGGCGGGTATTCCGACACGAGCGCGCCGCGTTCGGCAATGCGGGCAAACAGTCTGGCGTTTTCCGGCGGATAGGCAATATCCAGCCCGCAGCCAAGCACTGCCACCGTCGTCCCTCCGGCCTGCAGGCAGGCCTCGTGCGCCGCCGTGTCAATGCCCTTGGCACCGCCGCTGATAATGGGTATCCCCTCGCGCGTCATCGCCTGCGCAAAGTAGGCGACAGCACGCACACCGTATTCCGTGCAGCGACGTGAACCGACTATCGCCAAGGCGTAAGGAGCCTCGGGCAGCTTTCCTTTGATATAAAGCACCAAAGGCTTGTCGCTCAGGTTCTGCAGGCTCTGCGGATAAGCAGCGTCCGTATACGCTAAGAGCTCCACGCCATGATGACGGCAGAAGTAATCAATTTTCTGCGGCATACGTGCATCGCGGTTGCCAAGAAAATTGTGAATCGCCTTCAGCGTGCAAAGTCCTGTCGCTGTAAGTGTGGCAGCATCAGCCTCAAAAACGGCGCGGGCACTGCCCAAAGCGTTGATTAAAGCAGGGATTCTGCTGCGTCCCAAACCGGGGACAGCAGCGCAGATTGCAGCAAGATATAAGGTATCCATAAGGTCACACTCCTCCTGTTTTCTCTACATGATTATGCAGTCAGAGCGGAACTTCATGCCACAGCCTTCATAATATGCGATTTTCTTACATTATAATGATGAAATTCGTATTGGTCAAGTAAATTAATTATACAATAGAAGAAATTATCAGTCAAAACTCTTGGAAAGCATACTGCTAAAAGTGCGCAAAACCGCGCCACGCAGCAAAAAGGACTCCCTCGGCTGAAGGAGTCCGCTGCTTATTAATTTTTATTTTTGCAGTCTTTGCATAACGTAATCGACAATCTGCTGTGCTGCCAAAGGATGCGCATGCTCGCTGCACGCTGCAGTCTCACGCGGGCTTACCGTGCTGTTTTTGATGTGCTGCACCAGCTCGTCGGTAGAGCGTGCCACCAGAGCGCCGCAGTATTGCTGCAGGAAGGCAGCGTTGCCCTCCTCCTGTCCCGGCAGCGGCTTGTAGATTAAAAGGTCCAGTCCGCTCGCCAGCACCTCAGCAGAGGTTAAACCGCCGGCCTTGGTAATAATCATATCCGCGCCGGCCATAAGCTGCGGCACGTCCTCACGGAAGCCGTAAATTTCGGCCGTAGCGCCGTATTTGGCTTGCAGCTGTGCTGCCAACGCCTCGTTATGTCCTGTGACAGCAACAACGCGCAGGTTTTTCAGAGCGGCGCGCTGCAGTGCCGCAATAATTTCAGCCATCGGCAAAAGGCCCTCGCCCCCGCCCATCAAAAGGCAGACGCGTTCGTTTTCGTCCCAGCCGAAGAACTCGCGGCATTTTTGCTTATCATGCTTAATCATAAACTGCTGGCGCACGGGAATGCCCGTAGCCTGAATGTCGGCAGTTGTTTCTAGCTTATCACGCAGCAGCTCGTCTGCAATAAAGTAGGTATCCACGCCGTCGCAAACCCACCAGCGGTGAATCGTAAAGTCGGTCACTACGGCGCCGAGCCAAAGACCGGGATGCTGCTTTTTGTAATAGCCGATAATGCCTGCGGGTGTAGCGTGCGTGGCGATTACCGCGTCAGGCTGCACACTGCGCAGGTAGTTGCCGCCTAAGCGTGCCAGCAGGCGGTTTAAAAGCTCACGCAGCCATAAGGAGCCGCCCTGCTTATTGCCCCAGCTGTAGGCCAGCTTGTAAAGCCACGGGCAGCATTTTAAAATCCACAGGTAGGTGCCTAAAAAGGCCTTGCCCAAAAGCTGCGGGAAGAAGTCGAAGATGTTGCCGTGGATGACCTCAACCTCCGGACGGTCGGCGAAGGCCTGCTCCAGGGCTTCGGCTGCCAGTCTGTGTCCGGAGCCTATGGGTGCCGAAAGCAGGAGCACAGTATATTTTTTTCGTGTTTTTTGCATATGTATCACCATCTATATTGTATCGGAAATATAGCTAATCGGAATTTTTTTGCGAAAAAGGCTTGCTATCATAGCCTTTATATTGTATCATATTTTTAACTACAATCAATAGTTAATGTTCTTGCGAAACGTAAAATTCGTGAGAAATTTTTGGGAGGCTCATCAAATGACTACTAGAAGACCTGTTGAAAGCTTTAGCTTTCCTGTAGAAAAAATTAAACAAGGTTATTATACTGACGCATATTTTATGCGTTCCGAAGAAATCTTAAACGGTGATAATTATCATCCGCGCGTGCTGATGCAGGTGTTCGCCCGTGACCATGTTGTTGTTTGCGGTACCGACGAGGTCATTGCTCTGATCCGTCAATGCGCTTTCCATCCGGAAACTATCGAAATTCATTCCCTGCGTGACGGCGAAGAGGTTGACGAATGGGAAACCGTTATGACTATTGAAGGCGATTATGCCGACTTTGCGCATCTGGAAACCATCTATTTGGGTATTTTGGCACGCCAGAGCCGCATTGCTACCAATGTTCGCCGCGTAGTGAAGGCTGCCAACGGCAAGCCGGTGCTTTTCTTCCCTGCACGCTATGATATTTACCAGACTCAGGAATCCGACGGCTATGCAGCTTTAGTTGGCGGCATCCACGGCTTTTCTACCGATGCCAACGCACTGGCAGCAGGCGGCAAGGGCTTGGGCACTATCCCCCATGCATTGATTGCTTCCTATAAGGGTGACACTGTCGCTGCTACCGAAGCCTTCGATAAATATGTTGACCCGTCTATCGCACGTATAGCTCTGGTTGACTTTGACAACGACTGCGTAAACACTTCTCTGGCTGTTGCCCGCAAGCTGGGCAAAAAGCTTGCAGGTGTGCGTCTGGATACCTCCGGCAGCATGGTTGACAAGAGCCTGTGGACTCAGATCGGTACCTTTAAACCGACCGGCGTTTGCAAGGAGCTTGTTTGCAATGTTCGCCGTGCGCTGGATGCCGAAGGCTTCAACCACGTTAAGATTATCGCTTCCGGCGGCTTTGACGCTGAACGCGTAGCAGCGTTTGAGGAAATTGGCGTACCGGTTGATACCTATGCTGTAGGCTCTTCCTTCTTTGACGGCAACATCAACTACACTGCTGATATCGTTAAGGTTGACGGCAAGGATTGCGCTAAGGCTGGCCGCAAATACAATCCTAACCCCAAAATGGAGCTTGTGAAATAATTTGCAACAATGAGGTTGCAGTGCGAAAGTGCTGCAGCCTTTTTTGCTACCCGAAAGAAGGAGATACTGGTAGTATAAAGAATCTTTACTACGGGAAATAAAATGTCCTTACGCTCAGTAAAAATTACGGTCACTCATTTCGTGTGGAATCAAGACGAAGCGGCGCAAAACTCGCGCTAAGCTGATAAATGCTACTATATAAATTAGGCATAGCGCTCAGACATTGCGCCCCTTCTGTGGTTCCAGACACTCATTCGCTGCAATTTTTATTCACTTCACGACATTCCATTTCCCTATTCACAGGTCTTAGCTTTAATACTGTTTGTAACTAACGCAATTTCTTATATATGTAAAGGAGACATCACCATGTCATTGAATACAACTCCCGCTGCCGAACGTGTGCACATAGGCATTTTCGGTAAGCGTAACGCCGGCAAGTCCAGCCTTATCAACGCCATCACCAGTCAGGAGCTTGCCATTGTCAGCGAACAAAAGGGCACTACTACCGACCCTGTATATAAGGCTATGGAGCTTTTGCCACTCGGCCCGGTGATGATTATCGACACCCCCGGCCTCGATGATGAGGGCGAGCTGGGCGCGCAGCGCATTGCCAAGGCTCAGCAGGTGCTTAATAAGTGCGACATTGCATTGCTCGTTGTAGATGCCAGCGTTGGCCTCAGCGAAGCGGACAAAGCGCTGTGGCAGCAGCTGCAGGCGAAAAAGCTGCCTTCCATCCTTGTGCTGAACAAGGTAGAGCTTTTGGACGAAATGCGCCAGGCGCTGCTCACCATGGAGGCCATGAAGCTCACGAAGCAATGCTTCCTCGTCAGCGCCCTTGCCAACCGCAACATCAACGAGCTGAAGGAGGCTATCGCCGCCCTGCGCCCGCGTGAGGCAGAACGCCAGCTGCTTGGCGATTTAATCAAGCCCTGCGACATCGTAGTGCTCGTAACGCCGATTGACAGCGCCGCACCCAAGGGCAGGCTCATCCTGCCGCAGCAGCAGGTACTACGCAACGTGCTCGACAACAAGGGCATTGCCGTAACCGTGCAGGAAAGCGAGCTGGCGGAAGCACTGGCACGCCTTGCCTTCCCGCCAAAGCTCATCGTAACCGACAGTCAGGCCTTCGGCGCAGTCAGCAAAATTGTGCCGCCCACCATTCCGCTCACCTCCTTCTCCATTCTCATGGCGCGCTACAAGGGCACGCTCAGCGCAGCCGTAGAGGCAGTGCGTGTGCTCGATACGCTCAAGGATGGCGATAAGGTGCTCATCAGCGAGGGCTGCACGCACCACCGCCAATGTCAGGACATCGGCACAGTAAAGCTTCCCGGCTGGATTCGCAGCTTTACCAAAGCTGAGCCTGAATTCTGCTTCAGCAGCGGTACGGAATTCCCCGCTGACCTGTCACAGTATAAGCTCGTAGTGCATTGCGGCGGCTGCATGCTCAACGAGCGCGAAATGCAAAGCCGCAGCGAACGCGCGGCGGCGCAGAGCGTCCCCATGACCAACTACGGCATCGCCATTGCCTATATGCACGGCATTTTACAGCGCAGCGTCGCTCCCCTGCCGGATATCGCCAAGCTGCTGGAGTAAAGCAGCTGAACAGGAGAAAGTGAGGGTATGAACCATGCACAGCTTTTTATATTATTACCTGATCTTCATCAACTGCACCGCCTTTGTCGTCTACGGTGCGGATAAAGCCTTCGCCAAGCTGCATAGCTGGCGTGTGCCGGAAATAATGCTGCTGCTTTTGGCAGCGATTGGCGGCAGCGCAGGCGCATTTATCGCTATGCAGCTCTTCCGCCATAAGACACAGCATTTGAAGTTCATCTTCGGCGTACCGCTCATTTTCTTCCTGCAGGTGGCAATTATCAGCTATTTTTTCTATAAGGGCTGAGCGCTCTCTAAAAACCGTACAAACCGTACAAAACCGTACAAACCCTTGCTGCATGCGGCTTTGGGGCTGTACGGTTTTTGCGTTGTGTACGGTTTTTAGTTGTTTAGACCTTCTCCAGTAAATCCTCAATATTACAATAAAGCTGTTTTGCTATTCTGGCAAGCGTTTCTGCCTGCGCGCGGTTGATATTCTTCTGTCGCTGCTCATACTGCTGAATAGTGCGCAGCGGAACCTCTGCCAATTCCGCCAGCTCCCTTTGCGTCAGCTCTGCCTTTACGCGCAACAGCTTCAGGTTCGTATCCTTCTTCGCTTCTTTATAAAGCTCCGTCATCTTCTCCGTAAAATGGCGAATATCCATCTCGTGATAAGGATTGTACAGGCTCTGCACAGTTTTGATAGGAACGTAACGGTTAATCTCCGCAAAGCTCAGCGCCGTCTGCCACTGGTAGTAGGCCAGCGCCCAGCCTGTCCAATATTCCTCACTGCGGTTGACCGGATAATCAGGCTTGATGCGCTCCCACGCCAGTCCCACGTTCTCTAAAACCGTATAGGCAAGCTCCACGCCAGACATACCTGCGAGAATAGTGAAATCCCCCTGCTCGAAGCGTCTGGCGATACCGGAAGCGAGAAAAAACTCAAAGAATTCTCTGATGTCATAATGCAAATCGTAGACAGCGAAATCCAGCATACGGGCAAGAGCTGTGCGCGCTTTATCAAGATATAGCTTATCGAATACTCTGAGTATATGATAACACTCTTGTGTATTCTAAAACCGCCTCTCATTTCAGCGTATTTGAGGCGTTTTTTGCTATTTGTGTAGTTTAGTGTAAAAAAAGTGCATTTTTTCACGTATTTTCACACGAATATTTTGCGGAAATGTGTTGTTTTTGACACGAAAGAATTTTATAATATATGTAGAACTACCGGAGGTGATAAATATGTATAGAAAAATATCACAGAAACTACTTGCATGGAAAGAAAGTCCTTTCCGCAAACCACTTCTATTGCAAGGTGCCAGACAGGTAGGCAAAACCTTCTCTGTTTTGGAATTCGGACGTAACAACTATGAAAATGTAGCATATTTTAACTTTGAAACCAACACACAATTAAACGCAACCTTTGAGGAAAACATAGAGCCGGGGTATTTGCTGCCTATTTTATCGCATATAGCAGGTACCAGCATCATCAAGGAAAAAACACTCATCATCTTCGATGAAGTACAGCTTTGCGAACGCGCTCTCACCTCGTTAAAATACTTTTGCGAGCAGGCACCGGAATACCATATTATCGCTCTGGGAAGCCTTTTAGGTGTCGCAGTTAACCGCAAAACCTACTCCTTCCCTGTCGGTAAGGTTGATATGCTTACTATGTACCCTATGGATATGGAAGAATTCCTTTTGGCGCTGGATGAAAGCTACCTGTTGGAGAAAATCAAGGCCTGCTTTACAGATAAAACTGCTATGCCTGCAGCCTTACACCAATCAGCCTTAGAGTTATATCGCCAATATCTTGTTGTGGGCGGTATGCCGGAGGCAGTGATGATCTTCAGCAAGACGAAGGATTATGTCTTTGTTCGTCATATTCAGGATACTATCTTGGCAAGCTATCTTAATGATATGAGCAAGTACAATACTGAAAATGAAATTAAAAAGACCAGACTTACGTATGATAATATAACGGTGCAGCTTTCCAAGAAGAATACCCGTTTTCAATATAAGCTGATAAAAAGCGGTGCGCGGGCAGCTGAGTTTGAAAACGCGATAGAATGGCTTATTCTTTCTGGCATTGTTGACCAGGTTTATAAGGTTGAGCAAATCAAAAAACCTTTGGCCAACTATCGTGATATTGATGCCTTTAAGATTTATTTGTCAGACGTAGGCTTATTATGCGCCAAGAAAGATATCATTGCTAACGATATTCTTTATATGGTGGATGAACTTAATGATTTTAAGGGTGGCATGACGGAGAATTATGTGCATAATCAGC
Source organism: uncultured Phascolarctobacterium sp. (assembly GCF_902463975.1). Taxonomy (GTDB): domain Bacteria; phylum Bacillota; class Negativicutes; order Acidaminococcales; family Acidaminococcaceae; genus Phascolarctobacterium_A. The sequence continues at coordinate 41,808 of NZ_CABQHJ010000018.1, forward strand.
TGAAAATTAATGATTATACGACATACTATTGGGAATCGGACCGTGGCGCTGAAATTGACGTTATCATTCAGCGCGAAGGCAAGCTAATTCCTATTGAAGTAAAAGCTGCCGATAACACCAGAGCCAAAAGCTTGAAGCTGTATATGGACAGGTTTGAGCCTGCATATGCTATCAAGCTTTCTACCAAGAATTTTGCTCAGGAGGATAATAAGCTTATTATTCCTTTATATGCGGCATTTTGTATCTGAAGTAATAGAATAGCGTACACCAATACAAAAACCGTACATGCGCAAAGCCTTGCCCTGCCTGCGTTTGTACGGCATTTTTATATACTTATACCCCTACAATCTTCGGCAGATACTTTTCTTCAAAAGCTCGCAATACACCAAGCAGTCTTTCGTCCAGATAGCTCATGCCCTGCTCCCGTAGTTTTTGTGGTATGCCGTAGTAGCATTCTGCTACCGCACCGGTGATTGCTGCCAGTGTGTCGCTGTCACCGCCGATAGAAATAGCATTACGGATAGCATCTTCATAGCTTGTCGACTCAAAGAAGGCCATCAATGCCTGCGGTACGGTATTCTGGCAGGTTTCGTTGAACATATAGGAATCGCGGATACCGTCGAGCGTGAAGTCCATAGAATAATAGTTGGCATCAATATAATCCCTGATGGCTTGCATATCTGCGCCCTGCTTAGCCATAAAGGCTGCCACGGCAGTTGCTTCCGCTCCCTTAATGCCCTCCGGATGGTTGTGCGTCACATCTGTAACCATCAGCGAAAGCTGTTTGACCTGCTCCATAGTATTCGCAGCATAGACAACACCGCTCACGCGCATTGCCGAACCGTTGCCATAGCTGTTATAAGGCTGCGGGTCGCCGAAATAAAGCCAGCAGGAAAACGTTCTACCATAACCTGCATCAGGATATGCGCCACCAAAGGCACGCATTTTTGCTACAGCCTCCTCGCGCAAATCACTGAAATCAGGCTTGCTCTCCAAAAGCGCCTCACATAACGCTAAAGACATTACGCTGTCATCTGTGAAAAAGCAGTCATTAGTCAAAAACTCAAAATCTTTCGCTTTATAATTATCCCATTCAAAACGTGAACCGACAATATCGCCAATAATTGCACCTAGCATTGTATACGCCTCCACTCGTTTGTTATATGTATATTATAGCATAATCGTCTAAACCGTACATCATAACAAAAACCGTACATGCGCAAAGCCTTGCCCCGCCTGCGTTTGTACGGTTTGTACAGTATTGTACGGTTTTTGAGGATAGCCAAAAAATATATATAAACATATAGAAACGCTCTGCCAACCTTACGGCCAGCAGAGCGCTTTTTTATGTCGTTTTTAAGTGTTATATATTTTATTCTTCCCTCGCCTGCTTTGAAGATGTCCATAAAGTATATTGCACTAAGATAAGTATACCAACTAATACCATAGCTAAAGCTAAATACGGACTATCAAACAAAAATAAAAGAAGAATTAATCCTGCAGGCGCCAGATAATTTTCATAATCTGGATGGTTTCTGTAATAATCTATGTTGCTTCTCTGCTTATCAGTCCTATTGTTTATAGTTTTTGCCTGATAACGGATTGCCCACAGATCATGTAAATCGCTGATATCAACAAGCAAGAACCCGAAAAAGAACGGAAAAGCAATTGCGAAAGCATAAAAAGCAAAAGTATAATCAGGTTGCCACCAAAGCTTATTTGTTACTAGTACAGACGCGATCAAAAGCATCATGCTGTAAAACCAGATTCTAAATATAAGCAGTATGTTGTAATAAAATTTCTTTACCAGATGCAGACTTTGGGGCCACAATATCCTTTTATCCATAAAGTAATTTCTGCGTTTAAAAACCAACAGAAAACATGCTACGCAAATTGCGTACAACCTTACATCTTGCAGGACAAGAAGAAAAAACATAACTATACAGATTATTATTTTTTTGCCAGTTTCCGCTTCATCGTCTGTTTTTTTCTCTGGCTCGCATTGTTGATATGTATTTGCAACCTGTTGGCCATTATCATCCAGGTAATTGACCATGCTTTCCGGATTAACGCTTTCCTGTGCAGTATTCGGGAAATCTTCATCCGCTGAAGCAAGAGAGACAGGTGGAGCATCCTCAGTCTTATCATCACTTTCATCTAATACTTTCTTTAGTACCCCTGATTTTTGCATAGATGCACCAACGGCAGCAGGAGCAAGCAGCAAAACAAAAGCTAGTAATCCTGAATATAAACCATATGTTGCATATTTAATTGCACCTATAACAATAGCGAAGAAAACACATGCCCCTACTGCTAGCTTGGTACGTTTATCGTAAAGTGCGTGCAATATTGTGACTACAAAGAAAAGATATAAATATATCTGCCATTTTTCCATGTGCATGTCCTTTTAAAATACCATACTCCACAAAGTATTAAGGATGTGTGGCATTTTTCTTTCATATTTTTATGAAGTTGCTTAGAATTGGTACTTTACAGGCTCATTACGGCTTGTGAAGGGATCAAGGATATCAATGATTAAAGAAAATATCCGTATCACCTTTTTGTGCAACATCTGAAGCATTAGCAGTGCCTAGGGACATAATTAAAGAAAGTCCTAATCCTAAAGCTAAAATCTTTTTCATCTTATACTTTCCTCTCTATATTTCTTTTTTTCATTTACAATTATTGTATAAGCTTTACATTTTAATTATTCGCTATGAATATAAATTTCCCTGCATATACCGCATCATTATTTCTCCTTCTTTATCTTATGGTTACAATGCAAGACAAGGCACTGCTCAACCTCTTGTTGAAAAACGGTTGGGAACTGACTAACGTTTAAACCGTACATCATAACAAAAACCGTACATGCGCAAAGCCTTGCCCGGCCTGCGTTTGTACGGTTTGTACAGCTTTGTACGGTTTTTGAGGATAGCCAAAACGTACACATAACGCTCTGCCAACCTTACGGTCAGCAGAGCGTTTTATTGTGTCGGTATTAAGCCTTAGCTTATTTGAAGTAGCTTACGCCGGACAGGAAAATCTTCTGATCCTTGTCGCCGGCAATGTTGCGGAACAAGCCAGGAGCAAAGCGCTCGCTGTGGCCCATCTTGCCGAGGATACGTCCGTCGGGGCTGGTGATGCCTTCGATAGCATACAGGCTGCCGTTCGGGTTGAACGGAGTGTTCATCGTCGGTACGCCCTGAGCATTTACATACTGGGTAGCAACCTGGCCGTTAGCAAACAGCTCTTTAATGGTGCTTTCCGGAGCGTAGAAGCGGCCTTCGCCGTGAGATACGGCAACTGCATGTTCTTCGCCGGGCTCGCACAGGCTGAACCACGGAGATTTGTTGGAAACAACTCTGGTAGTAACAATCTGGGAAATATGGCGGCCGATGTTGTTGAAGGTCAGAGTCGGTGCATCGCTGGTCATATCGCGGATATCGCCGTACGGAACGAGGCCGAGCTTAATCAATGCCTGGAAGCCGTTGCAGATGCCCAGCATCAGACCATCGCGGTTTTCGAGCAGGTCGCTGATTGCTTCTTTGATGCGCGGGTTGCGGAACATGGTAGCGATGAACTTGCCGCTGCCGTCAGGCTCGTCACCGGCGCTGAAGCCGCCAGGAATCATAACGATTTGGGAGTTGTTGATATATTTAACCATTGCTTCTACGGATTCTTCGATAGCAGCAGCGGTAAGGTTGCGCACGATGAAGGTGTTAGCTTCGGCACCTGCAGCTTCAAAAGCACGGGCGCTGTCGTATTCGCAGTTGTTGCCGGGGAATACGGGAATGAATACGCGCGGTTTAGCGATATTCACCGGAGCGGTCAAAGTCAGCTCGCTCTTGTACAGCGGCATAGCGATGTCAGCAGGCTCTTCTGCCTTCGGAGTGCCGTCCGGGAAGATGCCCAGCAGCGGCTCGCGGTATGCGGCAAAGGCTTTCGCAGCGTCAATCTTGGTGTCGTTGATGGTGATGCCTGCTTCGGCAGTAGTGTGGCCGAGCAGCATGTAATCAAGGCCTTCGAACAGCTCTTCCGGTTCAACGCCTGCTACCAGCTCGATAACCATGCCGCCGGGCTGCAGAGTGAAGAGGCTGTCGGTATCGTGGAACGGTTTGATGAATTCAAAGCCAAGCTCGTTGCCCAGGCTCATGGTGGTTACCAGTGCAGCTACGCCACCCTCTTTAACAGCGGCAGCAGCAGCAATCTTGCCTGCTTCCATAGCCTTGTGTACAGCGGTCAGGTTTTCCTTCAGCGCTGCAAAGTCCAGTACTTCGGCACTATTGCGCGGGCAGGACAGGAAGATTACCTTGTCGCCTGCTGCCTTGAAGTCGGCAGATACAGCCTTGTTGCCGTCGATTACGCCTACTGCGAAGGAAACAAGTGTCGGCGGAACGGTTTTGTCCATGAAGGTGCCGCTCATGCTGTCCTTACCGCCGATTGCCGGCAGGTCCAGAGCATCAAGTGTGGTGAAAGCGCCCAGCAGTGCGCTGAACGGCTGGCCCCAGCTGTTGGCATCATGCAGTTTCGGGAAGTACTCCTGCAGAGTCAGGCGCAGCTTAGCAGGGTCGGCACCCAATGCTACGGCACGAACTACAGATTCAGTTACAGCGTACATTGCGCCGTGGAACGGGCTCCAGCAGGCAACGTTCGGGTTATAGCCGCAGGCCATTACGCTTGCTGCGGTGGTGTTGCCGTGCAGCACAGGAATGCGGCCTACCATGCCCTCGCTCGGAGTGAGCTGGGTTTTGCCGCCGAACGGCATCATTACGGTGCCGCGGCCGATGGTGCTGTCAAAGCGCTCGGACAGGCCCTTTTCGCTGCAGACATTCAGACGGCCGAGGTTAGCCAGCCATGCAGCCTCCAGGTCAGCATCAGAGGTTACTTCAACAGGAACCTGCTCGAATACGTTGTCCTCTTTTTCTTCGCTTACTACGATGTTGGTGTGTTGTGCAACGCCGTTGGTATCGAGGAAAGCGCGGGACAGGTCAACAATTTTATCGCCACGCCAGAACATAACCAGGCGCGGTTCTTCGGTAACGTCGGCAACAACAGTTGCTTCCAGGTTTTCTTCGTCAGCATATTTGATGAAGGCATCGCGGTCAGCGGCAGCGATAACAACAGCCATACGCTCCTGAGATTCGGAGATAGCCAGCTCGGTGCCGTCCAGACCTTCGTATTTCTTGGGAACCTTGTCGAGATCAATAACAAGACCGTCGGTCAGCTCGCCGATAGCAACGGATACACCGCCTGCACCGAAGTCGTTGCAGCGTTTGATCATTGCGGTTACGGCAGGGTTGCGGAACAAACGTTGGATTTTGCGTTCGGTCGGAGGATTGCCCTTCTGTACCTCTGCGCCGCAGCTCATGAGGGAGTCAACGGTGTGCTCCTTGGAGGAACCGGTTGCACCGCCACAGCCGTCACGGCCGGTTTTGCCGCCCAGCAGCACTACGATATCGCCGGCAGCGGGACGCTCACGGCGAACTGCGCTACGGGGAGCAGCGCCGATTACGCCGCCGATTTCCATACGCTTCGCAACAAATTTATCATGATAGTATTCCTGTACATGGCCGGTTGCCAGACCAATCTGGTTGCCGTAGGAGCTGTAGCCTGCAGCTGCGCCGATGGTAATCTTGCGCTGAGGCAGCTTGCCGGGCAGGGTTTCGCTGATCGGGGTGCGCGGGTCGGCACTGCCGGTTACACGCATAGCCTGATATACATAGGAACGGCCGGACAGCGGATCACGGATTGCACCGCCGAGGCAGGTTGCAGCGCCGCCGAACGGTTCGATTTCGGTCGGATGGTTATGGGTTTCGTTTTTGAACATTACCAGCCACTCTTCAGTCTTGCCGTCGATTTCGATAGGCACAACGATAGAGCATGCGTTGATTTCTTCGGACTGGTCAAGGTCAGCCAGCTTGCCTTCCTTGCGCAGCTTCTTCATGCCGATTACGGCAATGTCCATCAATGTTACCGGACGTTCGGTGTCTTCACCGTAAACCTCGTCACGGGCAGCCATGTATTTGTCATAAGCCTCTTGTACAGGCTGGGTAAAGGTGCCGGGAACGATATCTACATCCTCAATCTGCGTCATGAAGGTGGTATGACGGCAGTGGTCTGACCAGTAGGTATCCAGCACACGGATTTCAGTAATAGTCGGCTCGCGGTGCTCTTCATTGAAGTATTTCTGGCACCACAGCAGGTCGTCCAGGCTCATAGCCAGGCCCATGGATTGGCGCAGTGCTTCCGCTTCTTCCTTGGACATGGTCAGGAAACCGGTAACGGATTTAACCTTTTCCGGCTCCTCGCAGGTGCTGATGAGGGTTTCGGGTTTAGCCTGCTCAGCCTCACGTGCTTCAATCGGGTTGATGCAGTAAGCCTTGATTTTTTCAACTTCTTCCGCAGTCAGCTCGCCTTCCAGCACATATACCTTAGCGGCAGCAACCATCGGGCGCTCCTTCTGGGTAATCAGCTGGATACATTGTTCGGCAAAATCCTCGCGCTGGTCGTATTGACCGGGCAGCAGCTCTACGGCGAAGGCAGCCTCGCCTGCAGCCAGCGGCAGCTCTTCTTCTACGACATTGTCGACAGGCGGCTCGGACAGCACAAGCTGTTTAGCCATAGCGAATTCCTCATCGCTCAAGCCCATCACGTCATAGCGGTTAACAATACGCATACCGGTAAGATTGCTCATACCAAGGTTGTTGCGCAGGTCTGCCAGCAAGCCATGTGCTTCAACAGCAAAGGCATCCTTCTTTTCTACAAAAAGTCTTCTAATGTTACTCATATACACGGCCTCCAATGTAATTTTTTCGAGGTGAATACTTGCTATTTATGTATCTATTTTAACATACTTCGGCGTTTTATCCAATATGGATAGCGATAAATCTAGGCAAATTGGTGAACATTTTTCAGTTTTAGCTAAAAATAATTCGGAAAATCAGCCACAATGCAAGAATGGCCATCCTAAAAGATGACCATAATTTTATTGAAAAGGAACGTTTGTGACAACGTTTATTATTTGGCAAACTCTTGGCTTACCCTGGCAATAGCTCTTACCGTAGCGCGGATATCGGGCTGAGCCAGTATGCCGCTGACTATGGCTGCGCCGTCAGCGCCTGCCGCACGCACCTCGCGGTAATTGTCCGCCGTTACGCCGCCGATGCCGACAACAGGCAGTCCCTTCTTCCAGCAGATAGCTGCCAGAAGATTCGGTCCGGAGTAAGGCAGTTCTTTCGCCTTGCAGATAGCTGCCAAGCCGTCCGTACCCAGCTTTTTGACGTCTGCCTTCGTAGCAGTGCCAAAGACAGCGCCGCAGCCAAGGTAATCCGCACCGCATAGCAGCGCCGCTCTAGCCTCCGCCGGATTGTGCGCCGAAACGCCGATGATGTAATCCTCGCCCAAAATCTTGCGCGCCGCAGCGCAGGGAAGGTCGTCCTGTCCCAGGTGTACGCCTGCTGCGCCCACTGCCATGGCGATATCCAAACGGTCGTTGATAATCAGCGGCACGTTAAAGCTGTCGCACAGTGCCTTCAGCTGCAGCGCTTCGGCGTACATCTCCGCGCTGGATGCTGTCTTGGCGCGGTACTGCACCAGCGTCACGCCGCCCTCGAGCGCCTCACGCACGCAGTCTATAAGCGCCCTTCCCTGCAGGCAGCCATCGTCCGTAACCAGATAAATACTGTAATCAGGCTGTGCTTTCATCAGGACACCTTTTCCTCCGGTTTCAGATTCACCAGATTCCACTTCGTAGTTACATGGTAAATTGCGTCAATCAGGCGCACCTTGAACATGCCGGGGCCGTCCTTCTTCTCGAGAAAGTTGGCTGCCAGCTCGGCGCTCTGGCCCATGATTACTACGCCCAGTGCTGCAGCAACAAGCATATCCTTGGTGATAGCGGCGCAGCAGGCAACTAAGGTAGTAGTCATGCAGCCGCTGCCGGTGATGTCCTGCAGCAGCGGGTGACCGTTGTTCAGCACAACAGCCTGCTTGCCGTTGCTGATGTTGTCAATCGGGCCGGTAACAGCAAATACGCAGCCGAATTTGGCAGCAGCGTCCTTAGCGGTGCGCAGTGCTTCGCCTTCTTCGGTTCCCTGCTCCATGTTGTCCACACCACGGCCTCCGGTTGCACCCAACAGCAGCGCCTGGCATTCGCTGTGGTTGCCACGCACGATGTCAATATAGCCTGCGTTCAGCAGCTTCAGCGCGAAGTTCAGACGTACGGTAGAAGCCATTACGCCAACGGGGTCCAGCACTACGGGGATGCCCTTGGCTTTGGCCGCCTGCGCCGCACGCTCCATAGCAATCTGCTTATTGAAGCTCAGCGTACCAAGATTCAGCACCAGTGCGTCGGCACCGGCGGTAATTTGTACAACCTCCTCCGGCTCGTCAGCCATCACCGGAGAAGCGCCCGCTGCCAACGCAGCATCTGCACAGCTTTCTGCCGTAACATAATTTGTAATTTCGTGGATGACAGGTCTTGCCTTACGCAGCTTGTCAACCAGCTCGCCAAAAGTATTTTTTAAATCCATTAGTCTAAGATACCAGCCTTTCTGTATAAATCAACAAAATGATGCGTCGGTCCGCAACCGCTGCCTAGTTCGATGCCATGCTCGATGGCTTCGGTAACGTAGGCCTTGGAGGCACGTACCGCATCCATCAGCTCCAGCCCCTTGGCCAGATTTGCCGCCAGACTGCTCGACAGTGTGCAGCCTGTGCCGTGGGTATTCTTCGTAGCAATGCGCTTGCCTGGGAACCATGTTTCCGCGCTGCCGTCAAAGAGTAAATCATCCGCCGTATCGCTTAAATGACCGCCCTTTACGAGCACAGCCTTCGCACCCAGAGCAATAATTTTTTCCGCTACTGCGCGCATCTGCGCCTTTTCCGTAACCTGCATGCCGGTAATCGCCTCTGCTTCCGGCAGGTTGGGCGTAACCAATGTTGCCAGCGGCAGCAGCTCCTTAATCAGCGTTTCGCAGGCCTCCGGTGCCAGCAGCGGATAACCGCTTTTGGAAATCATCACCGGATCCACCACGATAATGCGCGGCTGATAACGGCGCAGGCAGGCGGCAATCGTACGGATAATCTCCGGCTGCGACACCATGCCTATTTTCACTGCGTCAACACGGATATCGTCAAAAACGGCAGCAATCTGTGCTTCGACGATATCACAGTCAATATTCTGTACTGCGGTAACACCACAGGTGTTTTGTGCCGTAACGGCGGTAATGACGCTCATACCGAAGGTGCCATGAGCGGCAAAGGTTTTTAAATCGGCCTGGATTCCTGCGCCGCCGCTGGAATCACTGCCGGCAATCGTCAGCAAATTCTTCATCTGCTTTCTGCCTCCTTTAATGCGCACTCAACGCGCGCAGGTATTTTCTTTGTTCTGTCCGGAATAATCGAACAGGCCGTCGTTCTTTTCCTCCAACGCTTTGATAATATGATAGGTATATTCGTTGTAGGGAGTGGGAATCCCCAGCTCCTTGCCCATCGCCATCAGAGCACCGGAGAACATATCAATCTCGGTGTGTCTGCCTGCGTCCAGATCCTGCAGCGTGGAATAGCGTACAGATGGCGGAACGGCACTGCCACGGCCGGAGCTTGCGGGACATTTGCTCATATCAATACCCTTAGCGGCGGCGATAGCCTCCAGCTCACGGCGCAGACCTTCCTTAATAGCACGCATATGCTCGCTGTCCTGATAGCAGCCAAGACCTGCGCCAATCACAGCCTGCGGCAGATTATTGCAGACGTTCAGGCGGAACTTGCACCAGATTTCTTCATTAATGTAATCCGTATGGCGGATATGGATATCGGCACTGTGCATAAGCGCTTCAATCGCCAGCACACGCTCACTCTCAAACGGTGCCTGCGCTTCGCCGAAAACAATACCGATAGTCTTTTCCGGGTTGAAACGCACGCCGTTGCCCTCGTGACGCGACGCAATCTTAATCAATGCAGGCAGAATCTGCTTGCTGTCGACAGCACCGGCAATAATATTCTCGCTGTCCACGCCGTTCATCAGGCTCATGACAGTAGTATTGGGGCCTACTGCCTCGCGGATGCTTGCCAACGCGCCGGTCAGAGCGCCGTATTTTAAAGCGACAATCAAAAGATCTACGCCATTGGCCTCCTGCGGGCTCAACACCTGCGGATGATAGGTAACGTTGTTGATGGTGCAGCCCTCGTCACGCAAACGCGTAGCACGGCTGCCTTCGGCGATAATGCCGAATCTGATATCGGGGAGCTTGCTCAGTCCCCAGATTATATAAGAGCCAACGGCTCCTGCTCCCAAAAGTGCGACAGATTTTATCTCCATGCTTATCACTCCTTATTGCTGGCAAATAAGCGCTGCAGGCCGGAACGGAATTTATTCCGCGCAGGCTGTAACGCTCATTGCAGTAAAGCTAATCATACACTATATATTATAGCATATCAGGGCGCATAAAAAAACAGCAGCGAAGTGCAAGGCACAAGCTGCTGTGAAGAACTGGTAAAATTTATAATATTATGGAAGAAGTTATTATGCGGTCAGCTTGGAGGCAAGCTTGTATATCTCTCATTCAAGCAACCATTTTATCAGGTTTTTCTTTTGTATTCCATCATAATTAGCTTCGCCAAAAAGCTCGTCAAGTGTCAAAAGATATTTTGGATAATTATCCTGTACGCTTTGTAGCGGTGCCAACTCTCTTGCTAATGTATCAGGGTTTAACGTAGTGGCGGATATCTGGTAATATTCTGTCTGGTTGTTTTTAATGGCTACAAAGTCAACCTCACCTTTATCAATATCCCCCACGTATACATCATAACCGCGTCGCATCAGCTCCAGATAGGCAAGATTTTCTATGATATGACCTATATCGCTTTCTTTATTACGTATCAGGATATTGCGCATACCAATATCAACAATATAATATTTAGGCATATTGGTAAGCAATTGCTTTCCTTTGATGTTAAAGCGCGGAGCTTTATATAAAAACAAAGCATCTACCAATCCCTGCAAATACTTCTCAACAGTCTTGTTGTCTATACTCTTGCCACCGGATTTTAAGGTATTCGCAATTTTGTTTATAGAAACAACATTACCGATATTATCAGCGATAAATTTTGTTACCTTATCTAATGCGTTCACATCAGTAATCTTCAGACGTTTTACTATATCATTGAGAATAATTGTATTATATACATCACGCAGATAATTATAAGCATCACCGTCAAAGCTATTGTAACGTGCTACAAAAGGGAATGAACCATAATTCAGGTATAAATTAAACTTTTCCTGTATGCTTACATCAGCATTTTCCGGACTAAAAGCAGATACAAATTCTTTAAATGACAGCGGCAGCATCTTTAGTTCAACGTATCTGCCGGAAAGAACGGTTGCCAGCTCTCCGGACATAAGGTAGGCGTTGGAACCGGTAAGATATATATCGCAATTATCCTTAATGAACAGGCTGTCGACAGCTTTTTGATATTCCGTGCAATGCTGTACCTCATCTAAAAAAATATAGTTTTTGCAGTCCTGCTGCAGGCGGTCATTTATATATTGATACAAAGTATGATAATCTTGTAAGGCTTCAAATTCCATTGCTTCAAAGTTGATGCTGATAATTTGTTTTTCATCTACCCCCTGCTTAAGCAGGTTCTGTTTAAAAAGTGTGAGCAGGGTTGATTTTCCGCAACGGCGTACACCGGATACTACTTTTATGATTTGTTTATCCTGCCAGCGACATAACCAGTCAAGATATTCTTTTCTTGGAATAAGCTGCATAGTTATCACCTCTTACTTATATTGTAAAGCAAACCTGTTATAAACGCAAGAAAACTTGGAACGCATTCCAAGTTTTTTCTATTTTCCCTAAAAGTTTGGAATGGAATCCAAATTTTAGCATTTTTATATAAAATTAGGATTTTATTCCTGATTTTGAACATAGAAAAAACGGTATACCTTCGCATGCCGGAAAATAAAAAGCACCCACGTTAGTGAGTGCTCGGTTTTAGTGTTTTACTCCTCATAGTCCTCGTCTTCTTCGTAAGCAGCCTGCTCTCTGCAATCTACGTAAATAGTATCTTTGTTAGCGTTCACCAAATCCATTATTTT
>NZ_CABQHJ010000019.1:0-53463 GCF_902463975.1 uncultured Phascolarctobacterium sp.
CCCGTCTGCCGCCTGTTCCCGGTGGCTGGAAGGTTGTTGTTGAAAAATATGAGGCTGAAAGCCGCATTATTCCTTTGAATGTTAAGCCCGGTACCAATGAAGTTAACCGTTTTATCCTGAAAATGATGGATGAATATGTTAAGGAAGGCCTGAAAATGGAGCTGAGTGACGAGGTTTATGAATCCTACGGTACTTACCTGCGCGATTTGAAGGTTACCGGTCACACTGTATTGATCAACACCTTTGAAGACTTTATCGAAAACATGCGTTAAGCTATGGCCGGTGTTTTGGAAAAACAGCTGGCGCGGGCGTTGGATATACGCCTTGCGGTTTTCGCATCCAAGGCAGCAAGCGGCAGTCTGCTGCAGGATGAAATGTCTTTGCGCGCCGCTGCCTATATGGTCAGCGAAATCATTATGCCCTGCTGCTGCATGATGTGCAACAAGGCTAAGCTAGAAGCATTGCTGTCGCAGACGAAGCTTTGTGCGGAAAACCAAGAATTGACGCAGCGTTTGGCGGCGCTTGTCTATGATGATTTGGCACGTTGTAATGGGTTAGGATAGGGCCGAGAAAAAACTTGAAAAAAATCGCAACTTTTTTCAAAAAAGGTGTTGACAAAAACACGGTAATGCCTTATACTTATATTCGTTGCTGATGCATGCGGAAATAGCTCAGTGGTAGAGCACCTCCTTGCCAAGGAGGGGGTCGCGAGTTCGAATCTCGTTTTCCGCTCCACTTAAAAATTTGCCCGACAGATTGAGTCTGTCGGGTTTTTTGGTATTGTCAAGAAGCGAGCATTGTGATATGATATTATGAGCGATTTGTGTCAGCACATTTTCGCTAAGGAAGGCTGACAGTTTAATCCGATTATATTATTTTTTACCCACATAAATTTAAGGGAGGATTTTATTAATGAACGTTACTGTTGAAAGAGTAGAAAATGAGGCAACTTTAAAAATTACCGCTCCGGCTGCTGAGGTAAACGCAGGCTATAAAAAGGCTGTACAAAAAATTGCTGACCAGGCAAATATCCCTGGCTTCCGTAAAGGCAAAGCTCCGCGTGCTATCATCGAAATGCACTATGGCAAAGAAGCTGTAAAACAAGAAGCTTTTGAAATTGTTGCTAACAAAGCATACAGCGAAGCTCTGGACCAGGAAAAACTGATCCCTGTATCCGATCCTAAAGTTGAAGAATCTACCTTCGAAGAAGGCAAAGATATGGAACTGACCATTAAAGTAACCCTGAAACCGGAACCGGAACTGGGCGAATACAAAGGTCTGCATGTAGAGAAAAAAGAAGTTGAAGTAACCGACGAGCAGGTTGACGCTCAAATTAAAGACATGATGGGCCGCGACGCTAAAATGGTAGTTGCTGAAGAAGGCGCTGTAATTGAAAAAGGCGACTTCGCTATCATCGACTTTGCAGGTACTGTTGACGGCGAACCGTTCAGCGGCGGTGAAGGCAAAGGCTATCCTCTGGAAGTTGGCTCCAACTCCTTCATCCCCGGCTTCGAAGATCAGCTGGTTGGCCTGTCCAAAGGCGATTCCACTGACGTAGAAGTAACCTTCCCGGAAGATTACTTTGTTAAAGACCTGGCTGGCAAAGAAGCTATCTTCAAAGTAAACATCCAAGACGTAAAACGCAAAGAGCTGCCGGAACTGAACGACGAATATGTTGCTTCCAAGACCGACTTCAAAACTGTAGAAGAGCTGCGTGCTAACTACAAAGAGCGTATGCAAAAAGCTGCTGAAGCTAACGCTAAAGCTGAATACGAGCATGAACTGATTGACCTGGCTGTAGCTAACGCTAAATTCAGCGTTCCGGAAATCATGATCGAAGACAAAATCAGCCAAATGGTTGAAGAAATGAAAATGAGCCTGGAAAGCCGTAAAATGAGCCTGGACATGTACATGCAATACACCGGTTTGGACATGGCTAAAATCCGTGAAAACCAACGCCCGGTTGCTGAAGAAAACGTTAAGACCGACCTGGTTCTGGACGCTATCGCTAAAGCTGAAGACATTCAGGTTGACATGGCTGACGTTGATGCAGAAATCGCTGCTATTTCCGCACAACACGGCGCTGCTCCGGAAGAAGTTAAGAAAATCATCAAAGGCAACGGTACCATGGGCCTGCTGCTGGCTAACATCCTGCGCCGCAAAGCTGCACACGTTGTTATTGACAGCGCAAAATAATTTGGGGTTATACTTACAGTAAAGGGGTGTGACAAAATGAATTATGTGCCTATCGTTGTTGAACAATCTAGTCGTGGAGAACGTTCCTATGATATTTATTCACGTCTTTTGAAGGATAGGATTGTTTTCGTTACCGGTCCGATTGATGACAATATGGCAAATGTTGTCATTGCTCAGTTATTGTTCCTGGAGTCCGAGGATCCGGACAAAGACATCCATCTGTATATTAACAGTCCTGGTGGCAGCGTAAGCGCCGGCATGGCTATTTATGATACGATGCAGTATATTAAGCCTGACGTTTCTACTATCTGCATGGGCATGGCTGCCAGCATGGCATCCGTGCTCCTGGCAGCAGGCGCGCCGGGTAAGCGTTTTGCATTGCCGTATTCCCGTGTTATGATTCACCAGCCCTTGGGTGGTGCACAGGGCCAGGCAACGGAGATTGAAATCCATGCCCGTGAAATCCTGCGTATCCGTGAAGAAATGAACCAGGTACTGGCAAAGCATACCGGTCAGACAGTGGAAAAAATTGCTGCTGATACTGAGCGCGATCATTATCTGACAAGTAAAGAAGCTAAGGAATATGGCCTGATTGACGAGGTTGTTTCCCGTAGTAAATCTGCAGAGTAAGATATACTATAAGGAGATTTAAAATATGAGTTTTAATGAAGGACATGATGGAAACCCATGCTGTTCCTTTTGCGGCAAGCGTGAAGGTCAGGTTAAAAGACTGATTTCCGGTCGCGGTGTTTACATCTGCGATGAGTGTGTCGATTTCTGCAAATCAATGCTTGAAGAGGAAAAAGAAAGCGATGCTGCTGAACAGTTGGTTAATGCTGATCTGCCGAAGCCTCAGGAAATCAAGGCAATCTTAGATGAGTATGTTATTGGCCAGGATGAGGCTAAAAAGACCTTGTCTGTGGCTGTATATAATCATTACAAAAGAATCAATTACGAAATCCAGAATCCGGAGTCTAAACGTGACCTGGAGCTGCAGAAGTCCAATATTCTGATGCTCGGTCCTACCGGTAGCGGTAAAACACTGCTTGCTCAGACTTTGGCAAAGATTTTGCAGGTTCCCTTTGCTATTGCTGATGCTACTACCTTAACGGAAGCAGGCTATGTAGGCGAGGATGTTGAAAATATTCTGCTCAAGCTGATCAGCAATGCAGATTATGATATTGAAGCTGCTCAGCGTGGTATTATCTATATCGACGAAATCGATAAGATTGCCCGCAAATCTGAAAACGTTTCTATTACCCGTGATGTTTCCGGTGAAGGTGTGCAGCAGGCTCTGCTGAAAATCCTTGAGGGTACTGTTGCCAGCGTTCCGCCTAAGGGAGGACGTAAGCATCCGCATCAGGAGTTTATCAATATTGATACAACTAATATCCTGTTTATCTGCGGTGGTGCCTTTGCAGGACTGGAGCATATCATCAATGCCCGTGTCGGCAAGAAAAACCTGGGCTTTGGTGCTGATATCCGCCGTAAGGAAGAGGTTGATAACGAGGCTGTATTTGCCAAGGTATTGCCCGAGGATATCATGAAGTTCGGTATTATTCCGGAATTTGCAGGACGTATGCCGGTAGTAGTAACGCTCAATCCGTTGGACGAGGCTGCTTTGGTGCAAATACTGACTGAGCCGCGTAATGCTTTAGTTAAGCAATACCAGCGTTTCCTGGAAATGGATGGCGTAGATCTGGAGTTCGAGCCTGGTGCTTTGACTGCTATTGCTGAGGAAGCATTGAAACGTAATGCCGGAGCGCGTGGTCTGAGATCGATTATCGAATCTACCATGCGTAACGTAATGTATGATGTTCCTTCCCGTGATGATGTAACAAAGTGCATTGTTACTGAAGCTACTATACGCCAGCATTGCGAACCGCAAATGATTACAAAATAACAAAATATCTAAGGGGGAAGGATTATTATACCTTCTCCCTTATTTTATCGCTATGACAGGTATACGCTTAATGGTGTACTGTCAATAAATTTCTCTCTTGTTTTGGGAGCTTAAGGAGGGATTATATGGCTAATTTGATAATTACAAAGCCCCTGCTGGCTTTGAGGGGCATCTTGATTTTTCCTGGCATGATTGCCAATATTGATGTCGGCCGAGAAAAATCTATGGCTGCTATTGACGCAGCTGAATTGACAGATAAACAGATTATCCTGGTCGGACAAAAACAGGCTGAGCAGGAAGATGTTACTGCTGCTGATTTATATGAATGGGGCGTTTTGGCAACCATCAAGCAAAAGCTGCAGCTGCCGAACGGCGCTGTTCGTTTGCTGGTAGAAGGCTTAGAGCGCGTACATGTGCTGCATGCGGCAGAGGTTCATGAGAATGAGCAGGATTTCTTTGTCGGTGAGGTAGAAGTGGTTCCTGCTGTCGATGCAGTGGATGCTGAAGCGGAAGGACTGCGTCGCTTGCTGTTGGACGCCTTTGAGCAATGGACTCTGCTTACGAAAAAGGTTAATCCTGATACAGTGCAGTCCTTAAAGTCGCGTGCTGATGTAAGCAAGGTTCCTGATATTATTGTCGGTTATCTGCCGCTGTCTTTGACCGAAAAGGAAGAGCTGTTGGAAATGGCGCCGCTGAAGCTGCGTCTGCGTAAATTATACGAGATTCTGGTGCGTGAGCAGGAAATTGCCGATGTAGCCAAAAATATTTCTGACCAGGTACACCAGCAGGTGGAGCAGAATCAGAAGGAATATTATCTGCGTGAACAGATTAAGGCTATCAGCAAGGAGCTTGGCGAAAACGAAGACGTACAGGCAGAAATCGCTGAGTACAAGGAACAGATGTCCAAGCTGAAGATGCCGCAAAACGTGGCAGAAAAAATCAATAAGGAGCTGGGACGTCTGGCAAAAATGCCGCCGATGACACCGGAGGGAGCGGTAATCCGTACCTATATTGATTCTTTGCTTGCGTTGCCTTGGGGCAAATTCACCAAGGATAATTTTGATATAGATAAGGCGCAGGACGTTCTTGATAAGGATCACTACGGTCTGAAAAAGGTTAAGGAGCGTATCCTGGAATATCTGGCAGTACGTGCGCTGTCCAAAAGTACACGTGGACCGATCCTGTGTCTGGTAGGACCTCCGGGTGTTGGTAAAACAAGCTTGGCGAGCAGCATTGCCAAGGCTATTAAGCGTAAATTTACCCGTATTTCTTTGGGTGGTGTGCGTGATGAAGCTGAAATCCGCGGTCATCGTCGTACCTATATCGGTTCTATGCCGGGACGTATTATTCATGGTATGCAGACCTGTGGCTGCATGAATCCGGTTTTCCTGTTGGACGAGATTGATAAAATGGCTTCTGATTTTCGTGGCGATCCGGCTTCTGCTCTCTTAGAGGTGCTTGATCCGGAGCAGAACAACAGCTTTAGTGACCACTTTATAGAATTCCCGTTTGACTTATCACATGTATTCTGGATTGTAACAGCAAATGCTGTTGATACTATTCCGCCGGCTCTTTTGGACCGTTTGGAAATTATCCAGCTGAGCAGCTACACTGATGAAGAAAAGGTTAAGATTGCACAACTGCATTTGCTGCCTAAGGAGCTTAAGCTCAACGGTCTGGAAAAATACAAGGTCAGCGTCAGCGAAAAGGCTATCCGCCGTGTAATTCACGACTATACAAGGGAAGCAGGCGTGCGTAATCTGGAACGCAAGCTGGCAGGTATCTGCCGCAAGGTTGCCTTCAAGATTGTCAAGGGCAAGGGTAAGGGTGCTCAGGTAACAGAAAAGAATCTGGAAAAATATCTGGGACCTGTTATTTATCTTGATGATGATATCAGTCTGAAATCCAGTGTTGGCGTTGCCAATGGTCTGGCGTGGACCAGCGTCGGCGGCGAGCTGCTGAAGGTAGAGGTGCTGGCGTTTAAGGGCAAGGGCAATCTGACGCTTACCGGTCAGCTGGGCGACGTAATGAAGGAGTCGGCTCAGGCTGGCTACACTTATATTCGCAGTCGCGCTGAAGCCTTGGGGATTCCTGCCAACTTTGGCGAAACGATGGATATTCATATCCACCTGCCGGAGGGCGCTGTACCGAAGGACGGTCCGTCTGCCGGTGTAACTATGGTTACTGCCATGGTGTCGGCGCTAACAGGTAAAAAGGTTAAGGGCAAGCTGGCGATGACCGGCGAAATTTCCCTGTCCGGCAAGGTATGGCCTGTTGGCGGCATCAAGGAAAAAATGCTTGCCGCTTACCGGTATGGTGTAAAAACAGCACTGCTGCCGAAGCGCAATATGCAGGATCTGGATGAGCTGCCGGAAAATATTCGTAAGGAAATGCAGTTTATACCTGTTGAGCATCTTGATGATGTGTTGAAGCTGGCATTGGAGGATAAAAATGAGTAAAGATAATTGGGATATTATCCGTGCTAAATATGTGGCCTCTGCAGTACGCGCAGACCAATATCCGCAGCCTGCTCTTATTGAGGCTGCCTTTATCGGCCGCAGTAATGTCGGCAAATCGTCGCTTATCAATTCACTCTGCCGCCGCAACGGCCTGGCACGCGTAAGCTCTACTCCGGGCAAAACGCAGACCATCAACTTTTACGAGCTGGAGGCTAAGCGCGTAGTTGAGGGTGAGGATGAAAGGGCATCTTTTTATCTGGTAGATTTACCCGGTTACGGCTTTGCTAAAACAAACCATAATAATAAGGACCAATGGTCCGGCTTTATCAGCAAATATTTATCCGGCAGTGAAAACCTCGGTGTTGTCTGCCAGCTGATTGATATCCGTCATAAGCCTATGGACAGTGATATGGAATGCTTCAACTGGCTGCGCAGCTGTGGCCTGAAGGTGCAGGTTGTGCTGACCAAATCCGATAAGCTGTCTAAAAATGCGGCGATGTCCCAAAAGGCACTCTTCAAGCGTGAAATGGGCCTGAAGGAGCATGAGATTATCACTTATTCCTCCTCGCAGCATACCATGCGCGGTGAACTGATTGCGCGTATTATGGAGGCTTTATCTGCTAACGGCGTAGAGCAGGAGTAAAAATCATGTTTTTAAACCGCTTGTTGCTTTTTATCATGGCGCTTTGCCTGGGCAGTCTGCTGGTGCGTATGCATTTGCCGATACCGTTTTTGTTGGGCGGTCTGCTGACTGCTTTGCTTTGCAAAACACTGACGCATCGCAGAGATGTGAGCTGGCCTAAGCAATGGCGCGAATATGCATTGATGGTTGCGGGCTATGGTATCGGTTCTACCTTTACAGCCGATACCTGGAATAACTTTCTGGCTGAGCTGGTTGGTGTAGCGGAGGCAACGATAGTTATTTTAGCCGCTAGTATTGCCTTGGCCTTTATTACGGCAAAGCTGGCGCGGGAAAACCTCAAAAGCTGCATCATGGGTATGCTTCCCGGCGGCATGACGCTGACGATGCTGCTTTGCGAGGACGACAAGGAGGTCAACCCCAACGTTGTCATGGTGATGCAAGTGCTGCGTCTGCTGGGCGTAGTTATTACTGTGCCGTTTCTTGTAATCTGGCTTTTGCATGCGCAGGTGACAGGCAGCAGCGTAGCATTGCCCAACCATGGCGGGATGCATTGGCTTGTTGTAGTGCCCTTGTCTATATTGGGTAGCTTTATAGCAACGAAAATACATATGCCGACGCCGAAACTGTTGGGACCTATCTTGGTAACGGCTGCATTTTCCGTCTTCGCTGGCGGTGTGCAGCCTGTGCCTTTTTGGCTCATGGCGGCGGCGCAGGCCAGCATCGGTCTGTTTATGGGTATGCAGCTTGATGCGGACCGCATCGTAAAAACCGAAAAAATGGTGCCCTATATTCTTATCGGTACGGCGATACTCATTGTTGTGAGCATCGGTATGGCTAATGTGCTTTCAGCACGCTACGGCTTTTCGCTGGTAACGGCGTTTCTGGCGATGGCGCCGGGAGGTATAGCTGAAATGTCTTTGGCCGGTATGAGTATGGGTGAGAATGTGTCGATTATCCTGACCTATCAGCTGGTGCGTGTGCTGGTGATAAATATCTTTATCCCGCCGCTGCTGGCGTGGTGGTTTAAGGCTAAGCAGGCATAATTTTAGAGGATTGCAGAAAAATTTGTCATGATTTAAGAAAAATTTTTCTTGCAGTCCTCTTTGTTTTTCAATGTAAAATCCTTGTAAAGCACCATGCTATAAGGCTTTGGAGCTTCTCAACCATTTAATGGGACATAAAAAGTCCATAGTGGACAAAAACGTCATAAGGTGTTATACTTAATGCATATTAAGGCAAGACCTTAAAATAAAGCAGAAGGGATGATATAAAAATGACTTTTGAAAAATTTGTTGAAACTCTGTGCAACTTTAAATGGTATATGATTCACTGATTTTGGGAGGTGAGAATAATGCTGGAAAAATTTGTCAAAGCTTTATATGAAATGAATTTCTACTATATCCATTAACAGGTGGTATAAAAATGAAGATTGCTAAATCGTAAAGACGCTTGCAGCTGAGCTGTAGGCGTTTTTTATTGCCTTAAAGCCGGTTGCTGCTGATATAATAGATTTTTTATTGTATTATATGTAAATTAAACACAAAGAACAGTTAATCAGAAATGGACACAAATATACATAAGACTGTTACATACATGGAATACAAATACAAAAATAAAAATCCACGAAAAAGGTTGACAAGGTAAATAGTAACTGCTATAATTAAGACAACAAGTTGATATTGATATTACAGGTGCGAAAGCTCAATAGAGAAGCCGGTGAAAGTCCGGCACGGTCCCGCCGCTGTGACGTGGAGCGTGTTTCGTTTATACCACTGGAGGGGTCCTCTGGGAAGGTGAAACACGTGAAGAAGCGAAGCCAGAAGAACTGCCTGTAAGATGCATCGTCGTTTGACCTGCGAGAGACGGGGAGAGATGTCGTAGAGCTGTAGTATAGGTTTGTGCGCCTAGTAGCTTTTGATATTTCGCCGTTTTTCAAAAGTCCCGCCCGTATTGGGTGAAGGATTCTTTTTGAGAAACGGTTTTCTGTTTCTTATGCCATTGAAGGTCACGTGATGGCTGTGACCTTTTGGAGAGTGGCCGGGCCATCGATGCTATCAATCTTCTTGTCCACGGTACTGGACATATCGTGTTTTTTCAAATCCCATTCTCAAATTTTTCTTTTAGCTGAGAACATTTCCTTTCTCCTCTCAAGTACGACAGCGTAGGGGTGCGCTGTCGTGCTGACAATCCAGCCATCACAAATGTGGTGGCTTTATTTTTTGCTGTTTAAAGGGAGGTTATTGATATGAAAGAATTATATTTGGCAGGCAAAATTGCTGAGCTGCTTGCAGCCTTTGAAGGTATGAAAGGCGTTGAAGAGGTTGTGGCCGGACGTGCTAAGGCCAGCGGAGAGCTGGAGGTAAAGTGCGTACGTGTACAATATAATCCCAAAAAGACTGATATCTGCGAGCTTTTGAAAAAATACTTCAATGAGGGTGTAAATCCCTATATTATCGCAGAAGATCCTTTGGAACAGGCTGCTGTTATTTACAAGGCTGCTGAAGATGTTCCGCAGATTGAATACTATGCCCGTTTTATGCAGAACCGCGGCGCAGAGCCGGGTGCTGCTTTAGGCAACATGATTCTTAATGATACCATGCCTGAAGAAAACGAGCTGCGCAGAGTCCAGATTAATTATGGACGTCTGCAGGAGTTCCTGGCAGATTAAACTGCCTGTTATTTTGTTATATACGGCCTGGACAACCGTGACCGTGTATATAAATGCTGTTTGCTTCTTAAAATCTATCCAAGCAAGGATGCGGCACATGTCCCCTGATGACCGGGTGAGAGCGGTCGGATACAGAGCTGCATCAGCAGACGAGATTGGCTGGAGGTGATATGCGTTTCAGCTTGGTGCTGTGAGCTTTTCACAGTAATGATTAAATTATTAAAGGAGGATTATTTGAATGGCTGATGAACAACAAAAAACTGCAGCAGTCGTTAATGGTGAAAGACCGTTGACAGACAAAGAACTGGAAGCCATGTTGCGTAAGTCAGAGAAAGTAACCGAATTCCCGGAGGTAACTTTTGATGAATTTACCGAACCCACCTGGGATGAATGGGTGGAGGCATGTAATGCACTGTTGAAGGGCAAACCCTTTGACAAGATCATGTATACCAAAAACTACGAGGGCATTACCTTTGACCCGATTTATACTCGTAAAGGCACTGATGCAATTCTGCCGACCAACGATTATCCCGGTATGGGTGATTTCCTGCGTGGCGCAACTGTTAACGGTTATGTACACGAGCCTTGGGGCATTGCACAAGCTTGCGATGAAACCCTGCCGGCTGAAAACAACGAGCTGCTGAAGGAAGAAATTTCCAAGGGCTCCACTGTTTACAATATCAAACTGGATACTGCAACCAAAAACGGCGTAGACGTTAAAGATGCAGAAAAACCCGGCGATATTGGCGTGAACGTTACTACTGTTGAAGATATGAGCGTTCTGCTGAATGGTCTGAAACTTGACAAATATCCTATTATGATGTACACCGGTGCCGGCGCTAAAAACCTGCTGGCTCTGACTGTTGCTGCTCTGAAGGGTGCCGGTCATGATGTTAAAACCCTGCGCGGTGTTATCGGCGGCGACCCGATTGGCGAGCTGGTAAAAACCGGTAAAACCGAAACCTCTCTGGATGCTTTGTATGATGAAATGGCTGAAACCATTAAATTTGCTAAAGCTAATACTCCGGAGCTGCGCACTGTTTTCATCAACAGTGATGCTTACACCGATGGCGGTGCTGAAGCAGTACAAGAGGTTGCTTACACCTTCGCTACTGCAGTTGAATATGTACGTCAAATGCAAAAACGTGGCGTTGAGCTGCACGATATTGCTAACTCCCTGTATTTCTGCTTCAACCAAGGTGCTAACTTCTTCATGGAAATCGCAAAACTGCGTTCCCTGCGTATGATCTGGGCAGCTATTATGGAAGCATTCGGTGCTGAAGAAGCAGACCGTGCTATTAAAGTTCATGGCCGTTGCGCTCGCTTCACCAAAACCGTTGTTGACCCGTATGTAAACATGCTGCGTAACTGCACCCAAACCTTCTCCAGCGTTGTAGGCGGCGTTTGCACTTATGACAACCCGCCGTTTGACGAGCTGATCCGTAAAGGCGACGTATTCTCCCGTCGTATCGCTCGTAACCTGCATGTAATGCTGCAAGAAGAATTTGGTATGCTGAGCCCAATCGATGCTGCCGGCGGTTCTTGGGGCGTTGAAACCCTGACCAAGCAGATCACCGAAAAAATCTGGGCTGAGTTCCAAAAGGTTGAGGAAATGGGCGGCATCATTAAAGCTCTGGAAGCTGGCTATCCGCAAGCACAAGTTGCTGACGTTCTGGCTAAGCGCTTCAAAGCTCTGGAAATGCGCAGCGATCGCGCTGTTGGCGTAAACATGTACCCGAACATGACCGAAGAACCTCTGGAGCGCCGCGAAGAGGACACTCCGAAACTGAAGAAAGAACGCGAAGCTGCTGTTGCTGCTTATGTTGCTGACATCGACACCAACTATCTGGCCGGCAAGCTGGCTGCCGTTGAAACTGTTGAAGGCGCAATCGAAGCATTCAGCAATGGTGCTACTATCGGCCAGGTTGCTGCTGCATCCTGCAAGGCTGAAGCTCCGGAAACCGTTGAAGCAATCGCTGCTCATCACTGGACCGAGCGCTATGAAGCACTGCGTTTCGAAACTGAAGACTATGTTAAGAAAACAGGCAAAAATGTTGAAGTATTCCTGTGCAACATGGGACCGATTCCTCAACATAAAGCTCGTGCCGACTTCTCCACCTCTTTCCTGCAGGTTGGTGAATTCAACGTTCATCTGAACGATGGTTTCCAAGACGGCGAAGATGGCGATCAATACGAAAAATGCCTCAAAGCTTTCAAAGAAGGCGACTACGATGTTGCAGTTATCTGCTCCACCGATGCTACCTATCCGGAAATCGTTCCGAAACTGGCTCCGATGATTAAAGCAGCTATGAAACCGTCCGCTACTCTGTTCCTGGCCGGCGCTGCTCCGAAAGACATGGAACAAGTTTACAAAGATGCTGGCGTTGACGATTTCATCAGCGTAAAAGCTAACTGCTTCCAAACTCTGAAGATGCTGCAAAAGAAGAAAGGGATGATTGAATAATGAGCATTAATCCGGATTTCACTAAAGTAGCCCTTCCTGATCATCCTTCTTGTTCTTATGACGAATGGAAGAAAAATCTGGAAGAAAAAATGGGCGAAAATTATGATGCCCTTTATGATACTACCTTGGAACGTATTCCTAAAGCTCCGCTGTACACCAAGGATATCTATGATAAATGTAACCATTTGGACTTCATGAGCGGTATTCCTCCGTTCCTGCGTGGTCCTTACTCCACAATGTATGTATTCCGTCCGTGGACTGTACGTCAATATGCAGGTTTCTCCACTGCGGAAGAATCCAACGCATTCTATCGTCGTAACCTGGCTGCAGGCCAAAAAGGCCTGTCCATCGCGTTCGACTTGCCGACTCACCGCGGCTATGACGCTGATAACCCGCGTGTAGTTGGTGACGTTGGTAAAGCAGGCGTATCTGTTTGCTCCATGCTCGATATGAACATCCTGTTCTCCGGTATTCCTCTGGATCAGATGTCCGTATCCATGACCATGAACGGCGCAGTACTGCCTGTACTGGCATTCTTTATCGTATCCGGTGAAGAACAAGGCGTTGATAAATCTATCATGGCAGGTACCATTCAGAACGATATTCTGAAAGAGTTCATGGTACGTAACACCTACATTTATCCGCCTGCTATGTCCATGCGTATCATCGGTGATATTTTCGAATACACCACCAAATATATGCCTAAATTCAACAGTATTTCCATTTCCGGTTACCATATTCAAGAGTGCGGCGCAACCTGCGACCTTGAATTAGGCTACACTCTGGCCGATGGTATGGAATATATCCGTACTGGTGAAGCTGCAGGCCTGCCTGTAGACGCATTCGCAAAACGTCTGTCCTTCTTCTGGGATATGGGCAAAAACTACTTCATGGAAGTTGCAAAAATGCGTGCTGCTCGTGTTCTGTGGGCTAAGATTCTTAAGAGCTTCGGCGCTAAGAACCCGAAATCCATGGCACTGCGTACTCACAGCCAGACTTCCGGCTGGTCTCTGACCGAACAGGATCCGTTCAACAACATCTCCCGTACTTGTATGGAAGCTATGTCTGCTGCTCTGGGCCATACCCAATCCCTGCATACAAACGCATTGGACGAAGCTATCGCATTGCCGACCGACTTCTCCGCTCGTCTTGCTCGTAACACCCAGCTGTACATCCAGGATGAAACCAAAGTCTGCAAGATTATCGATCCGTGGGGCGGTTCCTACTATGTTGAATACCTCACCAACGAAATCATTCGCCGTGCTTGGGCTCATATCCAGGAAGTTGAAGCACTCGGTGGTATGGCAAAAGCTATTGCAACCGGCCTGCCGAAGATGCGTATCGAAGAGTGCGCAGCTCGTCGTCAAGCTAACATCGATAGCGGTAAGGAAACTATCGTTGGCCTGAACAAATATCGTCTGGCTAAGGAAGATCCGCTGAACGTACTGTCCATCGATAACACCGCTGTACGTAACGCTCAGATTAAACGTCTGGAAAAACTGAGAGCAGAACGCGACAACGACGCTGTTGCACGTGATCTGGAAGCTATTACCCGCGCAGCAGAAACCCGTGATAACGGCAACCTGCTGGAAATGGCTGTACAAGCTGCTCGCGACCGTGCTTCTCTTGGTGAAATTTCTGACGCAGTTGAAAAAGTATCCGGTCGTTTCAATGCTGTAATCCACACTGTATCCGGTGTATACTCCAGTGAATTCAGCGGCAACGATGACATGGAAAAAGCTACCAAACTGGCTGATGAGTTTGAACAACTTGAAGGCCGTCGTCCTCGTATCTTCCTGGCTAAAATGGGCCAAGACGGTCATGACCGCGGACAAAAAGTTCTGGCAACCTCCTTCGCTGATATGGGCTGGACCGTCGACGTTGGTCCTCTGTTCCAAACTCCGGAAGAATCTGCACAAGACGCTGTAGATAACGACGTTGATATGGTTGGCTTCTCTTCCCTGGCTGCAGGTCATAAAACCTTGCTGCCGGCAATCGTTGAAGAACTGAAGAAACGTGGCCGTGAAGATATCATGGTATGTATCGGCGGCGTAATTCCTGCACAGGATTACGACTACCTGTATGAACATGGTGCAGCAGGCATCTTTGGCCCTGGTACCAACATTCCTAAGTGCTGCATCCAATTACTGCAAATGTTGGTTGACCGTGCAAAAGCTGAA
The DNA here is from genome assembly GCF_902463975.1 of uncultured Phascolarctobacterium sp. Lineage (GTDB taxonomy): Bacteria > Bacillota > Negativicutes > Acidaminococcales > Acidaminococcaceae > Phascolarctobacterium_A. Next base: position 14,514 of record NZ_CABQHJ010000019.1, read on the forward strand.
CACGCTGAAGACTGAGGTGATATAAATGCCTGAAACTGGTGAAAAAGATATTAGGCCGAGTTGGGTACCCCTGAAAAAAGACCCTAACTTTGCCTGCTCTGTAATGGGCGGGATTGACAGTGCCGTAAACGCTGTCAGCGAGGAGAAGTATAACCCTGTGGATAAAATTAGGAAATTCCCCTTGAGGAAAAAGCCTAGTCCGGAAGAGTTAATAAAAGGAGTCAGTGAAGGCGATCGTAAAACCTTATCTCAAGCTATTACTCTTATAGAAAGCAATGCACCGAGGGATTTTGATAAAGCACAGCGTGTCCTGCAGGCTCTTCTGCCGCGTACAGGCAAAGCTTTGCGCATCGGCATTTCCGGTGTACCGGGTGCCGGCAAAAGTACCTTTATCGAGTCCTTTGGTCAGATGCTGTGTCATCAGGGCTATAAGGTCGCAGTTCTTGCTGTCGACCCCACAAGCTCTATTACCGGTGGCTCTATTTTGGGTGATAAAACGCGTATGCAGATGTTGTCGCGTGAACCTAATTGCTTTATCCGTCCGTCCCCCGCAAAGGGTACCTTGGGCGGCGTTGCCCGTAAAAGCCGTGAAACTATGCTGCTTTGCGAGGCTGCAGGCTGTGACGTTATCTTAGTAGAAACCGTAGGTGTAGGCCAGTCCGAAATCACTGTCCGTTCGATGGTTGACTTCTTTATGCTGGTAGTACTGACCGGTGCCGGTGATGATCTGCAAGGCATCAAGAAAGGCATCATGGAGGTTGCCGACGCTATCGTTGTCAACAAAGCCGATGGTGACAATCTGCCTAAAGCTATCGTTACCCAGGGTGAGTATGAGCGTATGATTGAATTCATCCGTCCTGCTACCGAAGGCTGGAAAACTCATGCCTACAGATGCTCTGCTTTGACCAAGGAAGGCCTGCTTGAGCTTTGGGCAGTAATGCGCAAGTTCGAAAAGGTTACCAAGGAATGCGGTTCCTTCGACAAACGTCGTAAATCGCAGACTATTTCTTGGGTTAACAGCATGATTGACGAGCATTTACATAACCTGTTCTTTGAAGACCCGATGATTAAAGGACGCTTACCGGCAGTAATGGAAGCAGCTGTTAATGGGGTGGTATCCCCAAGTCAGGCTGTTACCGAGCTGATTAACGCCTTTGATATCGATCGTGCTTCAATGAGGCATCGCAATCAAAACAAATAAAGTCCGGCAAGAAAGCACCCAGTGGTGATTTTTGACCGGCAAAAACAAAAGGCTGTCACTGATGAAGCTTCATCAGCAGACAGCCTTTTGGTTTTTATAATGGCTTCTAGGTGCTGCAAAACATTAATATAAAAGTGTAAAAACACAATGTAAAACAAAGCGGGGCGTGAGAATTTTTAACCTAAAAAGAGTAAGAGATGCTAATTCTTTTATTGTCAACAAATAAGCGCCTCTTTAGTGATATAAGTTCTTACAATATTTTTTTCGAGAACTTTTTCGCTAAAGTCTTGACATTCTTAATCGGACTTAGTATAATTAAAAGCAACAAATCAATATTTCGTATAAAGCACTAATTGGTGAAAATCCACACGGTCCCGCCGCTGTAACAGGCTTGCCTGGAGTCAGCAAAGTACTTTGTACAAGCATATGCTTGACCTGCGAGCGACAGGAGAAGATGTTAACAGACAAGATACTGTTTATGTGAGAGTGGCAGCTATCTTAATTGTGCGCATTAACCGTCTTTGCTTGCAAAGACGGTTTTTTTCAACTATCAAATGTGGGTCGAAATATTGATTTCCCTAACATTAGAACAAACTAAGCAAATCGGACAATTTGCTGTTCTGTTACGTAAAGATTTTTCAAATTCTCCTTCTCCTCCAATTTTATCGTGTGTAGCTTGTTACAGGGGTGTGGCAATGCAACAATAAAAAAACCGCCGGGTAAGGCGGCTTTTTTATTGCTTTCGCAAGGAAAGATAAGCTTAGTATAATAAAAAAACCGCCGTGAGGCGGTTTTTGTTTTATAAAGAAGAATTCTTCAGAACCTCGTCCAGATTGCATACCTGCTGTGAATTACGTGTCTTGGAATAGAATTTGAGGAAATGCTGGGCAACGACGGAAAGCGGTCTGTCCTTAACCTTTACTACGGTCTTGTAAACGTCTGCCTTGATATCGGATATAGGACGGGTGATAAATTCTTCACCAAGGTCCTCTCCGGGCTCTACAGGCACGATAGAAACGGCTGCCTTGACGCGTGTCCATTCCAATGTAGTGCTGCGGGTTGTGCTAGTGCAGGTGATACGCGGAACGATAGATGCTTGCGCACAGGCTTTGAGGAATATTTCGGAGCAGCCTGAGCTGATGCTCAAAGGTACATCCTCTAATTCCTTAAGAGTGACAACCTTTTTGCTGTCATCCAGAAAAACAGAGTTTTTATGGAAAACGGCTGTCAGTTCTTCATCGCGACGGAAGAGAACCTCAAAGTTATCCTGATGCTCTACCGGTACGCTCAAAATTCCCAGTTCGGTAATACCGTTAAGCATTTGCTGTGTCTGTTCGTTTATGCTTGCTTCAAACAGCTCACATTTGATATTAGGATAAAGAGCACAGAAATCCTTGAGGGAGGATTTGATGAATAAAGCACTGCGGGAGTTGGCAATGCTGAAACGCAGCGTACCTACAACACCGCCCATGATGTTTTCGATTTCGCTTTTGGCAAGATCCTCCAAAGCACACATGTACTTTGCTTTTTGATAGAGGACGCGTCCTGCTTCGGTCAGGAGAATCTGACGGCTGCCGCGGGTGGTAATTATCAGCTTGGTGCCGAAATAGTTTTCCAGAGCACGCAGCTGCTTGCTGAGGGCCGGCTGAGCGATATGTACGTAATCAGCCGCACCGGTAAAACTACCGGCTTCGATAATTGCCAAAAAGTTTCTGTAATTGTCTAATTCCATGTTTTGCAGACCTCCAACTAATACTAAACTTATGTAAAATAGAAACAGTAATAGATTCTAAATATAGGTATAATATAATTAGTTTATCATATTGCTAGTGTATTTTCAAGAATTACAACGATTAAGGCTATTATAGAACAGAAGAAAGCTAAAAAGCAATAATAAAATGTCATATCTATAATTCCTATTAGCTATTTTTCTTATTAAGCAATATCTGTTATACTAAATGCGTATAAAGCAGAGGCCTTATACAGAGCAAATTGACAAATTGACTTATTCAAAGCAAAGGAGAGAACAATCATGGCTGAAACAAAAATGGCAGTCGAAAAAGAAATCGGTTTATTCGCACATCTGTGCCGTCAACGCAACGGTGCAGCAAAAGTATTCCCGCATTGTGGTGAAAAAGGCTTTGCCTTCAGCAGAAGAGTACAGGGCTTCAAACTGAGCGAAGCATCCCTGAAAGCATTAAAAAGAGGTTAAGAAGAAAGATGAGCTTTGTACTGAACTATCTCAAAGAGTTGGACAGAGAATACTATAGTAAATGGTTTAAGAATATTTTGCTTTAAGCTTTATACAGCAGCATTGTAATATGCCAGTCCGCGAGCGATGACGTTATAGCCTACCTCCTTGTACGTCGTTGGCAGACTGGCTTTTTGTTTGCCTAAAATATTCCTGACGGATATATAAATAATGCTACATAGGTATTTTTGTTCCGGCGATAATTGTCGTATAATATAAAACTGCCTGCTATAAAAAACAAGTGGAAATTAGTTTCAAAATACATTTAATTACTTTCTGAAATATACTTAATTCATATAACTTCTATTCCAACTAGGTATTTTTATTATTTTGGAATATGTTGTATAATCTCTAACAGTGAAAGGCACTCTCCAAAAAGAACAAGAAAGGAGCTGATAAGTTTTGGACATTGCACTTATCATGAATGATGAAAAAGAAGATTCTAAGATTCGGGAGTACCTGAAACAGGTAGACAAGAAGTTTTACTATCGAGCTATCGAGAACAGGAAAAAGGAAGGTAAAGTCTTCCCGCATCGAGGCGAAGATGGTAAGCTCTTTGTAAACACTTTTCAATATGTAAACCTATTTAAGAAGAAATAAGTGGAGGGAAATTTTTATGACACCAGCAATTAAATGCTTAATTCTGTTAGCAGTAGTTGCACTGTTATTCGTTACCGAAATGATTCCGCTGGCAATGACCGCGGTTCTGGCTGCTATAGCCTGCAGTGCATTGGGCCTGGTTCCTGAGAACCAAATCTTCCTTGGCCTGGCAGATTCTACTGTAGTTCTTTTTGGCGGTATGTTCGTCGTTGGCGCTGCTATGTTTTACACCGGACTTGCTCAAAAGGTTGGCGGCGCTGTAGTAAAGCTGTTTGGTACCAATGAAAACAGCCTGATGTTTGGTCTTATGGTTATTGCAGCTGTTATGTCTGCGTTCTTGTCTAACACCGGTACCACCGCTTGCCTGATTCCTGTAGTTATGGGTATCTGCGCACAAGCAAAGCTTTCCGCTTCCCGTCAGCTGATGCCGTTGGCTTTCGCTGCCGGCCTTGGCGGTACCTGCACCCTGATTGGTACCCCGCCGAACATTCTGGCAAACGTTGCTCTGAAAGCAGCTGGTATGCCGGAGCTGCAATTTGGCTTCTTTGAATATGCCTACATCGGCATTCCTATTACTGTTGCCGGCATCGTTTACATGATGTTCCTTGGCAAATATATCCTGCCGGAAGCTAAAACCGATGAGGTTGCAGATGTAGAGCAGGAGATTGATGCTACTAACACTACTCCTAAAAAACAGATGATCTGCGGTATCATCATGGTTGGCGTTATCGGTTCTATGGCAACCAGCGTAGTTCCTCTGGAACTGGCTGCTGTTGTCGGAGCGGTACTGTGCGTACTGACAGGCTGCATCACTGAAAAACAAGCCTATAACTCCATCGACTGGATTACCATCTTCCTGTTTGCAGGCATGATTCCTGTTGCAACAGCTATGAACACCAGCGGCGCTGGCAAGCTGATTGCTGAATTTACCGTAAGCCTGATGGGCGGTAACCCGTCTCCGTACCTGGTAACTGCAGTACTTTTCGGTTTGGCAGTTATCCTGACTCAGTTTATGAGCAACACCGCTTCTAAAGCTCTGCTGTGCCCGGTTGGCATTGCACTGTCTGCACAAATGGGTGCATCTCCGAAAGCTGTACTGATGGCAATCCTGATTGCTTCCAGCTGCGCATTCGCTTCTCCGGTAGGTACTCCTCCGAACACCCTGGTACTTGGCCCTGGCAAGTACAAATTCATGGATTATGTTAAATGCGGCGGCGGTCTGGTAGCAGTCAGCATGATTGTTGCAATCATCGTTATTCCTATCGTATGGCCGTTCTTCCCGACTGCAGCATAATTAATTAAAGACTCAGGTCTTACCACCTTTCTTAAAATGTCTGCAACGCTCCCAAATGGGAGTGGTCAGCAGACGTAAATTGGATAGAGAACAATTTATTATAGACGGGGCGGAAGCTGCCCTGACGCACAAAGCTTCAAAGATGCTTACAATTACAAATTCCTTCTTTCTGTATATATTTGCTTAGGGGACATTGGCAATATATATAGGATATAAATGAAAAGACTACCCTTCGTCATGTTGGACAGAGCATGGTGAAGGGTAGTTTTAATTTTGTACAGCAGATAAAAAACATTCCCCTATACTACATATAATAGTAGAAAATTAATTTACCATTATATATATGGGGAATATTATCTTCTGTATTACAGCTTTGCTGATATCTTTGTGCTTGCTTTCGAACATTTTTTACATAAACACATATTGCACCAGCAGCATATAGCCTATAGTGCCTGCTGCTATCGTCAGCAGCAGATTACGCAGGGTTGCCTGCAATATAACTGTCAGCGCTACGGCGATAGCTTCCGGAACGCCGTGGCTGCCGCTAAGAATTTGCGTATCCTTGAGGGAGTAGACAACAAGCATGCTCATAACGGCCGCAGGCAGCATTTTACCTAAAAATGCTACCAGAGGCGGCGTTTTTTTGTTTGCCGGAAACAGGATGAAGGGCAGAAAGCGCGTTAACATCGTGCCTGCTACAACGGCGGCAATAGTTATGATTTGTTCGGTAAAGGTCATAATTTGATGCCTCCTTTGTAATATGCTGTGATAAATACCAGCAGCAGAAGCAGCATAGCCGGCGGAATAAAGCTTTGGGGACCGATGAGCACCAGGCAAACCAACGGAATGACAATGCCTAAAACAGCAGGAGTGTGATTTTCTGTCGATTGCCATTGGCTGACGAAAATTGCCGTGAAGAGAGCGACGAGGGCAAAATCCAGGCCTTTGGTATTGATTTGCAGACTGTTGCCTAAAAGACCGCCGATGGTTGCGCCCGCTACCCAGTAGATTTGGTTCAGCAGATTTACGCAGACCATAAAGCAGCCCTTGTCGATGCCTTCGGGGATAACGGTATTACAGTTGATGGCGAAGGATTCATCACACATGCCGAAAATAAGATAAAATTTCTTCAGACCGGTATTCTTAAATTTTTCAAGCATGCTCAGGCCGTAGAACAGATGGCGAGAGTTAATCATCAGTGCCATAAAAAAGCAGTACAGCGGATTGAAGGGACTAAGCAGCATTGTGACCAGAACGAATTCCATGCTGCCGGCAAAGACGAGAGCACTGGTAAAAAACGGATACCAGGGAGAAAAGCCCTTGCTGCAGATATAAAAGCCGTAGGAGATGCCTAAAAAAAGAAACGCTGCGCAAATTGGCAGCGTTAGTGGAAAAGCAGCTTTGAGTGCTTTGCTATATTTGTTGTTCATAATGAAAACCTGCACAATTCTTTAATTCATAGAAACTATGTAGGCTTTATTGTACAGTATCCTGCGGTAATTGTCAACGCTTGGGAGCCGGACCGCTGCTGGAGCGGGCAACAAGACGGCATTTGTATTCTACATGAGTGATAGGCTCAAATTTGCCGTGGTGCTCATAGCTGGCAATTTCCTCCTGCAACAGCTTGAAGGCACTTTTGCCGCATTCTGTCAGCGAGTTATCGATAGTTGTGAGGTTGACGCCGCGCAGATGCGAGGGGAAGATGTTATCGAAACCGCAAAGGCTGATATCCTCGGGAATCTTCAGGCCTCTGTCGATAATGGCATTATATGCACCGTAGGCAACCATATCATTGATAGCGACTATCGCTGTTGTTTCCGGCAATGCTTCAAGACAGCGTTTGGCAAGCTCATAGCCTGTACTGTATTCTACTTCAACGTGCGAAAGCTCATAGTCAGAAGTAATCTCTTGAGTGAAGAGGGAAAGCTTGGCATCTGCTGCCTTGCAGGCATCCTCCAAACCCTGATAGCGGCGCACACGCGAGGTATGTTGGTCGTTGAGCGTTGTAGAAAGATAGGCAACATGCTTATGGCCTAAATCCGTAAGATGCTTGCCGATGAGCTGGCCTGCAGTAAAGTTATTCATGTCTACAGTAGCAAGCTCCAAATCACTGCGTCTGTCACCGATGGCAACAACGGGCAGATATTTGCTGAGCTTGTACGCCAGCTGCGGCTGTTGGGGAATCATGGCGAAGATGACACCGGCAACGTTAAATTTGCGGGCCTGTTCCATGATAAATTTTTCCGTATTTGTATCCCAATAGGTGGTGCGGACGGAGGTGACAAAGCCTTGCTTACGGGCAGTGATTTCAATACCCTGGATAATAGTAGTATAGAAAGGATTGAATAATGAAGGACAGATAATAATGATTAGTGTATCTGAGGGCCTGACGAGGGCGTAGGCCTTTTCCTTGCTGCTTTTGTAGCCGAGCTCAGTGGCGATAGCGTAGACCTGCTCAACAGTTTCCGCGTTGAAGCGGTCAATACTGCGCCTGTTGAGAATCATCGATACGCTGGCAGGCGAAAGACCTGCCTTGGCAGCAATATCCTTCAGGGTAACCTTCTTAGGCATAAATACAATCCTTTCTAATGTCAATTAGCGTAAAGCGGTGGAAATGAATTATTTTCCTGCAACTTTAGCAGCAATGTCAGGATAATTGGTAATCAGGACGTCAACGCCGGCATCAATCAATTCCTGCATCAGCTCAGCGTCATTAGGAGTCCAGGCCTGCAGGCCTACGTTGTGCGCGTGCAGATCAGCAGCAACGCCTTCCTTGCAGCAGAAGAAGCTGCAGGCGTTTACGGTTGCAGCACCTTGGGAGGCAGCGTAAGCGCCGACGTTCATCAGCCAGGTGTCCATCAACAGACCGCATTTTGCTTCCGGCATCAGCTTTTTGATTTTAGCGATGGTGTAATGGTTAAAGGAGGAATACCAGATCTGCTCTTCGAGACCGAATTCCTTAACCATGGCGATGAGCTTTTCTTCGATACCTTCATATTCAAAAACGCTGGTTTTGAGTTCAATGTTGGTAATCAGCTTGGTGGTTTTCAGCCAGGTAAAATATTCGCGTAAAGTAGGAATGGTTTGGCGGGGGAAGAAGCCCTTGACATTAACGCCAACGGAAAGAGTTTTCAGCTCCTCCAGAGTGTAATCCTTCAGCCAACCGCTGCCGTTAGTAGTGCGGTCGAGCTTTTCGTCATGCATGATGACGATTTCGCCGTCCTTAGTAAGCTGGATATCTAATTCAATGCCGTCAGCAACAGGTTCTTCTGCTACCTTTTGAAAAGCAAGCATTGTATTTTCAGGATAATAGCCGCTGAAGCCGCGGTGCGCAAAAATTTGAACCATTTCTATTCCTCCTTAAGTTTTTTCAACAATATTCAACAATATATTAGCACAAGAAAAGGTAAAAAACAAGTGGGACACAATAAGACCAACAGGGATAAAAAACGGCCAAAAGTAAGAACACATGAGGCTTTAGTAAAAATGCGTAAAATTATTGACAATTTTGTGTCACTCTGATAATATGGTATCAGATTCAAAACGGGAATCTCTATCACAACAAATTTCAACAAAATTCAACAAGGGATTTAGGAGGATGAACATGAAAAAGATCGTAGCTCTTCTGTTAATGTCTGTAATGATGTTGGCTCTTACCGGTTGCGGCGGTTCTGACAAAAAAGATGAAAAGGCTGCAGGTTCTGACAAAAAGGTTGTTTTGAAGCTGAGCCATGTATTTTCTCCCGATGAGCAGCTGTACAAATCCATGGAATTGGTTGCTGAACGTATCAACAAGAAAACCAATGGCCGTGTAGAAATTCAATGCTTTGGTCAAAACCAGCTGGCTTGCTATAAGGATGGCCTGGAGCAGGTTGCCAACGGTGCTAACTTTATTTCTGTAGAAGATCCGTCTTACCTGGGCGACTATGTACCTGACTTCAAACCATTGGTTGGCCCGATGCTGTATCAATCCTATGACGAATATGAGAAGATGATTGAAACTCCGTTGGTTAAGGACATGGAAAAGAAAGCTGAAGAAAAAGGTATTAAGGTTCTGGCTCTGGACTACATCTTTGGCTTCCGTAATGTTATGACCAACAAGGTTATTACCCAACCTGAAGATATGAAAGGCCTGAAACTGCGTACTCCTGGCAGCAAGCTGTTCATTGATACCATCAATGCTATGGGCGCAACTGCTACCAGCCTGCCGTTCTCCGAAACTCTGTCCGGCGTTTCCCAAGGCGTTGTAGATGGTCTGGAAGGCTCCGAATTCACCAACATCGGCACCAAATGCTATGAGCACGTTAAAAACGTAGCTACCACCAAGCATTTCCTGGGTACCTGCGGCGTATACATTTCCACCAAAGTATTCAACAGCCTGTCTCCGGAAGATCAGAAGATCGTTGCTGAAGAATTTGCTTACGGCGGTAAAGAAATGACCAAGATTTCCACCGAATCCTATAACAAGGTTTATAAGGAACTGGAAAGCAAGGGCGTTAAATTCAACGATGTTGACCATGCTGCTTTCGAAAAAGCTACCGAGCCTGTATTCAAACAGATGGAAGAAAAAGAAGGCGCAACTCCTGGCATCTATGAAAAGCTGAAAGCTGAGCTGGCAAAAATCCGCGCTGCAAAATAAGCTGTAGATATTCTTTAACAGTCATAATGAAACACTAAGGAGCTACCACGCTGCATGCAGCGTGACAGCTCCTTCCTTTGCATAAGTATTACTATAAAAATGGAGGTAAAATTTTGGGTAAAAACCTGAGCTTCGTGCTAAATAATCTGGAAGATTTAGTTGCTGCATTTTTCATCAGCATCACCACTATTCTTGTTGTCATCAATATTGTTCTGCGTTACGTTTTTAACTCCGGCCTGGTTTGGTCCGAAGAGGTTGCTACCGGCTGCTTTGTCTGGTCGGTATTCATTGGCGCTGTCGCTGTATTCAAGCATCGCGGTCACGTTGGCGTTGATATTATCGTTAAAAAAATGCCCCAGGCTATGCAGAAGGCTGTTGGCCTGATTACCGATATTATTCTTGTAGCGCTTAATGGCTACATGTCTTATCTTTCTGTTATCTATATTTCCAAATCCTATACGAAAATGACCCCGGTACTGGGTATTTCTTCCGTTTATATCAGTGCATCTGTACTGATTGCGTTTGTACTCATGACCGCGTATTCTATTAAATTTGTCTGGCAGGATGTTGCCGGTTCCGGAAAGGAGGAAAAATAATGGCTTATTTGCCCGTCATCATTGTCTTTGTCCTTTATTTTTCCAGTATTCCTATCGCTTATGCGCTGTTCGGTGCAACGATTTCCTACTTTACCTTCCTGGATGCGACTTCTCCTGCACATTTGGTATTCCAACGCATTATTACCAGCACGCAGTCCTTCCCGCTGCTGGCAATTCCCTTCTTTATTATGGCAGGCTCCATCATGAACTATGCCGGTATCAGCGATAAGCTGATGAAATTTACCGACGTACTCATGGGTCATATGACCGGTGGTCTGGCTCAGGTTAACGTACTGCTCAGCCTGCTGATGGGCGGCGTGTCCGGCAGTGCTAACGCTGACGCTGCTATGCAGAGTAAAATGCTTGTTCCGGAAATGGAAAAGCGCGGTTACGGCAGAGCCTTTAGTGCTGCGGTAACAGCTGCGTCCTCCGCAAGTACGCCTGTTATTCCTCCCGGAATTAACCTGATTATTTATGCACTGATTGCCAGCGTATCCGTAACCAAAATGTTTATGGCAGGCTATGTTCCCGGCATTCTCATGGCAGTATCTATGATGATTGTTGTTGCTATTGTTTCCAAGAAGCGTGGCTACAAGCCATCTCGTGAAAAGGCTGCCACCTTTGGTGAAATTATGACTCAGCTCAAGGAATCTATCTGGGCGCTGCTGTTCCCCTTCGGTATTATCGCCGGCCTGCGCATGGGTATGTTCACTCCGTCCGAGGCGGGTGCTGTAGCAGTAGTATACTGCATCCTGGTAGGTGCCTTTATCTACAAGGAGCTGAAGTGGGAATATGCCTGGCCGATTATGAAGGAAACTATTTACGGTACCAGCTCCGTTGTACTGATTATCGTAGCAGCTTCTTTCTTTGGCTATTACCTGAACTGGGAGCGTATTCCGCAGCATATCACCTCAGCAATGCTTGACTTTACCCGCAATCCGTACATGATGCTGATGCTGGTAAATATCCTGCTGCTGATTCTGGGCATGTTCCTGGAGGGTGGCGCTGCACTGATTATTCTGGCTCCGCTGCTGGTTCCTGTTGTAACTAAGCTGGGTGTAGACCCTGTACACTTCGGTATTATCTGTATTGTTAATATTATGATCGGCGGTCTGACGCCACCGTTCGGTTCGATGATGTTTACGGTTTGTGCGATAACGGAAACGCCGCTCGGCGAATTCTTCAAGGAAGTTTGGCCGTTTATCGTAGCGTTGTTAGTAGCACTTCTCATCGTTACTTATGTGCCGGGGTTGGTAATGTTCTTGCCTAATTTATAAGAAGTGCGATAAGGCACCGTATACTTCATCAGGATTCCCAATCACATATAATTAAATATGCTTTTTCAGGAGCTGCTACGAAAGTGGCGGCTCCTTATGTTTTGTGTTATACTTAAAAATATCAAGGAAAGGTCGTGAAAGCATGAAAAATAAATATATCATGGCACTGGATTTGGGAACTACCAGCTGCCGCTGTATTTTATTTGACAAGCATGGAGAAATCTGCAGCGTAGCACAAAAGGAGTTTACGCAGTATTATCCGCAGGCAGGCTGGGTAGAGCACGATGCCGAGGAAATCTGGGCTACTCAGGTAGGCCTGATGTACGAGGCAATGAGCAAGCTGGATGTTACTCCGGCTGATATTGCCGGCATCGGTATTACGAATCAGCGCGAAACTACCGTAGTGTGGGACAAGAACACCGGTCGTCCTATCTGCAAGGCGATTGTCTGGCAGTGCCGTCGTACCGCGGAATATTGTGATCTGCTGAAAATCCGTGGCTATGCCAATATGTTCCGTGAAAAAACAGGTCTGGTTCTGGATGCTTATTTCTCCGGTACCAAGCTGCACTGGATTTTGGAAAACGTGCCTCATGCACGCGAGCGTGCGGAAGCAGGCCAGCTGCTGTTCGGTACTATCGACAGCTGGATTATCTGGAAGCTGACCGGCGGTAAGGTTCATGTTACGGATTATTCCAATGCTTCCCGTACATTGATGTTTAATATTCATACTCTGCAGTGGGATGACGAAATCCTGACTGTTTTGGGCATTCCTCGCCAGATGCTGCCGGAGGTTAAGCCCTCCAGCTGCGTATACGGCTCCACCGATGCCAAGCTGTTTGAGGCATCTATTCCTATCGCCGGCGCTGCAGGCGATCAGCAATGTGCGCTGTTCGGTCAGACCTGCTTTGCACCCGGCGAAGCAAAAAATACCTATGGCACGGGAGGTTTTATGCTGATGAATACCGGTGAAAAGCCTGTAGACAGCAAAAACGGCCTTGTTACAACTATCGCCTGGGGCGTAGACGGCAAGGTAGAATATGCGCTGGAAGGCTCTATTTTCGTTGCCGGCGCTGCTATCCAATGGCTGCGTGATGAGCTGGGCCTGATTCGCAATGCTGCCGAGTCCGAGGCTATGGCGAAATCTGTGCCTGATTCCAACGGCTGCTACATGGTGCCTGCTTTTGTAGGCCTGGGTGCACCGAATTGGAACCAGTATGCGCGCGGTGCGATTGTCGGCCTGACGCGCGGTGTTAACCGTAATCATATTGTACGTGCAACGCTCGAAGCTATTGCCTATCAGGTGTACGATGTACTGAAGGCTATGGAAGAGGACAGCGGTATTAAGCTGAGCTCGCTGCAGGTTGATGGTGGTGCGTGCGCCAACAGCTTCCTGATGCAGACGCAGGCGGACATTATCAACGTTAAGGTAGAACGCCCGAGCTGCATTGAAACAACTGCTATGGGTGCTGCTTATCTTGCAGGCCTGGCAGTTGGCTATTGGGATGACAAGGAAATGATTAAGGGCAATCACGTTATTGAGCAGACCTTTATGCCCGATATGGATGAAGAAAAGCGTAATCATCTGCTGCGCGGCTGGCACAGGGCGGTGCGTGCGTCCTGCATTAAGCTGCATCCGGAGGATTAAGCTAAATATAAAAATACAGCAAAAAAGCCTTGCAGTTTGGACTTACTGCAAGGCTTTTCTGTTTTTGATGAGTTGAGTGTTTGTTCGCCGGCTTTAGGGGATGCCGGCTGATAAGGAGTATTATAGGAGTATTATAAAAAGAGTATTATAGGGGTGTGATATATAAAAGCATTAAGCTTTTAGCTGAGTTAGGGGTGTTTTAGGATTGTTTTTCGATATCGCCGAAGTAGAAGTTGATGAGTTTTTTGTATTCACCGCTCTTTTTATAGTCGCTCAAAGCAACGTTGAATTTTTTAATCAGCTCTTCATTACCTTTTTCAGCATAGACAACAAGATCATCCTGGCGTTCGGAATGGCCTACAACCTGCAGGCAATTGTCGTCATCGGTGTGAGTCATATAGAAAGCAGTAGTGAGGTTACCGCAGATAGCGTAGTCAGCTTCGCCGGTTTCTACTGCATGTAAAGCACTGGCGTTTTCCGGATATTCAACAATGATGCTGCCGGGGAAGGATTTTGCTACGCGTACAGCAGAAGCACCTTTTTTGATGGCAACCTTACGGCCGTTCATGCTGTCGATATCTGCTTTGAGGTTGCTGCCTTTTTTGGCAACGATAGAGAAAGCAGCTTTGGCATAGGAATCACTTGCAGCATAATCGATGGTACGTGCTTTGGTTTTACTGAAGTTGTTCATGGCGATATCATATTTTTTATGATTCAGGCCGGGCAGAAGCTCGTCGAACGGGGTGTTAATAAATTCAACTCTGTCATAACCCATTTTTTTGGCCACATCGTTGATTAAATCGATATCAAAGCCGGTAAATTTGTTTTGCTCCTTGAGATAAAGCTCAAAGGGCGGAGAAGCAGGTGATGTTGCTACACGCAGTACCTTGTCGGAAGCGGGTGCTTGCGCTGCTTGTTTGTCGCTGCCGCAGCCGGCTGATAAAAGCAGGCACAGCATGCTGACAAGGATAAATAACATCTTTTTCATTAGCAGATACCTCCAATATAATTTATTAAATTAACTACTCATATGAGCAGTTGCTCATTAGTTGCCTAAATTATATACCCCCTTTCTAGGGATTGTCAAGAGGGTATATCAAAAAATATTATTAAAAATTATTGTATATATAATTAAGAAGCGTTTGTTTAATTATGCAGATTGTGCGGACGTAAATCTGGCGGCAGCATAGTGCAGGCTTCGTGGCTGTCCTCGCTCAAAGGATTGACATGGACCATGCAATGCTTTACCAGCGGGAAGTTGGCTTCAACGGCTGTGTGCACCATTTCAGCGATGTGATGTGCCTGCAGTAGGGTAAGGTTATCCTTGACGCTGATTTCAATATCAACATAAATACGGCTGCCGAAAAGACGGCTGTGCAGACTGTCGAGATGCTCTACGCCGGGAACGCGGGAAATAAGCTCTTCCATAGCGGTTGCTGTTTCCTCATCACAGCTGCGGTCAACCATCTTATCCATAGAATCCTTGAATACTTCGTAGGCAGCATATAAAATCATCACGCAGATAACTAAGCTGGCAATCGGGTCTAAAATAGGATAGCCCATGCGTGCGCCCAAAATACCGATGAAAGCACCTACGGAGCTCATAGCGTCACTGCGGTGATGCCATGCTTCTGCCATCAGGGCGCCGGAATTGATTTTTTGTGCAGCGTTACGGGTGTACCAAAACATTGCTTCTTTGGCAACAATGGAAATAATTGCTGCCCACAGAGCAAGCTGTCCGGGGATTTCCAGCTCAGCCGGGTCACCTACAATTTTTTCGTAACCGCTGTAGCCGATGAGCAGGGCAATAATCGTCAGGATTATTGCCAAAAGAATAGCGGCAATGCATTCAATACGTTCGTGACCGTAGGGATGCTCTTCATCCGAAGCCTTGTTGGAAAATTTTACGCCGGCCATAACAATGAGGGTACCGAAAACATCAGACGCGGAGTGGATACCGTCGGAAACCATGGCAGCGGATTGGGCGACGAAACCGGCAATCAGTTTACCAAGCGACAAGAGCAGATTACCGATAATACTGTTGATGGAAACAATCATAGCGATTCTTTCGGCATCGTTTTCAAATTTCATAATAAAACCTCCTAAAGTGGTCTTTGCATTTTTGCAGGCCTTTTTACATATAAAAAACGCCTGCGAGATAGTAGTTAACTGTCCCGCAGACGTTGCGTCAAGGTCTGCTGCCCAAAGGGCCCGGCTGCAAAAACCCGGAAGAAGGTTTACCGCCTGATCAGTTTGTACTGTAGCTAAATTGCAGTGCAAAGAGATTATCTGAATTATAAGCGGTTAGCAAAGGCTTTGTCAAGCAGTTTTTGTAAAATATTTTACAGTTCGCAGAGAAAAATTTCCTGCATAGAGATTAAGTGCTAACTTAAGCAGGAGGATACCTATGGCTAATCGATAAAGGCCATCAAGCAATTTTTACTCTTCGTCATCAAATTCCTTGATGGTGCCGTAGGCTACAAGAATGGTGCCCTTGGGAGATGCCAGTGCCGGGCAGACGTAAAGAATTACACCTGTCTGCTCTGCGTAATAGGTTGTCAGTGTGTTGCCGAAAACGTCGGTGATGCGTCCCAAAACCTGGCCTTCCTCAACAAAGTCGCCGCTATGGATGTGGTGCAGCCAGCAGCCTGTTTCCAATGCTTCCAAATAAATAAGGTTTTCTACATCACGCGGAGAGTGATGGCGTGGCTTTACAGGCAGGGAGAACATTTTCAGCTTACGCAGGATATTGCGGATATCGTCCTTATAGGCTTCGATATCCTCGTGCAGGCAGAGGCCGGCGCCGCCGCGTTCAATAAGGATAGAAGGCAGTCCGGTGCTGGCGGCGTAGTTATAGGCACCGCCTGTTGCCAACGAGCGTACCATATATTCCATATCGAGTACGCGCGCTACAGAACGTGATTTCTTTTCTACTTCGGCAGTGGGCTGGCCGGGATAGTAAACGTAGGGATGCAGGCTTTCGTGGATATCACCGCTGTGCATGTCTACATAAAAATCAGCAATCGGGAAAAAGTTGTTGCTGATTAAATATGCAGTTTTATCGGCAAGCGTTCCCGTGGGATCGCCCGGGAAAACGCGGTTCAGGTTTTTGCCGTCTTCGGGCACAATCATTTCGCGGCGTGCCCAAAAGCCCTGGATATTGACAGGGTGCATCATAATCAGGCAGCCGGTAACGTGCTCGGGCTCAATATCACGGCCCAGCTCCATTGCTGCTGCGATACCGGGATATTCGCCGCCATGGATGCCTGCGGTAATAAGCAGTGTAGGGCCATCGTTTTCGCCGTTGATAATAGTCAGGGGGATTTTTACATTGGTGTCCGGTATGGGCAGATACGTGCGCAGTTTAGTGCCGCGTTCGATAGTCAGTCCGCATATATTTAGTGTTTCAGACATGTGCTCACTCCTTTGATATATTTCTCATACTTTTTATAATAATTTTTCTATTAGCGTCAGCTAACTGAAGCCTAAAAAATTAAGCAATAGCGTATAAATTTTTCTTTTGCGAAGAATGGCAAATTTTCCGCAGAAATATTTTTGGCAATTGCTACTTTTTTTACTTGCAATAAATTATAACATATGATAAGCTATTCACACAAGATGTTTTTTTAAAATAAAATTTAGTGCGAATAAACAAGGGGGGACAGATAGAGTGAACCTTCTGACTGATAGGGAATACTTGGGACTGACAGTACCGTTTATGCTGTCGACAATGACACAGCCTTTGATGGGTGCGGTGAATACGGCAGTTATGGGACAGCTTCCGGACCCTAAATATATTGCAGCAGTTTCCCTTGGAGCTATTTTATTCAACAATTTATATTGGTTATTTGGTTTTTTACGTGTGAGTACTACCGGTTATGCGGCACAGGCCTTTGGCGCTGCCGATAAAAGACTGGGTATGCTCGCCTTTTTTAAGCCCTTGGTTCTGGCAATGCTGATAAGTGCCTGCTGCATCCTTTTCCAAAAACCGATTTTGGAACTGTATCTGGCTATGATTGGCGCTGCACCGGAGGTCAACGAGCTGTGCCGTGATTATTATTACATTCTTATCTGGGGGGCACCGCTGGTGTTGGGCAATTATGTGGCTTTGGGCTGGCTTATGGGGCAGACACGGGTGCGGGCGAGTGTGTTTATGCAGGTTTCCATGAATGTGCTGAACATGGCATTGAGTATCTGGTTTGTTTTTTTGCTGCATATGGATATTACGGGCGTGGCTTTTGCTACTTTGCTCAGCCAGCTTTACGGCGGTATCTTGAGCGTAGTACTGATGTACTATTACGGTGATTTTGATTACAAGGCGTTGCCTTGGAGCGAGCTGCTGGACTGGCGTGAGTTTATCGGCATGTTGCAGGTGAATGTCAACCTGATGATTCGTACTGCCTGCCTTCTGACTGTAAATAATATTATTGCGGCAGTCGGAGCTTCCTTTGGTACTGTGGTACTGGCAGCCAACGCTGTACTGCTGCAGCTCAAGGATATAATGAGCTACCTGATTGACGGCATGGCGAACGGCGCGGCGATTTTCAGCGGCCGTGCGGTAGGTGCGAAGAACGGTAAGCTGTTTGCCGCTACCATAAAAATGACCTTCAAATGGCTGGTAGTGCTGGCCGCTATTCTGATGCTCGGCTATCATCTGGGCAATGAATTTTTCATCCGCCTGTTTACCAATATTGAAGAGGTTGTAGCAACGTCTATAACTTATAATATTTTCGTTTTGTTCTATCCTGTCTGCGCCGGTATCGGCATGGTGCTTTACGGAGTTTTCTGCGGAGCTACTCAAACCGCACCGGTACGCAACATGATGCTGATGGCACTCTTAGTATTTTACCTTTTGCAGTGGCAGCTGGTGCCGCTTTGGGGCAACAGCGGACTGTGGCTGGCCTTGCTGGGCTTTATGCTGTCTCAGTCAATAATACTTTTATTCTATTTGTCTTCTTTGAGAAGAGAGTTTGCATAAGCAACCCTTTTGTAACAAATTTGTTGCAAATAATGAGAATTCGTGCTATTATAAATTTATAAGTGTTAGATTATTCTTTTTTGCCGATATAAAGACCTTTTACAAATCTATACTCTTCTGAGGTGCCTGCCTATGCAGGTAATAATCGGAATACGGTGCAAATCCGTAGCGGTCAAGCCACTGTGATGCCGCAAGGCTAAGTCAGGTTGATTTCCTCAGTTGATATATTCCTGCTAGCGACGGAAATATATATATGTTTACAATAGTGCACATTGTAAGTATGTACCTTTTCTGCGCTCTTTTGCAGGAAGGGTAATTTTTTTGATGGAGATGATGTGCTTTGACGAAAAAGCAGCTTCTGTCCCGACTGGGGCAGATCATCCTCGTCCTCTTGGGCATCAGCTTTATTACCTTTGCTTTGGTAATGCTGGCCCCTGGCGATGTAGCTCGTCAGATGATTGCAGGTAACGAGGATATTATTGTTAGTCAGGCCGAAATTGATGCACTGCGTGCAGAATTAGGTCTTGACAAGCCCTTCTTCTTCCAGTATCTGGATTGGTTGGGTCGTGCGCTGCATGGCAACCTCGGTTTCTCCTTCATGGCTAAAAAGCCTGTTGTTGAGGAGCTGTTCGAGCGTTTGCCCGGTACTATCCTATTGTCTCTGGCTTCCATTGCAATGATGCTGGTGGTATCTATTCCTGCCGGCATTTATTCCGCAGTTAAGCGCGGTGGCTGGTTTGACTATATAGTACGCAGCTTTACTTTCCTTGGCGTATCAATGCCGGGCTTTTGGGTTGGCTTGATGCTGCTGTGGATTTTTGGTCTGCAACTTGACCTGTTGCCTATTGTTGGCGGTACGATTGGTGTTGACACGATTATCCTGCCTGCGGCAACGTTGGCCTTTGCAATGTCTTCCAAGTACACACGTCAGGTGCGTGCTGCTATTCTGGAAGAGCTGCATCAGGACTATGTTGTCGGTGCACGCGCGCGTGGTATGAGTGAAAGCCATATTCTGTGGAAAGAGGTTCTTCCGAACGCTCTGCTGCCGCTGATTACGCTTTTAGGTCTGTCTTTAGGTAACCTTCTGGGTGGTGCTGCGGTTATCGAGATTGTTTTTCAATGGCCCGGCCTTGGCCGTCTGGCGATTGAAGCAATTACCTACCGTGATTTCCAGCTGGTACAAGGTGTTGTTGTGTGGATTGCGTTGATGTATATGGTTATCAATCTCATTGTTGATATCTCTTATAACTATCTTGATCCGCGTCTGAGAAAGGTAAGGTAAGAGCAAATGGAAACAATTATTAATGGTTTTAAAACCAACCGTGCTTTTGCCGTAACCTCAGTTCTGGTATTGGTGCTGATTGCTATTGCTTTTGCTGCACCTGTTCTTGCTCCGTATGACCCGACTCATGCAACGATGCAGGATGCTTTTATGGCCCCTGGCGGAAGCCATTTGTTCGGCACAGATAAGCTGGGCCGTGACTGCTTCAGCCGTGTACTTTATGGTGCGCGTGCTTCCCTGAGCGGTGTATTGTTTCTGGTAGCCAGCGTATTTATCGTTGGTACTTCTATGGGTGTTATTTCCGGTTATTTCGGTGGTAAAGTTGATATGGTTATCATGCGTATCTCCGATATGATGATTTCCTTCCCTGGCATGATTTTGGCTATCGCTGTTGCCGGTATTATGGGTGGCAGCCTTGTAAACGCCGTAATCGCGCTGACGATTGTAAGCTGGACAAAATATGCGCGTTTATCCCGCAGCCTGGTACTGCAGATTAAACGTCGTGACTATGTAGAAGCAGCAATCGTTAACGGCGGTACTTCCAGCCATATCCTGTGGGTACATATCCTGCCGAATATCCTGCCGATGATGGTTATTACCGCAGCAGCAGATATCGGTGCTCTGATGATGGAGCTTGCAGGCCTGTCCTTCCTTGGCTTCGGCAGCCAACCGCCTGCTCCTGAATGGGGCCTGATGCTGAACGAAGGCCGTCAGCAGCTGCAGACTGCACCGTGGCTGATGTTCTTCCCCGGTTTGGCAATCTTTGTTACCGTTATGATTTTCAATCTTTGGGGCGATAATCTGCGTGATGTGCTTGACCCGCGTAATGACGTACAGGATTAATTATTTTTGCCTTAGTTTTTGATATCCGGCAGAAGTCTGCCGGTTTAAATGAGTATATGAAATGGAGAGATGACAAATGAAAAAAATGTTTAAAGCTACCGCAGCAGCGGCTATGATCGGTTTACTGGCATTTGCAGCAGCAGGCTGTGGCGGTGACAAAAAAGCTGAGCACAAGGAAGTTGTAAAATTTGGTGTTACCAACTTCGCTGACTCCCTGGAAACCACCGATAACTACTTTGGCTGGATTGTAATGCGCTACGGCCTGGGCGAATGCCTGGTTAAATTCGATAAAAAAATGAATGCTATTCCTTGGCTGGCTGATAAATGGACCGTTTCTGATGATAAGCTGACCTGGACCTTCCACATCAACGATAAGGCTTGCTTCTCCAACGGCACAAAACTGACCGGTGAGCTGGCAGCAGCTTCTATCCAACGTACCTTTGAAAAAGCAGCTCGTGCAAAATCCATGTTCGAATTTGAATCCATCAAGGGTGAAGGGCAAAACGTAATTATCAAAACTAAAAAACCGGTACCGACTCTGCCCGGTATGCTCGGTGACCCTCTGTTCATTATCGTTGATACCCAAACCATTAAAGACCGCGATACTGCAAAACAAGGCGCTATCTGCACCGGTCCTTATACAGTAAAATCCTACAGCAAAGCTAAAGCTGAAATGGTTAGAAACGAAAAATACTGGGATGGCGCAGTTCCGTTCAAAGAGGTTGATATCCTGACTATCGACGATCCTAACACCCGTGCTATGGCTCTGCAAAAAGGCGAAATCGACTTCGCTATTAACATTGCAGCAGGCGACCTCCAGCTGTTCAAAGACAAAAACAAATACAACATCTCCAATATCGCTTCCCTGCGTGACGTACTTGCTCGTCTGAATGTACGTGCTGACAGACCGTTGGGCGATATCAAAGTCCGCGAAGCTCTGCTGCGTTCTCTGGACCGTGTAACCTACAACAAGGTTCTGCTGAAAGACACCTTCGTTCCCGGTGGTCCGTATCTGCCGCCTTCTGTTGACTACGGTTATGATGAACTGTACAAATACGACAAAAACCAATACAATGTTGAAAGCGCTAAAAAGCTGCTTGCTGAAGCTGGCTGGAAAGATACCAACGGCGACGGCTTTGTTGATAAAGACGGCAAAAACCTGGAACTGAACTTCGTATTCTACAGCGGCCGTGCTGAGCTGCCTCTGTATGCAGAAGCTACTCAGGCTGACGCTAAGAAAGTCGGCATTAAAGTTAACCTGAAGAACGTTGACTACAACGTACTGGATGGTATCGGCCGTAAAGGTGATTATGACCTGCTGATTTCCAACGTACTGACTCTGCAGGCCGGCGATCCTGAAGTATTCATGAACATGTACCTCAAGACCGGTCAAGAGCAGAACGGTTCCGGCTACAGCAATCCGAAATTTGATGCTCTGTCCGATAAACTGGGCGTAGAATTTGACCCGGCTAAACGTCGTGAGCTGGTTATCGAAATGCAAAAGGTTATCCTCGACGATGCAGCTTCCCTGGTATTCGGTCATCCGCAAACCAACATGGTTTCCAACAAATCTATTGCTAACGCAGAAATCCTGCCTTGCGATTACTACTGGCTGACCAAAGATATCAAATCTGCTAACTAATAATTTACAAAGAAGGTAACGCTTAATGCTACTTGAAGTAAAAGATTTAGACATCAGCTACGGTGACAAGCTCACCGTAACCGGTGCCAGCTTAGAATTGGATAAGGGCGAGATTATGTCCATCGTTGGCGAGTCTGGCAGTGGCAAAACCACCGTTATCCGCGCTATTATGGGTTGCCTGCCTGGTGCCGGCCGCGTTAGCCGCGGCAGCATCATCTTTGACGGCAAGGATGTATTACAAAATACTCCCGATGAATGGCGCAAAATGTATGGCAGCGAGATGTCCATGATTTTCCAGGACAGCGGCAATATGATTAATCCTATCCGCCGTATCGGCCAACAGTTCATTGACTACGTTCAGGCGCATCAGCCTGACAAGTCTAAGGACCAGGCTTATAAGATGTGCTGTGATATGCTGACTAACGTGCGTCTGCCGAACCCGGAAAATATCATGAACAGCTATCCGTTTGAGCTGTCCGGCGGTATGCGTCAGCGTGTAGGTATCGCTATGGCCATGATTTTCAGCCCGAAAATCCTCCTGGCCGATGAACCTACCAGTGCCCTGGACGTAACTACTCAGGCTCAGATTATCCGTCAGATTGTTGATATTCGTGACGAATACGGCGTTGCCGTAATTATGGTTACGCATAACCTGGGCGTTGCTTCCTATGTATCCAACAAGCTGATGGTTATGAAGGGCGGTCATGTTGTGGAATATGGCAAGCGTGAGGACGTTATTGCTAATCCGCAGGATGATTATACAAAACAGCTGCTGAGGGCAGTTCCGGTCATAGGAGGTAAGACATATTATGAGCAATAATGAAAGACCGGCCTATGAACGTACTAAACTGGTACTGGAGATTAACCACCTTACCAAAAAATTTGCAGTTGACGGCGGCAAGTTCCTGACTGCCTGCAATGACATCAACCTGCGTGCATACGAAGGCCGTACCCTGGGCATTATCGGTGAATCCGGCTGCGGCAAGAGTACCTTGGTGCGTACTCTGTTGCGTATTCACCCTGCTACCAGCGGTGAAGCTATTTTCGAAGGTCACGATCTGATGAAATCTAACGGTGAACAGCTGCGTCAGGACAGAAAGAACATCCAGATGGTGTTCCAGGATCCTACTGCTGCCTTCAACCCGAAGATGCTTGTTAAGGATATCCTCACCGAGCCTTTGAAAAACTTCGGTCTGATAAAAAACAGCGAGGTAGACGCTAAAGCAGCAGAGCTGCTGGAAATGGTTGAGCTGCCTGCTGAATTCAAGGACCGCTATCCGCACAGCATGTCCGGCGGTCAGCGTCAGCGTCTGGGCATTGCCCGCGCTCTGGCACTGGAACCGAAGATTATCGTGTGCGATGAAGCGACCAGTGCGCTGGACGTTTCCGTACAGGAAAAAATCTGCGAGCTGCTGTGCCGCATTCAAAAAGAAAAAAATATTACCTACCTGTTCATTGCCCATGACCTCGGTCTGGTAGACCTGATGTGCCATCAGGTTGCGGTAATGTACTTGGGTAACGTAGTAGAATGGCTGGAGCACGGCCGCATTGCAGAAAGCTGCAAGCATCCGTACACCAAGGCGCTTATGGGTGCTGTATTTAAGGTAGACTTCAAGCCGGGCGAAAAGATTGAGCCTTTGGAAGGCGAAATCCCGAGTCCGCTGGACCTGCCACCTGGATGCCCCTTTGCCAGCCGCTGCGAGCACTGCACGGAGCATTGCGTGCAGGTTAAGCCTGAGCTGAAAGAGGTTGAGCACGGCCATTGGGTTGCCTGCCATTTGTTTGACTAATGTAGTTCTGAAGCGATATGCGTCAGCATAAAGCTTCTTTAAAAGTAATTTTCTCCATCAATTTTTTATAGTGGGTACAGCGAATGCTGTACCCATTTTTTTCTTAGGAATTTTTATCACTAATTCTATAGGTGAGTATTGACTCATACGTTATTTATGTTATAATAGAGATATCAAGGATTTTACTGAAAGGTGCTGTCACCTTTCCTATTATTTTTTACACAATATATGAATAATCACTCATATGAATACCAAGAGAACCTGAAAAGAAAGGTGGTAAATATAATGAAGCAAGATTTGGAAGATATCCGCAACGGTGCCGGCGATGTAAGAGCTTTTCGTCACATTGACGGCCATATCAATAGCGTAGAGGATTACAGCAAGCATCCGGAAGGCTGTACCTGCGGTCACTGCGGCAAGGACCATGATCACAAAACTATGGGACATGTGCCCAAGCATACTCATGGCGATGCTTGCGGCTGCGGGCACGACCACGATCATGACCATGAAGAGCATTCCCATGAGCATGGCGATGACTGCTGCTGTGGCAATGACCATAAGCATGAAGATGAAGAACACGCTCACGCGCACGCACACGGCGACGAATGTGGCTGCGGACACGACCATGAGCACGAAGAACACACTCATGCTCATGCGCACGGCGATGAGTGTGGTTGTGGACATGACCACGCACACGAGCACGAACACGCTCATGCACACGGCGATGAGTGCGGTTGCGGACACGACCATGAGCACGAGCACGCTCACGCTCACGGCGACGCATGCGGTTGCGGACACGACCACGGCCACGAACATGAACACGCTCATGCACACGGTGACGAATGCGGTTGCGGTCACGACCACGGTCATGAGCACGAACACGCTCACGCACATGGTGACGAATGCGGTTGCGGTCATGACCATAGCCACGAGCATAGTCATGCGCACGGACATCACGTTCCTGGTCATCCTGATAATTGCCAATGCGAAATCTGCCATCCGCATGAGGAGTACTGCGATGTATGCGGTGAAAGCCTTGCTAATTGCACCTGCCGTATGCCGGATGCCGATAAGGTAAAACGCGTATATATTTTACAAAATCTTGGCTGTGCTAACTGCGCTGCCAAAATGGAATATAAAATTAAAGAGCTGCCGGGCGTAACCTATGCCAACGTAAGCTTTGCTACCAAGCAGCTGCGCCTCAGCGCTGCAGACCATGAGGCTTTGCTGCCGGAAATTCAGAAAATCTGTACCTCTATTGAGTCCGACGTAGTGGTAGTACCGCGTGACCGCCGTCCGCAATTAGGCGGCAAGAGCAGAGTATATTTAGTGAAAAATCTGGACTGCGCTAACTGCGGTGCCAAGATTGAACGCGCGCTGAATGCTATGCCTGAGATTGATGAAGCAATCCTGACCTTTACTACGAAAAAGCTGCGCGTAAGTGCAAAAAATTACAACGGTCTGCTAGAGAAAATGCAGGCTGTAACCGATAAGACAGAAGAGGGCGTTGTGCTGCTGGAGGCTGAAAGCAAGCCTTCCCTGGCGCCCGAGCTGGAGGAACGCAAAAAATCCGGTGGTATCCTTTCTGAGCTGAGCGAAAAACAGACAATTATAGAAATCGTACTTGGCGGTGCAGTATTCATCATCACCGAATGGCTGGGACTGGTGCCGGAAGCATATCATATGTACTTCCTGATTTTTGCTTATATTCTGCTGGGCGGACGCATTGTGCTGACTGCCTTGAAGAATATTGCGAAGGGCAATGTATTTGACGAAAACTTCCTCATGACCGTTGCAACATTAGGTGCGTTTGCAATTCAGGCTTGGGAAGAGGCTGTTGGCGTTATGTTCTTCTATCGTGTGGGCGAATATTTTGAGCAGCGTGCGGTAGAAAAGAGCCGTGGCCAGATTATGGACGCTGTTGACATGCGTCCTGAGGTTGTCAACCTGCTGGTAGGCGAAGAGGTGAAGGTTATTCCTGCCGCTGACGCACACGTAGGCGACATTCTGCTGGTACGCGTAGGCGACCGTATTCCTCTGGATGGCGTTGTTATTGACGGCGAAAGCCTGGTAGATACCTCTCCGGTAACCGGCGAGCCTGTGCCTGTAAAGCGTAAATATGGCGATGAGGTTGTTTCTGGCTGCGTAAATACCTCCGGTATGCTGAAAATCCGTGTAGAAAAGGTTTTGGAAGAATCCATGGTAACCCGCATTCTGGACAGCGTGGAGAACGCTGCTGCCAGCAAGCCGACCATCGACCGCTTCATTACCCGCTTCGCACGTATCTATACTCCGTTTGTTGTTGCTGCAGCAGTACTGACTGCTGTGATTCCGTCCCTGATTACCGGCGACTGGAATAAATGGATTTACACTGCGCTGACCTTCCTCGTTATCAGCTGCCCCTGCGCACTGGTACTAAGCGTGCCGCTGGCCTTCTTCTCCGGCATCGGCGCCGGCTCCAAGTACGGTATTCTCTTTAAGGGCGGTGTTGCTATGGAGGCTTTGAAAAACATTGCTGCCGTGGTTATGGATAAAACCGGTACCGTTACCAAGGGTAACTTCGTGCTGCAGAAGGTTAATGCTGCCGAAGGCATGAAAGCTGACGAGCTGCTGCGCCTGTGCGCAAGTGCAGAGCTTGTTTCTACTCACCCGATTGCCGTAAGCATCGTGGAGGCTGCTAAGGCTGAAAAGCTTGAGCTTGTACGTCCCGATAAGTTTGAAGAAATTGCCGGCGAAGGCTTGGTTGCATACTTTGGCGCACGCAAGGTTCTGTGCGGCAATACCAAGCTGCTGCAACGCTTTAACGTTGAATACGGCGGCTATACTCCTACCGAAAGCGGCAGTGAGGTGCTTGTTGCCGACAATGGCTTATATATGGGCCAGCTGCTGATTAACGATACATTGAAGGAAGATGCTAAGGAAGCTATTGCTTCTTTGAAGGCACAAGGCCTGGTAACCGCTATGCTCACCGGCGATGCGCAGAAGGAAGCGCAGGCTGTGGCTAAGGAAGCAGGCATTGACGAGGTACGCGCTCAGCTGCTGCCGCAGGATAAGCTCAGCGAGCTGAATATGCTGCGCAACAAGTACGGCCCGGTTATGTTTGTCGGTGACGGCATTAACGATGCGCCGGTTCTGGCAGGTGCGGATGCCGGCGCTGCTATGGGCAGCGGTGCAGACGCTGCGATTGAGGCTGCAGACGTTGTGTTCATGAATTCCGAAGTGAAGGCTATTCCGCAGGCGATTGCCATTGCGCGTGCAACCGGTGCGATTGCATGGCAGAACGTAATTTTCGCTCTGACTGTTAAGGTTATCATTATGATTGCAGGCCTTATGGGCTACGCTTCTATGTGGGCGGCAGTCTTTGCGGATACCGGTGTATCTTTGCTGTGCGTGCTGAATTCTATCCGTATTCTCTACAAAAAGATATAATAAAAAGCTACAGCTAATATGCTGATTTGGTTTACGTCGGCTGACTATAAAGTCAGCCGATATTTTTTGTAAACATAACAGCATAAGCTAACTAATTTTGTAAATTAGCGTAGGATTTTACAAAAAATGCTTGACAAAAATTTATAGCTGACGTAAACTTTCAATAGTAGTTAGGAATGCCTAACTACTAAAAAAATCGTGTCAAGTTAGTATCTGCTAACAAATTCTTTGGAGGGAATTATGATGCCTTTATTAATGGCCCGTCGCGGCGAGACTAACAAAATCAGCGCTGTTCGCGGCAAGGATGAAATCAAACGCTTTCTGGCTAACCTGGGCTTTGTAGAAGGCTCAGCTGTAACTGTTATTTCTGAAATTGACGGTAACCTTATCGTCAATGTGAAGGATGCCCGCATTGCCCTGAGCAAGCAGATGGCAGCCAAAATATTTATCTGATGTATGTGGAGGATGCTATGAAAACATTAAAAGAAGTTCCTGTTGGTGAAACAGTTACCGTTGCCAAGCTCGTTGGCGAGGGTGCGGTAAAAAGACGTATTATGGATATGGGCGTGACTAAGGGTGTGAGCGTATTTGTACGCAAGGTTGCACCGCTGGGCGATCCGGTGGAGGTAACAGTACGTGGCTATGAGCTGTCACTGCGTAACGGCGAGGCTGAACACATCGTTGTAGAATAATTGGAGGGAAAAGATGAAACAGATCAAGATTGCCCTGATTGGTAACCCTAACTGCGGCAAAACAACAATGTTTAATGATTTGACCGGTTCCAACCAATATGTTGGTAACTGGCCCGGCGTAACTGTAGAGAAAAAAGAAGGCGGCCTCAAAGGTCATGATGATGTAATTATTACTGACCTGCCCGGTATTTATTCCTTGTCTCCGTACACTTTGGAGGAGGTTGTTTCCCGTAACTATCTGCTGCAAAATGATGTTGACGGCGTACTGAATCTGGTTGACGGCTCCAACATCGAACGTAACCTGTACCTGACTACTCAGGTTATGGAGATGAGTTATCCTGTAACTATTGCTTTGAACATGATTGATATCGTGCGCAAGAACGGCGATAAGATTGATACCGCTAAACTGGCTGCCGAGCTTGGCTGCGAGATTGTGGAAACCTCCGCACTGCAGGGTGAAGGCACCGGTGAGGCTGCCGAAAAAGCAATTAAAGCTGTCGGCGGTGCTGCACCGAAATATATGCGCTTCTGCAGCGAAGTTGAGGATGCTCTGACTGCGATTGCCCGCGAAGCAGGCAACAAGGTGCACGGTATGAGCGAGCGCTGGCTGCTGGTAAAGCTGTTTGAGCGTGATAAGAAAATTGCTGATGCTTTGGGCCTGAGTGAGGGCGAGCAGGCTAAGATTGAAGAAATCGTTGCAGCTTGTGAAGAAGCATTGGATGATGATGCCGAAAGCATTATTACCAACGAGCGTTATAACTACATTGGCGAGCTGATGAGCAATGCAGTTGTCAAAGGCCAGACCGGTCTGACGATTTCCGATAAAATCGACAGTATTGTAACGAACCGTTTCCTGGCTTTGCCGATTTTCGCGATTATCATGTTCCTGGTTTACTACATTGCTGTAGAAACCGTAGGTACTGTTGTAACCGACTTTACCAATGATACATTGTTCGGCGAATGGATTCAGCCTTGGGTGCAGGAGCACATGGAGGCTGCCGAATGTGAGGATTGGCTGGTATCTCTTGTTGTTGACGGTATTATCGGCGGCATTGGCGCACCGATCGGTTTTGCTCCGCAGATGGCCATTGTCTTCCTGCTGTTGAGCTTTTTGGAGGACTGCGGTTATATGGCGCGTGTGGCCTTCATTATGGACCGTTTCTTCCGTCAGTTCGGCATGAGCGGCAAGAGCTTCATTCCTCTGCTGATTTCTGCAGGCTGCGGCGTACCGGGTATCATGGCTTCCCGTACTATTGAAAACGAAACCGACCGTCGTCTGACTATCATGACTACAACCTTTATCCCCTGTGGCGCTAAGCTGCCTGTTATTGCTTTGCTTTCCGGTGCTATTATGGGCGGTGACTGGTACATGGCTCCGATTATGTACTTTGTCGGCTTCTTCGCTGTAATTACTGCTTGCATCATTCTGAAAAAGACTGAGCTGTTTGCCGGTGATCCTGCTCCGTTCGTTATGGAGCTGCCGCCGTACCATCTGCCTGCTGCCAAAAACGTGCTGCTGCATACCTGGGAGCGTGTTGCAGGCTTCCTGAAAAAAGCCGGTACTATTATCTTCCTGTGCTGCGTTGTTATGTGGTTCCTGGCAAGCTTTGGTATTGATGAAGGCTCTGTTGCTATGGTTGATACTGAAAAGAGCTTTGTTGCTTATATCGGTAATGGTCTTGCTCCTATCTTCGCTCCTTTGGGCTTTGACAGCTGGCAGGCTGTGGCTGCTGCTTTCTCCGGCTTTGTGGCTAAGGAGTCTATCGTCAGCACGATGGCTATTCTCTCCGGCTTGGCTGATGCAGCTGAGGATGAGCCTGATTTGTGGACTGCTGTTATGGCGTTCTTCCCGAGTGCGGTTGCAGCGTTCTCCTTCCTGGTGTTCAACCTGCTGGATTCTCCCTGCCTGGCAGCGATTTCCACTATGAGCCAGGAGATGAACAGCAAGAAGTGGACCTGGGCAACTATCCTCTTCCAAAACCTGTATGCTTACAGCATTTGCCTGATGGTTTACCAGTTCGGCAGAGTGTTTGTCGGCGGTGAAGCGTTCAGCTTTGGTACCGGCGTGGCTGTTGTTTTCCTGATTGCGTTCCTGTATCTGCTCTTCCGTCCAGCTAAGAAATATAACAAAGAGACGGTTATGAGCATTGATGCAAAATAAAAGAGGTGTTTCGTATGGCAACCTGGATTATTGGTCTGATTATTGTTGGTTGTGTGTATTTGGCATCCAAGCAGGTCATCAAGGCACATAAAACCGGTGGCTGCATTGGCTGTGATGCCGGCGGCGGTAAGGCTTGCTGCCCGCATTGCAAGCATACGACAACTGTAAATCTTCGTAAGAAATAATTTTAGTATGATGAGTATTGAAGGGCCGCGCGTTCGCGCGGCTCTTTTTATGTTTGTTAGAGCTTTTTCTTGCCTGCCCCATAGGGGAAGGTGCCGAGCGAAGTGAGACGGAGAAGGGACTGTGTGCATCGCAATTGATATATCGCAACCCTTCCGTCTGCTCGCAAAGCTCGCAGCCACCTTCCCTTTCAGGGAAGATATAATGATATATTGAAACTCTAACTTTCTATATGCTCCCTGAAAGGGAGCTGGCATCGCCGCAGGCGATGACTGAGGGTTGTTTCATTTTGCAGTTAACATGTCTTTGACTTTAAGCTTTCTTCTTGCCTCTCCTAGGGGAGAGGTGGCATCGCAAAGCGATGACGGAGAGGGGAATGTGTGCATCGCAATTAAATATCGCAACCCTTTCGTCTGCTCGCAAAGCTCGCAGCCACCTTCCCTTTCAGGGAAGATATAATGATATATTGAACCTCTAACTTTCTATATGCTCCCTGCAAGGGAGCTGGCATCGCCGTAGGCGATGACTGAGGGTTGTGTCCCATAAGGGAAAGCTGCCGAGCGAAGTGAGGCGGAAGGGAAATTTTTCTACACTATATAGTATTAAAATATTAATAAAACACTATATGTTGACAATTGCGGAATTTTGTGTATAATAGAGTCATAACCTAATGCAGTCTGCTTCCTGACGGATGAGTGGAATTGACCACGTGGAGGCAGATGAATGTATGCGCCGACCGTCTGGGCAAAATCGCCCAGACGTTTTTTCTTTATAAGGAGCAAAAGGAAAACCCGGGTGACTAGGTAATACTTATAAAGAGAGGTATTCATGATGCAACAGACAAAAAACAGATGGCTGATCGTGCTGGCAGCCATCGGCATTCACATCAGCATTGGCAGCGTATACGCATGGAGTGTACTGACGAAGCCTATTATGCAGGCTATGGGTTTTTCGCTGAAGGAGGTTACCTGGACCTTTTCACTGGCGATTTTGTTTCTGGGTACTTCTGCGGGCTTTTTGGGAACGTATGTTGAAAAATACGGTCCGCGCCGCAGCGGTCTGATATCCATGTGCTTTTTCGTAAGCGGTCTGTTGGGCACGGCCTACGCACTGACACAGCACAGCTTGCTGATGTTATATCTTTTTTACGGCGTTATCGGCGGTATCGGTCTGGGAACAGGCTATATTACCCCGGTGTCTACACTGGTAAAGTGGTTCCCCAATAATCGCGGTCTTGCAACCGGCCTGGCGATTATGGGCTTTGGCTTTGCCAGCCTCGTTGCAGGTCCGTTGATGCAGATTTTGATTGCTAAATACGGCCTGGTAGAAAACTTTGTGATTCTGGCCTGCATTTATGCAGTGGTTATGACTGCTTCCGCACTTTATCTGGAGGCGCCGAAGCAGGAAACTGCAGCAGGCAAAGGACAGTTTAAGGTAAAGATGCCTGAGCATGTGCAGTACACCGTGAAGGAGGCTATGCACACCTGGCAGTTCTATGCTTTGTGGTGGATTTTCTTTACGAACATCACCTGCGGTATCGGCCTTTTAGCGGTAGCATCGCCTATGGCACAGGAGGTTATCGGTATGTCTCCGATTGCGGCGGCGTCTATGGTTGGTATTATCGGCCTGCTGAACGGCGGCGGTCGTATTGTGTGGTCCACTGTTTCCGACTATATTGGCCGTGCGAATACGTATCTGGCATTTTTCGTTATCGAGATTGTGGCCTTCTACCTTTTGGGTGGCGTAAATGAAAGCTTTATGTTCCAACTGCTGGTGTTCATCATCATCACCTGCTACGGCGGCGGTTTTTCCTGCATGCCGGCGTATCTGAGCGATTTGTTCGGCACCAAGCAGCTGAGCGCAATCCACGGGCGTATTTTAACAGCATGGGGCCTGGCAGGTATTGCAGGACCGCTGCTTTTATCCGTAATTTACGAGCGCACACACAGCTACAGCTTTACCCTGTACTTCTTCAGCGTCTGCTTTGTAGTAAGCCTGCTGCTGGCAGCAGTGCTTAAGCTGAAGGGCAAAACTGCCTGAGCTTTTGTTTGATGAAGCTATTTACATTGTAAAATCACTTTTTTAGCTAAAAAAACGAAAAATTTTAAGCGTCCTACCCTAAAATAGCATTTTGGGTGGGGCGCTTTTTCGCTCTCAGGCATATAATGAGCGTAGAGAAAAAAATATTCTGCTGGATAAAGGAGGCGTACATTATGAAAAAGCATTTTAAGTATTTGGCTACGGCAGGTTTGATTGCTGCGCTGTTTTTGTCGGCAGGCTGCGGCGATGATGCCAAGGATAAGAAGCCTGCGCCTGAGCCGGAGAAAAAGGTGGAGAATGTTGTAGTAAAACCTCAGGACGGAAAATATTACAGATATCCCGATTACATTAAGGATGTGACCAAAACACCGAAGATGACACCGGAAATAGTTAAGTACATTGATGATTTTGCCTCGACGCTTAAATTCCACCCGGATTCCAAGGGCAAATTCACCAATAACTCCCTGATAAAGAATCCGGAAGAAAAAATTCACTATATCAATATGTCTGCTCTTGGTCCAAATCATAACAATAAGATCAAGTTTAAGAATTCCAAAGGTAAGGAAGTTTATCAGCAGGAGGTTTACAGCATCAATATGACGATAGATGCCGCTACCGATAAATTAAAGTCTGTAAGATGCTCTATTTTTGAACAGAATCCGGATATTCCTGATGGCAAAACTACATATGTTGTGAAAAAAAGATTTGATTAACCTGCTTTAGCATAAATCAATAAAAATTTTGAGCGTCCTACCCTAAAACGGCTTTTGGGGTGGGGCGCTTTTTCGCTCTCTGGCATATAATAAGCGTAGAGAAAAGCAAAAAGCTTAAGCAGATGTAAAAAAGGAGGCGAAGTTTATGAAAAAGCAATGGAAGTATCTGGCTACAGCAGGTCTGCTGGTAGCGCTGCTTTTGGCGGCAGGCTGCGGTGATGATGTCAAGGATAAAAAGCCTGCGCCTGAGCCCGATAAGAAGGTGGAGAATGTTGTAGTAAAACCTCAGGACGGAAAATATTACAGATATCCCAGTTACATTAAGGATGTAACGCAAACACCTAAAATTACGCCGGAAATGCTTAAGTACATTGATGATTTTGCATCGACGCTTGAATTCCACCCGTCTTACAATGGTAAATTCGTCAATGATTCCAAGATAAATAATCCTAATGAAAAATATCATGCTGTTTATCTGTATGCCATTGGTCCCAAGCATAATAAGAAGATAAAGTTTAAAAATTCCAAAGGGAAGGAAGTTTATCAGCATCAGGTTTACACCATCAATATGCAGGTAGAGGCTGCTACCGGTAAATTAACGTCTGTACTATGCTCTATTTTCGAGCAGAATCCGGATATTCCTGACGGCAAAACTACATATGTTGTGAGAAAATCCTTTGATTGAGCTGCACTTTGAAATGGTGTTATGGTCTTTGCTAAGAATGAAATGCTTATCTTTACAAGCTGCCGATGAAAAGCAGTATATGTGGTAGTGAGATAAGTAAACTGCTGTGAGCCGCTGCGCGTAAGCGTGGCGGCTTTTTGAAGTGGTAAATAAATACTCAGAGTATGAAGTCTATGGTATAATGATATATAGATAGGATACTTGAATGGAGGTAATTGTTATGACGAACTATTACAGCACTATAAATGAGGTTGTTCTTACTTTTTCTAATATTGCACGTAACAAAGATGGTTTTGCAAGTATTGTAGCTCGTTTTGAACGTCCGAATGCTACTGGTTTTGATTTTTCGGAGTGGCAGCTTCCGTGCATTGCGAATACTAAGGCCTTTGGTTTTTCAGAGGATGATATTATGATGCAGGAGCGTTATTTGCGTAATAATATGCCTTTGATTTGGGAAATGGCGAGGGAAAAGGAGAAGGAGATGCAAAAAAGTGCCTAAAGCGTTACTTGATTTTATGGGATATGTCTTTTTCTTTTGGTCGCGCGAAGATGGCGAACCGCCTCATGTTCATGTATGCAAAGGCGCTCCGTCAAAGGTGTCTGCAAAATTTTGGATAAAAGATGATGAGATTATTATGGAGCATAATGATGCGCAGATTCCTGCTAAGGATTTGAAAAAGATTCAGATGTATATTAGCTTAAATAAGAAGGATATTATTTATGAGTGGTTCAGACATTTTGGACAGTAAGGCAGATGTTTATGCTTTAGCAGATGCTGCTGAGGTTATCGTTCAAGGATATGCATTTTTTGATAGAGGCGACAGTGTTACTATAATCAATTTGCATAAGCCAAATGAGTTTGCCCGTTTTTATAACAACGAGCTAATTGAAACCAATATGGACGATATTGAAGCGTATAAGGTTAATAAGCTTTATCAGGCTAATGTAAAGTATATGGAGAAGGATTAATGTAAAGAAGTCGATAAATCCTTTCTCCCTCTTGACAATCCCACCTGTTCCTTGCTAAGATATAGAGTATAGCAAAATATCTACAGGCGAGGAACGAGAGGCTTATCTCCGTAAAGCCACTAAAGAGAAGCAGCGGTTGGTGCAAGCTGTGTGGCGGTGAGGTGAGTGTAGCTCGGGAGCTGTTTTGCTGAACATTGCAGTAGGCAAAAACGTGCGCACACGTTACGTGCATTGAGTGCCTTGTGCAAAAAGCATAAGGAAGATAGGTGGTACCACGATTATTCGCCCTGTCCGTAAAGGACAGGGCTTGTTTATTTTAAGGAGGAATTTTTTTATGTGTGAAGAGCATAATATCCCTAAGGTTT
Organism: uncultured Phascolarctobacterium sp.; assembly: GCF_902463975.1. Lineage (GTDB taxonomy): Bacteria > Bacillota > Negativicutes > Acidaminococcales > Acidaminococcaceae > Phascolarctobacterium_A. The sequence continues at coordinate 49,789 of NZ_CABQHJ010000019.1, forward strand.
ATGATCCTGCTTCCGTAGAGAAGAAATGGTATAAATTCTGGGAAGAGCATCGTTATTTTCATGCCGAAGTAGAAGAGGGCAAGGAAGCCTTCAGTATTGTTATCCCCCCACCGAATATCACCGGTCAGCTGCATATGGGCCATGCACTGGATAATACCCTGCAGGATATCCTGATCCGCTGGCACCGCATGATGGGCCACAACACTCTGTGGATGCCCGGCTATGACCATGCAGGTCTGGCAACCCAGATTAAGGTTGAAGAGGTTATCAAAAAAGAGGAAGGCAAAACCCGTTATGACCTGGGCCGCGAAGAGTTCCTGAAACGCGTTTGGGAATGGAAGGAGCAATATGGCGACCGCATTATCAACCAGCTGAAGCATCTGGGCGTTTCCTGCGACTGGGAGCGTAAGCGCTTTACTATGGATGAAGGTTGCTCCAAGGCTGTTCGCGAGGTTTTCTGCACTCTGTTTGAAAAGGGCCTGATTTACAAAGGCACCCGTATCACCAACTGGTGTGTAAACTGCAACACCGCACTGAGCGATATCGAGGTTGAGCATAAGGATGACCCGGGCCATCTCTGGTACATCAACTACCCTGTAGTTGAAGAAGAAGGCCGCAGCCTGATGATTGCTACCACCCGTCCGGAAACTCTGCCCGGCGATACTGCAGTAGCAGTTAATCCGGAGGACCCGCGTTATGGCGACCTGGTTGGCAAAACCCTGCGTCTGCCGACTACCGACAGAATTATTCCTATCATCGCTGATAGCTATGTTGATACCAAATTCGGTACCGGCGCTGTAAAAATTACTCCGTCCCATGATCCTAACGACTATGAGATGGGTATCCGCCACAATCTGCCGAGCATCGTTGTTATCGGCATGGACGGCATTATGACTAAAGAAGCAGGCAAATACGAAGGCATGACCCGTGAGGAATGCCGTAAGGCTATCGTTGCCGACCTGAAGGCTGACGGCTATCTGGTTAAGGTTGAAGAGCATTCCCATGCTGTTGGTCACTGCCAACGCTGCGGCCATGCTGTTGAATCTCAGGTTTCCACCCAATGGTTCGTTAAGATGGAGCCTTTGGTTAAGGCTGCTGTGGACTGCGTTGAAGACGGCCGTACACAATTTGTACCGGAACGCTTCACCAAAACCTATACCGGCTGGATGGATAATATCCGTGACTGGTGTATCTCCCGTCAGATTTGGTGGGGCCACCGCATTCCTGTATGGTACTGCGATGACTGCGGCGAAATGAGCGCCAGCCGCACCGATTTGACTGTCTGCCCGAAATGCGGCAGCGCACATATCCATCAGGACGAGGACGCACTGGACACCTGGTTCAGCTCCGCTCTGTGGCCGTTCTCTACTATGGGCTGGCCGGATAAGACTCCGCTCTTAAAGCAATTCTATCCGACAAGCGTGCTCGTAACCGGTTACGATATCATCTTCTTCTGGGTTGCACGTATGCTGATTATGGGTATGGAATTCATGCATGAGATTCCGTTCGACAAGGTATTCATCCATGGTCTGGTTCGCGACAGCCAAGGCCGCAAGATGTCCAAATCTCTGGGCAACGGCATCGACCCGCTAGAGGTTATTGACCAATACGGCGCCGATACATTGCGCTTCATGCTGATTACTGGCAACACCCCGGGCAACGATATGCGCTTCTACTGGGAGCGTGTAGAGGCAACCCGTAATTTTGCCAACAAAATCTGGAACGCTTCCCGTTTCGCTCTGATGAACATGGAAGGCTACGATGCCAACGCTAAGCTGGCTCCGTATACCTTGGCTGATAAATGGATTCTGTCCCGTCTGCAGCACACCGCTAAGAGCGTTACCGAAATGCTGGAGAAGTTCGAGCTGGGCGAAGCTGGCCGCATGATTTACGACTTCATCTGGGGCGAGGTTTGCGACTGGTATATCGAGCTTGCTAAACCGCGTCTGTATAATAAAGAAAACGCTGAAGAGCGTGCAACCGCACAGCATGTTCTGGCAACCGTACTGACCAGCGCTATGCAGCTGCTGCATCCGTACATGCCGTTCATCACCGAGGAAATTTACCAATGCCTGCCGCATGAAGCAGAAAGCATTATGATTTCCAAGTGGCCTGAGGCTGACGAAGCTCTGATGGACGACGAGGCAGAACGCCTGATGGGCGCAATCATGGAAAGCATCAAGGCTATCCGTAACATGCGTGCAGAAGTTAACGTACCGCCCGGAAAGAAGGTTCCGGCAACCATGCTGGCTGCAGCAGATTTGAAGGACGGTATCGAGGCTAACGCCGACTACATCCACCTGATGGGCGCTATCAGCGAGCTGACTGTGCTGGCTGACAACGCTGCTAAACCGGAAAATGCTATGGCTGCAGTTGTAGCAGGCATTGAGGTTTATCTGCCGCTGGCAGGCCTGATTGATGTCGAGAAGGAAAATGCCCGCCTGAACAAAGAGCTGGCTGCTATCGACAAGGAGCTGAGCCGTGTTGAAGGCAAGCTGGGCAACGCCGGTTTCCTGGCTAAAGCACCTGAGGCTGTTATCGAAAAGGAAAAGGCTAAGGCTGAAGAGCTGAATGGTAAGAAGGCTGCGATTAACGAGCGCCTGGAATACCTGAAGACCTTATAAGACTGACTGAAGTGATTTTTGTTACATTTTAGACAGTTTGGGAGAGCTACCGTAAAATTTGCGGTAGCTCTCTTTTTTTGCAGAAAGGGTGTGTTATAATAAAGTTAATAAATATAGGGAGGCGTGGACATGAAAAAGGTATTAGCTTTAGGTGCGAGTGTAGCAATGCTGCTGAGCTTTACGCTGCAGGCAGAGGCTGGTTTTAACTTGGGTAATATTGCCAACAAGATTGCCAATAAGGCTGTGGACAGTGCAATGCATTCCGGTAGCAAAAAGACGGATAGCAGTAAGAAGAGCGAACAAGGCATGACTAAAGAAGAGCGTGCAGATGCAGCTGCGGCAAAGCAGGGCGTTAAAATTACCCGAACTAAGGTTGATGGTTCTGTGCCGACTGCTTTTTATGGCGAGCTGGACCCGCTGCCTCCTGATGCATTTGAGGAGCGCCCGGATTGGTTTGATAACCGTACCAACATTTATGTGATGACAAACGCGCGCCTTGTAGCGGAATATGAAAATATGGATAAATGGCGTACTCATGCCAAGGAGACTGGCATTGGCTGGGTAGAGCCTGATATGTGCCGTTATGAGGAGCTGGGTGATGAAATTCAGCACCGCATAACTGCTCTGGAGCGTTATGGCCATAATGTTGAAGCGGGCTGGCTGGATATGGCCAGTGACAGTGCGAGAAATGAAACCTATAAGCGTGCTGTGGCAAGCAACATTGAACCGCTGCGCAAGTATGGTTTAGGGCTGAAAACATCGGCATTGCCCGGTTATCATCCGGAGAGAAATTAAAGACTTTGGTAAAAAGCGGTAAGCGAACAATAAAAAAGCACGGCGAAAGCCGTGCGGAATTTGTGAAATAAGCTAGGTTAGCTTGTCAAAAGCGCTTATCTGTGTTATTATAAGTGTAGAAAAGGTGCTGCCGATAGACGGTTAACCCTTTTGGATTGTTGTTAAAAAATAACCGCTAATCTGCCAGGATTGGGGCGGTTATTTAGTACCATATAAGTGTAAGAGAAAAAGTATGTTGCTTTACTCTCGCACTTAT
>NZ_CABQHJ010000020.1:0-52112 GCF_902463975.1 uncultured Phascolarctobacterium sp.
AATTTATAAAATAAACTTGAAATTTGTAATATAAACAAGCTATATTTTTAGTTAGTTGTTTTACTGTTAACATAATATGCATTTTTGCAAGCAATGCCCATAATTTTACTGCGAACATTATAATTTGCGCATAACAAACCCTGGCGCAGCATCATCCCACAAAAGCTCCAGCTGCAAATCCGTGCAATATTTTCTCTGCATGCCGAAGGTGGCTTCCGGAGGCATATATTCATATTGGCTGAGCAGAATAAAACGTCCGCTGCCATCCGTATTAATCTTGGTCACAATTTGCCGCCATTGGTCAATGGCATAGCCGTTTTTAGCCAAATCCTCCAAGGTCACATATGTCACCCATTGTCCGTTTTCCTTACCGATAAGCCAATAACCGCAGTTCTGCGCATGAGCACCGATAGTGGCATTTATTTCAAAAAATATATTTTCGGGATTGGCGGTAAAAACATCCCGCACCCTATAGCCAACCATTCCATTCTCCGCAGGAACAAAGGTCTTATAAACATCTTTGGTATTTTTGTTCATCAGCTGCAGAGTGCCGTCATCGGCAAGGAAGAATTGCACGCCTTCTTCCTCATCACTGATTGCCAGCTCTCTGCTGTTCATATAAAGAAATATTCCGTCATCAGCAGTCAGGAATTCCACTGCCCGAACCTTGGGAGCATCCGCAAACAAGCACACGATGCAAAGTAAAAATAAGGCTAAGCAGGAAAATAATTTCTTATAAATGCGCATATTCATCAACCTCCTAAATTAGTTTCTGTCATTATAATTATAGCAATAAGAAGCTCTTTTTCCCCCACCCCAAAGCATGATTTCGGGTGGGACGGAAGAAATTTTCTTGTGCTAACAAGCAAATTTCCCAAAGCTCAAATAAAAAAGCTGCAGCCTGCTCCCGTACTCAGGAGCATAGCTGCAGCTTTTGCTTTTATTCTATTGTTATAACAGAACTGTTCTCTTGTGCTTTACACCAGCTCTTCTCTGGACTCATGAATCTTCTTCAAAAGTTCCTTACCGGCAATGCCCGGTCTGGTCATTTCCGCTGGTGCCAGGATAATATCCAGATCCTCTTTGCTCAGCACCTTGCGTTCAATGAGCAGGTCCTTAATGTTTCTGTTGGTTGCCAGCGCCTCCTTCGCCAAAACGGAGCAGGTTTCGTAACCGATATGCGGCAGCAGCGCCGTAACAATGCCCACGCTCTTATCCAGCCATTCCGCACATTGAGCACGGTTAGCCTTAATGCCGTCTACGCAGCGGGTGCGCAGAGTATTAACGGCATTGGTCAGGAAACGTAAGGAATTGAAAATATTGTAGGCCATAACGGGTTCCATAACATTGAGCTGGAACTGGCCGTTTTCTACGCCGAAGGCCACAGCCAAATCGTTGGCAATTACCTGATAGCAGGTCTGGTCTACTACTTCGGGGATAACGGGGTTAACCTTACCCGGCATGATAGAGGAACCGGGCTGGCGTGGCGGCAGCGTAATTTCGCAGAAGCCTGCTCTCGGACCGGAGGCCATCAGACGCAGGTCATTGGAAATTTTAATCAAGGAAAGTGCCGATGTTTTCAAACTGGAGGATAAATCGGTGAAGATATCCGTGTTACTGGTAGCATCAACAAGATTGTCCGCGGTAGTGAAGCTCTCGCCGGTAACAAGCGTAAGCTGCTCGCAAACCTCTTTGATATATTCAGGATCGGCATTCAGACCTGTGCCGACTGCTGTTGCGCCCATATTCATGGTGTGCAGCAGCTCACAGCTGCGGCGGATGCAGCTACTGCGTCTGCGCATGGAGGAAGCAAAGGCTTTGAACTCCAGGCCTAAGGTAATAGGCACCGCATCCTGCAGATGGGTACGACCGATTTTCAGCACATCCTTAAATTCCTCGCCTTTCTTATCGAAGGAATCTGCAAGCTGTTCCAATGCAAGGATAAGCTTTTCTGCACGCATCAGAGCGCAGACACGAATAGATGTAGGAATAACATCATTCGTGGACTGCGACATGTTGGCATGGTTGTTGGGGCTGATATAGTCGTAATCGCCGCGCGGACGACCGAGAATTTCCAAAGCACGGTTACAGATTACTTCGTTCGTATTCATATTGAAGGATGTTCCGGCACCGCCCTGAATCGGATCGGTCGGGAACTGGTCGTTCAGCTTGCCGCTGATGATATCATCGCAGGCCTGAACCATAGCATTGCCGATTTTTTCATCCAAAAGACCGATTTTCATATTGGCCAAGGCCGCAGCCTTTTTGACCATACCCAAGGCTTTGATAAAAAGCGGATCGGCAGTATAGCCTGTAATCTGGAAGTTTTCCATGGCACGCATGGTCTGTACACCATAATATGCATTATCAGGAATTTCTAATTCACCTAAAAAGTCGTGTTCTTTACGCATAATACATTTGCCTCCTTCTTCAAAAGCGTGTAAAAGCTGCTTTTAATCGAAATCTGTATTATGTATACATAATACATTCAAGCCACCATTCTGTCAAGCACATTATTGCGAATTTTGAGAAATTTACTTACAAAAAAGAACTGCCTTAAGACGCTAAGCTCAAGGCAGCTCAAAATAATCTGCTTTAGATAAAATCTACCACACCATTCTCCAGATGATACATGGCACCGACAACGCGCAAGCCCTCCTGATGCTCAACCTTTTGAATCTCCAGGCTTGCTTCGATTTCCGCTTCACAGCTTTTGACATTCAGGCAGGCAGCCTTATACGGATCGCACTCGTCGCCAATCGCTGCTTTGATTTTATCCGTAATAAATTTGATATAACCCTCCGGATCATGATTGATTGCAGCATGCACCGCACCGCAATGCGTATGCCCCATAACAACAATCAGCGGCGCCCCCAGATGACTGGCAGCGTATTCAATACTGCCCAGCTGATGCTCATCAATCACATTTCCAGCAATACGAATAACAAACAGCTCGCCGATACCTGTCATAAAAATATTCTCCGGAATCACGCGGGAATCAGAGCAGGTAATAATAATCGCATAAGGCTTCTGACCGTTAACCAAGGTATCTGTTCTCTTTGCCTGCGAAATGTCCTCGCTGTTGACCTTGGCATCAATATATCTGGCGTTGCCTGCTTTTAATTTTTCTAAGGCCTTTGCCGGTGTTGTTGTTATATGCTTAATCATAAAATCGCCCCTCTTAGAACATACTTTGCAAAAAAATCATTCGGTAATCGCTATCTTGATAACTCCGTCTAATCTGTTTTCGAAAATACGGTAAGCTTCCTCGATATCTGCCAGCTTGAAGCGATGCGTAATCAGCGGCGTGGTATCAATTTTGCCTTCTTCAATCAGGCGCAGAATCTCCGCACAGTCGCAGCCATCCACGCCACCAGTTTTGAAAATAAGATTCTTGCCGTACATATCGGGCAAAGGCAGGCTCTGCGCTTCATCGTAAAGCGCCACAACTGTCACAATAGCGTTCGGACGCGCGCATTTCCACGCCAGCTGGAAGGTATCGCGACCGCCGGCAACCTCCAGAACAACATCCGCACCGCCATGGTCGGAATGCTCCTTAACAAACGCTTCGCATTCCTCAGGCTCGCAAAGCAGTACATCGGGATAATGCTTGCTGACAAACTCCGCTCTGGCAGCATCCTTCTCGCAGATGATAATGCGCTTCGGCTGCTTCAGCATAACGCACATCAGGGTGCAGATACCCGTCGGACCTGCACCGATAATCAGCACGGTATCCTCCTCGGTGATTTCCGAAATGCGTGTTGCCCAAAAGCCGGTAGCAAGAATATCGCCTACAAAAAGCGCCTGTTCATCGGTAACGCTGTCGGGAATTTTGTTCAACCCCTGGTCAGCATAGGGCACGCGTACAAATTCCGCCTGTCCGCCGTCAATGCGGCAGCCAAGCGCCCAGCCTCCATGAGGATCGGTACAGTTGTTGACAAAGCCCTTCTTGCAGAAGAAGCATTCACCGCAGAACGTTTCTACGTTTACCGTCACGCGGTCACCGGGCTTCACGGTTTTTACGTCTGCGCCAACCGCTTCTACCACACCCACCATTTCATGGCCTACGGTAATTCCCGGCACGGCGCGCGGTACCGAACCATGTTTAATGTGCAAATCACTGGTGCAGATGCTTCCCAAGGTTACGCGCACGAGAGCATCACGCGCAGAAACAAGCTGCGGCTTGGCCTTTTCCTGCAGAGCAAACTCACCGTGTTCAATATAAGTCAATGCCTTCATCATTTACAGACCTTCTTTCTCTATTTTTGCTTCCATAAAGCTCATATCGCTTCCCTCATTATATCATAATATTGACGCTGTGGATAATGACCTAAGCAACATGTCACTCAATACTATATTTACCGTTAAAGACAATAAACACGGCGAATAAAGAAATCACAACTTTTTCGCTGATAAAAACACCAGAATGTGTTAAAATATTAGTTAGATTTTTTAGGAGGCCTTATTCATAATGCATCAATATCTCTTTTTTATCGGCGATTTTCCCATACGCATGTATGGTCTGATGCTCTGTACAGCAATTTTTCTGGCTACCGGCACTGCCTACTTTTTGGCTAAGCAAGACGGACGTTGGCACGAGCACATTTTAGACATCGGTATCTACGGCGGCTTTGCAGGCCTCATCGGCGGCAGGCTGTGGGACGTTTTCTTCTTCGACTGGGATTACTACAGCCATCATCTGCTGGAAATCCCCTTCGTCTGGCAGGGTGGCATGGCCGTGCAAGGCGGTATGCTGGCAGGCATTGCTGCCGGCATTGTTTACTGCAAGCTGCATGACATCGACTGGGTAGCTCTAGCGGATATCATTTCGCCTTCTCTGCTTATCGGTCAGTCTATCGGACGCATGGCCAACCTGCTCAACGGTGACGCCTTCGGCACACCTACCGGTGGCAGCTTCGGTATTCTGTACCCGGAAGGCACGCTGGCCTACAAAACCTACGGCCCTGTACCCCTGTGGCCAGCGGAGGTTTGGGAAGGTCAGCTGGACATCGTAATCTTTGCTCTGCTGCTTTTGTTCCGCACCACCAAGCATGCACGCGGTCAGGCTTTATGCATGTACGCCATGCTTTATTCCGTAGTCCGCTTCTTTTTGGAAATGCTACGCGGTGATTACGCCGAACCCTGGATGTTCGGACTGAAGTCCGCTCAGGCAACCAGCTTAGGCTTCTTCCTCATTGCCTTAGGCTTCTTCATTTACTGCGGTTGGCTGGAAAAACATCAGCCTGCTGCCAAAGAAAAAGCTGTCGAAAAAAAATCTAAAAAATAATTTTAAAAAAGTGTTGACAAAAAGCTCACTTTTCGCTATAATATCATTGTTGCTTGAAACAAAAGCAACGCTGATGTGACTCTGTAGCTCAGTTGGATAGAGCGTTTGACTACGAATCAAAAGGTCGCAGGTTCGAATCCTGCCAGGGCCACCACTTGAAACTAAACTCTGTAACTTCGGTTACAGAGTTTTTTGTTTTTGCGGATAAAATATATTCTTCCGCTAATCGGTACTCCCCCGCTTGTTAGCTCCACAATTCAGTCTTATAATAAAGATATATAATCAAAACCGTGAGGTAGACCTATGAACGTAAAATATTCTAACATAGCCTGCATCATCCTGGCGTCCGGCGTAGGCCGCCGCTTCGGTGCCAACAAGCTGCTGACAGCTATCGACGGAGCGCCCATGCTGCAGCACATTCTTGATATCAGCCAAGGACTTTTCGCCAAGCGTATCGTCGTTACACGCCACAAGGAGGTTGCGGAAATCTGCGCGCAGCAGCAAATCCCCTGCCTGCTCCATGACAAGCCCTATCTGAGCGACACCGTGCGCTTAGGCACTGCTTATATGCTACAGCACCTGCCTCAGGCCGCTGGCCTGCTCTTCGCCGTTGGCGACCAGCCGCTTTTACAGCAGACAACACTTATCCGCCTTGCTGAAAGCTTTTTATCACAGCCGCAAAAAATCCATCGCCTGTATTACAAAGAAACTCCCGGTAACCCCATCATCTTCCCTGCAAAATTTGCTGATGAACTGCAGCAGCTGCCGCAGGACAAGGGTGGTTCCGTACTGACAAAAAAATATCCTGAACTGGTAGTAAAAGTACCGGTTCAGGATATCAACGAGCTGCTGGATATAGATACACAGCAGGATAAACTTACGCTTGAGCGTCTTCGCCCCTATTCAGAATAACATTCAGCAAAATTGCTACAAAGGCTGCCGGAACGATGCCGGATTCACCGAACATCATGCGCATAGCCTCCGGGCAGTGTGCCAGAATGCCAGGTGTAGCGCCCATGCCGTAGCCAACGCCTAAAGCAACGGAAATAATTGTCAGGCTGCGCGGGTTGAGCTTCTCCTTGGTAACCAGCTGAATACCGCTGACAACAATAGAGGAGAACATCATTACAGCAGCGCCGCCCAGAACGGATTGCGGCATGATGGAAACCAAAGCTCCCAGCTTAGGAATCAGGCCGCAGAGAATCAAAAATACCGCACCGGTTGCCAAAGCAAAACGGTTAACAATCTTCGTCATAGCAACCAGACCAACATTCTGAGAGAACGAGGTGTTAGGCAGTACGCCGAAGACAGCAGCGATGGCAGAGCCAATGCCGTCACAAATAACGCCGCCGGACAATTCCTTATCCGTAGCTTCACGGTTCAGACCGCTTTCAACAACTGCGGAAATATCACCGACAGTTTCAACTGCAGTAACAACAAACATAATCAATACCGGCATAATAGCACGCATATCAAACACGATATCAACCGGCATAAGCTGAGGCACAGCGAACCAGGATGCGTTCGCCACCTTGTCCCAATGCAGTACCCATGATTTGGTGTATTCTACTCCGTCAGGCGTAACTGCGGTTGTAGGCAGTACAAAGCCCATGAAAATCGCAGCAATATAGCCGGCGATAATACCAAGCAGAATGGAAGAAGAGCTCAAAAAGCCCTTAGTGCCATGCTTAAAGAAAAGAATAACGCAAAGCACAAACAAACCAAGCAACAGGTTTTCTATAGAACCGAAGTCCTTCGTCTTGAAGCCGCCGCCAAAGGAATTGATACCTACGGAAATCAGCGACAGACCGATGGACAGTACAACAGTACCGCAGACAACAGGCGGGAAGAAGCGACGGATGCGCTTGAGCACAAGACCAAGCACTGCTTCAAAAACACCGCCGATAATCGAAGCACCCATAATAGCGCCATAGGCGACAACACCACTGCCCAAGGTTGCAACGATACCGGCAAACACGCCGATAAAGCCGGAGCTTGTACCCATGATAATAGGCACCTTGCCACCGCAGGGACCAACGGAATATAACTGCAGCAATGTTACCAGACCTGCAACAATCATAGCATTCTGAATCAAAACAACCTGCAGCTGTTCAAAACCGGCACCGCCGACAATACCGCAGGCACCGCCAATAATCAGAACCGGTGTAAGATTGCCGACAAACATAGCCAAAACATGCTGCAGACCTAAAGGAATAGCTGAGCTCAAAGACAGCTTGCCTTCAAACTTATAAGCTTCCTCAGACAGTTTAACAAACTTAGACATATAAGCACCCCTTCATTTTTTCATGCATCTATTTTATCGCATATCAGGCAATATTGTAAAGAAAATTACAGAGAAAATCCGTATAAATTTTATCAGATAGGCTTTTTTGTTCGCAATCCAAGCGAGAACTTTAAAAATGAGCACCGACTACGTACTTTCGCTACGTTGAGGTGCTCATTTTTAGGGTGTCCCCCAAAAGTTGTGGTATGCGCTCTAACGTTTGTGTGGTTATGCTTTAACAGATTTTGTGGTTTCGCTACGGCAAAAGTTGTGGTTAGGCTTTAACAGTTCTGTGGTTTTGCTCTAACGAATTTTGTGGTATATGGTAAAAATAAGAGACTTCTCATTTTTACCATATACTCTTTTTATTTATAATCTAAACGTATCATCTGGATTTAAACAATAGAGCATTCTGTTGCGTGTCCTTTCGAAGTTCTTAAAACCATTGGCATTAAAAATTAATCTGCTTAAGACACTGTTTTTCGATTCCATATAGCTGTTATTAATGTGTTTGCCATTAGTCAATGTGAATGAATTAATGATTTTCTCGTGCCAATTCGTTAGCATTTTGTAGAACTCTTCATATTCTGCCACATGACTCAAAATATTCTATTGCTTCATCTATAACTTTAGGTGCTTCTTCAAGCGTAGTTTCTGCATTAATTCTTTTAGCTCATATGCTGCCCTAAGCTCTTCAAAAGCGTTGAAAACAATATCACGAATATCTCTAAGATTTACATACCTGTTCAACCGTTTATTATATCTTGGTTCATTGTCGATGTTTTTGTTATGGTCGAATATACTACGGAATTTTACTAACAGATATTTTAATGTATGGTCTTCAGTATTGCGTGCCAATCGTAACCTTATTTTACGAAAATCGTCAGTAAGATGTTTTAGTACATGAAAGCTGTCTGCACAAACTTTAGCTTTAGAAAAGAAGATATTAGCTATATCTCTGTAAGATACATGTCAATTGAAATGTATTTAACATTATCAAGTTCAGATTTCAATGTTCGCATATCTAAGGTTTCATTTTTTATCGAAGAAAAATAATCTGTAAGACAATTTTTCTTCTGGTCATAAATAATATAAATCATTACGCCTGTTTGGAAATTCATGAAAAGGCAGCAGTACTTTGTTCCATAATAAGAGCTAAGAAAATAATGCTCGTCAATAGACAGAACCATAGGCAATGGTTTTCTTTTTATAGTAACGTGTTTATCGAAAATTCTAGTGACTTTTGTCGCAGATAGATTATACTTTTGCGCTATAGATGTATACGTATTTTCTGGTTGCTTCAAATCTTTTAGTACATTGATTTTAGTTTCATAAGTGACTCTTTCACTAGTATCAATAAACGGATTGCACTCACTGAAGGTAGAACCGCATTCAGAGCACTTGTACCTGCGCTGCTCGTATATAATAATACCTTGGCGATTAACGAGAGTTGTGTGAGTTAGTTTTCTTTGATAATATCCATGAGTTTTTCTAGGAATATTACAGATATGGCAATAACATTCCTTGGGTTTAAGTCGTACCTTAAGTATGATAGAGCCATCTTTTTTGGAGCTACTCATTACAGAAAGTAAATCAGATGGTTTAATATTGAGTAATTTTGTGATAAAATTTTCGTAAAACATATTGTCTTAGCCTCCTTTTTTAGAAGTTGATTTTGAGTACATTAACATTCTAAAGCAGGAGGCTTTATTTGTCATTTAAATATACAGATAATGGCAAGACCACAAAAAGCGTGGGATACTTTATTTTTATATAGACGAAGTATGTTGTACATTCCCTTTCAACAGAACGCGGAGAAAGTACCGGAGACGAAGAAGGAGGGCCGACGGCGTACTACTGCTACGTCGAGGCCTCCTGATGAAAGTATATGATGTCTTATACTTTATAATCAGCAGAACGCGGAGAAGGTATCAGAGACGAAGAGAGAAGGCCGACGGCGTACTATTGCTACGCCGAGGCCTTCTCGATGAAGTATATGATGCCTTATACGCGTTCTGCTCTAGTTTGGATTAACTGTGCTGCAATACTCACCGCAATCTCCGCCGGCGTCTCACTGCCTATGTCGATTCCGATGGGCGTTATAACACGCGCAAGCTGCTGCTCGCTATAGCCGTCCGCCAGCAAAGCTGCTCTGGCCATGGCAGCTTTATTTTTACTGCCCATGATGCCGATATAGCCAACCGGCGTAGTCAACAGATAGCGCTCCACATTAGCGTCATGCACATGGCCGCGCGTCATAACTACCGCATAATCCCTTGCCGTCAGGCTGCAAACCTCCTGCAGCTTAGTAAAATCAACCTGCTGTACGCGCTCCGCCTGCGGAAAGGCTGCCGCATCCGCAAACTCCGCTCTGTCATCCAGCACAATGCATTTAAACCCGAGATGACTCAAAAGCGGCACCAGCTCACGCGCAACATGACCTGCGCCAAAAACATAAACCGCACCGTCATAATCATACTGCTCCGCATAATAGGTGCAGCCGTCTATATCAACTACACCTCTGCGACCTGCAAGCTGCAGGTCTTTTTTTATTTGCGGCAGTGCGTTGCCTTCACCCAAAGGCAGCAGGAACCACCAGGGAAAATGCTGCTTCATTGCACTAAGAGCTTCCTCTGCCAAATCCCCCGTTTCTTCCCCCACAGGCAGGTAACAAAACTGCACCTGACAGCTGCCGCCGCAGGCCATGCCTGCTGCCGGAGAAAGGTCAAACGTTTTTACAAAGCTGCCGCCACCGCAGCGCAGACGCTGCTGTGCCAGCTGCTGCGCCGCATATTCCATACCGCCGCCGCCGATGGTTCCGTAAAGCAAACCCTTTACTCCGACCAACATATAGGCGCCGCTGGTGCGCGGAGTAGAGCCTTCACTCTCAATCAAAGCAACAAGATAGCAAGGCCGTGAGCTCAAAGACTGCGAGCGTATTCTTTTCATTAGATACTTCATTTTTCTTTCTCCTGTGCATAACGGCAGACTAATTCCAGGACGCTGCCGGCAATACAGCGCGCCTTATCCGAAATCGTAAAGCAGTTGGCCAGCTCCTCCTTGCGCGGGTCAATATCGGCAATTTTAAAGCCTTTAGTGACAGTAAAGCCATCGCGTATCATACCGCGAATAAGACCGGAAAGCGTTGCCGTTACCGCCACCTGATTACTGCCGTCAGTAATAGATGCAATAGTTTCGCCCTTTTCTACAATGCTGCCTATATCATGAACAACATTCAGAACGCCTGCGCAGGGTGCGTGCAGCACACGCTCCTTGCTGTAGCCTGCGATGTTACCGGGTACGCCGCTGTTAGGTGCAGCACTGCCGCTGCGTATAATGCGTCCCAGGTTATGACCGCGTTTCGTTTCTACAATCACGTCGGCATCTGCGCCCACGCCGAAGCCGGGGCCTAAGGCAATTACGAGTGGTGCCATTGCACTGTTTGTTCCTAAATTGCGCTTGGCGATAATCGCATCAATCACAATATCAGGTGCAAAAGCACGCACACTGTCTGCTGCTTCGTCAACCAGCACCGGCACTTCGCCACGCTCCCACACAGAATCTGCCTCAGGCAAAGTTTTTATCAGACATGCCGTCAGGCCTTCTACCTGAACGCTGCCCTGATACACCGCCTCGCACAGCGCTACCTGCCTACGAATCGCCGCAGGCTTGGCGCACTCCAGCACCAGCACCTTAAAGCCCGCACCCCACAAGCGATGAATAACGCCTGTTGCCAGGTCACCGCCACCGCGTACAATAATCTTCAGCATTTATTATTCTCCCCTTTCACGAAGCCATATTCTTCGCTCATCCATGCCTGCACTCACTAACAGCCAACGCATTTCCTCCTGCTGCGCTGCTTTTATCAGGTCGCATTTATTCAAGACAATATAATAAGCGCGTGCGCCGACATTTTTGCGTGCTCCCTGCTCAGACAGCAGCAAAGCAGCCAGCATTTGTTCATCAATGACAGAATCTAAGCTGCAGCCTAAAAGCTCTGCCGCCGGCTGTGGACGCTGGCAAGCCTGCGCCAGCGAATGGCCTAAAGCATCCATGGCGGCAACGGCAAGCACAATATCACTGTCCGGCAAAAGCACAGGCTCATGCGCCGCAGGCGCTTTGCACGGATGATGCTTGGAGCCGTCAGCCTCACACAAAATCACGTCTGCCTGCGGCTGCATCACTTCATATAAGAACTGCGGCGGCGCCGTCAGCTTACCTGTTAACAGTTCCGGTGTACCGATAACAGCATAGCGCCCCTGCTGCCACAAATCTTGCACCGCAGGCACATCGGCAGCAAAGCTGCCATCTGCAGGCTGCAGGATATGCGTACTCGTCAACACCAGCACCCTGCGTCCGCAAGCTGCCCATGCCGCTGCCAGCTCGTACATAACCGTCGTTTTACCGCCGCCGCCGATAAGGCAGATATTATGCTTTTTCCCGTCATTTACAAAATCAAAGGGACAGACCGGCATCTGCTTCACCTCGCAAAAAAATTACTTATATTATAACACACTCACTAAAAAAAGGCTGTCGCTTGCCTGCGACAGCCTTCAATAACATTAGTTTTTATTTGCCTTGAGCAACAGCAGCGATAACTTCTTCAGTCAGATCCTTGCCACCAAATACAACAGCACTGGCATCAACTACATTATTAATACCATGAGACTTTGCTACCTGGCCGATAGTTTTGCGGATTTTTTCGCGAATAGGATTCAGCAGGGAAGCTTCCTTCTTATCTACCTGAGCGGATAATTTTTCGCCCAGCTCGCGTCTGCCCTTGTCATCAAGGTTCGGAGCCTTTTGGTTGAATTCATTTTCAGCCTTTTGGCGCTCCAGATTGATAACGCTCATAGTAGTCTGAATATCAGGATAGCTGCGGAAAACACGTTCAACATTTACATATCCCAATTCTTCGGCAGCAAACGCGCTGGTTGTGCAAGCCAAAGCCATAATCATAGCCATAATCAAAGTCAATAAGCTCTTTTTCATTAAAACAGTAACCTCTCTTCTTAAGATTTTAATACTAATATTATCTTACACTATTTCCTATAGAAAAGCAAGCTGTTTATAATTGACCGCTCTGCCACGTCCGTTTGCGCAACGGCGGTGCAGGATAAGCCTTGCGGCTTGTTTTTAGTCCCTGCCGCACAAGGCATTCCGCAAGCGCCACAGGTGCCACCGCCGGGTCAACAACAGGAACGCCCAGACGCTCACTGAGCGGGTGCGCCAAACCTAAAAAGGATAAGCACCCCAAAAGCAGTACCTGTACTCTGCCTGCCGCCAGCAAATTTTTGCCGGCTTCCGTAAGCAGGTCCAGAACACGCTCACGCTCTGCCCACAAATCAACACCACGGGCCTCAATGCCGCCGATTGCAGCAATACGCGCAGGTTCAACACCGCATTGAGCAACAAAAAGCTGCTTTTCCGCATAACGCGCAGTATCTGCCAGCAAAAGCCCGGCCTGCCTGCCTACCAGCGGAGCCAGAAGACAGCTAGCCTGACCGCCGCCTACTACAGGTATGCTTACAATTTCACGGCAGGCATCCACCGCAGGATCACTGAAGCAGTACAGCACGACTGCATCATAGCCTTCACTTTCAGCACGCACAGCCATTTTGATAATCTCAGGTGCAGCAAGCGCAGCATCCAAAGCAGAATCAATTTCGATATGATTTTCAACAAGGCACTCCATATGCAGCTCCACATCAGGACCTACATGCGCACTGAGCAGATGACAGCGTGCTGCCATCTGCTCAGGAGTAACCCCAAAGTCAGGATTAATTATAAATATTTTCATTCGTATATCCTTATACCAAAACAGAAGCAAGGAACTTCTTCGCGCGTTCCGTTTTCGGATGGTTGAATACTTCATCCGGCGTACCGCTTTCAATCAGATAACCGCCGTCCATGAAATAAACTGTATCCGATACGTCCTTGGCAAAACCCATTTCGTGGGTAACAAGAACCATGGTAATACCGGTATTGGCAAGCTGCTTGATAACATCCAGTACCTCCTTGACCATTTCCGGGTCAAGTGCAGAGGTAGGCTCGTCCAAAAGCAGTACCTTCGGCTCCATCGCCAAAGCACGCGCAATCGCTACACGTTGCTTCTGACCGCCGCTCAGACGGCTGGGATATTCATTAGCTTTGTCGGAAAGATTAACCTTTGCCAACAGCTTCATAGCCTTTTCCTTGGCCTCCTGCTTGGACAGACCGTTGACTACGCGGGGAGCGTAGGTCATATTCTCCAGAACAGTCATATTGGCAAAAAGATTAAAATGCTGGAACACCATGCAGGCATTCTTGCGGATATCTTCAATTTTAATTTTGGAATTTACGATGTCCTTACCTTCGAATAAAATTGCTCCGCCAGTAGGCTGCTCCAGCAGATTGATACAACGCAGCAGCGTAGATTTTCCTGAACCGGAAGAACCGATAATGGTCACAACCTCACCTTTTTTTATTGTCAGGGAAACATCCTTAAGGACCTCTAAATCACCAAAGCTTTTAGACAGGTGTTGAATCTCAATCACTGACGCGCACCTTCTTTTCTAACAAACCGCCCAAAAAGTTCAGGGCCATAACCAAAACATAATAAACAGCAGCTGCTACGATAAAGGCTTCAAACGCACGGAAGGTTTTAGCCTGAATCAGATCCGCCCAGCGCAGCGTATCGGCAACACCGATAACGGAAACAAGGCTGGAATCCTTCAGCAGCATAATGCTTTCGTTTACCAGAGAAGGCAATGCATTCTTAATAGCCTGCGGCAGAATAATATCCAGCAGGAAGCGATGCTTAGGCACGCCCAAGGACATTGCTCCCTCCCACTGACCTTTGTCGACAGCAAGAATACCGCCGCGCAGTGCTTCGGAAATATATGCGGCACTGTTCAGGCCAAAGGAAAGCACGCCTGCCTCCAAAGCAGAAATAGTATAGCTCGTCAGCTGCGGTGTCGCAAAGTAAATCAGCATCAGCTGTACTAAAAGCGGTGTACCGCGGAAGACAGAGATATAAACCTTCGCCAGGAAGGAAAGTACTCTGTTCTTGGACAATGTTATCAGCGCCAGGATAAAGCCGCCGAAAAAGCCCATAATCGTAGAAAAGAAAGTGAATTTAAGCGTAATCCAGACAGCGGTTGCCAAAAGCGGTATATAAGGTTCCAGAACGGAAAAATCTAACATCTGCTAATTCACCTCTTACAGCTTAGCAATATCCAGGTTTGCAATTGCAGCTTCGTATTCTTTAGTGCCTTCTTCACCCAGATGAGCTACGAGAATTTTGTGCAGCTCACCATTGGTACGCATTTCCTTCAGGATTTCGTTGATTTTTTCAACATCCTTGGAATCCTTCGGCAGCGCAATAGCAAAGGTATCGTCTTTTACTACAGTTCCCTGCAGAACGTGCAGCTCCAGATCAGGATTTTGTTTTACGAAAACAGCAGCTTGGGAAGAATCAAACAGACCTGCAGCCAGACGACCGTTTTTAATATCCTGAACAACCAGCGGAGTAGTATCCATTTCAACAACTTCGATACCGCCGACAGCCTTCAGCTCTTTAGCATAGGTAGTACCCATAGAAGCACCGGCTTTTTTACCCTTCAGTTTATCCATATCGTCATAGCCTGCACCCTTTTTGCAGAGAATAGCCTTCATCGGGAAATAATACGGCTTGGAGAAGGATACAACCTTTTCACGCTCAGAAGTCGGAGAAATGGCTGAAATAATAACATCAGCACGACCGCTTTGCAGAGTAGGTACCAAAGAAGCGAATTTCATATCGGTGAATTCGATTTTCTTGTTCATCTTCTTGGCGATGTAGTGAGCGATATCAATATCAACACCCTGGTAATCCTTGGTGCCTTCCTTTACGGATTCAAACGGCGGGAAGGTGGAGTTGATAGCAACAACCCATTTGTCACCCTTGCCTGCATCAGCTGCAGCATCTTTTTTCTCGCCACCGCAGCCTACCAGCATCATAGCAAGCATTGCTGTTGCCAGGAAAGCAAAAATACTTTTCATTGTAAACTTTTTCATTAGAAAAACCCCTCTCATTTTTTAATATCTGTTTACTCCGTACATTTAATGAGTAAACTTGCTCATATAATGAATTATTATACCATAGAATCAGCGACACTGCCAACAGATTTTTTCCAATCAGTAACGAACCTCAATGTCATAACCCTTCTGCTTTAAAACATGTTTAGCACAGGCTTCGTCAGTAGTAATCCAGGCTCCATTTTCTTTTGCATAATGAATAAATGAACGCAATGCACGAACATATCCCGGACGTCCGACAAACTGCGGATGCATAACGAAATTAATGATGCGTCCTTCATCTGCCAACCCGTCAAACTCATCCTGCCAAATCTGCACCATTTCGCGTCCGCTGCGCAGGTAATAATGCTCCGGATGCTGCAGAGTATACATATCATAGGAGGTATCATCAACAATGCCGTCCTTCGGCAGCTCAACGATAGGTATTTCCTTGCCGTCTATTTGCAGCAGGAAAGGCCCGTCATTGTTACGCCAGTTGGAGGAATAGATGCAACCGCGGTCCAGCCAGAGCTGCTTATGAAAATCATGCACGATACCATCAGGCATACGCACACCTACGGGACGTTTGCCGGTAAGGCTGCGGAAGATAGCATCAACCTTATCCATCAGCGCATTTTCTTCTTCATAGGTATCCTTTACTTCATGCAGATAACCGTGATAGCCGATTTCATGTCCCTGTGCTGCAATGTATTGAATGATTTCCGGATGAATTTCCGCTGTATAAGCAGTAGTGAAAAAGGTTGCCTTAAGACCTTCCTCCTCCAGCATTTTCAGGATGCGCGGCAAGCCCTGCTTCGTTGCATAAAGACCGCGGGACATGTGCACCAGGTGACGTTCATTGATATCGTTGCGTGTAAGCCACAGCGTTTCCGCATCAATATCAAAGGAAAGCAGTAAAGCAATGCGTTTATTATCAGGCCAGTTCCAGTTCATCATGCTTCGCCTCCTTCCGCACGTTTAGCGTAAAACTCTTTTACGTAACGCGCTACCTCTTCGCAGCTTGCAAGCCATGCGCCGTTCGCCTTCATATAGGCAATAAAGCGTTCCAGCATGCGCACGCGGCTGCTGCGGCCGATAAGCTGCGGATGCAGCTTGAGCACAAAAATTTTGTCACCCTCATTGGCAAGCTCGTCAAAATTATCCTTCCAGATATCGTAAACGTAGTCCACCGGATAGCTACAGGTGATTGTAGCTTCATCAGCATAAGAAAAGTAGAACCAAGAGAAATCATCCAGCGTTGGCTCTGTAGGAAGCTCCACAAGCGGGTAGTCCTCATGCACATACGCCCAGTCGCAATCCTTAAGTGTAGAACCGTATAAATATCCACGTTCAGCCATCAGCTGCATAGCACAGTTAGGCAATAAATCCAGTGGACCGCGATAGCCGACAACCTTGTGACCGCTTATTTTTTCCAGCAGCGCCTCACTCTTAGCCATGTTCTCTCTTTCTTCGGTAGCAGGCATATCTACAGAGGCTTCGTGCAGATAGCCGTGATAGGCAAGCTCATGGCCTGCGTCCACTATTTGCTGCACCTTATCGGCATAAAGCTCCGCAATGCGGCCGGGAACAAAAAAGGTAGTTTTAAGCTGTTGCCGTTCAAGCATATCCAGACAACGCTTCAAGCCCTCATCAGGACCGTATTGACCTCTGCTTGTATCGGAAAAGCCGATTGTTCGCTTGCCGATTACAGATTTACGCAGCAGCTCCGCATCAAAATCAAAGGTAACCATCACGGCGATACGCTTGCCGTCAGGCCAAACCATACCGTCACCATTTTTTAAAGTAAACATTCTTACCTCCTTGGTAATTATTCAAACTTATTCAGTGAAATGAATCTGTATTCTTGATAACTATTTAATTATGTCACTATAAGCAGATAAATGTCAACTCATAGAAATTAAAAACGCAGGCCTTTCGACCTGCGTTCACTTCGTTTTGCTGATGTAAGGTATTGGTGGGCCCAGTAGGGTTCGAACCTACGACCAGCCGGTTATGAGCCGGCGGCTCTACCACTGAGCTATAGGCCCATGCAATCTACCAAACAGTATTATTTTATAATAGTTACAGTTGTTTGTCAACTATTATTCTAAGAAGTCCTTCAGCTTTTTGCTACGGCTGGGGTGACGCAGCTTGCGCAATGCCTTAGCTTCAATCTGACGGATACGCTCACGGGTTACTCCAAAGTGCTGGCCAACCTCTTCCAGAGTACGGCTGCGGCCATCCTCCAGGCCAAAGCGCAGCTCCAGCACACGCTTTTCACGAACGGTAAGCGTTTCAAGTACTTCACCTAATTGCTCACGCAGCAGAGTAAAGGAAGCAGCATCAGCAGGTGCCGGTGCATCATGATCCTCAATGAAGTCGCCAAGATGCGAATCCTCTTCTTCGCCGATAGGAGTTTCCAGAGAAACAGGCTCCTGCGCAATTTTCATAATCTCGCGTACTCTGTCTACGGAAGTATCCATCTCCTTGGCAATTTCTTCCGGCAACGGCTCACGACCGAGCTCCTGCAGCAGTTGGCGGGAAACGCGGATAAGCTTGTTAATGGTTTCCACCATATGTACAGGAATACGGATTGTACGTGCCTGATCGGCAATCGCACGGGTGATAGCCTGACGAATCCACCATGTAGCGTAGGTACTGAACTTAAAGCCCTTGTTGTAGTCAAATTTATCTACAGCCTTGATCAGGCCCAGGTTGCCCTCCTGAATCAAATCCAGGAACAGCATGCCACGACCAACATAACGCTTAGCAATGCTTACTACCAGACGCAGGTTAGCTTCGGACAGACACTTTTTAGCATCATTGCCCTGGGTTTCAACTGCCTTCAAAAGCTTTTCAAAATCTTCATCTATGTTGCAGTAGGCTTCAACAACCTTGGTATCCTTTTCTCTGCCATCACTCAGGCGTTCCTTGATTTCTTCAAGAATTGCCTTAATATGGTAAAGCTTATGGTCATCCTTATCGCTTGTCTCACGTGCAACAACAAACTGCTCGCAATCAGGAATCATCGTTTTCTGTTCTGCCATCAGACGCTGCAGATGCAGGCGTTCGTCCTTAGTGAATTCAAAAATCAGATTCTCATAATCAGCAATAGTATAAGGATTACCTGCTTTATGACGCTCCTTAATCATTTGAGCTACGCGGAAAACAGAACGCATTCTGGTAATCTGCCATTCCTCTTTCATATATTCACGCAGCTTTTCAATCAAGGTGCTGCCGCTGTCCTCAGCAGTAAACGCAGGCTCCTCCAGCTCAATCATCTTGCCGCGCTGAATACGCTCTGCCTGACGGCCCTTATCCATGCGCTTAGCCAGCTTAACCTCGTCCTCGCCTACAAGCAGAGGCACTCTGCCGATTTCCTTCAGATACATACGTACAGGATCATCAATGCTGATGCCTTCCGGCACAGACAGATTAGCCAGCTCAGATTCGCTGACCTCCTGATCATCATCATCTGCGTCATTGTCAACCAGCGGCAATATATCTTCATCAGACGAATTGTCATCTTCAACCAGCTCCAAGCCCTTGAGTGTAATAACCTCATATATATGCTCGACATCCGCAGTAGTGATATCTTCCATAGTATTAGTGAGCTTCATTACATCGCTATAGGTGAGAACACCCTTATTAGCCTTTCCCTTGCGGATAAGCTCATCAATTTGTTCCTGAGTTATTTTGCTTGTTGTAGCCATGGTGTCCCCTCCTTCCATATTTTTTTTAGTTTCCATAGAGTTTTTTGATTTCATTCTTTATCCTTTGACTTTCCATTAATTCCCCAAGAAAACGCTCATCTGCCGACCTTTCATATTCATCTGCCAACAGACGATGTTTTTCATATTCCTTTTCCAAACGCAGCCGTCGCATCTGTCTGAGGCAGTCCTGCAAAAGCTTATCCGTATCGCCTTCCGGCAGCCGATGTGCCAGAATGCGTGCCAATGCTGTCTGCGCTGCATCATCCAGAATATTATTCAGCTTATCCGTCGTATACCCAATGCCAAGCTCGCACAACCGCTCAAAAAGCTGTGCCAGCACAGCATTCTCAAAGCCGATTTCCTGCACATCCATGCTGCATTCATCACACAGCTGCGGCTGCTCCAAAAGCAGCCTTAGGAGCAGCTCCTCGGCCTGCTGGCCAACGCCGGCGCTTTTTTCTTCGGGCATAACCTGCAACTGTCCAGCCTGCTGTCTGCCACCCTTGCGTGCTGCCTTGCGGTATTCCTCCGCTATCAGGCCTTCATCGATAGTCAGCCGCTGCGCCAATCTTCGGATATGCTCCGACGCTTCAATTTCATTTTTACATTCTAGTAGGAATGGTAGTATATTCGACACAGCTTCAACTTTTCCTGCTAAATTTGCTACATTATTTTGCAGGATTGTTTCATCTATTTGAAAATCTATACCATTCTGCGCTGCCGCCAGCACCTTCTCAAAAGCATCCTTACCATGCTGGCGAACATATTCATCAGGATCCTTACCATCAGGCACACCGGCAATGCGCACCTTCAGCCCCGCTTCCCGAGCAATGCTCACTGCTCGCACCGAGGCCTTACGTCCGGCACTATCGCTGTCATAGCAGAAGATAACCTCCTCCGCCAGACGCTGCAGCAGCTTAGCCTGCTCCTGCGAAAAGGCCGTACCCATAGACGCTACCACATTATCAAAGCCGGCAGCATGCAGGCTGATGGCGTCCATGTAGCCTTCAACAACTACAGCCTTACCGCTTTTGCGGATAGCCTTCAGCGCAATATCCAAACCGAACAGCAGGCGCCGCTTATTGAACCACTGCGTTTCCGCTGTATTCAGATACTTAGGCGTACTATTGTCCAGCACGCGCCCGCCAAAGCCAACTATACGGCCACGGGCATCACGGATTGGAATAATCACCCTGTTGCGAAACTTATCATAATAGCCGCCGCGTCCTTGTGCTGCCAAGCCGGCAGCCTCCAAAACCTGCGGCTGGCAGCCACGCTTGCCCAGCGAGGTGACAAGTGCTGTAAAGTTATTCAGCGCATAGCCTATGCCAAAGCTGGCAATAATCTCTCTGCTGATGCCACGTCCGGCAAGATATGCCAGTGCCGGTTCACCATGAGCAGTTTTTGTCAGACAGGCCTGAAAGAATTTTGACGCCAGCTCGTTAGCACTGTAAATGCTGTCTCTTTGTTTCTCGCGTGCAATTTCTGCGGCCGTTTTCTGCTTTTCCGGTATCGGGATACCGTATCTGGCAGCCAACAGCTTTAATGCTTCCATAAAGCTACAGTTTTCGATTTTCATAATAAATTTAAAAATGTCGCCGCCCTCATGGCAGCCAAAGCAATAAAACATGCTCTTGCCAGGGTTCACCGAAAAGGACGGTGTTTTCTCTCCGTGAAACGGGCAGCAGCCCCAATAGTTCTGGCCTTTCCTTTTCAACGGCACGTAACCGGAGATTATTTCTACCATATCGGCTGTGCTGCGCACCTGCTCTTTAAAGTTTTCAAAATCTCCGTTCATTACCCTCTCCGCCTCCAACTATATTTCACACATAATCTATATTCAATGTATAAAGGGAAAATCCTCTTTTTTTCTAAAAAAATCTTTTTTTACGCTTGCACCGACTCTCTAAAAATACTATAATAAAAAGTACACTAAAAATTTCTCCTGTTTTTCATGCTTCAAGAGGTGACTTATTCATGAAGAAATTTCTTTTAATATTAACTATGCTTGTTATGATGCTGCCTTCTATGTGCTTTGCCGATCCGGTAATCACCAGCGACAGCCGCACATTCAATCCGCTCACTGGCGTATATGACCTGCAGGGACACGTCTTTGTACAGTTTCCGGCACATGACACAACCTTAACCATTACCGGCGATGCCACTAAGGTATATCTTTATGCTATGGAGGTTCACGGACAGGGTAACATTCATCTGAGCTTCGGCGATATGAGCTTCGCCTGCGATAAGGTAGATGTATATCATTCCGACAGAACTGCTTATGTAGATGGCAATCTGGTTTTCAATGATAACACCAACAAAATCACTGCAGACAGCGGCAGCTACTGCTGGAAGACGAAAATCGCAGCCTTCCATGGCAATGTTAAAATCAATGGTCAACCGCATGACGGTGATATCGCTTATAACGTTATGGAAAAGAGAATAACAGCACAATAAATTCTGTACAGACAAAAATCAGCCCATGCTTTACGTTAAGTAAGGCATGGGTTTTTCTGTTGAAAAACAGGTTTTTTCCGCTACAACACCAGGTACTCCTAACAATTTATATAGATAAAACTTCTATATGTAGACAGCATTTGCGGATACATCAAGAAAAAGAAGAGCTGTCACCTTTTTGATATGTACCCTCAATACTGGACAACCGGTATTGGGGGTACATATCATTTCAGCAACAACTCTTCTTTTATTAGAATCCCTTCTCTACTCTTACACCAATTTTTTCCAATTCGGAAACAATAGCTCTAACTTGGGGGCATACTTCCTCTGAACCGTCCGTGTTCTTCTTAAAAACACAATGAGACAAATGAACTACATCAACTGAAGAACGCTCCATAGACGCTATTTTCCGTCTGAGGCCTTCTTCGTCACCCAACGATATATCGTCACACCCATTACAGGTCCAAAATGCTGCAAGCTGTATGTCTTCTTCCTTATATTTAGAATATACCTTATCTTTATTAAATAAGATTTTCAGACAACCGGCACCACTACAGCGAGAAGAACTTTTTAAACAACGTAAAACTGCTATTCTTTTCATATCACTATAGTATTAAAAATCTAAATAATAGGTCAGGCTGACAGCTCGCTTCGGTAATTGACTTCCGCATGATTCAAATGACTTATCACTATCTGCAATATTCTTAACTCTGAAAATTACAGAAGAGTTTTTATCAAATTTATAGCCCATATTAAAGTTGAAATTAACTGCATCCTTATCCTTGCTTGAAGGAGTTTGCAAGCCATAATACTGAACGTTCAAAGACGCATTATATTTGTCGAGCTGATAATGAATTCCTGCAGTACCCATAAATTTATAGTCAGCTTGAGTCCATCCTTTAGCAGCTGATTTTTCTTTAGGATTAGAATAAGTCATACCTACATTATATTTCCATTTACTGTCAATATTTTGCTCGTACAATGCTTCAACGCCAGTATTTTTAAACTTATCGTTATTCACAAAAGTTTTGGTAGCGTCTTTAGAAATTCTGTTTTTAATATCCATATTGAAAACGGCAATCTTTACAGATTTATCATCAAACTGCTTTTTCCAGCCAATTTCACTTAACCAGCCTTCTTCAGGTCTCAAAGCAAGATTACCCGTATATCCATGGCCTGCATTACCAAACAGTTCCTCTGCCAAAGGAGTTCTGAATGCCTTATTCACATTCAGGAACAGGCTGCTGTTTTCATCAAGTTTATGCAAAACATTGAATTGTGGGCAGAATTTATTGCCCAGATCACTGATATACACATGACGACCGCCAACACTTACAGAAGTTTTTTCACTTACCGGAGCATCTAACAGCATATATATTGCAGTGGTATCTTGTGTTCTACGATATGTGCCTTTAGTCTGTGCCATACGTTCGCTATCAAAGTTACCGCCAACAATAATGGAAGCCTTCCTGATATCAAACTTATTATTTATATCAATACCGTAAACCTTGCTCCAGTTATCTGTAGTAAGGCCAGTTTTATCATTTACAATAGATAATTCATAATCCTTCCAATAAGTAGACACATTCAGATTCTTGTTTTTATATTTTACATTTAATAATCTGGATTCGGCATCAGGATCATTATAGCCACTAGGACCACGGTAGAAATAATCATTTGAATAATCGCGCTGCATATATACTACATCTAAATGTTCATCTGGAACAAGATGCGCAAAATAGTTGCTACTATCATATTTACCACCATACCTAACTTTAGTAGGTACGTTACTGTTTCCTAAAATGCCATCATGACCTCTTTCGCTGATTTTTCTGCCATCGTACGCAAGAGATAATTTATCAGCCTGAATAGCAATACCCCCTTCACGATAGCCATGCGTACCAAAGCCGCCATAAAGCCTGTTTTTAACAGTATCCTTAAGAATAATATTAACCATACCATCTAATGCGTCGGTACCGTAAAGTACAGAGCCGCCACCATTGAGTACTTCGATTCTTTTGATAGCAGTTACAGGAATTGCTGAAATATCCGCTCTACCCTGAATATTAATAGGTATGCCATTAAGCATAATTAAAGCTGAAGTTCTCATTCTCGAAGAAGAACCTGTGCCTCTAAAATGTACACCATTTTTTGCAGGTGCCGTTGTATCCAAGACCTCCGCACCCAAAACATTATACATAAAATCCATTACATTGGTTGCGCCGGTTCTTTCGATATCTTTTTCGTTATATACCTGAGTCATCGCGGGTACATCAATATCTTTTTTCTCGATACGCGATGCCGTAACGACCATCTCATCCAGCTTAAATTCTCCTTGAATATCGCCAGCAGCAGCGTAACAGTTGCCGGCAACTAACATAGAGAAAAGAATACCTGTTGACAAAATTAATTTTTTCTTCACTCAACTCATCTCCTTATTTTTTATAAACAATGTTTGTCAAATCTTCCATAGATTCGCAAACATAGTGAGTAAAACAAACCGTTAGCTTCATCGGTATAAGTATAACATCATTGTTTTTTACAGCTTTTACATCTTTCAGTGATTCATCACTCATATAATCTTTATATACTTGAGATTCTCCTCTGTTAATCTTTTCGATGTTCCAATCTATTAAAAGGAAAACATCAGGATTCGCTTTAATGATTTCCTCTTTATTTATATTCAAATTAGCATCATTAGGTAAATCAGTATCATCCACAGCATTTTTCAGTTGGCTCTTATGGATAATATCATCTACAATTGTACCTTTAAAGCTTCTTGCACCTAAGGAACTTGCTATTATCACACTCTTCTTGTCTGCTTCCCTAATATGCAGATTATTAATTTTCGCTAATCTACTTTTAAAAGTTTTGATAAGCTCTTCGCCTTTTTCTTCTTCACCTACAGCCTTGGCAACCTGCATAATATAGTCAGGTATATCATCAACCCTTTTAGGATTTTTGATTACAACCGTTTTAATATCAGAGCTTTCTAAGGCGTCAATAAAATCCTTTTTAAAGTTTTCCCTTATGATTACAAGATCAGGCTTATTTGCCAGCATAAATTCCATATTTTCTTCTGTTGTCTTGTTGACCGCCTTAGCTTTGTCTACAACATGTGATAATGCTCTTTCTCTACCACCTTTGCTAACAGATAAAATTCTTTCGGAATCAACCATATCCAAAAGAATTTCATCAGTGGATACATGCAAGCTGATAATTCTTTCCGGTTTTTTATAAAAACTAAT
Source organism: uncultured Phascolarctobacterium sp. (assembly GCF_902463975.1). Taxonomy (GTDB): domain Bacteria; phylum Bacillota; class Negativicutes; order Acidaminococcales; family Acidaminococcaceae; genus Phascolarctobacterium_A. Next base: position 25,027 of record NZ_CABQHJ010000020.1, read on the forward strand.
CCTCTTACCTCGAGAATCTACAATACTATATGCCGTCTTCAGATTACTTTTACTGTTATCGGCAGCATTACCGCCACAACCTGCTAAAGCAAGAATTACTACCAGAAGTATCAGCGTAATAACTTTACTCACACCGCATCTCCTCCTAATATAAGGCTATTTCTTATTGAATCCCTCTGCTACTTGTGGTATGATTATATCAGATAATTACATTTTTTAAAAGAAACATCTTTTTATAGCGGTATAACTTCTTTTTATGCAAGGATTTGAGATTCAATGGATTTTAAGCAATTAGAGTATTTTTTAGAAACAGCCAACTCCAAATGTATAAGTAAAGCAGCAAAAAAACTATTTGTAACACAGCCTGCTATTAGTCAGAGTATTAAAAGCTTAGAAAGAGAGCTTGATACCAAGCTATTTAACAGAGAAGGTACAAATATTGTTTTAACAAGCTCCGGAGAAATTTTTTATAAATATGCTTGTGACTGCATCCTATGTATCGATACTGCTGTTTCAAAAATAAAAGACCTGCAAGCAGGCAAATCCGGTATTATTTCTATAGGCTCCTGGAACTCAATCGGTCTAGAGTATTTACCAAAACTTATGAAAGGATTCCATAAAGATTATCCGAATATCAGGCTAGATATAATTCAGGACGAAAAGCAAGCTCTTTTCTCCCGACTTAACTTGGGTACAATAGACCTGTGTTTTGCCAGAAAGCTTCCGGAAAACAGCAAATTTACGAAGCTTTCGCTCCCTAATGATTATCTGGTAATCATCGGAAAGAAAGATTTTTTTACAGATTCTAATGACTGCATCAATATCGCTTCTCTTAAAAACACACCTTTTATTATCAAAAAGAATCTTATAAATTCACTTACTGCTTTATGCGAAAAAAACTCTTTTCAACCATTTATATATTGCTTTTGTGATGATTTAAATACGTCTGTTATGTTGGCCAAAGCAGGCTTAGGTATCACTATTATTCCTAAATCTTACCTTAGTGAATATTCCACAGATTGTCTCACTGTAAAGAGAATTGCCGAACTCAACAAAATCAAAGAATGTTCGATACTCTACAACAAAAGTAATATTTCTTCGTCTGCTAAATTGTTTATAAATTATTTGAGACATATACAGCAAAATCATTCTCTATAATTAAAGCAGATTTAAATTTATCATCCGTAAAATCAAAAAGTTGTTGATAATCACTGCCCCCAATACTAATCAAAAAGTATTGGGGGCATTCTCATAATTTACAGCTATAGACAAAAAACAGGCTGTCGTTTTCTTCCGACAGCCTGCATAAGCTTTAAAAATATTCGTTATTATAGGTGCGGCATTTAGGAAAGAGCTCGTCGAGCAGCTGCAGCTTCCGCACATCGCTGCATTTGATGCGCCCTGCTTCCCACAGCTCCGTAGCGCTGAACGCACCGAAGTAAAGCTGGGTAAAGGTGCCCATGTCCATGGTAACCTCCTCCTGCTCCAGCGTGCTGACTGCCTCCAGCTTGCCCGGTGACGTACGCAGCTGCAGCAGATGATTATTACGCTCAAGCATCTTATCTGTCAATAGCAGTACCACACTGCCGCTGCTCATATCTTCTGCTACCGGCAGCTTGGCGAGCGCCACGCGCGCATCGAGGCAGCGCGCCATCATAAACGGCTGCAGCCTGCCTGTAAGCGCCTGGTCCGCAAAGCTAAGATATGTTTTATCCCACGGCTCCGCCAGCCAGCAAAGCTCCTGCGCTTCACTCCTGTGTCCTGCGGCATATTGCAGCAGACGGTTCTTCGCCGCAGCATCCTGCGTAAGCAGCTCCTGCACGTTGAACTTGCCGTCAGTCAGCGAGTAAAGCATATAGCCAACAGCTCCCCCCGCACGATAGACAACAGCGCACAAAACATTTTCCTGCGTAATTACAGACAACAGCTTGCGCCATTGGAAAGCAGTGCGCTGCGGTACGCCGTTCCATGCCGCAGTAACGCTTGCGTAAACGTCGGCCAAAGGATTGCAAGACTGCATTTCTGCATCTTCCTCCTTTAAAGATTGCAGCAAGGAAACTAAGTCCAGACGTTCTACCGACAGGTCATCACCTATTGCAGGAAGCTGCAGCTGTGTCAGCGGCATCTTATACTCGTGACGATAATAGCAATAAGCAAATTCATATGGCAGATAAATTCCGGCGTTAATTGGCATCAGCGTCACAAAGGGAAAGCCCTGTGAGCGCAGCACCTCAAAGGCAGTTTCCAGAAGCGGACGCAAAAGATGCTGTCCACGTGCTTCCGGAGCGGTGGCAATTCCTACAAGATACGGCACCAGCATATCCTGCCCGCACAAGCGCAGCATATAGGGATTGATATGCAGCATTGTGCGCAGCTTTTCGTCCTCGCCAGCCTTGTCAAAGCCACCGATAACCATATTATCCTTGCCGCAGTACTGCTCAAAATAGTACTGAAAGAAAGGCTCCGTCTTTTTTTCAAAGCAGTAATCCCAAAGCTCTTCTGCCTGATACATGCGCTCCTTGCTCAAGACACGGTAAATCATAAGCTACCTCACCCAATAATTACATTATATTTTTTCACCATAAATTCCGGATGCAGCGCCATTTTTGCCTCACGCAGACCGGGATGTCCCATATCCTCCTCGCGATTCAGATATTTTACATCTGTCCAGGCATGAGCGGCAAACTCTTTGGTAATAGCAGTATACAGGCCGCGCACATCATGCCGCGCCTTTTCTACATGCAGCACCGCTGTATCGTCGTTAATCTTCTTGCCAAAGCTGAAGGCCTGAATTTTACCGTCGAAACGGATTGCACCGCCACGCAGCTCCAGCTGTTCAAAGCTCAGGAAGGCCTCCTGGATCGCATATTTTTCGCACAGCAGCGAAGGATCCTCCGCCATATGCTCATCGCACCAGCGCTCGCCGAAGTTCAGGCATTCCATCATATTATCCATAGTAATCGGCTCATAAACGAAATCCGGATGCGCCTTGACGAAGGCATTGTAGTGATTCTTCTGTCCGTGCAGCTTGCGGCCGGAAAGCGTTGCCAGCTTTTCCTGCAGATATACATAATCCCAGTTGTCGCGGTCTTCTTCATAGGTCAGACCCGGCATCACGCGCTCAAAGCGCTCCTTGGTAAAATCATAGATACCATGCATTTCAAACGGTTTGCCCTGATGCTCCTCCTTCAGCTCCTGCATCAGACGCGGCAAATCCTCATCGCGTCCGCCAAAAGGCTGAATGTAAAAATCAACGTTGTTGCGTTTAACCTTCAGCAAAAGGAAATCGTGCGCTACGCACCAATAAATATGATAGCAGTCACGCCAGACAAAAAGATTGGAAAAGGCACATTCGCTGCCATTTTGATGTGATTTTGATATATAGCTTTCAAACAAAGGCTTTTGTGCCAATGTTACAGGTTTAAATTCTAAAATACTGATAACCCCCTAAAAAACTCATTACTGCTTGTATATTATAGCATATGAAATATAGCTTGCGTCATTGTAATTGCATTTTTAACATTAACTTCACAAAATAGATAACTACTATCCATTACCTATATTATAATATGCTGTTTCAGCTTTTCTGTAAAGTATGCACAAAAAAGTGCTTCAGTTACCAAAAGGTTACTGAGCTGTCTTAAGCATAAGCAGAAAATAACCGCACAGCTTTTACACTGGCGGTTATCTTAGCTATCGAACAATTCGACACGCATAAACTCGTTATATTATTCCAAAGTCCTGCTTAATTAAACTGACACAGGCGCTTTTTGACCTGCTCTGCCAGCAAAATACCGGCAACAGCCGTCAGCAGCTGCGGTACGCTCATCGCAAACATAATCGTCTTACGCAGCGCAGGATTCGGCAGCGCCAAACAGCTCAGCGCAGCCCAGGCTGCCAGCAGCATAACACAGGCCTTCGCCAACGGCGGTACACATAAAAACAGCTTGCGACTGCCCTTAAACTGACGCACAAGCAACACAAAGATAAAATTGCCCAGCCAGATTACAGGAATCAGAAACGGCAGCAGCACCTGCCCCTGCACGTAGGCCGTCAGCGGCAGCAAAAACGCCAGCAGCAACGCTGTCTTCAGTCCGCTCAGCTGCAGCGTGAGCACCAGCATCATATGCACCAAAGTACCGATGATAAACGTAGAAAGCAACTGCGGCATCGGCAGCACCAAACGCAGTGACTGCAGCGCCAGCGCCAGAGCCACCAGCAGTGCGCCCCGCACCAGCCTGCTGTTATTCATGCTTAACAGGGCATTCCTTAGCTACAAATGCCATATATGCATCCTGCAACTTTTGTGTCAGCTCGCCAACCTTACCGTCAGCAACGAAGCTGCGGTCGATTTTGGTAACAGGCATAAATTCGCAACGCGGTCCGCAGAGGAAGGCTTCGTCTGCTTTGAGTGCGAAATCCTTATCAAAAGCTCTTTCGATAATCTGCAGGTCCAGGTCTTTGGACAGGCGTTCCATCAGCAGACGGCGGGTAATGTTTTTATGAATAAAGTTGTTTTCGGGATGAGTCCACAGAATACCGTCTTTATAAATGAAGAAGCTGGCTTCCGTGCTTTCGGTAATTTTACCGTCGCGAACAAACAGAGAATCAAAAGCATTGCCGATAACAGCCTTCTGTTTAGCCATTACCTCCGGCAGACGGTTCAGAGTATTGATATCGCAGCGCGCCCAACGTACGTCCTCAACAGTAATAACATTTACACCCTTAGCACGCTTTTCAGCCAGTGCCTCGCGGTCAACCGGTACAGCATACATAGTCAGATGCGGAATGCTCTGCTCCGGATAGGACAGGGCATAAGCACCGCTGCCACGGGTTACCTGAGTATAGATTTCGCAGTCCTTCAGACCGGTTGCGGCCAGCAGGCTTTCATGGAACTCTACCAGCTCTTCAATCATATAAACGCCGGGGATTTTTACGGCGATTACGGAATCGAATAAATTGTTCATATGCGGCAGCAAAGCAAAGCAACGGCCGTTATAAACCGGTACAATTTCAAAAACGCCATCGCCAAAGTTATGACCGCGGTCGTTAACGTCAATAAATGCTTCAGCTTCCGGCATAATCTCGCCATCTACCAAAACTAATTTTTCTTGTTGATTTTCGTTCATCTTTATTCCTCCAATTGCGCAAGTCACAATAAATTAACAAAATAAAGCATTATTTATGCAATAAATTCAGTCAAAAATATTGTATAATATATATTGAGATTATTTGTTTTGCAGTCTGCAGAGCTCGTAAAAAGCTTATGACTACATTTTAATTATTATACACCATTTAAAGCCACTTTGGCAAAAAATATCGCAAAGGAGATTCCCATGACTCATCTGCCTACTATTATTAATGATTTAGCAATGATTTTGCTTGTAGCCGGCGTCACGACTATTCTTTTCAAGAAAATTAATCAGCCGTTGGTGCTTGGTTACATTGTTGCCGGCTTCATCACCGGTCCGCACTTCAACTTCTTCCCGACGATTACCGACAAAGCCAATGTCCACGCCTGGTCCGAAATTGGCGTTATCTTCCTGCTGTTCGCGCTGGGACTGGAGTTCAGCTTTTACAAGCTGAAAAGCGTAGGCAGTACAGCCTTTATCGCCACTGCGGTAGAAATCGGCGGCATGCTGGCCGTTGGCTACTTCGCCGGTACGCTGCTGGACTGGAATCATATGGACAGCCTTTTCCTGGGCGGTATGCTTTCTATGTCCTCCACTACAATTATCATCAAGGCCTTTGATGACTTAAAGCTCAGGGCGCAGCGCTTTACGGAAATCGTTTTCGGCGTGCTGATTATTGAAGATATCGCCGGCATCGTGATGATGGTGCTGCTGGCAACTATGGCTGTAGCCAGCGCCGATGTTTCCACGATGGAGCTGCTCCTCAGCATCGGACGCTTAATTTTCTTCCTCGTTTTATGGTTTGTTCTTGGTATGTACCTTGTTCCCAGCTTCTTTAAATGGGCCAAGCAGCTGATGAACGAAGAAACTCTGGTAGTTGTTTCCATCGGCCTGTGCCTTGGTATGGTAGTGCTGGCAACTCAGCTCGGCTTCTCCTCCGCTTTGGGTGCCTTCATCATGGGCTCCTTGATTGCCGAAGCACCTAACGCCGAAAAAATCGAGCACCTCGTTGCTCCTATCAAGGATTTGTTCGGCGCTGTCTTTTTCGTATCCGTCGGCATGATGGTAGATCCCGCTATCCTGCTGGAGCAGGCACTGCCTATTTTCGTGCTGGTAGTAGCAACAATTATCGGCAAGCTGATTTTCTCCACCGGCGGCGTGCTGGCCTCCGGTCAAAGTCTCAACACCTCTGTACACTGCGGCTTCAGCCTGGCACAGATCGGTGAATTCTCCTTTATTATCGCTTCCCTCGGCATGAGCCTCGGCGTAATCAGCAGCTTTTTATATCCGATTATCGTAGCGGTATCCGTAATTACCACCTTTACTACACCCTTCTGCATCATGGCAGCCGAGCCTTTCTACCAGCTGGTGCTGAAGCTGCTGCCACCGCAGGCAAAAAGCTGGCTTGACCGTTACACCGGCACCAATACCGATGATGACAAGGATCAGGACTGGAAAAACCTGCTTACCGGCTACACTATGCGTATGCTGATTTTCATTACGCTTTTGGCAGCCATCGCCCTGGGTGCGGAATATTACCTGCTGCCTTATCTGGGCAACACCTTGAAGCTGCCGTACAGCAGACTGCTGACCGCAGCAGCCACCTTTATCATCATGTCGCCGATTCTGCGCGCTGTACTTGTCAACCGCGCCGGCAACGGTGATTTATTCTCCAAGCTTTGGTTTAAGAAGCGTGCTAACCATCTGCCGTTAATGTTCCTGTTATTCGGCAAGCTGCTTGTAGCATCTGCTTCGCTGTACTTCATCTTCCACACACTGCTGAAGCTGCATGGCTTTCTGGCCTGCGTTTCTATATTGCTGGCAGCCTACTTCATCTCCTCCTCCGACTGGCTGATGAGCGAATATCTGCGCATCGAATCACGCTTTTTGGTAAACCTTAACGAAAAGCACATGCGCAAGCATCGTGAAAGTGCTCCCGATGACAGCCGTACCTGGTTCGACGAGGATTTGCAGCTAGTTTATTACGATTTGCAAAACGACTCCTCTATAATCGGCAAAACTCTGCGCAGTCTTGGTTTCCGTGAAAGCTATGGCTGCAACGTTCTGCAGCTTTTGGGCAGTAATCGCACTGTTGATATGCCCGGCGGCGAGCAGATAGTAGAAAAGGGCGACAAGCTGCTGCTCATCGGCACCGCCAGCCAGCTGCAGGTTTTTGATGCTGCTGTAAGGCAGCGTAGCTTAGGCCTGGAGCGCTGTGACCTGCCGCAAAGCCTGCGTGAATTCATGCTAGATAACCACCAAAATAAACCGGAGCAGCAATTCCTTTCCCTGGCAATTACGATTGATAAGCATTCTCCTATTTTGGGAACCTCGCTGAAGGCTGCCGATTTGCGCAATAAGTGGAGCTGCCTCGTTGTCGGTCTGGAGCGTGGCGCCTTTACCATTACCAACCCCCACGTTTCTCTCGTTTTCGAAGAAAACGACCTGCTCTGGGTATTGGGCAAGCAAAAGATGATGAACACGTTAATCAGAGAAGAAATTTTGTAATATCGTTTCACAGTTTATCTGTATATATTAAGCCGCTGTTTTTCGCAGCGGCTTTTTTTCATGCGATTATTCCTCGCAGCTGCAAGGCCTTTACCGCATCCTCCATCGTCTGCATGCCGTAGCGTGCACCGGTCTGCAGATAAGACTGCAGCTGGTGCGTACGCCCCTCGCGAATCAAATTACGCATAGCAGGCGTCGCGACGAGCACCTCAAAGACTGCTGCTCTGCCTGCTCTGTCGCAGCGCGGCAGCAGCCTTTGGCAGCAAATCCCCAGCAGGCAGTCAGCCAGCTGCGTACACACATGCTGTCTGTCCGGCAGCACGTCAAGAATGCGATTCACTGTGCCTGCAGCGTCCTGCGTGTGCAGCGTTGCTAAAACAAGATGGCCTGTTTCCGCCGCCGTCAGTGCTATACCTATTGTTTCCGCATCTCTGAGCTCGCCCACCATGATCACATCCGGGTCCTGCCTGAGCGCACTGCGCAGGCCGCTGGCAAAGCTCCTTGTATCACGCCCCACCTCCCGCTGGTTAATCAGCGCCAGGCCAGGAGGATAAACGTACTCTATCGGGTCCTCCAGCGTCAGGATGTGCACAGCACGCGTTTGATTTATCTGCTGCACCAGAGAAGCAAGCGTTGTGCTTTTGCCGCTTCCTGTGGCACCGGTGACAAGCAGCAGACCGCTGCTGCTGCCCGCAAGCTGGCTGACAATTTGCGGCAGCCCCAGGCTGCGGCAGTCAGGAATTTCGTGCGGCAGCAGGCGAATCGCCGCCGCATAGCCATTACCGAGACGATATACATTAAGGCGGCAGCGCTTCTGCGTACTGTCGCTAAACGCTGTATCCACCTCGCCATTTTGCAATAGCTGTCGCTTTTCCTGCTCCGGCAACAGGGCAAGCAATGCTGCCTCCAGCTTTTCCCGGGAAATCACTGTGTTTGCTAAAGGCTGCAGACTTCCATCCAAGCGCACCATCGGCACACTCGCAGGCGTAAGATGTAAGTCACTGGCTCCCATTCTGCGTGCTAAAAGCAGCAGCTTATCAAGCATAATCAGCCTCCCCGGTGATACCGACGCGCCACAATTCTTCAACCGTTGTTGTACCCTGCAGCACCTTCGCCACTGCGTCGGCGTACAGGCTGCGCCAGCCCTGCCTACGTGCCTCCTGCAAGAGCTCTGCTTCATCAGCACCGTTCAGCAAAAGCTGCTGCATGCGTTTATCCACCGTAACCAGCTCATGCAAGGCCAAGCGACCTCTGTAGCCTGTGCCATGACAATGCTCGCAACCATGGGCCTGCACCAGCTCCAGCCTTTCATCCGCACTGCGCCCCAGGTACTGCAGCTCCGCTGCAGTTGCGAAGCGCCGCTCGCCGCAATAGCGGCAAGGGCGGCGCAGCAAACGCTGTGCCAGCACACCACGTAGTGCAGCCGCCAGCAGATAATCGGCAATCCCCATGTCCAGCAGACGATAAACCGCCCCTATAGCATCATTCGTATGCAGCGTACTCAGTACTAAATGTCCAGTCAGCGCCGCATGTACCGCCATCGCCGCTGTTTCCTCATCCCTGATCTCTCCAAGCATAATCACGTCCGGGTCCTGACGCACAACCGAGCGCAAGCCTGCGGCAAAGGTCAGTCCGCTTCTGCGATTTACGGCCACCTGATTAATCCCCGCCAGCTTATATTCCACCGGGTCCTCCAAGGTGATAATATTATTGGCCGCCGCATCAAGCTCCTGCAGCGTCGCATAAAGCGTTGTCGTTTTGCCGCTGCCCGTAGGCCCGGTCAAAAGCACCAAGCCGTTCGGCTGATGAAAAAGCTGGCGGTAGCGTTGTAAATTGCTCTCGCTGAACTGCAGCTGTTCCAGCGATAGCAGATTATCCTGTCGCTGCAAAAAGCGAATTGCCAGCTTTTCGCCATTGACGGTCGGCAGGCTGGACAAACGCAAATCAACCTCAGTACCGACATATTTAAGCAGCATGCGCCCGTCCTGCGGCACTCTTTTTTCAGCAATATCCATGCCGCTCCACACCTTCATCTGTGTCAGTAGCGTGCTTTGCTGGGCGCGCGGCAGCACGCAAAGCTCCTGCAGCAGGCCATCTACACGAATGCGCACGCGCACTCCCTGTTCATCAGGCTCGATATGCATATCACTCGCCCCCTGCGCAAATGCCAGATGCAGTAAATCCTCTGCCAGTTTATTATTACGTAAGCCTTCCATTGCATCACCTCATTTTTCTTATGTTGAATTTTATTGTAGCACAAAAAAAGCGAAATGCAATACGATAATTTTAAATTTTCTCTATTTTCACAATTTTCTCTTGAAATTATTTCCTGCCTGCGTTACAATGAAACATGAATTTTGCTAAACGCAATCGTTATCTTTTTCTTAACAGCTAACACCGAAAGGAGCTCATTATGCTAAAACGCTTTTTCCCGTTAATACTCAGCAGTCTGCTGCTCACTTTAACTATTCCCTGCAACGCCCAAAGCACTCTCATCAATCCCTTTGTGCCATCTCCCGCCGCCACAATAAGCAAAACACCTGCAGCAAACATTCCCGCAGCACCACCGCCAGTCTGCGAACGACTGGCCTGCTATCCCCTGAGCTATGCCAGAGCCAAGGACGTGCAGGAAGCGTTGACGCCACACTTCGGCACCAAGCTAGGGCTGGATACTATCACCAACAGCCTCATCCTTTTGGGAGATGAGCAAAGCCACGCACGCTTAAGGCAGCTGCTGCCCAAGCTGGATATAGCAACAAGACAGGTAACGCTGGAAGCTAAAATCATTGCCGTCAGCCGCGAGGACAGTAAAAACCTGGGCGTGCGCTGGGACTGGGATACTATTCCCCAGCGCGCGCAGGAAACGAACAATGGTGACAGTGACAACAACAATTATGACGGCAGCTTCAAATTTTGGCGTGGCTTTGCCTTCCGCTTCAACGCTACGCTCAATGCCCTCATCAGCAATGGTAAGGCACGCATTTTGGCAACGCCGCGCATCATCACCATCCCCGGCAGAGAGGCCAGCATTTTTATCGGTGACCACATCCCTGTGCAAACAGAAAAGCACGACAGCAGCGGCAGCTATACAGCAACAGAATATCTGGACGCCGGCATCAAGCTGCAATATGCGCCTATCATCAGCGAAGACGGCAAGATGGTTACTGCCAGCGTCCACACTGAGGTGAGCACGCCGGTGCTTATCAGCGAGCTGAAAAATTACCGCATCACCAGCCGTACCGCCGACACCAACGTGCGCATGTACAGCGGCGAAACGTTGGTGATTGGCGGCCTGATAAGCGAGGAACAGCAGCGCACTATGCAGAAGGTGCCTTTTTTGAGCAAGATTCCCCTGTTAGGCGAGCTGTTTAAAAACCGTTCGCGCTCACACAACAAGACAGAGGTTTTGCTGCTTTTAACGCCGCACATTACGGAAGCAGGCGCTTCGCCGGCGATTTATAATGAGGAATCGGGGAATGAGAAAGGGAAGTAGCAGACAGACTAATACAGTTAATTTTTGCTGCTATATATTTTTAAAGGTGATTATGATAAAATGAAAGGGGAATATGTATAATGACAAAGTCACCAACAGGCAGTTTGCTTCTCACATTAGAAGAATTGCAAATGCAAACATTTAAAATGAATCTCTTTCAAGATTTATTTGCTAAAGCCGTCTTTTTAGATAAATCTTCTTGTGAACATGTTCTGCGCATCCTTACAGGAAATAAGTCTCTTGTTGTTAAAGAAAATTTCACTCAACATTTAATCAGCAAGCTAACTGCTCACGATATCATTATGGATGTACTTGTAGAGGATTCTAATCATAAGCTTTATGAAATAGAAATTCAGAAAGCAAAAGGAAATATTGCCCATGAAAAACGTATGCTTTACTATGCATCTTCTATTATCAGTGACTACTTTTTTAAGGGTGACCAGACTTATGCATCTGTACCGGAATTACATATCTTCTATATCAGTCAAACAGATATCTGGAATATGGGAAAAACCTGTTATCCTGTACTAAAGCACTTAGGCGATTTAAAAACGCCTTATAACGATGGCCTGCACATGTGCTACATTAATGCTGAAATTAATGATAACAGCGAAATAGCTAGATTAATGCAGTTCTTCAAAACAGCAAATGCTCATGACGGAAGTCAAGGAGCTTTATCCAAACGTATCAATACTATAAAGACAACAGAGGAGGGTATTGCAATTATGGATGATTTCAGCAAAAAATTATATGATGCCGGCATGAATGATGGTCGTGCTGAAGGCGAAACTTCTGAAAAATATGCTACCGCAAGACGTATGCTTGCAAAAGGCACATATTCTCTGCAGGATATTGCAGAGCTTACGAATTTGACTATCGCTGCAATAGAAAAGCTGCAAGCCGAAGGCTAATATTTATAATTCAAGAATATGATAAAATAATCTGCTGTTTAGCTTGCAGCCTAATACTTTTGTCTTAAAACACTTAAACACAACTTCAAACTTCTTTATAGCTAAAAAAAAGGCTGGGACAAAACCCAGCATAAAAAAGAAAACCAGTGGAAGTTTACCGTCAGATAAATATCCGCTGGTTTTTTAGTACAAAAAATTTAAAAAACTCAAACTCTAACGATTCTTTAATTTATCGAAGTTGGTTTTGTCCCAGCCTCTTTTTTCATACATGGTTGATTTGACGCTTACAGACGTTCAAGCGAGCGTCTGCCTTTTTTACATATTACGATATACGCCAAAGATGAGCAATGCAGCAGTAAAATGAAATCTACATGAAGCATAGGCAGTAAAATGAAATCTACATGAAGCATAGGTTAATGGGAAGTAAAAAATTATTGTCTCTCTCAGCAAGCTAACGAATAGCTTACATTCCTGCCTTCGCCATATTTTTTTAACAGCCCCAGCTGCAGCATCTTTTTGAGCACAAGAACTGCTGTGGATGTCGATACATGCAAAGCCTTCTCTATCATACTCCGCGTAACCAGAGAATTTTGGCGCGCTAATTCAAGTACAATTTGATAACGCTCTTCTTTCTTGGACGCAGTCTTACTTTCATCTGCCAAAGAATAATTCTTCATCCGTTTAGCAGCAAAATTAATATTAGGAAGTACAAGCTTAAAGGCATTATCTGTTGCCAAAAGCTGTGGCTTCACTGCACAATCCGCATAGCACTCATCAATCTTTAAAAGCCCCGTTCCATAGGCTTCAATTAAATGCAAACGATAAAAAACATTCGCCAGATTTTTATTTCTCAGCATAGATACACCAAGCTTAATATCTGCCAAAGACAAGCCCTTGACCAACCCGCCTATCGTCACAAATTCTATCCTGTCATCAAAAATACTAATCAGCGTCGGTCCACCAATGCCATATTCCCGATGGATTACAGCATTCAATAAAGCCTCACGCACAGCCTCAGGTGGATAGTCCCGTGTGTCTACTCGTTCCAAGCCAGGAAATTCTGAACGTGTATAATTAAATTGATTAATATAAGCATAAGCATCTTCAAGCTGCTTGAACAACGAACCACTCAATTCTTTACGGTCGTGAAAAACAGTCTTTTTGCTACCCTCAAAAACTGCCAGCTTAATAATAGAAATGCATTGGTCAGAAAGCAGCATGCCAAGATTGGAATAGGTTCCATCGGCACTAATTAGCTGCAAGGTGCGCTTCTGCGCATCACCAAACTGCAAGCGTTTTTTAGCAAAGTATGCCTCTGCTTCTTTAAACGTCAGATTTTGGTTTAAAGAACGTGCTTCTTCATAAACGTCGCCACTCGATTCCTTAATCATTTGAAGAATGGCAGTCTCTGATGCAGGAACAGATGATGCCCCTTGTCTTACATACACTCCCGCTGGCCTAATTCCCTTATTAGCTAAATAATATGGTCTGGCAACTCCTCGCTGAATTATAAGCACAACAACATGCTTATTCTCCATAAGCTCAGTACTGCAATCAACTGCTACTGTAATATCAGGTCGAATAGTATCACGAATCATGTTCATTACCTGCAGCATCACAGCATCCGGATTTTCTACTCCTTCCACGCTGCCATCATCATTAATCCCAATATATAATGTTCCTCCCTCAGTATTAGCAAACGCCAACACTGCGTATTTAATATCATCAGTATATTGACGCTTGAATTCTCTATTCTTACCCTCTAACATAAGCTACCTCCTTGCTAATTACTTTTCTAATTATAATTATAAGAAGTTGTTAGATAAATAGCAAGAAAAATCGCTATGCCTACTAATTCCCTTAATTTGGAGAATCAACATGTAAAACTTCATTACGTATCATCACTTCAAAAAAATATATTAGGCCAGCGCTACAAGGTACATACATACCAATCACAAAATCTTTGACATAATTAAAATCAAATATTTGTAGCCAATACGCAATGAGACCAACATCATTGATGCAGCTCAAAAACACCGTGCATGCAGCAAGAAGCAGATAATCAAGAAGTCTTGTCTCGCCGCCACGATATCTATAACGTAAATATCCTAACACAAGCATAACGAACACAAAAATAGCAGTTATACGTACAGCGAATCCCTCCATAATAAATACATCTTCTCCTAATAGTCTTCCAAAATAACCACTAGTAAAAAGAATTAAAGATGTTGCAAAAGCCAGACCTTTTTCTTTTATTGTTAGCCAAACGACTAATCCAGCAATCCACAACAAATATATATTCATAAAGTTATACTTAACTGCTAGCAACAAAGGAAATCCTTCTATAGCATATGAATATACTACTTTTAAAAAATAGCTAAAACTACAGCATAAAGCCATAACACTTATCATAAATTTAAATATATCAAAAAATAGCTTTTTTATTGTTATATTATCATTCATCACTTGTATCCCCTTCCATGTTAATTTCTAAATCCCCTAAAACAGCAATAGGATCGTCATCCTCCTCTTCTTGGCCACTATCATAGTCTTCGCTGATTCGATCAAACATTTCGTCTAACCGATCATACATCCTGATTCGTTCTTCCTTCTTGTCTTTTTTACGTTTGACAACAACATCATTATTTTTTAATATAATCTTTATCGTTTCATAACAAGGGGACCCACTATAAGTATAGCCTTGTTTGAAAATAAGCTTTTTACCTTTTTTCTTGAGCAGAAGGTAATCAGCAGTTGTACTCAGCATAGCTAAGCACTTCTTACCTGGTAATACAGAAACAGCTATTTCATCCTTAGTATGCTGGTAATAGATATCCACGCTATCCTTATAAACTAATACCACTGCCTCCACAATCTCATCAAATTCTAGTTCACAATTACAATGACTGTTAAGCTTTAATAATTCATGCTCCAAAGCAAAGCGCCTCCCTACTTCTTGTCAATTATTAAATTGTAAAACGAGTATACTGCTATAGATATTATAACAGTATACTCGTAATTTAACTATATACTGTCAACCTCATTAAAACAATGATGGCAATGTATTTAACCCTAAAATATGTAATATAATCATTATCCCTATGCAGATATACGCCATCTTTTTGTACTTATTTTGCATCAGCTGAAACTGATCACAAACTTCATCTAAATGTCCATTAGTAGCAAAACCAGGAATACCATCCGTAAATTTTAAAAAGCTGTCGAATGTACCTTCTTTAAATTTGGGGTTAAAGTCCGTCGGAACATTTTCACTAATATCATCCAGCACTTTTATTAGTAATAATGCTTCACCAGTCTTTAAATGCCCTTTGCTTTCTTTCAATACACGATTAGCCAACGATACCTAAGCAACCCCTGATACAACTCTACTAGTAAACCAAGCAACAAGCGATATACCTATTGTAATCCAGAATACAGGCGCAGCTAAAAAAGTCATTCCTAACATCATCTGCGCACCTATATTTTTGCCAACAAAATAAATATAGCCTAAATTGATTCCTTGTAAAATCAGTAAGTATATAGCAGCATAGGCAACAGCCTGCCAATAGATATAAGTAACATTGATTATACGCATATCAAGATTCACTTCAAATTCCAAGTTATTCTCAGCTACTGTATTCATAAAGCTTACTACAAACAGTGTAATTATGAAACCAAATATTCCACTAATAGGAGACTCCCAAAATTTTCCAGTAAAAAGCTGAGTAAAATTGCAAATAAGAAAATGAATAGCAAAACTCTCTAAGAGAATATATTTCCATAGACGTTTGATATTATGTAACATAAACATCACTTCTCCTATCTATGATAATTCTATTTATATTGTTACGCTAGTTAAATATATACATTCTTTTATATGCACCAAGATCAGGTTGATATAGCCATATAGAAAAGTAATTATTTCCAGTAGCCAGTGACATTATTATCATAAATATAATCGTAAGTATAATAGGTAGATAAATGAGAGTGACTCTATTGAATTTCTTATTCGCAACTACTGAAATAATAGTTGCTATAATATAGCTAATTGACCAACTCCCTAATGGCCAAAAAAAAGTATGGTTTATCTGTTTTTCCGCTATTGTAATTAATGCCCCCACTACAATTAACGAAGATAATATAAACCATCCGCCACTAGAATCACTTCTTTCATCATGAGCATCTCCTTCATGAGCTTGGCTTTCTGCAACGCCATTGGCTAAAATAATTCCTTTTAAAGCATTTTCTTGTCGTTCTTTTTTTTCCTCAGCAGCTTTAACTTCAGCTAAGTCGTGGAAACAATGGCATTGTTCGCCATACTGATCATCAAAATATTCACCTGAGTAATCGCACTTATATCCATCTTGATAGATTGAGCGATGAAAATTATCACGGTAGTAAGCACAATCACGACAATCACCGTTATAGCCTCTTCCCATATTATACACAACCTTTCAGTACTTACTTAGTGTTTGCAATTCACTATTGTTTTTTTGTTTTGAAGTGTTAACAATAATATATTGCCTTATTTCTTTTTAGCTTCATAATAAGCCAAAGCACTAAAAAACGCTGCCATTCCAGCATTATCAGCCGCCCGCTCTGCTTCTTCCGCAGCTATAGCAGAATTTTCCGCAGTTATTCTAGCATACTCTTTCGTTTCCCTAGCATGTTGCTCAGTCTGCTCAATTAAACGAGTATTATATTCTTGCCGTTTTTCAAACTCAAGCAAATTAATAGCTTCTGTTAGTGTAATAGCTCTCTTATCATGAATGTAACTACAAATAATATCTGCATATCTCCAATATTTTCGCGGAATTATACATAAATGTCCAGTAGTCATATTATACTCTAAGCCTTGAGTAACTTTCTTTTCCGTATCTCTTAATTGATATAGCTTAGGCAATATTTCATCTTCTGCTTGCTTCTTAAAAGCTTTCAAATTAGTAAAATCATTCTCATATTCCTTATCATCATTTATTGCTATCAATAAATTAACTAAGGTAGAAACAATAATAATGACACAAACAACCAAAGAAAAATCCAATTGTCTATTAAAAGTATATTCAAAATGTAAAGGTAAAGATGTATTTATTAAAGCAGTAATTATTATTCCAAATAGGATAAATGCGCAGATAGCTGTTCTCTTTATCATAGTCAACCAACCCATCGGTCCTCTTAAACCATTGTGCCACTGAAATTCATACTCATCATCAAACTGATAAATCACACTATCTATCTCATTTATTTTGTCTTGGTATTTCTTTATTTTTTCTTGAGATACAACCCAATTATTACAATAATACAAAGAAAGTTCCAACTGTTGATTCATAGTTCAAGCATCTCCTTTATATTTTTACTAACTTCCACTTTTGCACATTTGAAGCAGGATTTAATTGGTAAATATTTACTTTTTTGTCACCAGAAGCTATTTCATCACTGATGTTAAGCACATACCTACCACCTATGTTACCTTGAATAAAACAATAACCCTCTCCTGCATCTATGAACTTATATTGATGCATGGTACCACCATATGGCCATACAGTAACCTTATTACCATTTTCTGGCACACCATTATGAATATTCAATGCAAGTCCAGAGTTATTGGCAATAACCTTATAATATCCATTTTCTAATTTAGAAATATACCACTGCTGAATATACGAATTAGTTACAACAATAAACTTATCTCTAATAGTAGCAGCCCCTTCAACAGCTAAACACTTATCTAAAGCACAAGCAGGATGAATCGTATATAAACCATTGGAAATCGCTAATGTTGAAAGCGAAGCTTTATTAGAATTATCCTGTTGTTTTGTATTAACATATTTTTGTGCTATAGTAACTTCATTATTCGATTTGCCGTTTTCAGAAGCAATAGCTTTACCATTTTTTAAATTAAACTTTTTCAACGCTTTTTCAAATAACGTTTTTTGTACAGTACCATCTAATTTACTTTCTATATTTGTATCTTCTATTTTTATTTCTCTACCATCTTTAGTATAATTTTCTATTCTAGTTAATTTCAAATTATTAGTATCCGGATTTATTGAAAATATCAATTTACCATTATTAAGATTTTTTGTTAAAAATTTCAATTCCATTTGATATGTATGATTAGAAGTTAATTGTAAATCTGTTACTTTAAAATATGTATCCTCATCTTTCACATCGTAATACGGAGCAGACTCATGTTTTCCATTAGAACTATAAACAACAACTGATAATAATATACCAAGAAAAATCATTATAAACGCTTTTTTCTTTGAAGAACTACATAATTTCATTTTCAAACCTCTCCTTTCTGATCTTATTATATAAAACACTAAATATAGTATTTTACCAACAAGACTTTACCTTATGCGTTGCACTAACATACCAATAAGGATTACCTTCCATTCTAGCATTTCTTAGCCTAGCATATTTTAGCCAGGTTCCATTTCCATCATATGAAACTTCGATATAATAACGCTTATCAGGCTTTAAATTAATTTTAACTGTTTTACTGCTCATGATACGAGAAAATCTCTGCTTGCCATCTGCACTTTTAATCTTAATATTAAACTTTGGATAAATAGTTTTACTTTTTTCTTTTCCAAAAAGATTTAAATACTTTATTGTAACAGCATTATTTACTAAAGTAATAAATTCTGCGCCAGTTCGTTTCCAATCTGCTTGCGTCTGCACATTAATAGTAGCTGTATTCTTTCCACCGCTTGTAGCAGCTTCTGCAAATCCATTAATCCCTATTGCAAGAATTGTTGCTACCATAATTGACATTAATTTTCTCATCACAGTTTTTCATCTCCTTGATTGTCTACTCTTCAATAACCACTTTCATACCAACTTTAGCAAAAGCTTTAAGCTTCTGAACATCATCATTCTTTAATCTTATACAACCTTCAGAAACTTTTTTACCAATCGAATCAGGATCATGAGTTCCATGGATGCCTATACCTCCCCACTTACCTTTACTCAGCTCATTAGTATCTAAACTAATAAACCAAGGTCCATAGGCTCCTGTAATTTCTCCTTTACCGTCCTTAAAATCATGAGTCCAACTAGAGGCATCAATGATTTCATCAATAGGAAAAATGCCTGACGGAGTCTTCATATCTCCTTCTTTTTCCTTTTGTCCACTATTTTTTCCTAAAGCACACGGATAAACTGCTACTACCTTTCCCATATCATCAATAGCATAAACCTCAAATTTGCTTTTAACGATTAAAATGAAACTATTATCCATTTTATACTTCTTTAATAAATTTTCATTAGTTTCATTTTTATCTTTCACTATCTCTGCCTTATTATCAATATTGCCTCGTTGCGTATCAGCATCTCGCCCATCCCCATGATCAGCTGAACACCCGCCAATAAAAATAATTGAAAACACCAGTATCAATATATAAAGGACATACTTTTTCACGATCAACACTACTCCTAGTAAAATTTCAAATTCAAATCACTCAATCCTTGTTTTAATTTACCCATAAAAGCAGAACCAGGATCAATTTTTTCCGCATAATAATCTGGTACCTTCTCTATAAACAATCCGCTACTTTCTGCTTCATGTTGTTGATAATGTCCCCACACATACTTAATCGTAGAATACTTTGCCTGTAAATAGCGGATAATAGCAATGTTAGCCTTTACCTGTGCCTCTGTCAAATCTTCTTTTCCATCAACGCCGCCAACATTTTCAATACCAATTGCACACCAATTATAACCTATTGCATGCCTATTTAACGCTGTCTCCGGCGTCAACTGATAAATAGTGCCATCTCTATCAACCAAATAATGCGACGCAACATTTAAACGTCCACCGCCATCATCGGGCATTGTCTCACTATAAAAATACTGATAAACAGATTCAGCATCATTAGATACAGTCCAGTGAGTAATTACAACTTGCGGAACAATACTAGTTATATCCTTTCCGTAATGCAGTTGCGCATATTCTTTTATAAGCTTTTCTCTTTGATCTGTCCATTTTATTGGTTTATGCACAACTTTCAACTTAGGTAATTCCTGCATTACTTGCTCTTGACCAGCAGTCTTTGAAGTACCTTCTTTTTCAGTATTTTCTTCTGCTCCCAAACAACCTAAACTAGTCCAGCAAAGCAAAAGTAACAAAAATAATGTTAAATATTTACCCATCTACTAAGCCTCCAGCAATATTACATATCTCTTTTCAGTTGAATAAAATCCTTATACACCCAACCTTCCGTACCACCTGACAAACGTACCTTATACCAAGTTTCGCCATAAAGCTTTTTTACATTAACTTTATCAACATATATTGTTCCGCTGCCATTTTCTAAATTCAGCTGACACTGATAAGTACCACCACTTTCACCCGTTATGGTCACAGGCTGCCCCTTCGATAGTATTATATTCTGACCATTAAAGCCCACAACCACATTATCAGTATTAATCATACCAGCTCGCTCATCATCGCATGTCTGTACAGCAATAGCATCTAGTCCGCTATTACGCTTCAATGTTTTTATCACAGAACTACTGGTAGACGGCGCACTTCTCAAAAAAACATCATCGCCCTTAACATAGGCCATTTGAGGTTTAAAATCACCTGTTTCAAAGTGCATATACTCGCTGTTTAATCTGTCATATTCATAATAACCTTCTCTACCAATTTTAAATCCGGCTTGATAATCCAATCCATTAACACCTGCTCTAAGACCATCTACCAAACCGTTTATTCTTTTTTGTTCTGCTTGAAGAATTCTGATAAGCATTCTTCCCTTACGCGTATTTGCTTCACTGCTATTACGCAGCTCTGTTAAAGTATCTAATACTTCTTGCTCAACACGCATTGCCCTGTTAAGAAGTTCTGTTTCACCTTTTAAATTACCTTTTTTGTTTATAGTATCATTAATCAATTTAGCTATGCTAGCTATGTTGCCATTATGTCTTTCTTTAGCATCTTCCATTTTAGGTATAATTGAAGCAGATGTACCAATCGTCGGCGGTATTGGAATATTTTTAGTTTTATTTGGTTGTATAAACACAAAATATACAGCAATTCCTAATACTAAAATACCTAAAATCATGCCAAAAATTATCATCATATTTTTGTTTATCGCAGTCCCACTAGGATTAACTTTAATAGGTGTTACAGGCTTAGGTGGTACAGGCTTAGGTGGTGGCTGTATAGGACCAGAAATTATAATACCACCACTCTCAGTTTTTACAGAATTACTCGTTTTATTAGCATAAGTAATGTTCTCAACAATAGCTTTATAAGCACTTGTCAATTCTCCCAGTTCTTTTACAGCTGCAGCTCGTTCTTCAGAATCCCGAGACAGCATTTTTCCCTGCACTTCTTTTTTCTTGGACATAAAGGCATTTTTGGCTTCATCTTTTGTACAGTTTTCATTTAATCCAAGCAAATCATAATAATCTTGCATGTACAATCCACTCCTCTACCTATCAAATTAACCAGAAATCTCTTCCTCATAATCCGGTTCTTCATACGAGCTATTGCCCCACGATGGTTCATAATATCCGCCATCTGCCGGTGCTTCTTTTCTTACAACTTTTTCCTTATATTCTTGTGGTTTCACTTCTTTATCCCATTCAATTATAAATGCCGTAGTATTACTATTTTCTAACAAAGGCGAAAACGAACCAGCTTTCCAAGTAGCATTTTTATATTTGCGATATAACATCGCATACCTTTCATTACTTTCTTCCTTTGTCGGTTGCCCAGAATGCCAATTGGTAAATTTAGGCTTCTGCCCATTAGGCAATACCCAATTGCCATTAAGATCTTCATCAGTCAAACCAAAATACGCACTGTCGTATCCTTGTGAAACCATGAAATCATACAACATTCTGCTCTTTTCTTTAGAATCAATTATTGCCAAATGACCACCTACACGATCTGCATATAATTCAGCTTTTTTATACCCAGAACGCAAATCAACAATTTGGTACATGCGATTATTTGCCAATATCGTCGGTTTAGATTCGCTAGGCTTAGTTTTATCTTTCTTTGCTATTTTGGGTTTAGATGAATGACCTCCATTAGAAATGCCAACAGACCTTAATATTTTATTACCAAAATTTCCCCAATCAAATGCGTCAGCAGGCGTTGCACACAAACTGCTAGTTGTTAATGTCAAAACTAATAAAATACCACATATCTTTTTCATAATTAGCTCCTTCAATGCGTTCTTAATCTGAAAGTATCTATAGCAACAGGTACCACTTTATCATTTTTTAATTTGAAAACTACACCAAGCTCACCCTCACCATTGCCAACTCTACTCTCTTGAATACCATTTCTATTCTTTCTTGTATAATTAAATTTAAAATTGATTTTATAAATTCTATCTTTGAACGGATTATATAATCTATTATTATACTGTTCATTGCTTGTAACTTCAGTAATATCCATAGAATATATACCGCTTCCATCAGCTCTGTTGAAGAAACGCTTATATTGATCATACATACTGCTCAGTTTTGACTCAGAAAAACCTAATTGCAGATTCTCAAGGCTATCATTTTTGAGTGCCCCTTCTACAATTTTTCGCTGAATATCTTCAGATTGCTTCTCCATGTCCTGCAAAACATCTTTTTTCAAATGCGATTTCCAATAATATAAAACTGTGGATTTCGTATTGGGCGTTAAAATCAGCTTTGTTTCATAAGGATCGCAAAATGGTACTTCTACCTTAATATTATGCTCGCCATAAAAAAGACTTACGTTATAATTATGGGTTCCGCGCTCAGTAGCAGTCGGATTTTTCATCAAAACTCCATCAATATAAAATTTCGCATTAGTTTCAACTTCAATATCTTGCACACTGACTAAATCATTATTGAGGATTTTATATTTATTGAGAATTTTATCCCATGAGCTAATAGGCTCAACTACTTCCAGTTTACCTTTAATTTCACTATTATCTCTTAGCCTTAAGGTATACTGATATGCAGTCAATCCCTCAATTTTCGATTGGTCTACCATGGGTACAACATTTATATCAATTACTCCTTTAGAAAGTCGTACAACTAGCTTATCCTTGTAGGCACTAGGATTTTTCTTCACAAATTCAGCACTTTTTATGTAATTGTCTTTATTTACAAAATCATCCTCAGTTACAAACAAATATCCATAAGCTGCAGCATAATCCTGTTTGCTGAGAGCAGTCAAATACTTCTCTACTGCTTTTTCCGGCGTATTAACATAATTTTTAAAAACACCAATGCCACACACTAGAATAAGCAATATCGCCAAAACGCTGAAAATATAGTTTTTATATTTGACAATTGCTGTCACTACGCCATTGTCACCACTATTGCCACCACCATATTCAGCATTGTTTCTTAAAGGTTGTCCACAGTTTCCACAAAATTTCAAAGTAGCGTTATTGGCAAACTGACACTTCGTACAAATTAAAACATTATCAGCGATACGAGTTACATCATCTGGCTTAGGCGAAACGATAACTGTTCCACTATTACTATTCGTACCAATATTACCATCTTTATTTTTTTGCCCAACTTTTTCATCCACAGAAGCAACTACCCCTTTATTACCATGCGTTATCTTGCTTGTATCTTCTATATCCTGCTTATCTTGCTTTGTATTATTGGTATTATCTTTGACCTGTATATCATGCGTTGCGCTACCGCTTTCCTGCTCTCTAACTTCCTCTTTTTTATTGTTGAGAGAAGTTATAATTTCTTTGTAAGCTTGCGTTAATTCCTGCAATTTGCGCATAGCATCCTGACGCTCGTAGGAATCCTTAGACAATAAATTACTTTGTAAAGAAGCTTTCTTGCTTAAAAATGCTTTTTTCACTTCATCTTTACTGTGACTCTCATCTATTTCTAATAAATCATAATACTGTTTCATGCTCATCACCATTCCTTGCTTAATAATGTTTTAACATGGCTTCTCGTTCTTCTAACAAGTTGTGTATCCTAATATATTTATCATTAACTTCTGCATAATCATAGTTTTCATCAGACAACAATTTTTCTAATGAAAGCAATTCATTACAGATGAGATTTTCTAATTCTGTAATATTATCACTACCATACCCAAACTCTCCACATGCTAAAAAACGCGATTCTAAAATCACCGCTTTTTTATAAATCAACTTGCTATCATCATTACTCTTATTCAATCTATAATACTTTTCTGCTTGATTAACTATTCTAACCAACATTGCTTTTTTTCCATCTTCGCCAATAAGCAAATTACCGCTTTTCTCTTTAGAATTTTGAACAGTATATCCACACCAAAACAAAGAAAATAGAAAACCTATCGTCCATACCCATACTAAGATTTTAGTAAATAAAATCCTATAGAATTGTCCTAATACAATGTCAGCAGAGCGTAAGGTTGCAATTATATTATCTGTCCCACTAAAAAGCCAATCCATCAAAGATATAACCTTATTGTAGCGAGCAGGTAATATAAGACTGTATAAGAATATACCTATTATAATCATTATTACAGGAGCAAAATATGCCAAATACTTATTTTTGCTTTGCAACTTTATCACCCTTCCTGATTGTTATGCTAACTCTTCTTTTTTACTACGAATTAAAGCCTGAACTGCCGGAACCTGATTACTCAAAACTTCACTATTCCCGGAAATCGAAGCTGCTATACGATTATTAGAAGCAACATTTAAACTTAGCCAGCTAATTTTAACTCTAGACCAATTTTGTTTATTCAAACTCCATACATGAAGCAACTCATCACCATATTTAACAGCATCAATGTCTCTGTATGCCACTTCAACTGTATACTCTTCCAATATTTTTCCATAAGCAATGTCATAATAACACTTATAAGCTACAGCCTGTTGCTCCGTAAAAACTATATAGGTAAATGTTACTAAAGAACAAATAACTTTGCCATCTCCGCAATCAAGAAAGACATGCTCGGAAATTCTTTCCGGTTTACGCCAAAAACAAACTTTATTGACCAGCCAAAGCCATATCACTCTGATAGGCGATACTTTTTCTATCTTTTCACCTACGTGAATACAACTGGAATCACTTGCATAACCACTAGCAATAATTGGATCAATCAAGCTAAATTCTTCTTCTATAAGTCCCATTACGTTAATAGCTCTATCTTTTAAAAATTCAGCATCCTTTTGTACACAAGCATTGTATTGATCATAAACTCCATATGTACCACTAAACATATACACTAATTTTACAATTCCCCATATTAACAATAAAACAAAACCAATCATAAGGAATGTTGTAAAACAACCTATAATAAAAAGCCAAACCAACCACTTAGGATCTTCACGATAAAATGCTCGTGCCAAAAAATCTCTTACACTATCTTGTCTCATTTCCAAGATTACGTCACTCCTTGCTTTTTTACTTAATAGCTAAATTTTCTTCCAGTTCTAGGATTTCTTCATCAGTAACAGCATTCTCCATAGATAATTTTTGTAATTCTAACGCTTTATATTTTGTACGGAGATGTTTTTTATCAAAAAAATCCTTTTGAATTAAATACAAAAAGTAATATAGCCTCCCTTCATCTTGTATACTAATAGCAGCTTCAAGCATCGCAACCGCTTTTTTTATTTTTGGCAACGTCTGAAGATATGGTCGCTTGCCATTCATCAAGCTTAACGCTGCATAATAATAGGCATTCACGTTTTCCGGATCAACCTTAATAACTTTTTCAAATGATTTTAGCGATAAATCGTACATGCTGTTTTTATAATGGCATATCCCTAAAGAAATCAATGTATCGCTGTCATCAACAAGACCATTGGCTACATTTTTCTTATACACAGCTATATGCTTAGCTATACCACCTTTCGACAAATTATCGCTATCTTTTATTCTTTGTAAATACACTGCCGAAAAGCAATGACCACAAACCTTATCAGCAATCTTAATTGGTGCTCCGCAATTAGGACATTCATAGGTACAAACCTTTACATCACTCATAATAGAATTAACCTCTGCTATTTATTTACTTTACAACCACATTTAGAGCAAAATTGCGCATTGGGAACTAATTCATTGCCACAATTCATGCAATACATTTTTTCTTGAGTATTTTGTTTTGTTCCACAATATGAACAAAACAATGCATCAATAGGTAACTCTCTACCACAATGTATACAATGTTTATTATTGCCTGTATCATTTGCTTTTATACGTATATTAGAGGCTATTTGTTCCATAGCTTGATTAGTAACAGAGCCGACCATCATTCCGGCCCCTAATCCCATGCCAATTCCTGCGTAATCACCAATTTGTGAATCAGCCATTTTCTCTAATACATCAAATGACCTGCGTTTAGTATAAAAAGCATCTCCTAAAGCTAGTTCTTCTTTGTATTTTTGTAATTTAGAAATTTCTTCTTTTAAAGGAGATATTGATTCTATATAAAAATCTAATAACCTAATCCCATAGTCAGAAAAATCTTCTTCTATGATTTGGAATAACTCATTTGCTATTTCAGTATAATATCCTGTAATATCAAGGAAAGAGATTTTCTTTTGGTTTACAAACCTAGCTACAATCTCTTTAATGTGCATATTTACAATTCCAGAAAAACATTTATTTACGGTGATATGATTAAACCCTGAATCCAAATTAAGACTACCAATCAATTTATTTAAGAAGACTCTACTGTCATTTATACTTATTACATACGATCCAAAGGCTCGTAGCGACAAAAAAATGTTGTACTTAGGATCTTCAATGATGAAAGGCGTACTAGTTCCCCAAGTCATATTTCTGTTTTCAGTCTTATTAATAAAATAAACCTCCGCGGCAAATGGTGTTTGTGAACCGAACGGAAACTTTATCAATTTACCTAAAAACGGTAAGTTTCCACTGCTAAGCGTATAAGTACCTGGAAGAAAAACGTCTTGCGCCTGACCATTTTTTACAAATATAGCTTCTTGTCCAGGGCCAACTATTAACTGAGAGCCTAATATAATATCTTCCTTTTCCCATTTATAAATTAACCACGGCTCGTTGTTATGAGTACCGTCAAATTTTATTCTATTCAATATT
>NZ_CABQHJ010000021.1:0-47986 GCF_902463975.1 uncultured Phascolarctobacterium sp.
AAATACATATACGTTAACTCGTTCTTTGATGCGGGAACAGGATAATTCATGGTATATAGTTTTCTGTTTTTAGAAAAAACGAAAAACTTATGCGTTTATTCCTAATCACTTATAAAAATAATCTATTGGAGTTATATGCGTTTTGCATATGCTGTTATTGGTTTTATGAAAAATTTAATTTTAAAAACTAAAAATGTACTCAGAAATATTGCTGTATAGTATAATAAAGGCAGAGAGAAGTAAAGGAGAACTATATATGGACATAGAATATTACCGCAATTTTATTGCCATAGTTGAGGCCGGCAGTATTTCTGCCGCAGCTAAGCAGATAGCGATTGCCCAGCCGGCGCTGAGTAATCAGCTTAAGGTGCTGCAGAAGCGTTTTGGTACGCAGCTGCTGCATGTGCGCCGTGGCGGTCACAGCATTGAGCTTACGGATGCAGGCTGTATTTTATATAACAAGGCTAAGTATATCTGCTCGGCAGAAAACAGCGCTCTGAAGGAGATAGTTGACTGTCAGGCAGGCTTTAGCGGTACGCTGCGCATCAGTCTGTCACCTTCGATGTCAATAAACTTTATTAAAAACTTTTTGAGTGATTTTTACAGAGAGTTTCCGCATATTAATTATGAACTGTATGAGGTGCCGATTGACGAACAAACCCAGCAGCTTTTGGATGGGAAAACGGAAATAGGCATTGCCAATGCACCCCTAAAGCAGTCTAAACGCTTTGAAACGCTGTTCAGCCGTAAAGAGCGTCTGGTTGCGCTTTTTCATAAGGATAGCCCGTATCTGAAAAATGATAAGCCTAATATCCTGCTGGATGATTTGGAGGACATTCCGTTATGTCTTTCGCGTGGCTGTTCTGAGCTGTTTTTTTCTGTGTGCTCGGATTCACACATTTTCCCGCAGGTTATGAGTATTAATACTACTAAGCTTTCGGCCATAGCCTGGGCAGAAAAAAATACCGGTGTGGCAATTGTACCGGCACCGGCTGTAGAATTGTTCCCAGCGAATCTGGTCCGCAAGGAAATCAAGGATGAGCGCTTGTTTCTGGAGATGACGCTGTCTATAGTTAAGGGCAGAGAGCTGTCGCAGGTTGCGCAGACCTTTATTAATTATTATATGCAGAATAAATAAAAATACGCCTTAGGCTGTTGATGCCTAGGGCGTATTTGTTTGCCTACTTACTGTATTTTTTTCTTCGGCCTGTATTCCGAAATAAACAGGCCGCTCATCGTCAGGATGGTGCCGAGTGCTACCAGCAGGGTGATTTTTTCCTGCAGGACAATCGCCGAGGTAATGACGGTGATGACGGGAACCATATAAATATAAACGCTGGCCTTTACTGCACCCAACTCCTTTACTGCCAGATTCCAGGTGACAAAGCAGAGGGCGGAAGCGCCCAGTCCCAGAAAGACAATGTTGAAAAGATAGGTAGTATTGGCGAAGCGCGCCAGGTTCAGTTCAAAATCCAGAAAGCCCAGCGCCGGTAGCATAAAGAGAATGCCGTAGAAAAAGGTTCTGCGTGTAGCGAGGATAACAGGATAGCCGTAGCTGCTGATTTTTTTCGTCAGCAGGGCATAAAACGACCACACGACAGCGGCGGAAATCGCCAGCAAATCACCCAGCGGATTGAGCTGCATGGCTGCACCGTTGAAGCTGATGCAGGCGATGCCGCTCATCACGATAAAAAAGCCGATGATGAACTGCTTGCTTAAGCTGCCGGCAGAACGCATAAAATAATGCGCCAGCAGCGCAGTAAAGAAAGGCGCTGTGCTGCCGATTACGCTAACGTTGGAGGCCTGTGTATAGGTCAGGGCGATGTTTTCCAAAAGGTAGTAGAGGCAGATGCCGCAGAGGCCTGCTGCCATAAAAACAGGCTCCTGCTTTTTATCTGTTTTCAGCATTTTAGGATAAGCAAACCAAAGGGCGAAAAAGGCCATAATAAAGCGGAAAAAAAGGATTTCCAGCGGCTGAAAGCCGGTAAGTAAAACCTTGGTAGAAATAAAGGTCGTGCCCCAGGTAGCAATTGTAATGAGGGCAGCAATGTGACCGATGTAGCGAGTGTTTTGCATTTGCTTGGGAATCTCCGTTCTTTTTAGTGCGCAGTAAAACGCACTCTATGATTTTAGCAGACTAAAATCCTGCTATGAACAAACTATCCCCTCTGCCAATGCGGCAGAAGGGATAGTTTGTAAAATTTTATTTTGTGTGCTTATCTTCGGCAGCCTGCTTATTTGGCGCCGCAGCAGCATATTTTGTCAGGGCGACCTTCGTAATGTGGAAGTCGCCTACGGTAGCAGGACCGTCGATACAGCCGTTGGAGCAGGCCATACCTTCGATGTAGCTGCAGTCGAGCTTGCCTGCGGCAGCAGCCTTGACGATGTCGCGGCATTTGTCCAGTCCGGAGCAGTATTGCGCGTTACGCACCTCACCGCCCATAGCGGCAACCGTATCCTGCACGGCAGCGCTTACGCCGGCCGTCAGCGGGAAGCTCAGGCCAAGCTTGGAGGCATCGCGTTCATAAGCGGTATCACCGCTCATTTCCGCAAATTTGATATCCTTGCCCTCCAGCATGCACATAATCTCTTCAAAGGTCAGCACATAGTTTATGGTTTCGCGGTGCTCGCGTGCTTCCACCTTTTTGGCGATGCAGGGACCGATGAACACAGTAACTGCATAAGGATATTTTTGCTTAATCAGCTCAGCGCAGGTGAGCATGGGAGAAGGTGTATCCGAAATCTTGTCGGCTGCCTCCGGTACCTGTGTTTTAATCAGCTTAACAAAGGCAGGACAGCAGGAGCTGGTCATAAAGCCCTGCTTAGCAGGAACCTTCTCCAGATATTCCTCTGCTTCCTTAACGCTGGTGATATCGGCGCCGATGCCAACCTCTACAACTTCAGCGAAGCCTGCTTTTTGCAGTGCCTCGTAAATTTGCGCCATGGTAATCTTCAAACCGTATTGGCCTACGATAGACGGTGCCACAAGGGCGATAACCTGCTTGCCCTGTTGGATTTCGCGGATAACGCGGATGATGTTGCTGCGCTCGTCGATAGCGCCGAAGGGGCAGGCGTTGCGGCAGGCACCGCAGGAAACACATTTTTCGTGGTCAATGACAGCCTTGCGGTTTTCACCGATGCTGATGGCACCGATGGCGCAGGCGCGCACGCAGGGACGATGGATTTCGATAATCGCACCGTAGGGGCACATCTGCTTGCAGCGACCGCATTCAATGCATTTGGTCTTATCGATAAAGGCGCGGTCCTGAATAATGCTGATAGCCTTTTTCGGGCAGTTATTCATGCATTTGTGGGTGATGCAGTGACGGCACATATCGGTAACGTAATAAGCATCAATCGGGCATTGGTCGCAGGCTGCGGGGAGCACGTCGATAATCGGTAAATCGGTGCGCTCAGGCTCGTTCAGCGTCAGCTTGGCAGCCTCGATGATATTGCTGGAGCACTCCTGCCCCAGCGCCATATCAATACGGTTTTTCAGTACGGCTCTTTCTTTATAAACACAGCAGCGGTAGCGCGGAGTGTCCTCGCGTACCTCCTGCAGAATATCGTAGACGTGGTCAGGCAACTCGTTATTCCAGGTGTAGCGGGATAAATGCTCCAGCACCATGCGGCGCAGCTGCGCAACAGCGGTTAATTCCATAAGGGTTCCTCCTTGGCAATTAGTTATATTGCGGTTTGTATTGCATACTCTATACTGTACAATTCTTTACAGAACGCAAAAATCCTGCTGAGGAGCATGCGTAATGGTTTTAATAATGTTAAATTTGGTATTTTTCTAAACAGTTATATAGATGAATCTGTCAAAAAATCTCTGATATTTTTATGGATAATACCATTACGGCTCATATCGAATTCGTCGAGTGAAAGCACATATTTCGGATAATTATCGGTAATTTCATAGTAAACACCGAACTCACGTTGAATAGTTTCTTCTGCAGCCAATAAGTACGTAACTTGAATATAAATTTTTTTATCCTGTTTTTCACAGATAAAATCAATTTCTTTGGTATCTACCTTGCCGATGCTCACCTTATAACCACGGCGTAAAAGCTCCAGATAAACAATATTTTCCAGAATGAGATTGATATCCTTCATGTTGCCGCCGAAGACTGCTTCGCGGATGCCATGGTCAGCCACATAATATTTTTCGTTGATAGCAAGCAGCTTTTTACCTTGTATATCCTGACGTTTTACCTGATAAAACAGAAAAGCATCGGTGCAGGCTTTAACGTAGTTGATAATGGTTTCTGTTGCCATACTGCGTCCTTCGCTTTTCAAATATTTAGAAAGCACATTGGCAGAAAAAATGGTACCGATATTTGCAGTTATGTAGGTAAGTATGCGTTCAAGCATGTCAACATCACGTATATTGTTGCGGCGTACAATATCTTTTAGTTCTACTGATGTATATACATCCTGTAAATATTGTTTGCAGGCAGCTTCGTTATATTGCAGGGCTGCCAAATATGGCATTCCTCCGAAGTGCAGGTATTTCTTGAAGCAGTCTGCTTCACTTGTATTAGGCTGTATAGTATTATATAGCTCAATAAATTCAGAAAATGAAAAAGGATAAATAACAAATTCTACATAGCGTCCTGCTAAATAAGTGGCTAATTCACCGGATAGGAGCTTGGCATTGGAACCGGTGATATAAATATCACAATTAAGCTCTATACGTAAGGAATTAATACATTTTTCCCAATCTTTTACCTCTTGGATTTCATCAAAGAAAAGATAAATTTTTCCTGTTAAAGCTTGGGTTTGGCTTATTATTTCATCATGAAGAGCCTGGGCATTGCAAAGCCTGGCAAAGCTCATATTTTCAAAATTATAGGAAATAAGCTGTTGGGGAGTAACTCCTTGTTGTAACAGCTCTTGTTTTATAAGATCTAACATAACAGATTTACCGCAACGTCGGATACCTGTAAGTACTTTTACTAAATCACTGTTAATGAATGGGCGGATTTTTTTCATGTAAGATTCTCTTTTGATCATGTAAATCACCTCACTATCTATATAATATATCAGTTATATCTTAAATTCAAGACGAAAATCGAATTTCTATCAGATATAACTGAAACTTTTCGTGATTTTAGATTTTTATCAGTTATATCTGATAAAAATCCCGCTGTTGTAGTCAAAAAAAGCATACTTTTTTAGTATACGCAGAAAAAAATTAAAATTTTTTCCTCTTACCCCCTTTACAAATTGAAAACCTAGTATTATAATAAGCGCATAAAGCAACAACGTGGTTGGTGGGTCGAAAGGTCCAAACTTCGTGGTTGCTTTTTCTGTTATATCAGCGGTGAGAATTATAATTTATATCTTACCCATGATAAGTGCAACGAAGCACCGTAGCAGCGCAAGGCGCAGCTGACGGTGCTTTCTTATTTACAGAGCCAGAGAGAAGAAAATCTGTAAAGCACAAAAAACTGTATTTCAAATGAGGGATTTACACTTCGTAAACCCAAGGAAATTCTCAGAGAGAAATTAGGGAGGTTTTACAATGAATGATGTACCGAAACTGTTTGGCAGCTTAGTTTTTAACGAAAGTGTTATGAAGGACCGTCTGCCGACTGCAACCTATAAGGCATATAAGGCAGCAGTGCTGGCAGGCACTCCGCTGAATCTGGAAATTGCTAATATCATCGCCAATGCTATGAAGGACTGGGCTCTGGAGCATGGCTGCACTCATTTCACCCATTGGTTCCAACCGATGACCGGCATCACCGCTGAAAAGCATGAAAGCTTCATTTCTCCTACTGCTGAAGGCCGTGTAATCATGGACTTCTCCGGCAAAGAGCTGATTCAGGGCGAGCCTGATGCTTCCAGCTTCCCGTCCGGCGGCTTGCGTGCAACCTTCGAAGCCCGCGGCTATACAGCATGGGACCCGACCTCCTATGCATTTATCAAAGATAACTGCCTGTGCATTCCTACAGCCTTCTGCTCCTACACCGGCGAAGTGCTGGATAAAAAGACTCCGCTGCTGCGTTCCATGAATGCAGCCAGCAAAGCAGCCTGCAAGCTGCTGAAGCTGTTCGGCATTGATACAATCCGCGTCAACAGTACTGTTGGCCCGGAACAGGAATATTTCCTCGTAGATAAAAAAATGTGGGAAAAACGTAAAGACCTGGTTTACACCGGCCGTACCCTGTTCGGTGCGAAATCTCCGCGTGGCCAGGAACTGGATGACCACTACTTCGGAATTATCAAACAAAGAGTACTTTCCTTCATGAAGGATTTGGACGATGAGCTGTGGAAACTGGGCGTACTTGCCAAGACCGAGCATAACGAGGTTGCTCCGGCACAGCACGAGCTGGCACCAATCTTTACCACTACTAACGTAGCATCTGACCATAACCAACTGATGATGGAGTTCATGAAACGTGTTGCTCTGCGCCATGGTCTTGTTTGCCTGCTGCATGAAAAACCTTTTGATGGTGTAAACGGCAGCGGTAAGCATAACAACTGGTCCTTATCTACGGAAGAAGGCCTGAACCTGCTGGATCCCGGCAAGGAGCCGTACAAAAACCTGCGCTTCCTGACCTTCCTGGCAGCAATTATCAAGGCTGTTGATGAATATCAGGATCTGCTGCGTGTATCTGTTGCCAGCGCCGGCAATGACCATCGTCTGGGCGCTAACGAAGCTCCTCCGGCTATCGTATCCATGTTCCTTGGCACTGAGCTGACTGCAGTTCTCGAAGCTATTGCAGCTGACAAGGTTTACAACGGCAACCCGGAAAGCTACATTAAAGTAAGCGACGATACCATTCCTGCTCTTGTTAAGGATAACACCGACAGAAACAGAACCTCTCCCTTCGCCTTCACCGGCAATAAATTTGAATTCCGTATGCTGGGCAGTATGTTCTCCATCGCCGGCCCAAACATCGTACTGAACACCATCGTTGCCGAAGAGCTGGATGAATTTGCTGATAAGCTGGCAGATGCTCCTGATCTGGAAGCAGCAGTATATGATTTGGTTAAAGAAACCTATAAAGCTCATAAACGCATTGTCTTCAATGGCAACGGTTATACCGATGCATGGGTTGAGGAAGCTGCCAAACGCGGTCTGCTGAACCTTAAATCTACTCCGGAGGCTCTGCCGTATCTGGGACATGCCAAGAACATCGAGCTGTTCGAAAAGCATAATATCTTCACAAAAGCCGAGGTTGAATCCCGTGTAGAAATCCTGCTGGAGAACTACAGCACCACGATTTCTATCGAAGCAGCAACCATGCTGGATATGTTCCATAAGGATATCCTCCCGGCAGTTACCGCATATACCGGAGATCTGACCAAAGCAGTACTGGATAAAAAGGCTGCCGGTGTCAGCGCAGGCTTTGAAGGCGCACTTGCCGATAAGCTGAGCAAGCTGGGCGGAGAAATGTATGCATCCTCCCTGAAGCTGGAAGAAGGCTTGAAGGAAGCAGCAGAAATCAGCGACAGCGAGAAACAGGCTCTGTACTATCACGATACCGTTCTTGAAGAAATGGGCAAGCTGAGAAGTGCTGTTGATGCTGCCGAAGCTCTGACCGGTGGTAAGTATCTTGACTATCCGACTTATGGTGAGTTGTTGTTTGGTGTAAATGAGTAAGCTGCAGTTGTCTTCTCGACAGCCTTGAGTAAGGTGTGTTAAGATAAAATAATATATATAAACTCATACACAATGGGGTGTATCCGAAAAATCGGGTACGCCCCTCTTTCTTTAGCTAATGCCATGTGAGCGCTGCTCAATGACGCGTTAAAAAATATATAATTTGAGGGGTGTTTACAAATGGACAAATATGTATCTGCCGATACTATATGGGTGCTGATAGGTGCCTTCCTGGTATTCTCTATGCAGCCTGGCTTCGCAATGGTTGAAACAGGCTTTACCAGAGCAAAAAATGCCGGCAACATCGTTATGAAAAACGTCATGGATATGTGCCTCGGCTCCATCGTTTTTTGGGTTCTGGGCTTTGGCCTGATGTTTGGTACCGATATCGGCGGCTTTATCGGCGCGCCGGACTTCTTCGTTAAGGGTGATTACGGTGCCAGCTATCCAAGCACAGCCTACTTTATCTTCCAAACCATGTTCTGTGCTACCGCAGCAACCATTGTTTCCGGTGCTATGGCAGAACGTACCAACTTCCTGGTTTATTGCATTTACAGCGTATTAATCAGCGCTATTATTTACCCGATTAGCGGTCACTGGATTTGGGGCGGCGGCTGGCTCGCACAGATGGGCTTCCATGATTTCGCCGGTTCAACTGCCGTTCATATGGTAGGCGGCGTTGCTTCTCTCGTCGGTGCCAAGATGATTGGCGCGCGTATCGGCAAATACAATGCCGACGGTACGGTAAACGCTATTCCCGGTCACAGCATTCCGCTTGGTGCCTTGGGCGTTTTCCTTCTCTGGTTCGGTTGGTTTGGCTTCAACGGTGCTTCCACCGTCTGCGCAACCGGTGATGACGCCTTGGTTTCCATGGGTGCTATCTTCATTACCACTAACATGGCTGCAGCAGCTGCTGCTACCGCAACTATGATTTACACCTGGATTCGCTACGGCAAGCCTGATGTTTCCATGACACTGAACGGCGTGCTTGCAGGTCTGGTAGCAATTACCGCCGGCTGCGACATGGTAAGCCCGGCCGGCGCTTTAATCATCGGCCTGATTGCCGGTGTGCTGGTAGTCGCTGCAGTTGAATTCTTCGACCAGAAGCTGAAGATTGATGATCCTGTCGGTGCAATTTCCGTTCACGGTGTCTGCGGTGCCTTCGGTACTCTCGCAACCGGTCTCTTCGCTCTTGACGGCGGCCTCTTCTATGGCGGCGGTACTGATTTCCTGGTAAAACAAATCCTCGGCGTTGTAGTTGTAGCAATCTATGTTGCGATTACGATGACGATTATCTTTAAAGTTCTTGATAAGCTCTTCGGTCTGCGTGTTAAGGAATCCGAAGAAATCAAAGGCCTGGATATGGAAGAGCATGGCCTGCTCAGCAGCTATGCCGACTTTATGCAAACTCCGTTGGAGGCACAGACCTCTGTTACTACTACTTATGTTACTCCGGTCAAGGAAACTGCAGCTAAGCCTGCAGGCGCAGTAAAGATGAGCAAGGTTGTTATTATCACCTCGCAAAATCGTTTCGAAGCATTGAAGAATGCTTTGGATAAGCTGGGAATTACCGGCATGACTGTTACCAAGGTTCTGGGCTACGGCATCCAGAAGGGCTCCACGGAAATGTATCGTGGTGCTGAGGTTGCTGCACACCTGCTGCCGAAGGTAAAGGTTGAAATGATTGTTTCCGCAATTCCTGTTGCAGCAGTAGTCAATGTTGCTAAGCAGGTTCTGTATACCGGCAAATACGGCGATGGCAAAATCTTCATCTATGATGTTGAGGATGTTGTTAAGATTCGTACCGGTGAAACAGGCTATGATGCTCTGCAGGATTATCCTATTGAGGAAAAATAATTTGCTTCTCCCTAATCAAACTCCCTAATAAAACAGGAAGGCGCTCGATGTCTTGCGTAATGCAGGCTAAGAGCGCTTTTCTGTGTGTTGGAGGAGAATGCTTTTATAATCTTATTATCGCGAAAAAACTTGCAAAACTGCATTGTTTAGGCCAAAATAAGATTGAATCGTATTTTAGTCGGATTGGAGTGAATGCTATGAATAAAAACGTTGCTTTATATAATGAGATGATAGATTTTTTTGCCGGAGATGCACGCCGCTGTCAGCATTTTATTAAGGTTGCCAGCCTGGCTAAGCAGCTGGCTGAGAGCGAGGGTGCGGATGCAGAGCTGACAGAGCTTGTGGAGGCGGCCGGTCTTGTGCATGACTGCGGTATTAAACCCGGCGAGGCCAAGTATGGTGCCGGTCACTGCACAGGCAAAATTCAGGAGCAGGAAGGACCTGCGGTAGCACGCAAACTTTTGCAAAAGTTTGGGTATGCCCCTGAAAAAATTGAACGCATCTGCTATCTTGTCGGTCATCACCATACGTATAATATCATTGACGGTCTTGATTATCAGCTGCTTGTGGAAGCTGATTTTATAGTAAACTTTTATGAGGATGGTACGCCGAAGGAGAATATTGCCAAAGCTGTGGAGCGGATTTTTAAAACAGAGA
Source organism: uncultured Phascolarctobacterium sp. (assembly GCF_902463975.1). Taxonomy (GTDB): domain Bacteria; phylum Bacillota; class Negativicutes; order Acidaminococcales; family Acidaminococcaceae; genus Phascolarctobacterium_A. The sequence continues at coordinate 10,130 of NZ_CABQHJ010000021.1, forward strand.
GCGGAACAAAGTTGGCTAAGACTATGTTCGGACTTTGATATACAATGCTGTGGCTTGCTGGTCACAGCATTTTTCTTGCTATTTTGTTCTATGCTTGCTAAAATAAACAGGATTAGGTTATTTTTTGGAGGCATAGAATATGAAGGAAATTTATGATTTAGCAGAACAATATCATAACGAGGGCAATAACTGCGTAGAATCCGTAGTTAAGGCGTGCAATGACGGCTTAAAGCTGGGCCTGCCGGATGTGGCAATCCGCATGGTGTCTGGCATGGGTGGCGGTATCGGCCGCAGCGGCTGCGTGTGCGGTGCGCTGAGCGGCTCCTGCCTGGTTATCAGCTCTATCGTGGGCAGATTGGACCCGTCTGAAAAACATCAGACAGAGGTCTATAAATATACGCATGAGTTTTATGAGCGTTTTACGAAGCATTTCGGTGCTTCCTGCTGCAGAGCGCTGAACCGCCTGAGCTTCGGCACACCGGAATACAGAACTAAATGTATTAAGATTACTGCCGAAGCGGCAGACATGGTATCCGATTATCTGCAGGAAAAGGGCCTGGTAAAATAAGCATTGGCTGCGAAGCTGAAAGAAGGACTGATGGAGGTCAGGCTGATGGAAAAAACTGAGTTGAAGAACATTGTAATTTTAGCAACCGGCGGCACTATTGCCGGCAAGGCTGCTTCCGGTACCCAGATGACTGGCTATACTGCTGGTGCCTACAGCGTTGCCGATTTGCTGGCAGGTGTGCCTGAACTGGGCGAGCTGGCGCATATCAGCGGCGAGCAGCTGTGCAATATCGACAGCAGCAGTATTACCGATGCGTTGCTGCTGCGCTTGGCGCAGCGCTGCAATGAGCTGCTGGCGCAGGATGTTGTCGACGGCGTTGTTATTACCCATGGTACCGATACTATGGAAGAAACGGCCTTCTTCCTGAACCTGACGGTAAAGAGTGCTAAGCCGGTGGTACTCGTGGGCGCAATGCGTCCTGCCACCGCAGTCAGTGCCGACGGACCTTTGAATATCATCAACGCTGTTAAGGTGGCTGTGGATGCTGCAAGCGCCGGACAGGGCGTGCTGGTGATAATGAACGATGAAATCTACAGCGGGCGTGACGTGACCAAGACAAACACGGCGAATGTGGCAACCTTCAAGGCAACGAACGGTGGTCCTTTAGGCTTTATTGTTGGCGGTGAGATACATTACTATTATCGCAGCGTGCGTCCGCACACACTGCAGAGCGAATTTGACGTAACTGGTGTTACTGCTTTGCCGCGCGTGGATATCATCTACACGCATATCGGTGAGGACCGCGTATTTGTGGATGCGGCACTGGCAGCAGGTGCACATGGCCTTATCTACGCCGGCAGCGGTATGGGTAGCATTCATGAGGCTGTGGAGGAGGCGCTGGCGGAGGCTGTCAGCCGTGGCGTTGCCGTAGTGCGTTCGAGCCGCACCGGCAGCGGCATTGTTGCCGCCGGCTTGGAACGTTGGCAGGAGCAAGGCTTTTTGTATGCGGATAACCTTAATCCGCAAAAGGCACGCCTTTTGCTGCAGTTGGCACTTTTGCGGACGCAGGAGCGCAACGAGGTGCAGAGTGTTTTCTTAAAGTACTAAAATACATACAAAAAGACGGTAAGGTTAAGGCTTTGCCGTCTTTTTTTATGTATTTGTTACAAAGTTAACGCTTTACGCGTTATCTTAATTTAGATATTTCTGTCATATTGCCAAAAATAAACTGGAAGCGTATAATACAAAACTGTTCGTGCCTAGGTGCGGAAAACATTTAGGTGCGATTTTTATCGTGTAAGTAATTTTAGTTTTTGGAGGTTAGTATGTCTAAATTACGTATTGCTATTACTGCTGACACTTATCCGTTTGCCAGCGATATTACGAATCTTGTGCGTGCTCCCTTTACGGCGCGCGGTCTTGTAGATGTTATCAATGAGCTTGGTGCTCTGCCTATAGTTTTGCCTGATGTTCCCGATGCTAAAGGAGAAGATTATGCAGAAATGTTTGATGCGCTGATTATTCCCGGCGGGCCGGATGTAGACCCCACTTTCTTTGGTGAAGAACCGCATTGGAAGATTGGCAGCACCAATTATAAACGAGATGTATTTGAAGAAGAAATTTTTGCGGCATTCTATAAAGCAGGCAAGCCTATTTTAGGTATCTGCCGTGGCTGCCAGCTGATTAATATTCTTATGGGCGGCAGCGTTTATCAGGATCTGCCTTCAGAAAATCCTGCTGCTTATATCCGTCATTCCCAAGGTGCCAACGGCTCTTATCCGACACATAATATCAGCATTGAAGAAGGCAGCGAGCTGTATAAATCCTTAGGTGCGAAGGCTTATGTGAATTCCCGCCATCATCAGGGAATTAAAGATGTCGGCAACGGATTGAAGGTTACTGCCACGGCTCCCGATGGTGTAGTAGAATGTATTGAATCGACCAAAGATAATCAGATTGTTGCCGTACAGTGGCATCCGGAAAATATGTGGCAGGAACATCCTGAAATGCGCCGCCTATTTGCAGATTTTATGGCGCGTGTAGAAGCTGCTAAATAAATTATTCAGAAGAAGGTCGGAAGTATGGAATCACAAAAGTTAGGCTTTTGGAGTATTGTATTATTAGGTATCAATGGTATTATCGGTTCGGGTATTTTCCTTTTGCCGAATAAAGCGATGGCAATTATCGGACCGGCCAGCCTTTTGGTTATGCTGTTTGATATGCTGCTGGTACTGGCGATTACCTTTTGCTTTGCCGAAGCCGGCGGCTTGTTTAAGGAAAACGGTGGCGCATATATTTATGCTAAGGAAGCTTTTGGCGACTTTGTCGGCTATGAAGTAGGCTTTTTGTCCTGGGCAACGCGTATCATTGCCTTTGCAACAATGGCAGTTGGGTTTGCTACAGCTTTAGGCGGTATTATTCCCGCACTCAGCTCTGATATGATGAAGAATGTCATTGTCAGTGTTATTTTCCTGATACTGGCAGTTATTAACCTGTTGGGTATCAAACTGTACGAAGTTATTCAGAACGTAGCAACTATTGCTAAGCTGCTGCCGTTTGTTTTGTTTATTGGCATAGGTATTTTTTATATCGAGCCTGCTAATTTTACACCGCTGTTTCCTCATGGCGTTTATACACCGGGAAGCTTTGGCACTGCGGCCGTAATGCTGTTTTTTGCTTTTACCGGCTTTGAATCCTTGGGTGTTGCAGCTGCCGAGATGGAAAACCCGCAAAAAAATCTGCCGAAGGCAACTCTGATTACAATTTTTACCGTATCTGCCATTTATATTCTGCTGTTGGCCTGTGCTATCGGTATCATGGGCTATGAGCTTGCAGATACAACAGCTCCGGTACAGGCGGCCTTTACTCGTATTGCCGGTGCCTTTGGTACAACGGTTGTTGCTGCCGGTACGTTGATTTCCATTGGCGCGCTTTGTATTGCTGCTTCCTTTGTTACACCGCATTGCGGACTGGCTTTGGCGGAGCAGCATATGCTGCCTGCTTTTATGGCAGAGCGTAACCGTTTTGGTGCACCTTACTGGTGCATTATTATATCGACAGTGGTTGCGATGCTGATAGGTTATTCCGGTGGTTTCGCATTTTTAGCTTCCATCAGCGTAGTTTCACGTTTTTCGCAATATATTCCGACGTGTCTTTCTATCATGGTATTCCGCAAAAAAATGCCGGATGCACCGCGTGCGTTTAAGATTCCGTTCGGACCGGTTATTCCTGTTATTGCTTTAATTGTAAGCCTGTGGCTTTTGGCGCAGGCTAAACCGCAGCAGCTTATGATCGGCTTTGGCGCAGCGGTTATCGCATTACCGTTTTATTTCTTGATGCATAAGAAAAAACAGGCGTAAATAAAAAATGCAGGTTATCGTGCAAAGATAACTTGCATTTTTTATGCGCTTTAAAATTTTACCATCTTCTGTAACCGTTATGGTGCTTGGCACGTTCTGCCTGACGGGCAGCGCGCTCCGCTTCGTAAACCTCGCGGGCAGCGAAGAAATCCTCCAGCTTCCAGCCACGGTTAAACATTTCAATCAGCAGCTTGCCGGTGTTGTTGGCATCGTCAAAGGCGGTGTGCCACAGGCCTGCGGTGTTGACCTCCTGCTCTTCGGTGGCCTTTTTCAGACCGGTGGTGTAGTCATCACCCTTCCACAGGCGGTAGGCCAGCGCTAAATCAAGATAGTCCTCGTATTTTACGGGGTTTTCGATTTTATGGCGCTCGCAGCCTGTCTGCAGCACCTTGTAATCTTCGGTGCCCCAAGCTACAAAATAGGTCTCGCCGCTTTCGTACAGCGCTGCCAGCTCCTGCACCATAGCAGGAAATTCAATGGCCTGCTGCATATCCTTAGCGGTAATCATGCAAAAATCCATAGAATCCTTGGCTTGCTTAGGATAAAAATGCGGTTTGACAAAGCTTTGGATGCGTCCGCAGTCGGTGAGCGGTTCGCCGTCCAGCTTTACCGCACCGATTTCGATAATCTCGGAAAAGAAGCCGCGCGGACGGCCGACAGGGCGCTCGTAGGTTGTAAATTCAAAATCAACGACTAAAAATTTCTTCATGTCATTTCCTTCTTAACTAAAGCAAAGCCTGCGCTCAGTGCTTTTTACCGCAGCATTTTTTATATTTTTTGCCGTTGCCGCAGGGACAGGGGTCGTTAGGATAAACCTTTTTCGCCTTGGCACCTACACGGGTGTTTTGCTGGGCTGCCTGCTGTGCGTCACGCAGCAGCTTGATAGTTTCGTTAGGAGTGTGGCCGCCTAGGCAGAACATACGGGTAGCATTGTTGCGGGCGTTCTGCAGTAGTACGGAAAGTCTGCCGAGATGGCTGTAATTGTTCCAGGCAGGAATATTAGCCTGTAGCTTCTGAATCAGCTCAGAGGTATTACCGTCGGTGTTGGAGTTTTCGAATTCATAGATGTACTGACACCAGTAATGTGCATCCAGTGCCGCAACATTCAGCTCCTGAGTGAAGAAGTCATGCAAATCCTGATATGCGGTAGTAGATTGCATATAACCGTAGTGGGAAAGCATGGTGATTTCCTTTACGGTAGGCAGGTACAGGCCGAAGGGCTTTCTACCTTGCTCCAGTCTGGTGTAGAAATCATCGCTGTCATTTTTCTTGAGCAGAATGCGGCCATCTTTAATTGCGCAGGGGTTAAAGTTGCTCGGAACCTCGGCCAGCAGCTGCGGCAGAGTTTCCGGAGTAAGCTCAAAGCCTGCTTTTTGATTATACATTTCGCAGAAAAATTCCACCGGCAGGATAAGGTGCAGGCTGGACATAGCGGTGATGCAGTCCAAAAGCCATGCCAGCTGTTGGCGGTGAGCCTGGAAATCTGCGGTGTTGATTTTTTTGTAGACAGTGCGTGCTTCCTTTACTGCTTCGAAGCAGTCATCGGGATAGGAAACAATGTAGCCCATAGAAATAAAGGGCAACAGCAATGCATATTCGCTGTAGGTAGGATGGAAGCATTTTTTCTCCAAGGCTGCTTCGAAGGCCTGAATATTTTCGTCCGGCATAATAGCAAAACGTTTTGCTGCAATTTCCGGCTTTTGCATTTCTGTGCAGATTTTTTCTGCCAGCTCGTCCTTTTTGAGCTTGCTGTAGGTGATGCAGAGCTGACGCGCTGCAAAAATTAATTTATCCTTAGTGAAGGCTTTTAAGTAATCCAGCAATACAGGTTTACGGGATGGTTGATTCTTGGTTTTGGTTGTACTTGCAGACATATTGATAGAAAATCTCCTTCTTTGTAATCTTACGTATCTCTTAATTATAAATAAAAACAGGAAATATAGCAAGTGAGGAAATTTAATATACAGTTTATTATACGCTTTTCGTCGCTTAAATTTATTTTTCAGCCTCTACTTGCTGGCGACGCATAGCGGGAATAAGGAAAAAGGCACAGTAAATAAAGGAAAGCAGCACGATTGCGCCGCCGCCGAGACCGATATAAGCGATGGAAGCATGCGTACAGATAAGTCCGCCAAGATAGCTGCCGCTGCCGATACCAAGATTATAAATGCCGGAGTAAATCGACATAGCCACAGCGGAGGTACTCATAGTAGTTGTGCGCAAAAGCTCTGCCTGGCCTACAACGTTGAAGGCCGTAACGAAGATGCCCCAGATTGCACAGAGCAGCACCAGCAGATAATGATTGAAGCTTACGGGGTAGAGCAGCAGCAAAACAACTGCAACGCCAAGTACGGTGATGCGGAAGAAGTGATAGCGGCATTTATCGTACCATTTGGAAAAGGCTGCGCTGCCCAAAAGTCCGGCAGCACCGAAAATAACCAAGGTGATGGTTATCCAGGCATCATCCATCAGAGCAATCTGCTTCAGGTAAGGCTCGATATAGCTGTAGGCGGTGTAATAGCCGGTGGGGAGTAAAAAGGACATCATATAGAGGCCGATGAGCACAGGATTTTTCAGCATTACCGGCAACTGCGAAAGCGTAAACGGTTCGCTTTTTTCCAGCTTGGGGAAGACGAAGAACATATAGGCTAATACGATGAAGGCCAAAACGGCGATGCACATAAAGGCCATGCGCCAGCCTACGTAAAGGCCGATGATACGTCCTAAAGGCAGGCCGACGATAATGGCGATGGCAGTGCCGGTGACTATCATGCTCATAGCTAGTGCCTTAAAGGGACCGCTTACAAGACGCACGGCAATCGGCGAGGCGACCGACCAGAAAATCGAGTGGGCAAAGGCTACGCCGATACGCGAAAGCAGCAGCGTCCAAAAGCCGGTGGCGAAGGCGGAGGCTACATGCGATATGGCGAACAGGCTGATGGTGGCCAGCAAAAGCTTGCGCAGCGGATAGCGGGAAGCGGCAATCATCAGCGGCAGGCTCATGAGCATTACAACATAGGCGTAAATGGTAATCAGCATACCGGCCTGCGCTTCCGTCATGCGGAAATCTGCGGCGATATCGGACAAAAGGCCTATGGGCATAAATTCCGATGTGTTAAAAATAAAGGCGGAAACGGTCATGCCGATTAACGGCAGCCATTCGCGCGTTGTGATTTTGTTTTCCATATATATAAAGCACCTTACTTTCATTCTATAAAATTGCGCTGAATATTATAGCACAGCATATTTGTGTGCTACAAGCAAAAAGATTGTAAATTATTTGTTGCGGGATAGTGCGGAGGTTTTCTTTGAAAAGGACTGTCGTTAAGGAGCAAAAACAGTAAAGGCGTTCTACTTAAGTATGGTAGAACGCCTTTAAATCTTTTTATGCTTCTTTTACTTTGCTGTCGCCAGCATCAGCTTAATACGGTTTTCCTGATTAACGCGGGCAGCACTGGCATCGTAGTCCAACGCCAAAATATTAGCCTCTTCGGCAATCTCCTTGATTTTGTTAATCATACCGCGGCCTGCGATGTGGTTAGGCAGGCAGCCGAAGGGCTGAGCACAGATGATATTGGTGTAGCCGCTGTGTACCAGCTCCAGCATTTCGGCAGTAAGCAGCCAGCCTTCGCCCATATTGTTGCCGTAGCCGATAACGCCCTTAGCCATAGCCTTGGTTTCCTCATAGGTGGCGGGGGCGCTGAAGGGAGCGATACTGAGAGCCTGATGCAGGATGCCTTCCATATATTTTAAATACCACATAGCGCCCTTGTTGACACTATATTTAAGCAGACTGCCACCGTAAAGCTTATAGTCAGTAAGATAAGTATCAACACAGTACATAATGAAATTCATCAGACCGGGCAGCATATATTCGCAGTTCTGACGCTGCAGGAAGGCTTCCAGATTGTTGTTGCCCAAAGCGGCATATTTGATGTAGATTTCACCGACAATACCGACCTTGATTTTTTCCTTGTTGGTGATAGGCAAATCCGCAAATTCGTGCGCAATAGCCTTAGTAAGCTGCTTGATGGTACCTAAAGCCTGCGCTTTGCCACTCTTGAAGGCTTCGCTTAAGCGTGCCAGCCATTTTTGCGCCAGTCTGTCGGCAGCGCCGTGTACAACTTCGTAGGGACGTGTTTTATTCGTCAGGTACATCAGGGTATCGCCGTAAACAACGGCAGCCAAGAACTTATGCACCATGGATGCGTCCAGATGGAAGCCTGGCTGCTGCTCCAGACCGTTGACGTTGAGGCTGATGACAGGGATGTGCGTAAGGTCGGCTTTTTCCAAAGCCTTGCGCAGCAGATAGATATAGTTGGAGGCACGGCAGCCGCCACCGGTTTGGGTGATAATCAGCGCAGTGTGCTCCAAATCATATTTGCCGCTTTCCAGAGCGTTTATCAGCTGGCCGATAACCAGCAGTGCCGGATAGCAGATATCATTATTGACGTATTTCAGACCGGTTTCGATTACCTCGCGGCCGGTATTGTGCAGAACCTCGGCTTTGTAGCCGCAGCTTACGAGTGCTGCCTGCAGCAGTGAAAAATGCATAGGCAGCATGCCGGGTATAAGTATAGTATGCGTTTTTTTCATATCCTCCGTGAAGGGGGTAAACTTAACGTTAGCTGCTGGTAGCATATGCAAATCTCCTTTAATTATTATCTATATCGAAAAGCTGGGCTGCGGAGAACAGACTGCGGATGCGGATTTTGGCAGCACCAAGGTTGTCGATATCGTCTATTTTTATTTGTGTATAGATGCGTCCGCGTTCTTCGAGGAGGCGGCGGCATTCATCGGCCGTAATCGCATCGCAGCCGCAGCCGAAGCTTACAAGCTGAATCAGATGCATATCAGGATTTTGGGCAACATATTCGGCTGCCGCATACAGGCGGCCGTGATAGGTCCACTGGTTGAGCACCTGCAGGTCGCGGTTGAGTTCCTTGGTCTTAATATGACTGCTTACGGCATCCTCACTGACGAGGGCAGCACCCATGTTGGTAATCAGGCGGTCGATACTGTGGTTGACCTTGGGGTCGATGTGATAGGGACGGCCTGCCAGTACAACGATAGGCTTATGCTCTTCGCGTGCCTTACTGATGATTTGCTGTCCTTTAGCCTTTACCTGTGCTTCATAGTCATAAAAGGCAGTGAAGGCAGCATCAACTGCCTTGCGGATTTCATCCTTAGTGATATCCGGATAAGCCTTGGCAAACATTTCCTGCAGCTTTTTGACCAGCTTCTTTTTATGGAGCAGGCCAAGATAATCATAGAAGAAATGTATCTCGGGCTTATTCAGATCACGGATATTGGCGTGCAGCACTTCGGGATAATAGGCTACGACAGGGCAATTATAGCAGTTTTCAGTGCCCTGTTCATCTATATTATAGGTCATGCAGGGATAGAAGATGTTCGTGATTCCCTGCTGCAGGAGCCATTTGATATGTCCGTGCATCAGCTTAGCCGGATAGCAGACGGTGTCGCTGGGGATGGTTCCCTGACCAAGACGGTAAATAGTTTTGTTTTCAATCGGACTATGGACAACCTTGAAGCCCAGGCTGGAGAGTAAGGCATTCCAGAAGGGGAGCAGCTCATACATATTCAGGCCCATAGGTATACCCATAATGCCGCGTTTAGGAGTTTCGTTAACAGGCAATTCCTTGAGCAGCTGCAGCTTTTGACGGTACAGGTTCAGCTCATCCTTGGGTGCCATGTGGGTGATGGGACGCTCGCAGCGGTTGCCGCTGATAAAGCGTTTGCCGCCAGCAAAGGTGTTGACTGTGAGGTGGCAATGATTATTGCACAGGCCGCAGGTCATACCCTTGACGGTATGAACGAATTCACCCAGCTGCTGCAGGTTGAGCAGCGTTGTCTGATGCGGTGCGTCCTTGTAGCGGCGTTGTGCGTACAGGGCAGCGCCGTAAGCTCCCATAAGGCCGGCAATATTGGGACGGATAACATTCAAATCCATTTCCTGCTCAAAGGCGCGCAGTACGCAGTCATTGAGGAAGGTGCCTCCCTGAACTACGATGTGCTTGCCGATGGCCTCCTTGCTGGCCGGACGGATAACCTTATATAAAGCGTTTTTGACAATACTGATGGACAGTCCGGCGCTGATGTTGGCAACGGAGGCACCGTCCTTCTGTGCCTGCTTAACGCTGCTGTTCATAAACACGGTGCAGCGGCTGCCTAAATCTACCGGCATATCTGCTTTAAGACCGATTTGCGCGAACTGCTCGGCTGTGTAGCCCAGAATTTCGGCAAAGGTCTGCAAAAAGCTGCCGCAGCCGCTGGAGCAGGCTTCGTTCAGAAAGATATTATCGATGGCACCGTTATGGATTTTCAGGCACTTCATATCCTGTCCGCCGATGTCCAGAATGAAATCTACCTCTGGCTCCAGATATTGGGCAGCATAAAAGTGCGCCATTGTTTCTACGATACCATAGTCAACACCGAAGCCGTGGCGAATCAGCTCCTCGCCGTAACCGGTGACTGCACCTGCCAACAGGTGGCAATTCGGATATTTTGTATAGAAATCGGTAAGATAATTGCGGACGGCAACAACAGGATTACCCTTGTTGCTTTGATAGAAGGAGTCAAGCAGCTTGCCGTCTGGACTCATAACAGCGATTTTAATAGTCGTGCTGCCGGAATCAATACCGATAAAGGCTTCGCTGGCCTCCGCAGGGGTGCCGATAGCGACACTTTCCTTAGAGTGACGCTTCTTAAAAACAGTATATTCGCCTTCGTTTTTAAACAGCGGCGGCAGATGTTCAAAGCTGTGCTGTGCTGCTGCTGCCTGCAGTTTGGCGGGCAGAGTGGTAAGGTCCACCTCGTGCTCGGCACAGAAGGCTGCACCCATTGCTACATAAAGCAGGCTGTTTTCCGGGCAGACACCTTTGATATTCAGAACACTGTCAAAGGCATCGCGCAGACAGCTCATAAAGGTGAGCGGTCCGCCCAGGTAGAGAACGTTGCCGCTGATGGGACGGCCTTTGGCAAGACCTGTGATGGCCTGGCTGGCTACAGCGTGAAAGATGCTGGCTGCTAGGTCGCTTTTTTCTGCTCCCTGGTTGAGCAGCGGCTGGATATCGCTCTTGGCGAAAACGCCGCAGCGGCTGGCAATGGTGTAGGTGTTATGTGCCTGCTGTGCCAGCTCGTTCATCTGGGGTGTTTCTACATTCAGCAGGGAAGCCATCTGATCTATGAAGGCGCCAGTGCCGCCGGCGCAGCTGTCGTTCATGCGCGCATCAAAATGGCGGCCTAAAAAGAGAATTTTGGCGTCCTCGCCACCAAGCTCAATGATGGAGTCGGTTCCGGGATTGAGCTTTTCAGCGCAGATTTTTTCCGCAAAAACCTCCTGCACGAATTGCAGTCCGCAGCTGTCCGCTACACCGATACCGCCGCTGCCGCTGATGGCTAGACGTGCGCTATGCAAGGTAGGGAATTTAGTCATCAATTCTTTATGTAAGGCCAGAATTTTTTCTGCTATCTGGCTGTAATGTCTTTCGTATTTATGGAATAGCAGATTGCCCGCATCGTCGAGTACGGCGATTTTAATGGTAGTACTGCCAACATCTAATCCTATCTGCATAGTAACCTCCTGCGAATATGACTTTCAGACTGGTGCCTGATGCCTGTTCACATTCTTTTTTATAATCTAGGCTGAAAATTCCTCAGTCTATATTGTAATACTTTAGCTGTAATTAGTAAAAGGTGCCAACAATATTTAAAGTAAAAAAAGTGTGAAACCTTGTGGTTTACTTTTATTGTGTTCAATATGTAGCATATATTTGCTAAGCATGTACATGATAAAAAACTTTTTAGTAATAAATATAATAAAAAACCGTAAAGCCATATGTGGCTCTACGCATAACAAAAGGACTGCGCTAAGACTGTAGCAGTCGGAAGCGCAGTCCTTGCTTATCTAAATTATAGCAAAGATTTTGTGAAAAAGTTGTGATTTTATAAGTGTATTAATATAGGCTTGTAATGATAAGGCTGTTGTAATTATATTATTGTTTTAGGCGAGCAGGGGTTGCAGTACTTCGAGTAAATTTACTCAAGTACGATTTACTAAAGTATACTTGAGTAAATTCATAAGCGCATATGAGAAAGTGCGGATTAATTATGTACGTACTCTGTTAGCTTAGCAATGCTTTTACGCAAAAGAAAAGCATACAGACTATGTTGAGCAGTAGTCTGTATGCTTGCTGTTGCTTTATAAGCTTTAGAATGTTCCCTGCACCAGCTGGGCAATGTTCTTGGAATGATCGGATACACGCTTCATATTAATCAGCAGCTCCATCATAACAAAGCCTGCAGTAGGATTGCAGATATGTTCGTTAAGGCGCGTGATATGATTCTTACGGATTTCCTTCTGGTATTGCTTAACCTCACGGCACAGACGCACAGCGTCCTCCGCAATAACCTTATCATTTTTCTCCAGCGCTTCCAGCGCACGTCCGGAGGCACGCAGTACCATTTCGCTGAGCTGCAGCAGCTCGGCCTTAGCCTCGTCAGAGAAAACCACGTCCTCCTCAACAAGCTTGCGTGCGCGTTTAGCCAATGTTTCACCATGGTCACCGATACGTTCGATATCCGTGCAGGCGTGCAAAAGACCGGTGTGGCGTGTCGTCAGGCTTTCGCTCATTTCAGAGGAGCTCATCTGCGTCAGATAGTCGGTAATATCTCGCTCCAACGCATCGACAACAGGCTCGTGCTCCAAAACGTATTTTACCTTGTCGGCATCAAAGCTTTGAATAGCCTCCATGCCAAGACGCACGTCCTTACGTGCCAGCTCGCCCATACGCACAACCTCTTTGACAGCAAGGCTGATAGCGATAGAGGGAGTGTTCAGCATGTTTTTGTCAAGATAAACAGGGCGCATGGAGATGATTTCTGCCTTGCCGGGCACAATCTTTTCTACCAGCTTGATGAAAGGGTTAACAAAGGGCATAAAGAGCAGCGTGTTCAAAATGTTGAACGCCGAGTGCGCATTCGCAATCTGGCGTGCGATATCATTGGCAGGTGAAACGATTAATACGAACTTGATGAAGAACGGCATCAAGATTACGAAAATTATACTGCCGATAACGTTGAACATTACATGGGCTGCAGCTACACGCTTAGCCGTAAGGTTAGCACGCAGCGAAGCGAGTACGGCAGTAATACAGGTACCGATATTGTCGCCGAGCAGTACAGGAATCGCACCCTCCAGCGGAATAAGTCCCTGACCGGCCATGGCGATAAGAATACCGATGGTAGCACTGCTGGACTGAATCAGCACAGTCATAATCATACCGATGCCGATGCCCAGCAACGGATTGCTGGAGAAAACCTCGATGAAATGCACAAAGCCGGGATAGTTACGCAGAGGCATAACCGCCTTGCCCATCATATCCATGCCCAGCATCAGAATACCGAAGCCCAGCATAACCTGACCAAGATATTTTGTGCGGCTTTTTCTCGCCAGCAGCTGCATCAAAAAGCCGATGAAGATTAAAATCGTGATATAATCGGAAAGCTTGAAGGCGATGAGCTGTGCCGTCATAGTAGTACCGATGTTGGCACCCATGATAATGCCGAAGCCCTGCTTCAGTGTGAGCAGGCCCGCATTTACCAGGCCTACGGTCATAACGGTGGTAGCACCGCTGGCCTGCAGCACTGCAGTAACAACTGCGCCCAACAGAATGCCCATAGCGAGCACGCCTGTCATGGCTTCCAAAATCTTTTGCAGCTTAGCGCCGGCAGCCTTTTGCAGACCGTCACCCATTAGCTGCATACCATACATAAACAAGGCGATACCGCCTAAAAATGCCAAGAAATAAGCAAGCATAAAAAATAAGTCCCCTTTTTTAATTTGTATGCATCCATGATTGCTGAAAAACAGCTCATATCTATACTTATTATACTAGAAATTTTATGAGGTTAAAAGTGCGTAAAGAACTTTACATAAATTTTACATTAATCAAAATGCTTTCAAAGCAAAAAAATACACCGCACATTTCGCACGGTGCGGTGTATTTTAAGGAGAGGTGTATGATGAAAAGATATGTTTAGGAGAGTTGCTTTATAAGAGTCATGGCTTCATCTACCGAAAGCGTGCTGCCGACAGCAACTAATTTTTCGTCGATGACTAAAGCGGGGAAGGCCATCACTCCATAGGCCACTACCTTTTGGAATTCGGAAACTTTTTCAAACTCAGCCTTAACCTTGAGCTTCTTTAAAGCAATAGCAGTATTCTGCAGCAGCAGCTCTGCCTGCTTAGTCATGGGGCCAAGAATTTTAACGTGCATTGAAATCACCTTTCTTTGCTTGCCTTGTTCAATAGGTTCCTTTCATCCTCGAGTATTATTGTAACAAACATATATGACAAAGGTAGGTGTAATCTGTGAATTAATTTAGAAACCTTTATCTGATTACTTTAAAATTACTTTTAAGAAGGATTTCAGACGTTCGTTTTTGGGGTTAACGAAAATTTCCTCCGGACTGCCTTGCTCCTGCACATGGCCGTCAGCCATGAAAACAACCTTGGTGGCAACTTCACGGGCAAAGCCCATTTCATGCGTTACGACTACCATGGTCATTTTTTCGTCTGCCAGCTCGCGCATAGTGCGCAAAACCTCACCGGTCAGCTCCGGGTCCAGAGAAGAGGTAGGCTCGTCAAAAAGCATAATGGCGGGCTTCATGGCTAAAGCACGGGCGATAGCTACACGCTGCTGCTGGCCGCCGCTGAGCTTGCGCGGATAAACATCACGCTTTTCGGAAAGGCCGACCTTTGCCAGCAGAACCTCTGCTTCCTTGATAACTTCTGCTTTATCGCGCTTTTGTACGTTGACAGGCGCTTCAATCAGATTTTCCAGAACAGTCATATGCGGAAAAAGGTTGAACTGCTGGAATACCATGCCCATTTTGCAGGCGATGCGGCGGACATCATTGTTCTTGACATATTCCGTACCACCGGAGGTTTCACGGCACAGCTCTTCGCCGTCGATGGTGATACTGCCTTTATCGATTGTTTCCAGCTTGTTGAGGCAGCGCAGCAAGGTGCTCTTGCCACCGCCGGAAGGGCCGATTACGGCAACAACCTCGCCCTCATTTACTTCAAGGTCAATGCCCTTTAGTACTTCCAGGTTATTGAATTTTTTCCAGATATTGGTTGCTTTGATTTTAGTTGTCATGGTGGTTACTCCTCCTATTGGTCGTATCTGGAGAAGCGTTTTTCCAGACGTTCAAAAACAAGGGTTAAAATCAGAGTTGCCAGCAGGTAGAAGACAGCTGCAACGATGAAGGGGGTAATAGAAAAGTCGCGCTGTACCAGATTACGTGCGGTACGCATCAGATCGTTCATCGCCAGAACGTATACCAGGGAGGTATCCTTTACCAGAGTAATGGTTTCGTTGCTGATAGGCGGCAGGATGATGCGGATAACCTGCGGCAGGATAATGCGGCGCATGGTCTGCACATAGTTCATGCCCAGAGTGTGCGCTGCTTCGTATTGGCCTGCAGGAATTGCCTGGATGCCGGCGCGGAAGATTTCGCAGAAGTAGGCAGCGTAGTTTAATACAAAGGCTACGATGGCTGATTCAAAGTCCGGCAGGCGAATGCCTACGGACGGCAGTACGAAGTAAACGAAGAAAATCTGCAGCATCAGCGGGGAACCGCGCAGAATCCAAACGTAGCCGCCGATGAGGGCCTGCAGGGGTTTAATGCCGGAAACACGGCCGAGGCTGAGCAAAATGCCCAACGGAATGCTCAGTACGATGGTGATAATAAAAACTTGAAATGATACCAGGCAGCCATCCATCATCTGAGGGATGATATTTAAAACGTAATCCATAAATTATTTCTCTCCATATAATTATAATATGGGCTGCCGCTAAATGCGACAGCCCTCAAGTGATAACAAATTAATATTTTGTGATATCTGCGCCCATCCATTTTTCGGAAATCTTTTTGCAGGTACCGTCTTTTTTCATTTCATCCATAGCTTTGTCGATGCGGTCTTTGAAGTCTTTGTCGTCCTTACGGAAGGCAATTGCTACAACCTCATCACCCATGTTCTGCTCAAGAATTCTGTAGGCACCGGGTTTCTTTTTGTCATAATAGCCGCGAGCAAGAACTGCGTCTACGATAGCAGCATCAACACGTTTGTTGTCTATTTCCATGTAAATAGCTGCGAAGTCGGGATATTTGCGAACTTCCTTCATGGAAGCTGCCAGTTCTTTGTGTGCAGGCTGTTCCAGCAGGTAGGAGCCTGTGCTGTCATCCTGTACCGCTACGATTTTACCCTTTAAATCTTCGAGGGTTTTAATCGGAGAATCCTTAGGAACAACAACCAGCTGAGAGTTGTTGATGTAAGGCTTGGACATGCCATATACCTTTTCACGCTCCGGGTTAACGGTGAAGCAGTTCCAGATAGCGTCAATGCGTTTGGATTTGAGCTCTGCTTCTTTTGCACCCCAGTCGATTGGTTTAAATTCTACTTCCATGCCGGCACGTTTGCAGGCTTCGCGTGCAAGGTCGATATCCATGCCGACGATTTCATTCTTTTCATTGCGGTAACCCATAGGAGCGAAGTTATCGTCCAGACCGATTACCATTTTTTTCGGGCCGTCGCTGCCGCAGCCGGCAACCATCATGAGCATCATCATCAGGCCCATTACTAAAGCAACTATTTTTTTCATTTTTCACACCTCATTTGTTAATTAGCATTTAACTATGTACCCATTATACTTTAGTATGCTAAATTTGTAAAGTGCTAAACGCGAAATTTTTTTAGAAATTCTATTAGTGTAAGAAAAGCTCCCACAGAAGTCTGCGGGAGCTTTTGTGCTATGCTTTGATAAATCAGAATGCCGGAGTAATGGAACCTTTGAAGTGATCCTCGATGAATTTTTTGTTTTCAGCGGAGGTGTAAATCTTCTTCAGCTGTTCCATACGCGGATCCTTTTCGTTAGCCTTGGTGGTTACGAAGATGTTAACAAACGGGTTGTCGGCACGTTCAACCAGCAGGCTGTCTTTGGACGGGTTCAGTTTGGCAACCAGTGCATAGTTGGCATTGATTACGGCAATATCAAGGTCGCCCATTGCTTTAGGAATAGAAGCGGCGTCCAACTCTTGGATTTTATAGTTTTTCGGATTTTTGGTGATGCTTGCTACAGAGGTGGAAACATCGTTTTTATCCTTAACTTCGATGAAGCCTTTGTCAGCCAGAACCAAAAGTGCGCGAGCACCGTTGGACGGATCGTTAGGAATGCCGATGGTTGCACCTGCCGGGATATCCTCAACCTTTTTGTATTTGGTGGAATAGATAGCCATCGGGAAGTTTACGGTTTTGAAAGCTTCAACCAGCTCGAATTTAGGCTCTTTTTTCAGAGTTGCTGCCAGATACGGAGCATGCTGCATGGAGTTGGCAAACAGCTCGCCCTGTGCCAGGGATACGTTCGGGGTTACATAGTCGGAGAATTCGACAACTTCGATTTTCAGGCCTTGTTTTTCAGCCAGCTTTTTAACGTTGTCCATGATTTCAGCGTGCGGACCTGCGGTTACGCCGATTTTAATAGGTGCGTTCGGGTCAGCCTTTTTGTCGGCTGCCTTGTTGTCACCGCCGCAGCCTGCGGCGATGATGGTCAGTGCGCAGAGCGCAACGGTGAGTAAAAGTTTGGTAATTTTCTTCATAAGTTGTTCCTCCCTAAAATAATGGTGGTCTGCTGTCAGACAGCAGCGGCTTTTTTCTTTATTACGTCGATGAAACTCGCTTCATCGTTGTAAACCCTCATTTGGCCTGTAGATTACAGTTTGTTTTTGTTAAGCTTTTTGGATGCGTAGTCGCCTAAGGACTGCATTGCCTGTACCATGACGATGAGCACGACAACGGTGGCAATCATAACATCCATCTGGAAGCGCTGATAGCCGTAGCGGATTGCCAGGTCACCAAGACCGCCGCCGCCTAAGGTGCCGGCCATTGCGGAATAGCCGATTAAGCTGATGATGGCAAGCGTTACACCAAGTACGATAGAATGCATTGCTTCTGGAAGCAGTACCTTAGTGATAATCTGCATCGGGCTTGCACCCATAGCCTGTGCTGCTTCGATAATGCCGGGGTTGATTTCCAGCAGAGAAGATTCAATGATACGTGCAATGAACGGTGCTGCGGAAATAGTCAGCGGCACGATTGCTGCGGTAGTACCGATGGAAGAGCCGACAATCATACGTGTCAGCGGAATAATTGCTACCATTAATATAATGAAAGGAGTGGAACGTGTTGCGTTGACAATCGCGCCCAGAATAGTGTTAAGCGGTTGGTTCGGCAGAATGTGGTCCTTACGGGTTACGGTAAGGATTACGCCCAGCGGAATGCCGATTAAAGTGGAAAGTGCGGTAGAAGCGAAAACCATGTAGCAGGTTTCCCAAAAGGATTTTATTAAAAGGTCAATCATATCAGGACTCATAGCCAATTACCTCCGTTTTCAGATGCTGCTGATGCAGATATTCCAATGCATTTTTAATGCGCTCGCGGTTACCGGAAATCTCAATCAGCAGGGTGCCGAAGAGGACATCCTTCAGCTGGTCGGTATTACCGGAAATAATGCTTACGTCAACATCAAAATGTTTTACCATGCCGGAAATAATAGGCTCGCTGGCACTGTCACCGATGAAGGAGATACGAACAAGCAGCTTGCTGCCTTCTGTATAGGTGTCGCTTAATTTCATTTGTTTAACAATATCAGGCAGCTCGGCGTTGATAACGCTCTTGGTAAATTCCTTGGTAGTGGGGTGCTGCGGATTGGTGAAAACGTCAATCATCGGGCCTTCTTCAATGATGTCGCCGCTTTCGATAACAGCAACGCGGTCACAGATAGTTTTTACAACCTCCATCTGGTGTGTAATCAGCACGATGGTAAGATTCATCTTTTTGTTGATGTCCTGCAGCAGATGCAGAATAGATTTGGTAGTCTGCGGGTCGAGGGCGCTGGTTGCTTCGTCGCACAGAAGTACCTTAGGATTGCTTGCCAAGGCGCGGGCAATGCCTACACGCTGTTTCTGGCCGCCGGACAACTGGCTGGGATAGTAGTTGGCACGGCTTTCCAGCTGTACCAGCTCCAGCAGAGGACGTACGCGCTTGTCGATTTCGCTCTTGCTCAGACCTTGGATTTCCAGCGGAAAAGCGATGTTATCGTAAACAGTACGGCTTGCCAGCAGGTTGAAGTGCTGGAAAATCATGCCGATGCTTTGACGTGCTTTACGCAGCTGTGCTTCGCTCATGGCGGTCAGCTCCTGGCCGTCAACGAATACCTTGCCTGCAGTCGGTTTTTCCAGCATGTTGATGCAGCGCACCAATGTGGATTTGCCGGCACCGGAAAGACCGATGATACCGAAAATTTCGCCAGCCTTGATGCTCAGGCTTGTTTTGTGCAGAGCATGTATGTCGCCGGCTTTGCTGTAGTAGGTTTTTTCTACATTAACTAGTTCTATCATTCTTGTGTTCCTTTCTAATGTGACCGCAAGTTTCAGCAGTCCTTATTTTAGTGTGAGAGATTATTTTCCAATAGAAGTCAGCGGATGCTTCTTATGAGTCGCATTCTTTAGTGTACGTCCGCTGTCGGAATCGACGGCCGACGTAAAAAAAATCCTTCACCGGCACGGCGAAGGATACTTTGCATCTGTAATCTTCATCTGCCGGAATTATCCGTTGGAATTGGCACCGTTCACTGATGTGTGGTTGCCGTAGCTTCATCGGGCCAGTCCCTCAGCTACTCTTGATGAAATCTCTGTTAAGTTTGAATGAAATAATCATACATCTATTTTAGGATATTGTCAACAGTTTTGCGTAAAATTTACTAAAAAACTGTAAAGCTGTAAAGCTGCGTCCAATGGATTTCAGGAATTGCTCAAATTATATCAAAATACTAGGTAATTGTAAAGGGAAATGCGAAATTTTTTACAAAACCTGCGGAAAAAAGATTTTTTTGTAAATTTTTCTTGACTTTCGCAAGATAAAGTATTAAAGTATTTTTACGAGTTAGTGAGTTAAAGTACTATCGTTATATGCATGTAACGCACAGGAGGAAACTAAAAAATGGCAGCAAATATTCATGATTATTTAACAGACCAGTTATTCAAAGCTATTCTCAGCTTAAAGGATGAGGAGCAATGCTATAAATTTTTTGAGGATATCTGTACTATCAGCGAGTTGAAGGCCATGGCACAGCGCCTGGAGGTGGCGCGCATGCTGGATGAGGGCTGTATTTACGAAACTATCGTAGAGAAAACCGGTGCTAGCACCGCAACCATTTCACGTGTTAAGCGTTGTCTTGTTTACGGCGCGGATGGTTATAATTCTGTTATGCAAGTTATAAAAGAGGGGAAGAAAGAAGATGACTAATAAGGTATACCAGGTTCCCTACGGAACCAAGGATATTCTGCCGGGAGAGATGAAGACACGCCGCGGAATTGAAAATGCGATTATCAACGTTTTTGACAAATGGGGCTATGATGAGGTAAAAACACCCGATTTTGAATATGTTGATACCTTTGGTGCTGCCGGTACCAAAGGGGACTTCCGTTTTTTTGACCGCAGCAATAATCTGCTGGCTTTGCGCAATGATATGACGGCGCCGATTGCCCGCCTGACAGCGACGCGCCTGCAGGGCGGCGAAAAGATCAAACGTCTTTGCTATCTGGCAAATCTTTACCGTTATGAAGAAATTCAGGCAGGACGGCAATGCGAATTTGAGCAGGCCGGTGTAGAAATGCTGGGTGCCAGCGGCGCTGCTGCCGATGCCGAGGTTATCGTGCTGGCAGCCGAAGCATTGCAGGCTGCAGGCTTGCAGAAGTTCGCTATCAGCCTGGGCCACGTTGATTTTATCAACGGCCTGGCGGAGGAAGCAGGCTTTGATGCTGCTCAGCTGCAGCAACTGAAGGATTGCCTGCGCCGTCATGATGCTGTGGGTATGCAGCAGATGGCAGATGCGATGGAAAATATCCGTCCGGAAATCAAGCAGCTTTTTGCCGATTTCCTCTTCCTGCAGGGTGGCATAGAGCTTTTGGACAAGGTTGCTGCAATAGTAACTAACGCTAAATGCCAAGGCGCGCTGAATGATTTACGCAAAATCTACAAGCTGGTGGATGCTTACGGTGCAGCAGGTTATTTGAGCTTTGATCTTGGCTTATATCGTTCGCTTGACTATTACACGGGCATGCTTTTTGAAGTGTATCTGCCGGAAATGGGTTATCCGGTGGCAGGCGGCGGACGCTACGATAAGATGATGCAGCGCTTCGGGCTGGAATGCCCGGCAACAGGCTTTGCCGTCGGCGTGGACCGCGTACTGCTGGCTTTGGAACGCAACGGCGTTATTACCAATAACCGCACCTGGGATGTACTGGTAGCTTGGAGCGAAGGCAAGCTGCCGGAGGCAATTGCCAAAGCGACAGCATTGCGCCGTGAAGGCCGCAGCGTGAAGCTGCTGACCGAGGCTGCGGACCTGCAGGGAGCAGCGCTCGCAGTGAAGGAATATGGCTGTAAATCGTTAGTATATGTAGAATAAGCTTAAAGAAAAAAATTATACGCATTAAGCTTATGGCTGGAAAATATAGAGGGGTATTTTTATGGACGAATACATTACTATAGCATTGCCGAAGGGCAAACTGTTCGATAAGTCTGTACGCCTGCTGGCGAAGGTAGGCTACAGCGCCGAAAACGTTACCGAGGATTCACGCAAGCTGGTAATCAGCAACGAGGAAACCAAGGTGCGCTTCATTATTGCCAAGACTGTTGATGTGCCGACGTACGTGGAATACGGTGCGGCAGATATCGGCATCATCGGCAAGGATGTGCTGCTGGAGCAGGATAAGGACGTGGTGGAGCTTCTGGATTTGGGCTTTGGCCGCTGCCGCCTGATGATGGCAGTGCCTGAGGCCAAGCGACGCGCTAAGCTGACGGATTACGCTCACCTGCGGGTAGCAACGAAGTATCCTAACTGCGCCAAGGCTTATTTCAATAAACTGGGCATTCAGACAGAAATCGTGAAGCTCAACGGCTCGATTGAGCTGGGACCTATAGTGGGCCTGAGCGAAATGATTGTAGATATAGTAGAAACAGGGCGAACCCTGAAAGAAAATAAACTGGCGGAGGTTGATTCTATTTTCACCGCTACTGCCAGACTGATCGCCAACCGCGCCAGCTTCAAGCTGAAATTTGCGCGCTTGCACAAGCTGGTTGAGGATTTACGTATTGTTTTAAATGAGGAGGATAAATAAAATGCAGGTTACAGACGCAAGAAAGATGAGCGCAGCAGAGATTGCTGCTTTAATGAAAAAGAAGGCTTTTGACGAGGTGGAATTATCTCCGCGTATTCAGGCAGGTACGGACGCTATGTTCGGCAGACACATGACGGCAGCACAGGTTGTTGAGCAGATTGTTGCTGATGTGCGCAAGAACGGTGACGCAAGCCTTTTTTACTACACCAAGCTGATTGACCGCGTAGAGCTGACGCCGGAAAATATCCGCGTAACCGAGGAAGAATTTGCGGAAGCGGAAGCTATTGTCAAACCGGAGGTGAAGGCTGCTTTGGAGCGTGCCATCGCCAATGTTATGAAGTTCCATGAGGAGCAGATGCCGAAAACCTGGCTTACGAACCGTCCTTACGGTTCACTGCTGGGCCAAAAGGTTACCCCGGTTGATTCCGTCGGTATTTATGTTCCCGGCGGCACTGCTGCTTATCCTTCGTCTGTAATGATGAATGCCTGCCCGGCAAAGGTAGCAGGCGTTCCCCGCATTGTGATGGCCGTACCGCCCGGAAAGGACGGCAAGGTTAATCCGAACGTACTGGTAACGGCAAAATTAATCGGCGTTACCGAAATTTATAAAATGGGCGGCGCACAGGCGATTGCTGCGCTGGCCTTTGGCACTGCAACCGTACCGAAGGTAGAAAAAATTACCGGCCCCGGCAATATCTTCGTAACTTTGGCTAAAAAAGCCGTTATCGGTCACGTTGATATTGATATGCTTGCCGGCCCGAGCGAAATCTTGATTGTAGCAGATGACAGCGCTAACCCGACCTATCTGGCAGCAGACCTTCTGAGCCAGGCAGAGCATGATCCGCTGGCCTGCGCTATCCTGATTACCGACAGCGAGCGTGTAGCTAATGCTGTGGGCGAGGAAATCGAAGTACAGCTGGCACAGCTGCCGCGTAAGGAAATCGCCGGTACCTCACTGCAGCAGGCAGGCAAGATTATCCTTGCCAAGGATATGCCTACCGTTATCGAAATGGCTAACCTTTCTGCACCTGAGCACTTGGAAATCATGACTAAGGCACCGTTTGAAATTATGCCGTATATCCGTAATGCCGGTGCTATGTTCCTGGGTGCTTATTCACCGGAACCGCTGGGCGATTACTATGCAGGACCGAACCACGTTCTGCCGACAGGCGGTACGGCGAAGTTCTATTCCGTACTGAACGTAGAAACCTTTATGAAGAAAACAAGCATCATTGCCTACACTGCTCCGGCATTGATGGCTGCTGCTGACGATATTATTACCTTGGCTGAAGCAGAGGGCCTGCAGGCTCATGCCAACGCTATCCGTAAACGTGTGGGTAAATAAGGAGGCAGAAGATGAGTAGCTTTACTGTTCGCCAAAGTATTGAGGCGATGGAGGAATATGCCGTAGAAAGCGTGGCGGCGGATATTATTGTTAACGCCAACGAAAGTAATTATCCGTTGCCGCAGGAGATTGCGGAAAAAATTACCCAACGCACCGCACGCTTTCCTTTTAACCGTTATCCGCCGATTAAATCGGAAAACCTGTGCGAAGTGATTGCCAAAGAGCTGGATGTGGATATTGACTGTGTAAAAATCGGCAACGGCTCCAGTGAGCTGTTGGAAAAGGCCTGCTATGTTTTTGGCGGGCCGGGCAAAAAGATTGCCGTACCTTGGCCGTCATTTTCCATGTACGGCGAGTACGCTGCCCTTTCCGACAGCGAGGAGGTGCGCTATCCGCTGACAGCCGAAGGCTTTGTTGATGCTGACAGCGTTATCAGCTTTTGTAAGGAGCAGCAGCCTTCGCTGTTGATTGTCTGCAATCCGAACAACCCGACAGGCAACTATAACAGCCTGGCAGCTATGGAAAAAATTCTCGCTAATGTAGATTGCCCTGTTATTATGGACGAGGCCTATATGGAATTTGCCGATGGCAAGGAGCTGGCACCGAATGATTTGCGTCCGATGCACAAGCTGTGGCTGGTAGCAGGCTCTACTTTGAGCTTGGTCGGACGCTATAGCAATCTGATGGTTTTCCGCACCTTTTCCAAGGCCTATGGGCTGGCAGGTCTGCGTTGCGGTTACGCAGTGGGTGCGCTGGGGCTGGTGCGTCAGCTGGGCAAGGCTTTGCTGCCGTATCATGTAAATGCCTTTACGCTGATGGCAGCCAAAACTGTTTACGAAAACAAGGAACTGTATAAGGAGCGCATCAAAACAATCCGTGAGGAACGCGATAAATTTGCGGACTGCCTGAAAGCCTTAGGCTTTAAGGTATGGCCGACGGCAACTAATTTTGTTACCTTCCGTGCGGAGGGAGAACTGATGCAGCAGCTTGCCAAGGCTTATGCGGCGAAATTTAGCGAAAGACTGCCGGAGCAGGCTGCCGGAGGTAAGCTGATCTTTAAATATCTTTTGGCCAACAGTATTCTGGTGCGTGATTTCAGCACGCATCCGGTGCTGCAGGGCTGCCTGCGTATCACCATCGGCTTACCTGAAGAAAACAAGCAGATTATTGCTAAAATCACCGAGCTGTGTGCGGAGGTAAAAGCATGAGAAGCGGTAATGTAGAAAGAAAAACACTGGAAACAGGCATCAGCGCCGAATGGTGTCTTGATGGCAGCGGCAGCTGTGAAATTAATACAGGCATCGGCTTTTTTGACCATATGCTGACGCTTTTGGCTAAGCACAGCTTCAGCGACCTGGTGATGCATGCTGTTGGTGATCTGGATGTTGACAGCCATCATACGGTGGAGGACTGCGGTATTGTACTTGGTCAGGCACTGAAGGAGGCTGTGGGCGATAAAGCAGGCATTCACCGTTACGGCAACTGCTTTTTGCCGATGGATGAGGCGCTGGTGCAGGTGTGCCTTGATTTCAGCGGCCGTCCGTATCTTGTTTTTGATGCGGATATTCCTAAGGTACAGCTTGGCATTTACGATGCCGAAATGACGGAGGAATTCTTCCGTGCTTTGGCAATGCAGGCAGGCCTCACGCTGCACATCCGCGTGCTTTACGGCAAGAATACGCATCACATCATCGAAGCGATTTTCAAGGGCTTTGCTAGAGCGTTGTCCGAGGCAGTAGCCTTTGACAGCCGTGTGCATGGTGTTATGAGCAGCAAGGGGACACTTTAATGCGTGTTATAAAGCACCGGCTGCATCACACGTGTGTTGAGTTAGCATGAGGGAAAATATATGAGTAAAAAAATAACGATTATAGATTATGGCATGGGCAATCTTTACAGCGTGCAGAATGCACTGCGCTCTATCGGCGCAGAGCCTGTGGTGACAAGCGATGCTGCTGCGATTGCGCAGGCTGAAAAAATTCTGCTTCCGGGTGTAGGTGCCTTTGGCGATTGCATGGCAAACCTGGAAAAGTCAGGCCTGATTCCCGTGATTATGGACAGCCTGCATAGCGGCAAGCCTTTTCTCGGCATCTGCCTGGGCATGCAGCTTTTATTTGAGGGCAGTGACGAAGCGCCGGGAGTTAAGGGCCTGGGATTTTTCAAAGGTCAGGTGCGCTTGCTGCATACCGAGCTGAAGATTCCGCATATGGGCTGGAATAAGCTGGAGTTGCGTAGTCCGTCCCCGCTCTTAGAGGGTGCGGAGGGTGAATACGTTTACTTTGTGCACAGCTTTCATGCGGAGCCGGAGGACAGAAGCATTATTACCTCGGTCTGTGACTATGGCATGGAGGTTACTGCTTCCGTAGGACGCGGTAAGGTACAGGCCTTCCAGTTCCATCCGGAAAAGTCGAGCAGAGTCGGCATGCGCCTGCTGAAAAATTTTGTTAAATTATGAGGGGAAAATTATGATTATATATCCTGCAATAGATATCCGCGGCGGACGCTGTGTGCGTCTGACGGAGGGACGCTTTGATGCGGAAACTGTTTTTGCCGATGACCCGGCGGAGATGGCTGCCAAGTGGGCGGCCTGCGGTGCTGAATGGCTGCATCTTGTTGATCTTGACGGTGCGCTTGCCGGCGAGGGTAAAAACCTGCCTGTGATTGAGCGCATTCTTAAAACTGTAAAAATTCCTGTCGAGCTTGGCGGCGGTATCCGCAATCTGCAGGCAGTGGAAAGACTGCTGGAGCTGGGCGTGGAGCGTTTGATTTTAGGCAGCGCTGCCGTAAAGAATCCTGAGCTTGTCAAAGAGGCCTGCACCAAATATCCCGGACATATCGCTGTAGGCATTGATGCGAAGAATGGTGATGTAGCTATCGAAGGCTGGGGCGAGGGCAGCGGCGTTGCCGCAACCGAGCTGGCAAAGCGCATGGCGGATTACGGCGTGGCCACGATTATCTTTACCGATATCAGCCGTGACGGCATGCTCAGCGGTGTAAACGCCGAAGCGACAGCGGCGCTGGCGCGTGCCTGCGGCGTACCGATTATCGCCAGCGGCGGTGTAGCTTCACTGGACGATATCCGCAACGTAAAAAAATACGAAAAGGATGGCGTAGCAGGCTGCATTATCGGTAAGGCAATTTATACCGGTGCCGTTAATCTGCCGGACGCTTTAAAAATTGCTGCGGCAAAGGAGGAATAAGATGCTTACGAAGAGAATTATTCCTTGTCTTGATGTTAAGGAAGGACGTGTTGTTAAGGGAACGAACTTTGTCGGCCTGCGTGATGCCGGTGACCCGGTGGAGCTTGCGGCGGCTTATGATGCCGAGGGTGCCGATGAGCTTGTTTTCCTTGATATTACTGCGACCTTTGAGGAGCGCAAGGCGATGCTGGATGTTATCAGCAGAACTGCGGCCAAGGTTTTTATGCCGCTGACAGTAGGCGGCGGCATCAGCAGTGTGGAGGATATTAAAAATGCTCTGCGTGCCGGTGCCGATAAAACCTCGCTTAATTCTGCTGCCGTAAAAAATCCGCAGCTGATTGCCGACGGTGCCAAGCTGTTTGGCAACCAGTGCATTGTTCTCGCAATTGATGCACGTAAATGCGGTGAGAACAAGTGGGAGGTTTATGTGCAGGGCGGGCGTAAGCCGACGGGCCTTGATGCCGTAGAATGGGCAAAAAAAGGCGTAGCGCTCGGTGCCGGAGAAATCCTGCTGACAAGTATGGATGCCGACGGCACGAAAAACGGCTATGACATTGCTCTGACGAAGGCCGTGAGTAGTGCCGTAAATGTGCCTGTTATCGCCAGCGGCGGTGCAGGTAAGCTGGAGAATTTCTATGATGTGCTGACAGAAGGTGGCGCTGACGCTGTGTTGGCGGCCTCTGTTTTTCACTATAAAACCTTCACTATTAAGCAGGTGAAGGAGTATCTGCGTTCTCGAGGTATAGAGGTGAGGTTATAATGCAGATCGATATTTCTAAAATCAAATTTGACAGCAGAGGTCTTGTGCCTGCTGTTGTTGTAGATGTACGCACGAACGATGTTGTTATGCTGGCGTACATGAATGAGGAGTCATTGCTCAAAACATTAGAAACAGGTTATACCTGGTTCTGGAGCCGCAGCCGTCAGGAGCTGTGGAACAAGGGTGCGACTAGCGGCAATCTGCAGAAGGTTGTGGAGCTGTTCTACGACTGCGACGGTGACGCGCTGCTCGTAAAGGTAGAGCAGCAGGGAGTAGCTTGCCATACAGGTGAATATTCCTGCTTCCATAATCCGCTGTGGCATACGTCCAATCTGCCGGTGCCTGAGGTAGAAGGCCTGCCGAAGGTTATCAGCGAACTGTACCGCATGATTTTGTACAAGCGTCAGGCTGATGATGCGGAGATGAAATTCCTCATGAGCGGCAGTCAGGATAAGCTGTTGCAAAAGCTGGGCAACGAAATTACGGAAACGATTATAGCGTCCAAAAACGGCGAAAAGGATAAGGTGCTGCACGAAATGGCAGATTTATGGTATCACTGCCTGGTGCTTCTGGCTTATCACAACATTACGCCGGAGGAGCTGCTGCGTGAGCTTGGGGGCAAGAGGGCGTAAAGAAAATTTTACAATATAAAATATATATGTTAGACTATAAGCAGTTGCATGATTATCTTCGTTTAGCGAAAATGTCGTGCCTGACTGTGTGAGTCAGTGGCATCTGTCGAGCTTTCGGCAGATGCCTTTTTTGTTGACACCACATATGACACCAAGTATAATGGAGGTAGAAAGAAGCTATGTCACAATGGGAAAAACTAATGTACAAGCTGAAGAAATTATCGCCTGATATGCGGTTTGAGGAATTGCAGAAAATACTTGAAAGCTACGGCTATGAAATGCAATCTCCGCGAAGTGGCAGCAGCCATTTTTCGTTTCGCAAAAAAGGCAAAGCTGTTATTACCATTCCCAAGCATAAGCCGGTAAAAAAGGTTTATATTAAGTTGGTGAAAAATATTGTGGAAAGCGAGGAAGAAAAATGAAAACTTTAGAAGAATACATGAAGCTGAATTATCGTCTTGAGTTTGAGCCTGATGAAGATGAAGGCGGTTATGTTGCTTATTTTCCTGAGCTTCCCGGTTGTATTACTATGGGTGATACTATTGAAGAGGCTGCCGCAAATGCAGTAGATGCTAAGCGTACATGGCTGGAAGCCGCTCTGGAAAATGAAATGGAAATTCCTCTGCCGGAGAAAAAGGACAAATATTCCGGTCAGTTTAAATTACGTGTTCCCAAGGCTTTGCACAAGCTGTTGAGTCAGCATGCCAAGCAGGAAGGCATCAGTATGAATCAGTATTGTGTGTATCTGCTTACGCACAATGATGCGTTGAATGCCAAATAAATATATCGGCGCGTAATCCGTCATAAAACATAAAATCTGCTATGTGCAAGCGTAGCAGATTTTTTTATTACCTTTGTAACAATTTTCTTCTCCTGCTATAACGCAGGATACTTTTTTTCACTAAAGCATTACAAAAGCATTTAAATATAGTATAATGATAACATATTATTTTCTGGCACTATTTTAGGGAGAGGTGTAATTACTCATGGATGAAAGAAATAATAAGCCCGTGCCGCAGCTGATAGAGGTTGAGCCAATGCAGGATGGCTACCGCTGGGTCGCAATTACGGCGATGCTGCTGGCAATCGGTATTATTCTGCACACTGTAAGTCCTAACGTCGGCGGTGTAACGCCTAACTGGACAATTGCTATGTATTCTATTGTTATCAATCTGACGCGTCCCAAGCTGTCGCAGGCTATCGGTATCGGTTTTATCGCCGGTCTGACGCTGGTTCCGTCCTCCAAATCGGCTTTCCCGCTGGGCAACGTTGCCAGTGAGCTGGCTGGTGCGACTGTCTGCTGCCTTTTGGTTGAGGCTATGTTCAAAGCAGGTATCAGCGAATGGAAGCTGCGTCCTTTTATTACCGGCTTTGTTGCTACGATGACCAGCGGCGGTCTGTTTACTTTTATTCTGAAGCTTATTTTGGGCTTGCCGCTGCACGTATGGATTTACGCTATGCTGCCGGTTGTTGCGATTGTAGGCCTGCTCAATGGTCTGATAACCTTCTTCCTGTACGCTCCCGTGCGGAAGCTGTTTTACTTTCAGGAGGATGAAAAATAATGGAAAGCGTAATCAACGTAGAGAATTTTTACTTTGCCTATAAAAAATCGGATCTGGTGCTGCGTGATATCAACTTTGAAATCAAAAAGGGCAGCTTCACTGTTATCACCGGACCGAGCGGTGCCGGCAAGACAACGCTGTGCAAGGCTATGACCGGTATCGTCCCCTATTACATGGGCGGACGCTACAGCGGCGATGTTAAAATTAACGGCGAAAGCACTAAGGGCAAGCGCGTCAGTGATATTGCTATGCGCGTGGGCTTTATTATGGAAGACTACGAAAGCCAGCTTGTTTCCTTAACTGCCGGCGAGGAAATTGCTTTCAGCCTGCTGAACCACGGCTTCGCACCGCAGGAGGTTGAAGAGCGCACCAGACAGGCGCTCGAGGATGTAGGTCTGCCGGGGCGTGAAAGCTATCAGCTCGACGAGCTCAGCGGTGGTCAGCGTCAGCGTCTGCTTTTGGCTGCAACGCTTGCCGTGCATCCGGAGATTATCGTGCTGGATGAGCCTGTATCTGCAATGGACCCGGACGGCGCACGTTCCCTGTATAAGCTGGTAGACAAAATCCATAAGCAGTATGGTACAACGATTATTGCCGTTGAACATCGCGTGGATTATGTGCTGCCTTACGTAACGGATATGATTGTACTGAACGAGGGCGAGCTGGTGGCGGCTGATGCCTTTGAGGCTGCTGCTCCTAAAATGTACGAAAATCCCGCATTGCGTCCGCTGCTGCCGTCACTGTGGCAGATTAAGCTGGGCTTGGAGGAAAAGCTTGGCGTGGATTTGGGCGACTGGCGCAGCGAAGAGGATGCGCTGGCTGATTTTCGCACCTATGGGATTGTTGCGGCAGAAGGGAGAGCTGACTGATGTTAGAAGCAAAGGATGTCAATTTCGCTTATATGCGCGGACAGCCTGTAATCAAGGATATGGATTGCAAGATAGAGGACGGAGAGTTTGTGGCGCTGTTGGGACATAACGGCAGCGGTAAAACAACCTTGAGCCGTCTGTTTATGGCACTGTGCCATCCGCGCAGCGGTCAGGTTTTTGTTGACGGTGAGGATATCGTTAAGCGTGAGCCGGCAGATTTGGCCGACAAAATCGGTTACGTGTTCCAAAATCCGGATCTGCAGATTTTAGAGGATACTGTATTTGATGAGGTTGCTTACGGCCCGCGTGCCAAAAAGCTGACGGAAGCAACCATAGAGCGTCAGGTAAACGAAGCGCTGGAGGCTATGGGCCTGACAGAGCTGAAGGACGAGTACCCGCGACTGCTGTCCTTCGGCCAGAAGCGCCGCCTTGGCGTAGCAGCGGCTTTGGCGCTTAATCCGCGTACACTGATTCTGGACGAAATTACCAATGGACAGGATGCGCTGGAAAAGGAAGCTATGATGAGCTACCTGCAGGCAATCAACGAAAAGCGCGGTATTACGATTGTGCTGATTTCGCATGATATGGATATTGTACGCCGTTATGCTAAGCGTGCGATTGTACTGCATTACGGCAAGCTGGTTTACGACGGTACGCCGGCGAAGCTGTTTGACGGCAGCCAGCCTGTAGAGCGCTGGGGCTTGTGCCGTCCTACGGTAGCAGCCTTAGCTGCGTCCCTGGGCATTGAGGCCGCAACTGCCGAAGAATTTTGCAAGCAAGTTATTTGTAAGGAGGGAAGCAGATGAAGCTGACAGCCTTTACACAGATTATAGTTACTCTGGCGGTTACCGCCTGGGTATTCATCCTGCCGGTAGAAGCAGTAGCCACGATTCTTGTTTTGGAGCTGGCGCTGCTGTTATACATTAAGCATGACAAAATGACGATGGCTGCTATCGGCGGCCTGGCAGTTTTCACCGGTATGATGATTTTACTGCAGCTGCTTTTCGGCTCACCGCTCGATGTATCGCTTATCGGCGGCCTGCGTATGCTGGTTATGACGATGGCGTTTTTGTGCCTGTTGGCAGCGAGCCGAATTCAGGACATTGCCAAGGCTTTGGTAGACCGTTTCCATATGCCCTGCGAATATGCCTTCATGCTGACTACGGCACTGCGCTTTGTGCCTAATTTTCTTACCGATAGTGGAATTACGTTGGATGCGCAAAGCTGTCGCGGTTATTCCAACCGCGGTAATATGTTCAAGCGCTTCTTTGCTTATCTTGTTGTTATCCGCCCGTTGGTTATGCGTGCGGTAGCTAAATCGGAAACACTGGCGCTTTCTATGGAGCTGAAGGGCTTTGGCGGCAACACCTATAAGAATATGCCGCCGGCACCGCTACGTTTTGCAGATATTTTCGTACTCCTTTTGGTAGTAGTGCTGAGTACTTATCCGCTGTGGACTAAATACCTTTAAAAAAATAAAGAACTGCGAAAGCTCTGTGCAGTGTATTGCTGTACAAAGCTTTAGCAGTTCTTTTTTTGTTGCGTAAACGATTTTTATTCTCCCTTGGTCTGGAATTCGGCAATGGCAGGATTAATCAATGCCATATAATAACCGGCGACAACCTCGGGACCAGGATTCATTTTGTTTTTGAGCCACCAGCGTATCATGCCGACAAAGCTGCTGGTGAGGCTGTTTATTAAGAAGTCCTCCGGCACTCTTTGTGAGTATTCGTCGTAGGAACCGCTCATCTTGATGCTGACGTTCTGCAGCATGTAATCGCGGAAGAAGCCTAAGAACAAAGTGCATTCATCATAATTGATAATACCGAGATAGTATTCGCGTTTGTCGCGCAGGTGATAGAGAATATGCGTAATACGTGTTTCCGTGTTTTGCGGCATATCGGAAAAATTATGCGTGGAGCAGGATGGAATGTTGGGGCTGAAGATATGGTCGAAAAGATCAAAGCAGATTTGGCGTGCGAGGTCATCTTTTGTTTCAAAATGGCTGTAAAAGGTGCTGCGTCCGACGTCAGCTGCATCAATAATATCCTTAACGCTGACTTTTTCATAGCTTGTTTTGGTAAGCAATTTGACAAAGGCATCGATAATTGCCTGTCTGGTCTTTTTTTGTCTTCTGTCCATAGTATGCCTTGCTCCTCTCCCGATAATGTACAATTTATGAAAAGTGTTCATTAAAGTACGAATCTCAATTTTTGTAGATAGCTTTTTCATCCAATTTAGATTATCATATACATAGAGTTTAGTCAAGAACTTGACTTCGCTTCATGATATACTCATACTCATCAAAAAACGTAAAAGGCGTCCGGCGGCAAACGGACGCTTTTTGCGTTGTGCGCAAAAATACAAAACCCCGCGGCCTTACAGACTGCGGGGGTTTTGTATTTGATGAGTATTGAGTAGAAAAAAGGGTTGAGCTGCAGCTTGTGTTGCCGCACAGGCTGCAGAGTATATAGCAAAAAGCTGTAAGGGGATGATGCTTTATTGCTGTTATATTGAAGGGAAAGATGATTAATTAATTTTTACTATTTTTGCCTTGTGTTAATCCTGAGGCGGTTGTGGGAATTCGCCGTTGTGATGTCTGTAGCCGTGGAAGTCGCCACGGTTATGCTTGTAGCCGCGGAATTCACCCTTGTGGTGTCTTTGCGGCAGCGGTCTGTTGGCTCTTACAGCCTCGCGCTGCTCGGGAGTCATATGCTGCAAACGCTCATGGCGTGCCTTGCGCTGCGCCATATCGTCCTTAATGAACTGCTGTACTTCCGCTTTCTGACCGGGAGTGAGCTTAGCCATGGTTTCCTTGGCGTACTTTTCGTGAGCTTCCTTGCGCTCCTTGCGCATTTTTTCTACAGCCTTTTCACGCTGCTCGGGTGTCATGCTTTTCCATTCCTCGCGCATTTTTTGGCGCTCGGCACGCTGTTCAGGTGTAAGCTTGGGACCTTGGCGATGCATTCTGTGAGCCGGCGGTGGGCAGGGACGGTCTGCGTCATTTTCGTGCAGAATAGCATTTACGCGCTCGCTCATAGAAGGCTGCGGCTGAGAATCTGCAGAGGCAGCAAAAGAGCTGCTGCAGAAGGCTGTCAGAACTGTACCGGTAACGAGAATCTTTTTCATGTTCAACATTAGAATCACTCCTTATATTTTTATTGCTTAGTAATCTTATACAGCAGTTAAGGAATTGCTTTTGGTTGTTCCTTAACTTTGTTTACATTGTACAGGCATATTATGACTTTTTTATGTTTTTTGACTTAATTTAAGCTGAAAAATATCTTTTTTTGCGTCATACTTTTAACACACATAGACGTTAAAATGTAATATAATGAAAGAAAGGTGACATAAGGAGGCTTTGCGATGAAAAAGATACTTATCGCTGATGATAATAAACAGATTACGACAATTTTATCCGGCTATGCAAAAAAGGAAGGCTTTGAGCCTGTTATTGCGTTGGACGGAGCAGAGGCACTGGATAAATATCTGCAGTATGAAAATGAAATTGCTGTCGTGCTGCTGGATGTGATGATGCCGGAGATAGATGGCTTTGAGGTTTGCCGCCGTCTGCGCAAGGAATCCATGGTGCCAATTATTATGATAACGGCGCGTGGTGAGGATTATGATAAGATTATGGGTTTGGATATCGGTGCGGATGATTATGTGATTAAGCCGTTCAGCGCACCGGAGGTGATGGCCCGCGTGCGTGCGGTACTGCGTCGCCTGGGTGCGCAGGAGCCGGCGAATGCTCAGACTCTTTCTTACGCAAATCTGTACATTAATCTGGAAAAGTATGCAGTGCAGATTAACGGCGAAGAGGTACCGTTGACAAAAAAGGAAATCGAGCTTTTGTGGACGCTGGCCAAAAATTCCACGAAGGTTTTTAGCCGTGATAATCTGCTGGACAGCATTTGGGGTTATGATTATTTCGGTGACAGCCGTACTGTCGATTCGCATATCAAGCGCCTGCGCGCTAAGCTGGATAAGTATGAGCATCCTTTGTGGGAAATCAAAACTATCTGGGGCGTAGGCTATCGCTTTGAGGGACACAAGGATGAATAACAAAATCGCTTTAAAGCTGACGCTGTATTTTTCGGCGGTACTCCTTGTTTTTGCGTTGATTATCGGCGGTGTCTTTTACCAGTTCTTTAAGCAGCAGACGGTT
Source organism: uncultured Phascolarctobacterium sp. (assembly GCF_902463975.1). Lineage (GTDB taxonomy): Bacteria > Bacillota > Negativicutes > Acidaminococcales > Acidaminococcaceae > Phascolarctobacterium_A. The sequence continues at coordinate 44,797 of NZ_CABQHJ010000021.1, forward strand.
GAAATCAAGGAAAAGGAAATGCGTCTGCGGGCGGAAAAGATTGCCGAAGTATTGAGTGATAATATGGCGCGTATGGAAAGTCGTCACGGTGACGGTATTGCCAACAGTAAATTTATCAGCTATCTGGATAATGTGACGCAGGAAATTGTCTGGGTGGTAGACAGCAACCGTCAGCTGAGCATCAATAAGGACAGGGTGCAGCGTCAGCGGCGTGAGGTGCAGAAGCATCATGAGCATAGTGGTTTTGGCCTTTTCAAACGTCAGATGCCGCCGATTGCCTGGAAGGAACCGCCTAAGACTCCTAGGGAGGCCTACGAAAGACTGCCGGTTCAGGTCAAGGAAAAGGTTGAGGATGGCTTTAACGGCAAAGAGTTTATTATCGAGGAATATAATCCTATGCTTGACGGCATAATGCTGACAGTAGGCAGACCAATTTATGACAGCCAAGGGCAGGTAAAGGCTGTGCTTTTGCTGCATTCTCCGGTAGCAGGCCTGCGTGACGCTATTTGGTCGGGCTTGCGCATTTTGCTTATCAGTTTGCTTGTAGCGATGGCTTTGGGCATGCTGCTTTCGGTAGTGCTCAGCTGGCGTTTTACCGGAACGATTGAGAAGATGAAAAATATTGCCGAGCGCCTGGCGGAACGTGATTACACCGCCCGCACCGACATTAAGCAGAATGACGAAATCGGCGAGCTGGCGCGTACGCTGGATATTCTGGCGGAACGTCTGGAGCTGGCAGATGCCGAAAGCCAAAAGCTGGAAAAGCTGCGCCGCGAGTTTATTGCCAACATTTCGCACGAGCTGCGTACGCCTGTGACGGTTATCCGCGGCAGCTTGGAGGCCTTGCGTGACGGTGTGGTTACGGAAAAGGCCGATGTTGAGGAATTTCATGAGCAGATGTATAAGGAAAGCCTGTTTTTGCAACGTCTGATAAATGACCTGCTGGATTTGTCGCGTTTGCAGAATACAGATTTTCCTATTGAAAAGGCTCCATTGAACTTTGTCGATGTTATGCATGACGCAGTGCGCAGCGGCAGGCAGCTTGGCGCGGAAAAGCAGCTGCGGATTACAGGCAACGCGGATAAGGATATTTACATGCTGAACGGTGATTACGGACGCTTGCGTCAGATGCTGATGATCTTTTTGCATAACAGCATCAAGTTTTCGCCCGCAGGCAGCGAAATCAAGCTGGAACTGGCAGGCAACAAGCTCAAGCTCACAGATCATGGCTGCGGTATTAAGGAAGAGGATATTCCGCATGCTTTCGACCGTTTTTATAAGGCACGCAACGAGCATAATAAGAGCGGCAGCGGTTTGGGACTGGCAATTGCCAAGCAGATTACACAGCGTCATGATATGCAGCTTCAGCTGCAGAGCAAGCTGGGCGAGGGTACAACAATTATTATTACTCTGCCGCCTGAGCTGAAGGAAAAGGAGTATGCTGATGAATAAGATGAATTACGGCTGTGAGGGATTATGCGTTGTTATCAGCGGCGGTACGTCAGGTATCGGTCTGGCGGCGGCACAGCGTTTTTTGGCAGACGGTGCGCGTGTATATATTTTGGGACGTTCCGAGGAGCGTGGTGCGCAGGCATTGCATTATCTGGAGGAGCAGACAGGGCAGCAGGCAGTGTATATTTCCTGTGATGTAACGAGGCAGGCAGAGTGCAAGGCTGCGGTGGCAAGGGTTGCCGAGCAGGAAGGAAGGCCTGACTGGCAGCTGGATATTTTGGTCAACAGCGCCGGCTTTTACCGCGAGCAGCGCTTGGAGCAGCTTACAGAAGCGGATTTTGATGCGATGATGAACGTCAATGTCAAGGGAATGATGTTCTTGACGCAGGCCACACTGCCTTATCTGCGCAGTAAAAGCAGCGTGGTGAATATTGCCTCCGATGCTGCCGTCAGCGGCAATTACGGCTGTGCGCTTTATTGTGCTACCAAGGGTGCGGTGGTGGCGTTCACCAGAGCCTTGTCGCTGGATTTGGCACCATCGGTGCGCGTGAACTGCGTTTGCCCGGCAGATGTGGATACGCCGCTATTGGCGCAGCAGCTTGCTGACGCGAACGGCGGCTATACATTGGCGGATGTGGCTGCAGCCTATCCGCTGCAGCGGATTGCCGCAGCGGGTGAGATTGCTCATGTAATCTGCAGCCTGGCGGCTCCTGCCAACAGCTTTATGACCGGCAGCGTTGTGACTGTCGACGGCGGCCTGACAGCCGGATAAATAATATATAGCAGTAAAACAGGTAAAGAAAGTTTTCTTTGCCTGTTTTTTATATACGCAAACGTATATAAGTGATATAATTAATGTATTAAAGTATAAAAAATACGGGAGGGTATTTTTATGGATAAAATGCAGCCAATCGGCGTACTTGATTCGGGAGTCGGCGGTCTGTCGGTTTTGAAATGCCTGCATCAGATGCTGCCGCACGAGGATTTTATTTATGTGGGTGATACTGCACGTACGCCTTACGGCACACGCAGTGAACAAGAAATCCGTGGTTTTGTAGGCGAAATAATCGATTGGCTGGCAGCCAAAAACGTTAAGCAGATAGTCATAGCCTGCAATACGCTGACGATGCTTGGTGTAGACAGTCTGCGGGGGATGCATCCGTTCAGGGTTGTCGGTATGTCTAAGGGGGCGCAGCAGCTGCTGGCGGCCAGTCCTCATAAAAAAATTGGCGTGCTGGCAACGCAGTTTACTATTGCCAGCGGACTGCACAAAAAGGCTATTCTTGCTGCTGACCCGCAAGCGCAGGTTTATCCTGTGGCCTGCCCCAAGTTTGTGCCGTTGATTGAAGGTGAGCGCTTTGACAGCCCGGAGCTGCAGCAGGCTATCGCCGAATATACCGAGCCACTGAAAAAAGCGGGCGTTGAGGCAGTAATTTTATCCTGCACGCATTATCCTTTTATCAAAGAACAAATAGAAGCAGATTTAGGACCGAAGGTAAAGGTGCTTGACCCGGCGGCTGCTACCAGTGCCGACGCTATAGCGGCACTTAAGGAGGAAGGACTGCTGCGTACGGAAGGCAAGGGACATCTGCAGGTTTGCTGCACGGCTGATCTGGCAAGAGTTGAGCGCTTGGCCGGCAGAATGTTGCCTGTAGACGATTGCGATTTTTCTTTAATCGATTTAAAGAAGAATTGATTGCATAACTTTTATTCCTTTCAAAAAAGAAGCAGGAATTTT
>NZ_CABQHJ010000022.1:0-44358 GCF_902463975.1 uncultured Phascolarctobacterium sp.
ATGTTTCTTTTGCGGTTGACCGCTCTTGGGCTAAATATTGGTCTGCTACTGCTAGTACTGATGCAGGTACCGGACTTAGCGGTAACTTGAATAACTGGTGGTTTGCTAATGACTGGAATTCTATTAAGAAGAATTCTGGAGCAGCAAAACCGTCTTGGGAAGAGACAAATGTAGGTATTACTGTTGCTGACACTTTAGAATATGGTAAAGCTTCTTTGCTTTTAGCAGCTTCTAAAAAACATGAACACATGGAAATGTATAAGAATGGTGCGCCAAATTATACTTATACAAATGATAATATTTTACCGACATATGGCTTTACCTATAAACCTGTAGAAAATTTGGCTATGTATGTTGGTCATACTGAAAGCTTTTCTCGTGGACTTAAGGTTCTTAATACAAAAGATGTATATTATACAAATGAAAATCAAATTATGGAACCTGTAAAGAGCAAGCAAAATGAAATTGGTGTTAAATACCAAAATGCTGGCATAATGACTACTTTAAGCTATTTTGATATTGACGAAGCTAACAGATATGATATTTTCAATGGCGGAAAATCTTATACTAAAGTTGATGATGGTAAAAACCGCTATAAAGGCGTTGAATTGACTGTTAATGGTAAACTTGCTGATAAATGGACTGCTACTGGTGGTTTTATGTATCTTGATGCACAGCGTGAACAAACCAATAATGGTTCTAAAGACGGCTGGTTTGTTAATGGTGTTGCTAAATGGAGTGGCGTATTAGGTCTGGAATATAAACCTGACGAAGATTGGGGTATTACAGGTCGTGTAAATTGGGTTGCTAAGGCTTACATTGATTCTAAAGCTGTCGGTGGAAAAACTGAAATTCCATCTTATGTAACCTTTGATTTAGGTGTCAATTATAAAACTAAAATTAATACTGTTCCTGTAAAACTGAGCGCAATGTGCTATAATGTTGCAGATAAGGATTATTGGATGGGCAGAGGCAGTTCTACAACTTTTGGTTTGTCTATGCCGAGAACCTTTATGCTGTCTGCACAGTTTGATATCTAAAATTTGTTAACTTAAGAGGGTGGTTTTATACTGCCCTCTTTTATTCTATTTATAAGCGGTAAGTAATAATGAAAAAATTTTTAAGCCTTATTCTTCTATTGGTAACGATTTTTATAATCGGTTGCGGAAGGCAGGAAGAGCAAAAAAATAATATAGAAAAACATGATAAGAACACAGTAGTTTTAGCTGCCTATCGTCATCTTGCACCTGGTAATAAAGATGGACTTTACTGCAGTCGTATTTTAGATGTTTGGGAGCCTTTGATTACTAAAGATGATGATAATAAACCGGCACCATGTTTAGCAACAAGTTGGGAGATGCGTGATGATGGTAAGGAGTGGATTTTTCATCTACGACAAGATGTCTGTTTTCACAACGGCACAAAATTTAATGCGGATTCTGTGATTGCTAATTTTGACCGGATGAAGAAAGGTTATAAACGGTCTTCTTTTTATGGCCTGAATATGGAAATGTATTATCCTACTTTATGGAAATATGAAAAATTAGATGAATATACTATTCGTCTGCTTTTTAAAGAAGCGAATATTAATGAATTATATAAGATGACTGATTTTGGTAGTCCTATGTATGCTCCTGAGTGTTTTGCTGATGATGGTAATTTTAAGAGTGTTGCTATTGGTACTGGACCATATAAGATTACTGAAAATGTATTAAATAAGTACGTAGTGTTGGAACGTAATGATAATTATTGGGGCACTAAAGGTAAAATTAAAAAATTTATTGTGCGTAATATTCCTAATACAGATACACGCTATGCGGCATTAAAATCTGGAGAAATTGACGGAGTTGTCGATATTAATGCCATACCTCCGTTTCTTGCTGATGAGATAAAAAAAGATCCTCGTTTTGCTGTAGATAAAAATAAATCAACGATGATTCGTTATTTATGTGTAAACGGTAATAAATTTCCTTTTAATGATGTAAGGATGCGTAGGGCTGTAAGCTTAGCAATTGACAGGAAAAATTTAGTACATAATATGTATCTGGACTATGCTGAACCGACAGCTAATATCTTAAATTATACTAGTCCTGGCTATAAAGCTTTTCCTGTAGAATATGATTTACAGGAAGCGAAACGCTTGGCACATGAAGTATTAGGAAATAAGCGCTGTGAAATTACATACTGTATCAATGGTAATGAACCATTGCAAAAAGGAGAAGCTGAGTTAATCGCTTATTGGTTACAAGATATTGGCTTAGATGTAAAAATTCAAGCAATAGAGTATGCCACGTTATCAAAAATGATGCGTAAAGGAGACTTTAATATTGTTCGCATTCAAAAGGGGTTAGCTAATGGTGATCCATTTAGTGCATTATATACTTTTATCATGCCTGATGGTGCTTTAAATGTTAGCAACAGTTCTGGGTATAATAATCCAGAAGTAACGGAATTAATGAATAAGGTTAAGCATATAACTGATGAGGCTGAAAGGCAACATGTTTTTGACAGAGTTCAAGAAATAGTGGTATATGAACAGCCTGTCATCCCTCTTTTCAACGACATGAATATCGTTGCCTATAACAAGCGTTTAAAAAATTATAAACCTTTAATCTACGGTGTAGATTTGAGTAAGGTAGAACTGGCGGAGGAATAATTGCAGCAAAGAAGTGATGAAGTCAAGAAGCAATTAAATTTCTTCAGTTCTTCTTTACTATCTCTGGCTATCGTTTGACATACACAAAAAACTCGAGTAAAATAAAGTCAGACTTTAGATTACTCGAGTTTTTTTAAGGCGGTGAAGCGTATGTATCTTACAAGACATCTGGAAAAGCAAATTATTGAAGCGTCAAAATATTATCCTGTAGTAATGGTATGTGGTCAGCGGCAGGTTGGTAAATCTACCATGCTTTACCATATTAAAGAAGACAAAAGAAAATATGTAACATTAGATGATGCTAATGCGCGCAGGCTGGCAGAGAATGATCCTGCGTTGTTTTTTGAAACATATGGCGTTCCACTATTAATAGACGAGTTTCAGCGTGTGCCGTCGCTACTGCTGGAAATGAAAAGAATAGTTGATGCTAAAGCCTTACAAGGTGAAGATAACGCAGGGATGTATTGGCTGACTGGTTCACAAAAGTTTAAAATGATGCAAGGCGTGGCAGATTCTTTAGCTGGAAGAATTTCTGTTTTTGATATGTCTACTTTAACAATGGCGGAAATAGAAAAGCGTGAAGCCTCACTATTTTCCCCTGATATAGAGGTATTAAAAAAGCGCTTTTCACAGGTAGCAAATAAGAATATCCACCAAATATATCAAAGAATTTTTGAAGGTGGTATGCCGAAGCTTGTTTTGAGCAATATAGACAGAGACAGATTCTATATGGATTATGTTAACACTTATCTTGAGCGAGATATTAAAGAATTAGCTCAGGTTGGCAAATTAAGTGCTTTTTATGACTTTTTAATCTTTATGGCTGCAAGAACGGCGCAAGAACTGAAATATGAGGAAATTGCCCGCGCGGTTGGAGTCTCCTCACCGACAGCTAAGGAATGGGTGTCTATTTTAGAGCGTTCAGGAATTATCTTTATTCTTAGGCCGTATTATTCAAATATAAGTAATCGTTTGGTAAAAACGCCGAAGGTATATTTCATGGATACCGGTTTAGCAGCATATTTATGCAGGTGGCCAAGTGCAGCTACTATTGAAAATGGTGCAATGGATGGGGCGTTTTTCGAAACCTATGTTATTACGGAAATTATAAAAAGCTATTATAACGCAGGTAAACAGCCTAATCTTTATTATTATCGGGATGTAGATAAAAAGGAGATAGACCTGCTTATTATAGATGGGAAAAAGGTTTATCCGATAGAAATAAAAAAAGCGAAATTACCTAATCATGCAGATAAAAATTTTAAGGTTTTAGATAAGCTGGACATGGATGTACAGACTGGGCTGATAATATGCATGAATGATGAGTTGCTGCCTTATAGCAGGACGAGCTGGTATTGTCCAGTTAGTTTATTGTAAAAGAAACAGAATCCGAGTAAACTAAAGTCAGGCTTTAGATTTCTCGGATTCTATACTGTAATCCCTCTTTTCAACGATATGAACATCGTTGCCTACAATAAGCGTTTAAAAAATTATAAACCTTTAATCTACGGTGTAGATTTGAGTAAGGTGGAATTGGCGGAAGAAAATGATTAGATACTGCTATAAAAGAATTTTATTGGCTGTGCCGGTAATGATTGGCATCAGCTTGCTGGCGTTCATTCTGGGGCTGTTATCACCAGGTGACCCGGCGGAGTTTGCCTTGAATCAGGATGGTCTGGATGCACCTACGGATGCGCAGATAGCAACGATGCGTGAAGAGCTTGGCTTGAACAGACCTATATATGTGCAGTATTTCAGCTGGTTTGTGCAGGTGCTGCATGGTAATTTCGGCAGCAGCTACATTAGCGGCAAGGATATCTTGCATGAGCTTTTGCTGCGCCTGCCGGTGACGGTGGAGCTGGCGCTGCTGGCATTGGCCATTGCTGCGGTTATTGGCATTGCATTGGGCACCTTATGCGCTGTTTACAAAAACAGTTGGCTGGATGACGCGGTACAGTTTTTGACTAATATACTTTTAGCTGTGCCCGGCTTTTGGCTGGCTTTGCTGATGATTTTATTGTTCAGCGAAACGCTGCGTCTGCTGCCGACAAGCGGCAGTGAGAGCTTACGCTATTTTATTATGCCTGCGCTGGCGGTTTCGTTTTCTACCTCGGCAACAGTGTGCCGCTATATGCGCAGCTCGCTGCTGACGGAATTTGCTTCCCAATATTTTCTTGTAGCGCGTGTGCGGGGAATCAGCAAAATAAAATTGCTTTTTTGCTATGCGTTTCCTAATGCTATGCTGCCGGTAATTGCTTTGCTGGGCAATTATCTGGCAGGAATTTTGGGTGGTTCGGTTATTGCGGAAAGCATTTTTGCTCTGCCCGGCATCAGCAGCATGGCACTGGAAGCAATACGCTTCCGTGACTATCCAGTATTGCAGGCCTATGTGCTTTTTACCGGCTGGCTTTTGGTATTGATAACCTTAGCGGTTGATTTGCTGATGTTTTATCTGAATCCGAAGCTGAGAGGAGGCGCTGAAGTACATGACTAAAAAAATACAGCTTAATTTTGCGATATTTGTACTTGCGTTTATCATTCTCGGCAGTATTTTGGCTCCGCTTCTGGCAACGCATAATCCCTTTGAACCGGATATGGCTAACCGTCTGCAGAGTCCTTGCTGGCAGCATTTCTTCGGCACGGATGCTTTGGGGCGCGACATGTTCAGCCGTATTCTTTACGGTGGCAGGGCATCAATGCTGCTTACCCTGATTTCTTCTGTTTTAGCGCTTATTTTAGGTGTTGGAGTAGGCCTTTTGTGTGGCTTTTATGGCGGTAAGCTGGATATGTTTTTTACTGTGCTGAGCAATATTTTCCAGGGTATACCGGGAAGCTGTTTTATGATAGCCTTGGCCGGTATTCTCGGTCCCAGCATTTATAGTCTGGTTTTGGCGTTGGTTGTGACATCCTGGGCCGGCTTTTCGCGTATTGTGCGTGCGGAGGTGCTGCAGCTGATGGGAGAGCCTTTCATTGAAGGGCTGCGTTGTCTTGGCTGCAGTGATTGGCGAATTATTGTCCGTCATTTACTGCCCAACATTGCGAACAAGCTGCTTGTGCTGGTAACCATTCGCCTTGGCCGAGGCATATTGGCGATTGCCGGCCTGAGTTTTTTGGGCTTAGGTGTACAGCCGCCGACTCCTGACTGGAGTGTAATGATTAACGATGCTATTATGTATTATCGCAGCTCACCGCATTTGATTATAATTCCCGGTCTATTTGTATTTTTGCTGATTTATTCTCTGAATATCATCGGAGAGCATCTGCGTGACAGCTTAGATACACAGCTTGATGAGGTACGCAAATGGTAAAAAATCTTGTGTTAGAAAATATATCTGTAGGCTTTAAGCTGCCGCAAGGCGTATTCTATGCTGTAGACGATGTAAGCCTGAACTTGCCCAGAGGTAATTTTACTGCGATTATCGGTGAAAGCGGTTGCGGTAAATCTGTACTGGGGCAGGCAATTTTAAATATTTTGCCGTCGGGAGTCGTCAAAAAGGGCAGCGTGCTTTACAATGGCAAGCAGGTAGAGAAAATATTATCTGCTTTCGGCATTATTCCGCAAAACCCTAGCGAGTCATTAAATCCTGTACGCAAAATAGGCAAACAGATGCAGGATATTTTAGATGTTCATAAAATAGCAGACAGTGATAACAGCTATAAAAAGCAGTGCCTGCGTTTATTTGGCTTACAGGAGGCTGACCGTGTTTTGGCTGCATATCCGCATGAGCTTTCCGGTGGCATGCTGCAACGTGTATTGTGTGCTATGGCTGTCAGCAGTAAGCCTGAATGGATTTTGGCGGATGAACCTACCAAAGGCCTTGATGAACAGGTTGGCGCCGTTGTACGCAAAAATTTGCTGACAATCAAGCAGGATTTGCATTTAAGCATGCTGATTATTACGCATGATATTGCTTTGGCACAAGAGGTGTGTGATGATGTGCTGGTGATGTATGCAGGACAGGTTTTGGAGCATAATGCGGATATTTGGCATAAACCGCTGCATCCGTATACCAAAGGATTTTTGCAGGCTTTGCCAAAGAATGGTCTGCAGGTTATTCCGGGAAAGGCACCTGTGCCGGGAGAAAGCTTTACCGGCTGTAAGTTTGCTACACGCTGCCCTTATTGCACAACGCGCTGCAAGGAAGAAAAGCCTGCTATGCAGCAGGTTGGTGATGCGGAAGTGAGGTGCTTTTTGTATGCTGAAGGCTGAAAATATTTCTAAAAGCTTTGTTGACCGCAGCAACGGAAAAAAATTTGAGCTTCTGCATAATGTTTCACTAGAGATTAAGCCTGGTGAAGCAGTGGCGCTGATGGGTGGCAGTGGCAGCGGCAAAAGCACGCTGGCGCGTATTTTACTGCGCCTGCTTTCTTGTGATTCCGGTAAAATATATTTTCAGGGGCAGGATATTACTAAGGTGACAGGTAAAGATTTAAGCGTTTTCAGGCGCAATGTACAATTTATTTCACAGCGTCCCGAAAGCTTTCTTGATCCGCGTCAAACATTGGGCTGTAGCCTGAAGGAAGCATTTACGGTTTTTAATCTGTCTTATGATGAAGATAAAATCAAGGCGATGCTTGATTTGGTAAAGCTCAATGCAGAGCTTCTGCAACGCTATCCGTATCAGGTGAGCGGCGGCGAAATTCAGCGTATCTGCCTGGTAAGAGCATTGCTGTTAGAGCCCAAGCTGCTCATTTTAGATGAACCGACATCTATGCTGGATATTTCCGTACAGGCGCAGATTTTACATTTGCTGCGAGATATTCGTGAGGAAAAGCAGCTGGCTTATTTGTTTATTACGCATGATAAACAGCTTGCGGAATGGCTTTGCGACAGAGTTTTGCATATAGAGCAGGGGCAACTGATATCATTTATCTAATCCAGATTATACAAATCACGATTAGATAAATGTGTTATTGAAACATATAACATCGGAGGCTTCAAGGTTTTACTTTGAATTTTCCGGTGCTTTGATTTTGTATAATTAGTTGCAATGTATATAAATCTGACCAGAGGTCAAAATACTTGCTTTTTTTATTACAAACTTCTATAATACTATTTAAGGAAATATGTCACTAGAAAAAATTGGAGAAGTAAAAATGGCAAGCGAAAAACGAGCACAAAAAAAAGAGCAGATTATCTATACGGCAATTCAAATGCTGGAGCAAAGCTCATATAACGATGTACGTATAGAGGATATTGCACAGAAACTTGAAGTAGTAAAATCAAATATTTTCTATTATTTTCCATCAAAAGGAATTCTGTATTTAAATGTATTGGAAAAATTGCATAGTGATATTATAGAACGCTTTATTTTAGAGGTTAACCAAACTTCTATAAAAAATATTGTTGACTTCAAAAAAATTATTATGAAATTGACTGATATATACATCAGAGACTATATTACTTTGATTAAGCTTTCTATCGAAAGTACGCGGATTTTTAGTGAATGCAAACGAGAGCATATTTTGCAATATAATAAAGCAGTAAATAGTCTAGATGACAGGTTACAATCTATTATTTTAGATAAATTTAACGGCTTTACACGTAATGAGGTTTTTTATATTTTTGAAGTACAGGAACATTTTTTACGTGGGTATTATCAGGATATGATTCAGAATGCCGAGTATGCAATAGCCGATGATGGCGATATAGCTTGGGAAAGACTGAGTCTTTATGAGTTTAGGGTAACGAGAATGCTAAGATTCTTTTTAGATGGGATGATATACGAAAAAAATAAAAATACTCTTGACAAATGATGCTATGTAGATTATTATAATTTTAGACCTGAGGTCAAAATATCGTTATGCTTAGATAAGCGATTCGGTGAAAATCCGATGCGGTCCCGCCACTGTAAAACGATGCAGACTTTGTAACCACTGATTTTTCAGGCTGGTATGTCAGCGTAGTTAAGCCAGAGAGCTTCCTAGGCATATTACCGTTATCTGCGATAGACAGATAGGTAATGTGATTATTAGCGTTGCTAGTAGTGCAGCCTGTTTGTATTCAGATAACAAGCAGGCTGTTTTATTTTTCTGGCCAGAGGTAAAATTTCCTGCATTCATGAGTAAAAGTATGATGAGGTGTTTAAAATTGAAAAAATTGTTTGAACTGCGTAATGCAGTACTGATGTCTGTCTTGGTTGGCTCTTATGTAATTTCCGGTGGCACGACTGCTTTTGCCGAAGAGATGAAAACTTTTAACCTTGATGAGATGATTGTTACGGCGACAGCCACGCCGGTAGAATCGGTTATGAAAACCAATGCTGCGGTTAATGTAATTACGCGTGAGGAAATCCAAGATAAGCATTATGCAAACTTGCAGGAAGTGTTAGAAAGTATTCCTGGTTATGGTGGCTTTATGGCTGCTAATGGTGTTGGTTTTGAAGTTTCCAATTATACACGTCCCTATATGCGTGGCAGCGATAAATCTGTTGTTTTGATCGATGGTGTAAAGCAAAATTTTGGCGGTAGGTTTTATTCTGCTAACGCTATTAGAAATGTTAATGATATTGAGCGTATTGAGGTATTAAAAGGAACAGCTTCTACACTTTACGGTGCTGAGGCTGTTGGTGGTGTTATCAATATCATTACTCGTAAACATTATGATAAAAACCAAGGCACTATATCTGCTTCGGTAGGTAATTTCCATACTGCTAGCGGACAGTTAGATTATGTTGGTGAAAATGATAAAACATATTATGCGTTATCCGTTATGCAAAGACATCAGGGAAACTACAAAGATGGCAGTGGCCGTCTTAGACCGCAGGATGCAGATGTGACTGAATTAGACTTAAAATATGGTTTTCATATTGATGATAAGAATGATTTGACTTTTAAATATGTAAATCATGATCAAGATCAGACTTATGTTGAAGGTCGAGGCAAAGGCAACGATTGTCCTGGCGTAGGTACTTTCAGATATAATACGTTTACTGCTATATGGGATACCAAAGGTGATACGGACAAATGGGCAAACAGCCTGTCTTTCTATAGAGGCTCAATGCTTAACGATAGGTCATTAGATAACTATACCACTGGTGTGATGTACTGGTCAGAAAAATCCCGTTCTAAAACTTGGTCTGTTGAAGACAGATATTATAATCAGTTAACGGATAACAATCGTTTGTCTATGGGCTTTAGTTATTTCGATGAGTCATTTGAAGGCTTGCCTTCGCCTAAAGGAAGTAATTTACAAGGTGAATATTCACTGAAGGAAAAATCAGTATATGTACAGAATGAATGGAATATCTTACCTAAGCTGAAGTTTACTGCCGGAGTTCGCTATGCTGATCCGAATATTGCTAAGAGTCGTGTGCTACCGAGCTTTGATTTGGGATATAGTTTCAATGATAATGCTATGGTTTATGTTTCTTCCAAAGATTATATGAATTATCCTACATTTAGCTGGATGCATGGTTATCGCACAGGTACAAGGATTTATAAAGCATCTCCTGATTTAAAGCCTCAGACTGGTACGACTAATGAAATTGGTGCAAAATTTAAATTAAGTGATAAGACATATTTTGATTTAGCTTATTATGATCGTCGCCAAAAAGATTCTATTAGTGCTGTAAAAATTGGTAAAGATGGCGCTAATGATGTCTATATGTATCAAAACATTAATGATTCTCTGCATATAAAAGGTGTAGAAGCAAATCTGGTACAGCAATTAGGTGATAGGATTACGGCAACCTTAGGATACAACCATTTGTCTGCTGATAAAGAAACACTTATTTCTAATATGGCTAAAGACACGATCAGCATTGATTTGAAGTATAAACAAAAAGATTACAATGTGGGCATTTCTGGTATTGGCAGATATGATATTCAACGTGCAAGTGCTTTTATCACTAATGATTACAAACTGCCTTGTCCGCAATTCTGGGTATGGAATATTTACGGCAATTATCAGGTAAATAAAACAACTAAGGTTTGGGCTAAAGTGAATAACGTCTTTGATAAGCTTTATATGTATACTCCTGAATGGGATAAGGCTAATGGTGAAGTGCGTTATTACAGCAAAATGGGTCGCAACTTTATGGTTGGCGTTGAATACTCTTTCTAAATAATTATTGAATAATGATTAAGCAGTTTTTAGTTATCTTCATTTTTATATTAAGTATGTTAAGTGTAGGTTGTGCTTACCAAGAACAGCAGAGAACCAAAGCAGGAAATGCCGCTCCAATAGTCATAGAAAATTTTGATGGTTATGCTGGTGGTGGCAGAAAAATTGCGCAGGTTTTTTACGCAGTTCCGCAAAGAGTGTTTGCAACTTCTGAAGCTGTGGTCGATGACTTGATTTTCCTGGGGGTACAGGACAAAATTTGCGCAGTCAGCGAGTGCTATAGCAAGAGCTTTGCGCCTTATGATGTGGAGTACGCCAAACTAAGACGCCTGACGCAGGGCGCAGGTTATCCATCAAAGGAAGCAGTACTTGATTTGCATCCGGATTTAATCGTCAGTTGGGGGTCGCTTTTTGGTGATAGTGCCTTAGGCAGCGTCGAATATTGGCATAATAAAGGTATTCACACTTACGTTATGACAAATACTGTACCTACTCGTGCAACAGGCAGACGCAAGGTTGAATATATTGTGAGTGATTTGCAGCAGCTTGCGAAAATCTTCCGAGTAGAGGAGAAAGCTCAGAAAAAGATTGCTGATCTACAGAGTAGAATAGCAAAGCTACGGATGCATAGTAAAAGTATAGCTGAAGCTAAAAAACCGAAAGTAATTACCTTGCAATATCTTTATGGCAATGAATATTTTGGCAGGACGGCTAACGATCTTACAGCTGACATGATAGAGCTTGCGGGTGGTATTTCACTTGATGATAATTTAGGCGGGCGTAAAAGCGTAGAATATCTTGTAGAGCTTGATCCTGATATGATTATCGTCATAGATACGGCGACAACACCTGTTGCAGGTAAAATCAAGGCTTTGCGTGAGCATAAGGTTTTAAAGAAAATTAAAGCAGTACGTAATAATAAAATATTTGTTGTGCCGCATAGGGCTTTTTATTGTGGCAGCGAGCGTACTGTAGAGGCTGTAGAAAATATGCATAAATATATTGAAGATAATTTTAAACTGTAAATGGGTGACTTTATCTAATTTCTCTCAACATTTCTCATATATATCTTTTTAGCTGTCGCACATTCTGTGCGGCAGCTATCTCCATAATTAAAACTATCATATTAACGTACTAATTAAAGGGAACTTTTATGAAAAAAATGCAATTTTTTCTAACATTATTTGTTTTAACACTAGTATTGTGTTGTTCGTTTATCTACTCTTTGAGTATTGGTGTAGTGAATATTAGTTATATTGATATTATCAATATACTTTATTATAATATGATTGATATACAATCACAGGCTGGACAAAATCTTTTGCAGTCTGTAAATGCTTCCGTTATTTTTGATTTACGTTTGCCAAGAATAATAATGGCAGTTTTATCTGGTGGTGCTTTGGCGCTTGGCGGCGTAGTTATGCAGGCCTTAATCCGCAATCCTTTAGCAGATCCTTATATTCTTGGAGTATCGTCTGGCGCAGCAATGGGAGCAACGGCAAGTATAATTTTAGGCATGTTCAGCAGCTTCGGTCTCTATGGTGTGTCGATAGGTGCTTTTGGTGGCGCTCTTTTAGTTACCTTTACCGTTTTTGCTATTACTTATACAACAGGTGGAGTGCAAAATAACACCAAGCTTATTTTGGCTGGTACCGCATTAAATGCTATTTGCAGTGCAAGTACAAGCCTTTTGGTTTACCTGGCCAAGGATGTTGATGGTATTCGTGATGCGACATTTTGGATTATGGGTAGTATGGGGAAGGTTACCTGGGACTATTTACCGTTTGTGACTGTAGCCTTTAGTGGTTTAGCATTTTTCTTTATATATAATTTCCGTATTCTCAATGCTTCTCTTTTAGGTGAAGATATGGCATTGATACTAGGTGTATCTTTAGAAAAAAGCAGAATGTTTTTTTTGACAGCCGTTGCTATATTAGTTAGCATGGTAGTAGCTGCAACGGGAATAATTGGTTTTGTTGGTCTTGTTATACCGCATATAGTGCGTATGATCTGTGGAAATAATCATTTGAAATTATTACCATATTCTATACTTGGTGGAGCAATTTATATGCTGTGGTGTGATGTATTAGCACGTAGTCTGTTGATAAAAACAGAATTACCGATAGGTATATTGACAGCTTTCATTGGCGGGCCGTTTTTCTTATATTTAATGTGCAGTAAAAAATATGGATTTGGTGATAAGTAATGGAAATACAGACAGAATCTCTGGATCTTGCTATTGATAATGAAACAATAGTAGAAAAAATAACCTTAGAAGTAAAGAATAAAGAGTTCGTTGGTCTTATAGGTCCTAATGGTAGTGGAAAATCGACTATTTTACGCGCGCTATATCGTTCTCTAAAGCCTCAAAGTGGTAGGATTTTTTTCGATGGGGTGAATTTGGAGACGCTATCTTTACAGCAAACAGCTCAAAGGCTGGGAGTAATGAAGCAGAATAGTACTATGAACTTTGATTTTAAGGTGCTTGATTTAGTTCTTATGGGACGCACTCCTTATAAAAAGCCTTTTGAACTTGATTCGCAGGCTGATTATGAGCTGGCAAAGGTTGCACTTGCTGCTGTAGGCTTGAATGGCTATGAAGAACGCCTTTATAACCAGCTTTCCGGTGGTGAACAGCAAAGAGTTATGATTGCAAGAGTCCTTACTGGTCAGCCACAAACTTTGCTTTTAGATGAAATGACCAATCATCTGGATTTGTATTATCAATTCCATTTATTAGAATTGATTAAAAATATGCAGGTTGAGGTTTTAGCAGTGATGCACGACTTGAATCTTGCCGCTAAATTTTGCCAAAAGCTTTATTTGTTAAAAGATGGTAAGATTATTGCTTTTGGTAATACAAAAGATGTACTTTGTTCTCCCATTATAGAAGAAACCTTTAAAATTAAAATAAAACCTTATAATGATGAAGATGGTCAGTTGCATTTGCTATATAAGGATGCAAAATAGTACAAAAGGAGCTGAACACCATTGAACCAATATTATCAGGATAACATGCTTTTGGGCATGAACCCTTCAAGTTATCTGCATCGCTACGCCGTTAACGGCAAGGTGTCGGGGAATCTTGCCTGCATCAGCGAAATCAAAAATGCCGCCGTTGTCTTATACAGTCCGCGCGGCTGCGGCTTTCATTATCGTTGTCATGTGCGCAGCGGCCAAAGCCCGGTTTATGAGCTGGAATGTGCGGATTTGCGCAACAATGATGTAATTTTCGGCGGTGAAAAAAAGCTGACGGCTTTACTGCAAAAGGTGGAACGTGAGCAGCAGCCAGAGATTATTTTTCTGCTGCCTTCCGTGGTGTCGGATATTATTAATGATGATTTGTCTGGCTTGGCCTGCAGCCTGCAGCCGCAGTTTAAAGCAAAGCTTGTGCCGATTACGTCACAGGTTTTTTCGCATATGGATAAGAGTAACGGCCGCAAGGTTTTGCGTGAAAAGGCTTGCCAAAAGCAGAAGCAAAAGTTTTCTTCCAGTGCTGTCTATCCGGGCTGCGGTTATGTAGAGGTGATGGACGCTTTAGTTGAGCAGGTCATGGAGCCTCAAAGCGTACAGCCGCGGAGCGTAAATATCGAAGCCTTTGTCTGGGGCTATAACGGCGAGGGGAAGCTGCATGGTATGCGTGATATGCTGCAGAAAATGGGTGTTACGGTTAACGCCTATCTGCCTGCCGCAGATTTGCAGACAATCAAAAAGGCTCCGCAAGCAGCGCTGAATATAGTACGTCGCAAGAAGTGGGCATTGGCGATGGAGCAACGCTTTGGCACGCCGTTTCTGCATGTTGCCGATATGCAGGAGTGGCATGGCATTGAAGGAATCAGTGATTTGTACAGGCAAATAGGAAAAATGCTTGGCTGCGAAGAAGCTGTCGAACACGTTTTGCAGGAAGAATACGAACGGGTTGCCGCCCGGTATCAGGAGCTGCGTGCGGAATTTGCCAAGTATAAGTTTTGCTTAATTGCGCATGGTATTGCATATTTGCCGGATGCTCTGCGCGTTTATCAGCAGGATTATGGTCTGCCGATTGAGAAGATATGTATTATCATGAATCCTTCCTACCAGGCGGAAACCGGTTTGGATGATGCAATGATGCAGAGATTTAAGGACAGGATAGAGCTTGCTAAGGCTGAGTATGGCTGTGAGGCACAAGTTTTATTGGAGCCTTCGGAGGATGCTTTGCGTGAAGCTGCACAGAGCTGTGATTTTGTTATCTGTAACGGTCATCCGCGCTATGCTGCTTTGGATGTTCCCGTGCTCTATAATTTGTTTGACCGCTCGGTGTGGAATTATCAGGGCTTTGTGGATATTATGGAAGAAGTTTGGCAGATGCTGCAGCAACCGCAGCGAACAGGCAGCAGTCTTTTGCTGAGCAAACTGGCCTATGACCCGGTATTTTATCCGATGCGCGAGGCTGATAAAGATAGTAAAGCATCACGCGAGCTGTATAGCAGAGTATGGAGGCAGAGAAAATAATGAAACCATTAAGTAGCTGTGCGTTGTTTGGTGCTGTGCGTGCTCTTGGCGGTATTAAGGATGCCTTAATCCTGCAGCATTCTGTTGTCGGCTGTCAGTGGGGCAGCCTGGCATTCAGATATGCAGGCAAGCCTTATGATGTACGTCAGGCCTCTGATGTTATCTATGATGAAGATGTTGTTAATGGCGGCGAGAAGGTTTTGCGTAAAGCCTTGCAGGAGACAGAGCGTATTTTTGCGCATTGCGGTGCTGTTTTTGTAGTCAGCGGCTGTGTGCCGAATATGATCGGCGATGATGTAGACGGTATTTTGGCTACTACCGAAGGTTCGCAAAAATTATTGCATGTAAAAGCGCCGGGATACGCAGGTAATATCGACAGCGGTGCAGAAGCAGTTTATCTGGCGTTGTTACCTTTGTTGCAGACTGCGGAGAAAAAACAAGCTGCCACGATAAATATTCTTGGCATAATGAACGATGATCCTTATGCTGATAATGATTTGGAAGAGCTGAAAAAATTTTTAGGTTCCAAGGTTAAAATTAACTGCGCACTGCAGGATTGCAGCTTGCGCAATATTGCAGCAATGCCGCAGGCAGAGCTGAATATCTGCTTCGGCTATGGCGAGCCGTTGGCGAAGAAAATGCAGGAAAAATTTGGCGTGCCGTATATCAAATGCGTATATCCTTATGGTGTGGCAGGCATGCAGAAGTTTTTGCGTCAATTAGGCGAAGCTTTGGAAATTGATTTTTCCGATGAGCTTGCTGAGCTGGAGGCAGCGGCTGAAAAGCTCGTTTATCGCTGTGCCGATTATCTGGTGAATTTGTATCAACTGCCTGTGGCTTTGGCTACGGATAAGGCACATTTAGCGGGCTTACAGAGCTTTTTTGCCGAAGAACTGGGCATGCGCGTTGTTATAGCAGAGGACACTGCGGAATTTAGCTTGGATAAAATGGCAGAGGCTGCAGCAAAGCATAAGCCTGTATTGTTTTGCGGTTCTTCGTTCTTAAAGAATTTGGCAGATAAATATCAGGTGCCGTTAGTGCGCTGTGCTTATCCTGCCTTTGACCGGCTGTGCTTTACAGATAATACGCTGATTGGAGCGCGTGGTGCTGCCTTGCTCATTGAGCAGATTGTTAACGGTGCCTTGCAGCAGCAGTATAAATCCGATGGCCGATATGCCGGCTTGCGTGAAAGTATTTGTGAGGTAAATCATGAGTGAGCTTGAAACACATCCCTGTTTTACAGCTAAATGTAGCGATTACGCCCGTATTCATCTGCCTGTGGCACCTAAATGCAATATGCAGTGCAACTATTGCCTGCGCAAATACAGCTGTGTAAATGAAAGCCGTCCCGGCGTCGTGGCAAGGGTTATGGTGCCGGAGGATGCAGTCGATTGGTATTTGCAGATGAAGGCTAAGGTGCCTAAGCTGACGGTAGCAGGCATTGCCGGCCCAGGCGATGCACTGGCCAACTGGCCGGCGGTCAGCAGAACGCTGAGCAAGATTCGTGAGGTTGATAAGGATGTTTTCTTCTGCCTTTCGACTAACGGTCTGTGTTTGCCGAAGTATGCCAAGGAGATAGCAGCCTTAGGTGTTGATTATGTTACGGTGACGGTGAATGCGATTACCAGCAACACCGGAGCGCATATTTACAGCTTTATTAATGATAACGGCAAAAAATATGTCGGTGAAGAGGCCGCGGCGCTGCTGCTAGAAAGACAGATAGAAGGATTGCAGCTGCTTGGCGAATACGGCGTGAAGGTGAAGATTAATACGGTGGCGATACCCGGCGTGAACATACAGGAAATTCCGGCGATTGCCAGACGTATGGCTTTGCTGGGAGCGAAGCTGCAGAATATTTTACCGATGCTGCCGGTGGAGGGAACCGGCTTTGCGCATCTTGCGGAGCCTGCGGCCGAAGAAATTATGCAGCTACGTAATGTTTGCAAGCAGTGGATGCCGCAGATGCAGCATTGCAACCGCTGTCGGGCGGATGCTGTGGGCGCGTTGGGAAGAACCTGTGCTTTGGAAGCGAGCTTATAAGTCAACGACAAAAAATCTATGTAAGCTTTGCAATTAGCGTTATTACTGTAACCTACGTTACAATAAAAGCGCCGTCAGATAAAAAATAAATAAAATTAACCTTTTTCCTTGACGTTTGCGGAGCAGTAGGAGTAAAATAACCTCAATCGCAAATTACGGCGATAAATTTTGAAGCATAAGGAAATGCTGAAGTTGTTGCAGGTGAAAATGATGGAATCTAAAATGATGAACACTGCAATTGAATATGGTTTTTATTACGCACCGGTATTTAACTATTATTTTAGCACCGGTTATTTTGCATGGGAAAAATCATATAGCAGTAATCATCGTATTGGAGACTATAAATAGTATTTGCGAGCACAGTGCTTGCAATTAAGATTTAGCTTTTACAGCAGGCTCTTTTACGGGAGCCTGCTTTTTTTGTAGCATGGTAGCTTATAGCAATAGGGTAAATTAAATGACAAGGGTGTCAGAACGAAGGGGAGACAGTTTATGGTAATAGTATTCAAGCCGGGAGCGCCGGAGGAAAATAAAGCGAAGATGCGCAGCAATTTGGAAAGCAAGGGCTTCCAAATTAACGAAATCAATGGTGTCAACATGACCATCTTCGGTATCATCGGTGACACGAGCACACTTGATATCAATATGCTGCGCATTGATGATGCGGTAGATAAGGTAATGCGTGTGCAGGAGCCGTTCAAACGTGCCAACCGCATGTTCCATCCGCAGGATTCCGTGATTGATGTCGGTGGCGTGCAAATCGGCGGTCGCAAGATTCAGGTTATCGCAGGCCCTTGCTCCGTAGAAACGCAGGAGCAGGTTACGGACATTGCCAAGTCTATCAAGCTGGGCGGTGCCTCGATGCTTCGCGGTGGCGCCTTCAAGCCCCGCACCTCGCCTTATTCCTTCCAAGGCTTGAAGGAGGTTGGCCTGGAATATTTAAAGGGTGCCAAAAAGGAAACAGGACTGCCGATTGTTACAGAAATCATGTCACCTTATATGATTGAGCGCTTTGTAGAGGATGTAGATTTGATTCAGGTTGGCGCCCGCAATATGCAGAACTTTGAACTGCTGAAGGAGCTGGGGAAAACCAATAAGCCGATTTTGTTAAAGCGCGGTCTGGCAGCAACGATTGAGGAATGGCTGATGGCAGCGGAATATATCATGAGCGAGGGCAACGAAAACGTTATCCTTTGCGAACGCGGTATCCGCACCTTTGAAACATATACGCGCAATACACTTGATGTAAGCGCAATTCCCGCTGTGAAAAAGCTCAGCCATCTGCCGGTAGTAGTTGACCCGAGCCATGCGGCAGGCCTGTGGTGGATGGTAGAGCCTTTGGCCAAGGCTGCAGTTGCAGTCGGTGCCGACGGACTGCTGATTGAAGTCCACAACAATCCGGAAGCAGCGCTTTGTGACGGCGCCCAGTCCTTAAGACCTGAACGCTTCGCAAGACTGATGGGCGAGCTGAAGGGCATTGCCAGAATTGTCGGCAGAGATATGTAAGTCAAGGTATTATCCCTTAGCAATATAAAAAAGCGTAAGGGTTTTTAATAACTCCTGATCTGGGAGTAGTATTGTAGCATAGCAGATTAGATTAAAGGAGAGATTTTATCATGATTATCGTATTCAAACAAAATGCAACTGTTGAGGAAAAAACTAAGCTGAAAAACCAATTAGAAAGCAAGGGCTTTCAGATTCATGCCAGTGATGGCGTAAATGCTTCACTGTTTGGTGTTGTTGGTGATACCAGCGCTTTGGATATCAACCTTTTGCGTGTTGTTGAGGGTGTAGAAAAGGTAATGCGTGTGCAGGAGCCTTTCAAACGTGCCAACCGCATGTTCCATCCCGAGGACAGCATTATCGATGTTGCAGGCAGAAAATTCGGTGGTAAAAAGCTGCAGGTTATCGCAGGTCCCTGTTCCGTAGAAACTCAGGAGCAGGTTACGGAAATTGCCAAGGATGTTAAGGCTGCAGGCGCTACGCTGATGCGTGGCGGTGCCTTCAAGCCTCGCACTTCCCCGTACTCCTTCCAGGGCTTAAAGGAAAAAGGTCTGGATTTCCTGAAAAATGCTAGAGCAGCAACCGGTCTGCCGATTGTTACGGAAATCATGTCACCTTACATGGTGGAACGTTTTGTTGAAGATGTTGATCTGATTCAGGTCGGTGCCCGCAATATGCAGAACTTTGATTTGCTGAAGGAATTGGGCAAAACCAATAAGCCTATTCTGTTGAAGCGTGGTCTGGCAGCAACGATTGAGGAATGGCTGATGGCAGCAGAATACATTATGAGCGAGGGCAACGAAAACGTTATCCTTTGCGAACGCGGTATCCGCACCTTTGAAACCTACACCCGCAATACGCTTGATGTAAGCGCTATTCCCGCGGTAAAAAGACTCAGTCATCTGCCGGTAGTAGTTGACCCAAGCCATGCAGCAGGCATGTGGTGGATGGTAGAACCTTTGGCTAAAGCAGCAGTTGCAGTCGGTGCAGACGGTTTGTTGATTGAAGTACATAACGATCCGGAAGCAGCATGGTGCGATGGCGCCCAATCCTTGAAGCCTGACCGCTTTGCTAAGCTGATGGGCGACCTCAGAGGCATTGCGAACATTGTCGGCAGAGAGTTATAATAGTAGTATGGCAGATTAGGAGTGATTTTTTTGGAAGCTGATTTTGGTGGCGAGAATAGAAGTACAAAGTGGCAGGAGCTCAGCTTTGCTATCGTTGGCCTGGGGCTGATTGGCGGCTCTTATGCCAAAGCGCTGCGCAAGTTGGGCGTTAAGCAGATTATCGGTATAGAGCGTGATGCAGCAACATTGCAGGAGGCAAAGCAGCAGGGCTTGCTTGATATTGGCATGACTGAGCCTGATAACCGGCTTAAGGAGGCCAACGTAATCATCTGTGCTATTTATCCGGAAGCAATCGTGGGCTTCATAGCCGCAAACGTTGATTTCTTTAACGAAAGCGTTTTACTGACTGATGTTGCAGGTATCAAAAACGATATGATCAGCAGAGGGCAGGCACTTTTAAAGGATGGCATGGAATTTATTTCCGGACATCCGATGGCAGGACGTCAGGGCAGCGGCTTGGGCATGAGCGATGCGCATATCTTTCAGAATGCAAATTACATCATCGTGCCGGAAAAGCATAATACGCAGGCTGCTATCAGCTGGCTGGAGCAATTTGCTCTGGCTCTTGGCTGCAAGCATACGGTGCAGGTGACACCGGCGCAGCATGATGCTACGATTGCCTATACTAGTAATTTGCCGCATGTTACTGCGGTAGCGCTTATGGACAGCGCTTCCTTTGATGATAAGACCAAGTACTTCGTCGCCGGCAGCTTCCGAGATGGCACTCGTGTAGCAGATATCAATCCTGAATTGTGGTGCAATCTTTTCCTTGCCAACAGGGAAAAGGTTGCGGATGAAATAGACAGATATATGGAGCAGCTGGCGCTGTGGCGCGACGCTCTGCGCAGTGATGACGGCGAAAAGCTGAAGGAGCTGATGCGCAAGGCGGGAGCACGGAGAAGGGAGCTTTTTTAATGAAGAAAATTCATGTTGCATTAGGCGTTCATGCCTATGATATTGAAATAGCCGCCGGCCTGCTGCCGCAGGTCGGCTCTAAGGTTGCAGCGTTGCTGCCGAAGGCACGCAAGGCTGCAATTATCAGCGATACAAATGTTGCACCGTTATATGCGGAAAAGCTACAGGCTAGCCTCGAAGAGGCTGGCCTTGTTGTGCATAAGGTGGTAATTGAAGCCGGAGAGCAGAGCAAGAACATGCAGGTGCTCAGCGATGTATTGGAACAGCTTGCTGCAGCAGGACTCACGCGCACCGATGTTGTGCTGACGCTTGGCGGCGGTGTTGTCGGTGATTTGGGCGGCTTTGCCGCTGCCAGCTTTATGCGTGGCATTGCCTTTGTGCAGATACCAACCTCACTGCTGGCGCAGATTGACAGCAGCGTGGGTGGTAAGGTTGCCGTAGATTTGAAGGCTGGCAAAAACCTTGCCGGTGCCTTTTATCAGCCAAAAGCTGTCTTTATCGACACAGACTTACTGGCAACGCTTTCTACACGCTTTTTGCATGATGGTTTGGCTGAAGCGATTAAATACGGCTGCATTAAGGATGCAGCGCTTTTTGAAAAAATTGCCGGCTATGCCGATGATGCGGAGCTGTTGGCAGATATTGACAGCGTGGTTGCTACTTGCTGTGCAATAAAAGCGCGCATTGTAGAGCAGGATGAATTTGATACAGGCCTGCGCATGCTGCTGAATTTCGGTCATACCTTGGGACATGCGGTGGAGCAGCATTTCGGCTATAGCTGCTTTACGCATGGCGAGGGCGTAGCGATTGGCATGTATCAGCTGACTAAGCGCACCGAAGAGCTGGGAATGACAGCCAAAGGCAGCGCCGAGCGTATTAAGAGCGTACTTGAAAAGTATAATTTGCCGTTGACTGCGGGCGTAGAAAAAGCGCAGCTGCTTGATACAATGGCAAGAGATAAGAAAAAGAACGGCAACAGCATTACCCTCATTATTTTGCAGCAGATAGGCGAGGGCGTACTGCAGAAAGTTGATTGGCAGGAAGTGCCAAAGTATATGGGGTGAGGCTAAATGGAAAAGGTAAAAATTTATCCTGCAAAATTGGCAGGAACGGTGCAGGTTCCGTCATCTAAAAGTATGGGACACAGAGAAATCATTTGTGCAGGTCTGGCAGGCGGCACCAGCATTGTCGATAATATCAGCATGTCCAAGGACATTGAAGCAACGATGCGCGTTCTGCGTGCTATGAACGTGAGTGTGGACGAAATTCCCAGCATGATAGAGGGACGTAAGGCTTTGCAGATTACGGGCACAGGTCATCCGATTGCAGCGGCAGATAATGTTGACTGCGGTGAATCCGGTTCTACCTTGCGCTTTTTCATTCCTTTGGGAGCAAATCTTGGCTGTCCGCTGACCTTTATCGGTCATGGCAAGCTGGTATCGCGTCCTTTGCAGGCATATTACGATATTCTGGATAAGCAGTTTGTGCAATATTTTAATGATAACGGCAATCTGCCTTTGACGGTCAACGGTCACCTGATGCCGGGTAAATTTGAGCTGCCGGGCGATGTCAGCAGTCAGTTTGTCAGCGGTCTGCTTTTTGCATTGCCGTTATTAAAGGGTGATTCCGAAATTATCATTACTTCGCCGCTGGAATCCGCTTCTTATGTGGATATGACGCTGAATTGCCTGGCGAAGTACGGTATTAAAGTAGAAAATGTAGATGGCGCACATCGTCATTATCTTGTACCTGGCAAGCAGCGTTTTAAAGCGCAGGACAGCAAGGTTGAGGGCGACTGGTCGCAGGCAGCCTTTTGGACTGTCGGCGGTGCTTTGGGCGCAGGCATTACCGCAAGCGGTGTTGACTTTGCTTCGCTGCAGGGTGATAAGGCTGTGGTAGAAATTATGCAGCGCATGGGTGCTGATATTGCAAAAAAAGCTGACAGCGTAACCGTAAACAGTGGTGCAACGCAGGCAACGGTGATAGATGCCTCGAACTGTCCTGATATTATTCCTGTGCTTACCGTGCTGGCGGCAGTTAGCGAGGGAACAACGAAGATTATCAACGCAGGACGCTTGCGTATCAAGGAATGCGACAGATTGGCGGCTATGACGAGCGAATTAAATAAAATGGGGGCGGCAATTACGGAAGAGGCCGAAGGTCTGACAATTATCGGCAAGCCTGATGGCTTGCGCGGCGGCGTTGATGTAGATGCCTGGAACGACCATCGTATTGCCATGAGCCTGGCAATTGCTGCACAATGCTGCGCAGAACCGATTACGTTAACCGGCGCAGGCAGCGTAAGCAAATCCTATCCTGACTTTTGGCAGGATTACAAGAGCGTAGGCGGAAAAATTGAGGTGCTGGCATGAGCGGAGTTTTTGGCATGAATATAAAAATGGCGATATACGGCGAATCTCATGGAAAATCCATCGGCGTAGTGCTGGACGGACTGCCGCCGGGACTGGCGCTTGATGAAGCAAAGATTGCTGCTGAAATGGCGCGTCGTGCTCCCGGACAGAATGCGTTGAGCACAGCACGCAAGGAAAGCGATACGGTAGAAATCCAAAGCGGCTTTTTCAATGGCTTTACGACAGGTACGCCGCTGTGCGCGCGTATTGTCAACAGCGACCAGCATTCCAAGGATTACAGCATTCTCGCCGATAAAATGCGCCCCGGTCATGCGGATTACGCAGGCCATGTACGTTATCAGGGCTTTAATGATTATCGTGGCGGCGGCCATTTTTCCGGTCGCTTGACGGCACCTCTCGTTTTTGCCGGCGCTGTAGCTAAGCAGGCGCTGGCGCAATACGGCATTGTTGTCGGTTCGCATATTCTGCAGATTAACGATATCAAAGAAGAGCGCTTCAATCCAATGGGCGTAAGTGATGCAGAATTGGCAGAGCTGCATGCGAAAAAGTTTGCGGTTATGGATGATGCTGTCGGCGAAAAAATGCAGGAGCGCATTTTGCAGGCTAAGAGTGAGCTTAACAGCGTGGGCGGTGTAATTGAAGCTATTGCACTGCATTTGCCTGCAGGTATCGGCGCGCCGTATTTTGATTCCGTGGAGAGCATGCTGAGCCATGCGCTGTTTTCCGTGCCTGCCGTTAAAGGGATGGAATTTGGCGACGGCTTTGGCTTTGCCGGGCTGACGGGTGCCGAAGCAAATGATGCGCTGCATTATGCTGACGGCAAGGTGCAGGCGCTGACAAACCACAACGGCGGCATTACCGGCGGTATTACCAACGGTATGCCTTTGGTAGTGCGCGTGGCAATTAAGCCTACGCCGTCGATTGCGCGCGAGCAGCAGACAGTGAGCCTTAAGGAGCAGGCTGATACAACGCTGGCAATTGTCGGCAGACATGATCCATGTATTGTACAGCGTGCTGTGCCTGTTATCGAAGCAGTGGTTGCGTGGACGCTGTGGGATTTACTTTTAGAAGCGAAGAAATGGGAGAAATAAGATGCAGGAGCTTGATTTAGAAAAAATCCGCCAAGAAATAGACAAGGTTGACCAACAGCTGGCAGACGTATTGGAAAGCCGTTTGCACCTAGTAATGCAGGTGGCTGCCTATAAAAAATCCAAAGGACTGCCTGTTAAGGACAAAAACCGTGAAGCTAAGGTTATCGAAAAGGTTGCAGGCTTTTTGGAGAACAAGGAATATTCCGTGGCTGTAAAAAATATTATGCGCGGTATTATCGATCAGGCCTGTCTGTTGGAAGAAACTGCGCTGTCGGAAGCAAACGACAAAACCTATGAGGTTGCTTGCTTCGGTCCTGCAGGCTCCTTTACGCATCAGGCGTTAGAGGAATATTTTCATGGACGCCACTACAATCGTCATCACTTCCAGACCTTTGAAGAGGTAATTTCCGGTATCAGCGACGGTTCAATGGATTATGCAGTACTGCCTATTGAAAATTCTTCGACCGGCGGTATTACCGAGGTATATGATTTACTGCGTCAGTATGATTGCAGTATCGTAGGCGAGCAGTGCGTAAAGATAGAGCAAAATCTGTTAGGCTGCGAGGGTGCGTCGCTTAGTACGATTAAAACAGTTTACTCGCATCCGCAGGGCTTAAAGCAATGCGCCGATTTCTTCCGTGACTATCCGGATATAGAGCAGGTTCCTTATTTCAGTACATCTAAGAGTGCGGAGGAGGTTGCCGAAAAGCAGGATGTAAGCTTGGGTGCTATTGCCGGTAAGCAGGCAGCAGAGCTATATAATTTGAAGGTTATTGCGCCGGCGATTAACAGCAACAGCAATAATTACACTCGCTTCGTTATTATCGCCAAAAATCCGGAAATCGTAGCGAATGCAAATAAGATTACCTTGATTGTTGCCGTGAAGCACGAAACAGGCTCACTGTATAAAATGCTTGCCAGCTTCTACCATATGGGCCTGAATATGCTGAATCTGGAATCGCGACCGATTGTCGGCAAAACTTGGGAATACTTTTTCTACATTGATGTTACCGGTAATCTGGCAGACCCGCTGGTTATTGATGTGATGGAAGAAATAAAATCGAAGAGCACCTATTGCAAGGTTCTTGGCAATTATCGTGCTTACGAGCGAAAGGAATAAACAGATGAAGCATTACGGACTTTTGGGTGGTAAGCTGGGACATAGCCTTTCACCGCAGATTCACGAACTATTTTTTAAGTATACAGGCATTGAGGGCGATTATACGCTGCTGGAAACTCCGCAGGAGGATTTGCCTAAGCGCATGGAGGAGCTGCGTGCCGACTATGCAGGTAGCAATGTTACCATTCCGCATAAGTTGCATGTAATGCCGTTTTTGGACAGCATTGCGCGTGAGGCTAAGGCTATCGGCGCTGTAAATACGATTAAATTTGATGAAAACGGTGCTGAAGGCTACAATACAGATTATTTTGGCTTTGGCAGAATGCTGGAATACAACAATATTGATGTGCGAGCTAAGCGTGTTGCGGTGTTGGGCACCGGCGGCGCTGCACGTGCGGTTGTCAAATATATGGTTGATAAGCGTGTCGGCAAGCTGTATCTTGTTACGCGTGATGTTGCGCATGTTGATAAGGATTTCCTCAAGATTGCGCCTAAGTGCAAGTTTATTGATTATGACGGCTTGGCAGCGCTGACCGGCGATGTGATTGTCAATTGCACGCCTGTGGGCATGTATCCCAAAGTTAACGCTGCACCGGTCACGCCGGAGGAAATCAGCAATTTTGATGCTGCTGTAGATTTGATTTATAATCCTAAGCAGACATTGTTCTTGAAGCAGGCTGCCGAGGCGAAGATGCAGACTGTCAATGGTTTGTTCATGCTTGTGGCGCAGGCTGTGGCTGCTCAGGAAATCTGGCAGGGCGAAAAATATGACAGCGAATTAATCGTCAAAATTATGCAGGATTTGGAGCAGACTATATGAAAAATATCGTGCTGATTGGTATGCCGGGCTGCGGCAAAAGCACCTTTGGCAAGCGCATGGCAAAACGTTTGCAGCTGCCGTTTTATGATGCCGACGCCGTCCTTGAAGAGCGTGAGCAGCGCACGATAAAGGCTTTCTTTGCGGAAAGCGAGGATGCGTTCCGCGCAGCGGAAACGCGTACGTTGGCGTATCTGGCGGAATGTGACGGAGCTATTATTGCAACAGGCGGAGGTGCTGTAAAGCGTGCGGAAAACATGGAGCTGCTGAAGCGCGGCGGTGTTGTGATTTTTATCGACCGCAAACCGGAAAACATCATCGGCTGTATTGCCGGTGATGCGCGTCCGTTGCTTGCTGCCGATAAGCAGAAGCTTTATACTTTATATAACGAGCGTATTGCGCTGTACCGCCGATATGCGGATTATACTATAGACAATAATGGTGATTTCGGCAGAGTTCTGCATGAGCTGCTGAATATTGCCGCTAAGCTGGAGGGATAAAGATGCGTAAAATTTTAGTTTTGAATGGTCCTAACATTAATATGCTGGGCATCCGTGAAAAAAATATCTATGGCCGTGATGATTATGACAGCCTGTGTGCTTACATTCGCTCGGCGGCTGACCGCCTTGGCGTAGAGGTGGAGCTGCTGCAGAGCAATTATGAGGGCGATATAGTTACCGCTATTCAGAATGCTTACGGTCATTTTGACGGCATTGTTATCAATCCGGCGGCGTTTACGCATTACAGCGTAGCAATTCTGGACGCATTGAAGGCAGTAAACATTCCTGCGATTGAGGTGCATATCAGCAACATCCATCAGCGTGAGGAGTTCCGCCATCATTCTGTAACGGTGGCAGGCTGCGTCGGCCAAATCTGCGGCCTGGGATTTGCGGGCTACGCCTTGGCAATGGAAGCGCTGAGTGTGTATGAAGCAAAATAGTATATAATAATTTTTGTAAACAGTCTTCGTAGCTTTGCTTTCGGAGGCTGTTTTGTTATAATAGTTATAGAGTAATATTTGCTGACAGAAGCAGTTTGGGCTGTTAAATTTTCATAATAGTAAGACAACGTTAAAATCATTCTTGGAGGTGACATTATGAGTAAACGTGTAGTAATCGTCGGTGGGGTGGCCGCCGGTATGAAAACGGCGGCGCGCTTGCGCAGGCTGGATGCCGAAGCAGAGATTATCGTGCTGGAACGCGGACCGCAGCTGAGCTACGGTGCCTGCGGCTTTCCGTATTTTATCAGCGGTGAGGTCAAGAGCATGGACAGCTTTGACCATACACCGCAGGGAGCCTTGCGCGACAGTAATTATTTTGCGGCCGTGAAGGGCATTGATGCCCGTTGCGGCTGCAATGTGCAGAAAATAGACAGAGAGCAGAAGTGTGTGCATTATCTGGAAAAGGAAGAGCTGAAACAGCTGTCGTATGACGTGCTGGTGTTGGCAACTGGCAGCACGCCGGTGAAGCTTCCCTTGCCTAATGCTGATGCCTCAGGTATTCACAGCTTCTGGTTCCCGTGGGATGTTGAAGCGGTAGATAAGGAAATTGCCGAAGGCGGCGTTAAGGATGTAGTTATCATCGGCGCAGGCTTTATCGGTTTGGAGCTGGCAGAAGCTTTTGTGCGTCGCGGTTTGCATACCAGCGTTCTGGAACAGCAGGACAGACTGCTGCCGCAGCTTTTAGATGAGGATATGGCGGCATTGCTGTTGCGCGATACGAAAAATCAGCTGTTGGATATTTATCTGCAAGAAAAAGCAGGCGGCTTTACCGTGGAAAACGGTAAAGTTAGCGGGGTGCAGACAGATAAACGCTTAATACCGGCACAGATGGTTATTGTTGCCGTAGGTGTGCGTCCTAACGTTGAGCTGGCACGTGAAGCTGGTCTTGCTATAGGTCCCAGCGGCTGTATTGCCGTCAACGAATATCTGCAGACGAGCGACAGCGCTATTTATGCCGGCGGTGACTGTGCGGAAAATACTCATCGTGTCAGCGGAGCCAAGGTGTTTGTGCCTATGGGCTCAACTGCCAACAAGCATGGGCGTGTGATTGCGGATAATATCTGCGGAGCGCAGAAGAAATACCCCGGTGTTTTGGGAACTGCTGCTTGTCGCTTCTTTGCGCAGGAGGCAGGGGCGACCGGTTTGAACGAGCGGACGGCGCAGCAGGCCGGCATTGATTTTGCGAGCGTAGTTGTTCCTGGCTCTGACCGTTTGGGTTATATGCCGGGAGTAGGACGTATTGTGCTGAAGCTGTTGGCGGAAAAGAGCAGCGGACGCGTATTAGGTGCGCAGGCTGTCGGAGCGAGCGTAGCGAAGCGTATTGATACATTGGCGGCGGCAATTTCTTTAGGTGCAACGCTGGATGATTTGTCCGGACTTGATCTGGCTTATGCTCCGCCGTTTAATACGCCGATTGAGAATATCGCAACGGCAGCTAATGTCCTGCAAAATAAAATTGACGGTCAGCTGCGCAGCATTAATCCTGTAGACTTTGAAAAGGACCGTACGCAGGAGGATTATTTATTCGT
Source organism: uncultured Phascolarctobacterium sp. (assembly GCF_902463975.1). Lineage (GTDB taxonomy): Bacteria > Bacillota > Negativicutes > Acidaminococcales > Acidaminococcaceae > Phascolarctobacterium_A. The sequence goes on from NZ_CABQHJ010000022.1 coordinate 28,727, forward strand.
TGATGTACGCACACCGGCAGAGGTAGCAGCTAAGCGTATTGCCGACATTCCGTCGAGAGTAAATCTGCCGCTTGATACCTTGCGTACAGCGGATATCAGCAAGATGGATAAAGAGCAGAAAATAGTTACAGCCTGCCAGATTGATTTGCGTGGCTACGAAGCGGAGGTTATCCTGCGCGCCCGCGGCTTCCGTGATGTTTACAGCCTGGAGGGAGGCATGAGCGGTTGGCCGTATGCGACGGAAAGCGATAACGACAAAAAGTAAGCATTTTAATATTGTTATGCAAGGAGGAGAAAAGTATGAGTGAATTTAGCGAAAAAATGGGCATGGCAGCAGGCAACAATTTTAAGAGCGGTTATAACTGCTGTGAAGCGATTGTGGAAACCTTCCGTAAGGAGGCAGGCGTGAATATTGATGATAACGCTTTCCGTCTGTGCTCCGGTTTTGGCGGCGGCATTGGCCATGCGCGCGATTTGTGCGGGGCAATGGCAGGCTGTGTGATGGTCATCAGTACGCTGGCAGGACGCAATCAGCCTAGCGATAAGCCATTGGCAGAAATTTATCCGCTGACATTGGAATTTCATGAGCGCTTTGCCAAGGAATTCGGGTCCTGTGCCTGCGGCGATTTGATGCCTTACGAGTTTAATACACGTGAGCATTTGAAAAACTGCCTGAAGCTGGTGAATAAGGTGGCGCAGCTGTTGGCTGTGTATCTGGAAGAAAAGAAATTGCTTAAGTAATATTGATAAGCTAAAAGGGGCTGTCGCGTAAGTAAAGCTTACTTGCGGTGACAGTCCCTTCTTGTTTTTATATGAAATTGTACAAATGCAATTTTAACGGAGTTTAGTAAAACTGCTCTAAAAATTTTTCCGCAGCCTTACTGAAGGAGGCGTAGCGCTTCCAAATCAGCGCATAATGAATTTCCAGCGGCGGCTCAAGCGGGCGGAAGCATAATTCTTCGTCAAAGGCAGATGACAGTAAATCCTCGGTAGTAAGAAAATAACCCAAACCGCTTTTGACAAATCTTGCCGGCGAACCGTTGATAACATTGTAGGTGGCTGCAATATTCAGCTTAGTGATGTCTGCTTCTGCCCAGCGTGAGATGAGCCTTTGCAGACCTGCGCGTCTGTGAAAAATAAGCGGAAATCTTGTCAAGTCTTGCTTTTCAATATAAGGCTTTGCTGCCGACGGATGTGCTGTAGGTAAGAGTACTCCCCAGCGTGAAGCATCCGGTAGGGAGATATACTCATATTTCATTGTATCAATCGGTTCAAGAAAAACAGCAAAATCAAGAGTGCCATGGTCTAAGCGTTCTAGCACGTCGATAGCGTCGCTGCTGTAAAAGTCAAAGCTGATGTCAGGGTATTGCGAGCGCAAGGCAGTGGCCTTTTTCAGAACAGAGTCTGAAGGATTGCCGCCGATGGATATTTTGCCGCTGAGCCGGGAATCGTCGGCGCTTAATTCCAACTGTGTTTTTTCCAGTAATCCAACGATTTCTTCGGCACGCTTGCGCAGCAAAAGGCCGTCGTCCGTCAGCGTAATCTGGCGCTTGCCGCGCACCAATAAGGTTTTTCCAAGCTCCTTTTCCAAATCCATAAGCTGTTTGGAAAGCGAAGGCTGCGCAATATGCAGACTTTCGGCAGCACGGGTGATATTTTTTTCATGTGCCACGGCAAGAAAGTAGCGTAAAACACGGATATCCATAAAAACACCTCACTGACAATTTATTGCTAAGATGATTATAAAACCGACTAACTATGTGTGTCAACTATGATAAATCATTCTTTATAGGTATTTGCTATTGACGGCAAAAGACTTTATACTACTTGCAGATAAAGAAATAATTGCAAGGAGTTGATTGATGTGCAGGAAAAGTTTATTTTGAATAATGGAGTAGAAATGCCGAAAATCGGCTATGGTGTCTTTCGTATGACAGATTTAAAGGCTTGTGAAGAGGCAGTTATTCAGGCTATCAAAACAGGCTATCGCCTTATAGATACGGCTGCTGCTTATGCGAACGAGGTCGCAGTCGGTCAGGCTGTCAAAAAATGCGGCTTGGACAGAAAAGAGCTTTTCATTACCACTAAGCTGTGGATTACAGATACAAGCTACGAGGGTGCTAAACGCGGCTTTGCACGCTCTATGGAAAAGCTGGGATTAGATTATGTTGATTTGTATTTGATTCATCAGCCGTATAATGATTATTACGGTGCTTGGCGTGCCTTGGAGGAATTGTATGCTGCAGGAAAGGTTCGCGCTATAGGTGTAGATAATTTTACGCAGGACAAATTGGCGGATTTTGTTTTTTGGAACAAGGTTAAGCCGGCAGTAAATTTTGTTGAATGTAATCCTTTTTATCAGCGTGAAGCAGAGCGTGCTTATATGGCGAATAAAGATATTGTTATGCAGGCATGGTCACCGCTGGCAGCAGGACAGGCCGATTTTCTGGCTAATGCAACATTGCAGACAATTGCTGCGGCGCATGAAAAATCTGTCGCGCAGGTTGCTTTGCGTTGGCAGGTGCAGCGTGGCGTTGTGCCGATTGTAAAATCTGCTAATGCGCAGCGTATGGCAGATAATCTGAACATTTTTGACTTTGCCTTGACGGATGCGGAAATGCAGGAAATTAGCAAGCTAGATACAGGCCACACCTGTTTTGCTCCGCGTCAGACGGGCGTTGCGGTAGAAGAGTTTTTGGAAAATGCCAAGCTATACGAATTGTAAGCTATAATAAATTTCCTTTTATACATGTGAATAGCCTTCCAATGAAGCAACCTTTGAAGCAGGATTTATCGTCCGGCTTTGGGGGTTGTTTCTTGTTTTGACGGCAAAAATAATTGGCTATCAAAACAAATTAATTGAAGTTTTTGCCGTCAACATGCTATACTATTCTTAGATATAACGTAACGGAGGTGAGCAGATGAAGTATCTTTCAGTAGCGGAAACAGCGAAAAAGTGGCAGATATCCGAGCGCAGCGTGCGTAATTATTGTGCGCAGGGACGTGTGCAGGGAGCAGAACTGAATGGCAGAGTATGGAGTATTCCGGAAACGGCAGTAAAACCGGAGCGTGTTAATAAGATTAAGCAGAGCGAGCGTAGCTTGTTAAAGGTTCTGCAGGAAGAAAAAGCAAGCAGATATGCAGGCGGCATCTATCATAAAACGCAAATTGAGTTGACCTATAACTCTAATCATATGGAGGGCAGCAGACTGACACATGAGCAGACGCGTTATATTTTTGAAACGAATACGATTGGTGTGGAAAATGAAGTTTTGAACGTGGATGATGTTATTGAAACTGCTAATCACTTTCGCTGTATTGATTTGCTTATAGATAAGGCAAAGACTGCTTTATCCGAAAAGCTGATTAAGGAATTGCACTTTATTTTGAAAACCGGCACGAGTGATGCGCGTAAGGATTGTTTTGCTGTCGGTGATTATAAAAAGCTTCCGAACGAGGTTGGCGGCAGAGATACCGCTTTACCGGAAGAGGTTAGCGAGCAGATACGAGCGCTTTTGGCAAAATATAATGCGAAAAAGAGTAAGACGTTTAAAGATATTTTGGATTTTCATGTGCGTTTTGAAAGGATTCATCCGTTTCAGGATGGTAATGGTCGCGTTGGCAGGCTGATTATGTTTAAAGAGTGCCTAAAGTATCATATTGTTCCGTTTATTATAGAGGATAATCTGAAAATGTTTTACTATCGTGGCTTAAAAGAGTGGGGCAAGGAAAATGGTTATCTGATGGATACCTGCCTTGCTGCGCAGGATAGATATAAGGCATATCTTGATTATTTTAGGATTGAGTATTAAAACATCTTATATAGAGAAAATAATGATAAGAATTATGTGAAAGCGAGGCGATGAGTGTGTTAATGAATACAACTGAGTATCTTTCCATTATCGAAAATATCAAGAGCGAAATCAGGGCTGCACAGTACCGTGCAGCAGTTCATGCGAATGTAGATATGTTGCTCCTTTATCATGATATAGGTTGTGTGATTAATGAACATAAATCATGGGGCAACAAGTTTATTGACAATCTTGCCACTGATATTAGGATTGCTTTTCCAGAAAGTAAGGGATATTCTGTTCGTAATCTAAAATATATGGCAAAATTTGCTGAGATCTATCCAGATCGGGAATTTGTGCAGACGGTGTCTGCACAAATTCCGTGGTCCCATAATATTGCAATTTTGGAAAAAGTCAAAGACCCACAACAGCGTATATGGTACATTGAAAAAACGGCTGAGAATGGATGGTCTCACAATGTTGTGATTCATCAAATCGAAAGCGGTTTGTATCAGCGGCAGGTTCTGGCAGATAAAGTTGCAAATTTTGATCACCGCTTACCGTCTCCGCAAAGTGAACTTGCGGTGCAGACAATGAAAGACCCATATGTATTTGATTTTATTCCTTTCCGGGAGGATATGCTCGAACGGGATATTGAGCAGGCACTTGTTAGGGATGTCACAAAGCTCCTTCTGGAGCTTGGAACAGGGTTTGCTTTTCTGGGCAACCAGTATCACCTGAATGTAGGCGGCGATGATTTTTACATTGATTTGTTGTTCTATAACCTGAATCTTCGCTGTTATGTAGTTATCGAATTGAAAACCGGTGATTTCAAGCCGGAATATGCTGGTCAGCTAAACTTTTATCTGTCAGCCGTGGACGGCATTTTGAAAAAAGAGCAGGATAATCCGTCCATTGGTTTGCTTCTGTGCAAAAGCAAAAACAATGTGGTTGCAGAATATTCACTCAAGGATATTTCAAAGCCGATTGGTGTAAGCGAATACAAAATAACCAGTAGCCTGCCTGATGATCTGGAAAAGCAACTGCCATCTGTTGAAGATATTCAGAAACGGATTAAATAAGGCTCTAATTAATTCTTAAGTTTTAGAAAGGATACACCAATGCATAAAATTCTCTTTATCTGCCACGGCAACATCTGTCGTTCGCCGATGGCAGAGTTTTTATTGAAGGACATTGTAAAAAAGCGCGGTATTGCCGCTGATTTTGAAATTGCTTCGGCAGCGACGAGCAGAGAAGAAATCGGTAATCCTGTGCATTACGGCACGCGCAATAAGCTGGCACAGCTTGGCATCAGCGTCGCAGGCAAGCATGCAGTACAGGTAACAAAGCGTGACTACGAATATTATGATTTACTTCTGGTGATGGACAGCAATAATATTCATAATTTACGCAGAGTTATCGGTGAAGATACGCAGGATAAGGTACACCTGCTTTTGGATTATACCGAGCGTAAGGGCGCAAGCATTGCTGATCCGTGGTATACCGGTGACTTTGAAGTGACCTATGATGATATCATGGAAGGCCTGGATGGCTTGCTGAAGTATCTGAAATATTAAAACAAACAAATTTCCGTGTAAACCGTTAACAAGTTAACATAATTTACCGTAAAAATAGATAGAATTAATCGAAAACGGTATTTTGCTTGTTTGTTTTAGATTGTGGTGCTACAATAAGTGTTACGGTAAAATAATATAGTTTCCAATGAAGAGAGGTTTTTAATCATGAAATTCGCAACACGTATGGAGCGTATGCAAGCTTCTGAAATCCGCGAGCTGTTAAAATTAACTGCTCAGCCTGATATTATTTCCTTTGCCGGCGGTCTGCCTGCACCGGAACTGTTCCCTGTAGAAGAAATTGCCAAGGTTTCTCATGACCTGGTACTGAAGGAAGGTCGCCAACTGCTGCAATATGCAACCACCGAAGGCCGTCCGTCTCTGCGTGCAAAAATTGCTAAACGCATGGCTGATAAATACCACACCAATGTTGATCCCGATGACATTCTGATTACCACCGGTTCTCAACAATGCCTGGACTTCGCAGGCAAGCTGTTCCTGGATCCCGGTGACGTTGTTCTGTGCGAAAGCCCGTCCTACCTCGGCGCTCTGAACGCATTCAACGCTTACCAACCGAAATTTGTTGAGGTTCCGACCGATAACGGTGGTCTGATTCCGGAAGAGCTGGATAAAATCCTGTCCACCACTCCGAACTGCAAATTTATCTATGTAATTCCTGACTTCCAAAACCCGACCGGTCGTACCTGGTCCATGGAACGCCGTCAAAAATTCATGGAAGTTGTTAACAAACACAACCTGCCTGTACTCGAAGATAATCCGTACGGCGAACTGCGCTATGAAGGCACTATCCTGCCATCCCTGAAATCTATGGATACCAAAGGCCTGGTTATGTTCCTGGGCACCTTCTCCAAAATTTTCTGCCCGGGCCTGCGTCTTGGCTGGATCGCTGCAGAGCATAGCCTGCTGAGCGAGTTTGTTAAAATCAAACAAAGTGCTGACCTGCACACCTCTAACTTTGACCAAGGCGTTGCAGATGCTTACATGGAACAATACGATCTGGATGAGCATGTTAAAGAAATCGTTGCTCTGTACAAACATCGTCGTGATCTGATTCTTGAATCCATGGAGAAATACTTCCCGGCTGGTACCGAATGGACTCATCCGGAAGGTGGTCTGTTCCTGTGGCTGACCTTCCCTGAAGGCGTAAGCGCACGCAAAGTATTCAACAAATGCATCGAGATGAAGGTTGCCGGCGTTATCGGTGATGCTTTCTATCCGAACCAGAAGACTGACCGCAGCATGCGTATCAACTACTCCAACATGCCGGATGACCGCATTGTTGAAGGTATCCAACGTATGGCTAAAGCAATCAAAGAGTGCATGTAATTCTTTGACGGCTTAAGCTGTCTTGTAAATGTTACAGCTGATAAAAATTTAACCCCTGCAGAAAAATTTCTGCAGGGGTATTTTGTTATGTATGCGGTTTTAAGCTTTAGCAGCCTTTAAGGTTCTTTCGAACAGAATGTATAAAACTCCGGCAGCCTCGTCGCTGAATTTAAAGATACTGTCGGTACCATCGGTGTGATGGAAGGTTACCATATTGATGCCGTCAAAATCAGCGCCGCTGAGAACGTTGAGCGGGATATGGAAGGCATTCTTCTTACCAATGTAAACTAAACGTTGGTTGGTAAGGAAGAACATACCGAGCTCTTCGATAATAGTCATTTCTTCGGTGAATTTGGGATGCTCGATTTTTTCGCCCTTGAAGGAAACAGTTTCATCAATGCGGAATTTGCGTGTCAGCTCATAGTAATTGTCCTCGCGTTCTATCATTTTGTTTTGGCAGAGACCGCAGTTGGTATAGGCGTGGCAGATTTCGCCGGGGTTGAGCGGGAAAGCATCCTGCTTGATATCGCCTAAAGGCATATGCTCTGCATTCCACAGGCTGCGGTATTTTTCCAGAGCGCTGACAATATTGTTCTTTAATTCGTAAGGGATATCCAATGTTGCGCAATCGGCACGCAGGGCAGCTTCTTCTTCCGGAGTATAGCGCTGTGCGTTGCTGATTTCATCAAACTTCAGGTTGAAGTGTGCTTGGAAAACCTGCTTACGCATGGAAAGGCTGTCTTCGTAGTCATAGCCGAATAAGTCATTTAATTGTTTTATATCCAGCTTTTCGGTGCCTGCAAGCAAATCACGGCAACGGACAAAATAAGCAGCTGTTTTTGCTGCCTTATCAGCCTGCTTTGCCAGATGCGGCGGCAGCTCCAAAATTTCAGCTAAGTGTGCAAGCTGCGCCCAAAGGCTGTCTTCTTTATTTTGTACTTCAGTGAAGATAACATCTGCCAGCTTGCGGTAAATACCGCTGCGTTGGTTGAAATTATCATCGTTGAATTTTACGCCCCATTTTTTCAGAGCGTGATGTACATCATCGGCACTGACAGCTAAAGCGTCTGGTGCTGTAGCCAACAGATTGTTGAGCTCCTTCCAGCCGTTTTCGGTAGGCTTGCTGCCGAATATTTTTGATAAAAAGCCGCATTCTTCTAATTCTTGCATGCTATAAGGTTTCAAATTCTGCACTCTCCTTTACAGGCTCAAGGTCTGCATTTTTATTTTACGCTGATAAAGTTGTCAGCGATTTACTTTATCGCTAACAATACGAATTTAATCTAAACAATATTATACGCTAAAAGTGTATCTATTGTCTAGAAAGAAAAAGCTTCGGCATTTATCTGCTGTGACTATCTGCCTGCATTGTGTTATAATAGCAATTAGAGAGATGAGAGGGAGATAAAATGTCAATACAAGCTTTTACTTCTGACAACAAAAGCAGCTGGAAGGCAAATTTGCCTGTATTGTGGCTGGGAGTATTTTTGTGCTGTGCCAGCTATACTATGTGCATACCGTTTTTGCCTGTTTATCTTTTGCGTGAGCTGCATGTTGCTCAGCCTGACGTTAACTTCTGGGCAGGCATTACCTTTGCCGTAACCTTTATGGGTTCGGCTGTGATGGCACCATATTGGGGCGCTTTGGCTGACCATGTCGGGCAGAGAAAGATGGCGATTCGCGCCGGCTATGGCTTAGCGCTGACCTATTTCCTGACAGGCGTCTGTCAGGATGTCTATCAGCTTCTTTTGGTGCGCATTGTGTGCGGTGTTGTTGCCGGCTTTGTGCCTGCCTGTATGTCGATGGCGTCTTCATCCTTGCCGGAGGAGCGCATGGGCTGGGGCATGGGCCTGATGCAGACTGCTGTAGCCAGCGGCACTATCATGGGACCGTTGATGGGCGGTTATCTGAGCAGCTGGTTTGGCATGCGTGCTTCGTTTTATGTAGGCAGTTTTGCCTTGTTTATTGCTACAAGTGCGGTTGTGTTTATAGTTAAGGATATGTCCGTGCTGAATAAGGGCGCGCGCGAAGCAAGTAATCTGCTGGCTGATTTAAAGAATGCTTTGCATAACAAGGGCCTGTTGTATATTATGGCTATGTTCTTTGTGGTGCAGACCTGCGTAATGCTGATTCAGCCGCTGATTACATTGTACGTAGGCGAGCTGATGCATGATATGGGTGATGCTGCTATCAAGATGTCCGGTGTAGTTTTCTCACTGTCCGGCATTACCGGCATTTTGGCGGCGCCGTTTTGGGGAAAACGCGGCCAACGCTTCGGTTATGTGCGCGTTTTCTGTATTGTAACCTTTATTGCCGGTTTTATTAACCTTTTCCAGGTGTTCATCAATACTGTTTGGCAGTTTGCAGCTATTCAGTTTGTTTACGGCCTGTTCCTGGCAGGCGCTGTGCCTAATATCAATGCTAACCTGACGCGTGTTACTGCTGCTAATATGCGCGGTAAGGCCTTTGGCCTGGTTACGAGCGCGCAGCAGTTTGGCGGTGTTGTAGGACCGCTGCTTGGCGGTGCCTTGGGCAGCTTTATGAGCTCGCGTTATGTGCTTGTATTTGCCGGCTGCGTGCTTATGAGCGTAGCAGTTTACTCTTATTTCACGCATGTGCGTGGAGCGGAGCAGGAAGCTGCAAGCTAAAAGTTTATACATATAAAATAAAAGACCGTTGCTGCATGAAAAATGCGGCAACGGTTTTATTTTTGGAAAAAATATAGAATGTTTTCTTCGGAACCATCAAGCCTTCGGTTTAGCCGTCAGCCATTGGCGTTTTTGCTCACTTTGCGGGAAAAGCTGGTGATCAAACCACATATAGAAGAAGCGTTCTGCAGGCACAATGCTGTAGCCGTCCTGCAGATGGTCGGTGGTGTCATAGGGATCTGCCATAATAAGCACATCGTCACTTGGGTGTGCTGTGCCCATGCTGTCGTAACCGATGATGACGCGCCAATGCCCGCCCCAATCGACGTTTTCTACAATAATAGGGGTATTTTTTTTCAGATTACTATCGACAAATTTAAGGAACTCCTTATAACTGTCGGGAGTTTTATCTTTAATGGAGGAATGAACCTCCCAGCCGATTTTTTCAAAGTAGTTTACCATGCCTTTGGTATTAGTGCCGACTGTTTTGCTGCTGCCCATGATTTTGGCAACGTCCAGCTCTTCATCAAGCGTTTTGCCCTTGTAATATTTTACTACCATATTTGCTGCTGCCGGACCACAGGTATAATGAGTGATTTGCTGCGTAGTTGCAAATTTCGGCAGAATAGTAAGATGCTCGTCAGATTGCATATTATAAAAATCAGGATGTTTAAAATAGGGTGAATCCTTGATATCGTGCTTGCCAACGAATTGTGCGGCACCGGCTGCCGGTGTGCTGCCGGGAGTGCCGATGGGCATAGGGGATTGCTGCAAAAGATAATTAAGGCCGCCTAAAATTACTATCAGGCAAACAATGGCCAGTAAAATGCGTTTTGTTTTCATACGTTGTCTCCTGAACTGATTGTAGCTTTGCGCTTTTGATGCTTATGGACTGCTGTGAGCAAAGCTTCTTTTTCGTTGGGAAGATTGCCGGATTGTACGCGTTCCAGCAGGTAGGTAAGAATATTTTTGATTTCGGCCTGGTGAACAAGCTCCAACAGCTCGCGTCCGCCGATGGCAAGATCCTTGGTGCATACTGGCATGCGTGTGCGTACCAGCTCCACAACCTGACGTCCTAAGAGGCGACCTTCGGCCATCAGCTGTTCGTTCTCGCGGGCGTGGGTAGCGCCCATATCCGCAAGAAAAACCTCGACCAGCAGGCTGTAAGCCTGCGTCAGCTCTGCCTGCGTGCGGAAGCCGGAGTTGGCAGCTTCGCTGCGCACCCAGCGCAGCAGGGTGCGCTCGCCGGTGAGCAGCATAGGCGCGAAGCGCATATGCTGCGCTACCAGCCAGGTTACCAGATGTACGAAGCTTTTGTTATAGCCTAGGCGTGTCAGGATAGCCTTAGACATTTTGGCGCTTTCTGCTTCGTGGCCGGGATCGCTTGGCTGTCCTTCCTTGTTCAGCTTGCGGACATTCGGCAAGCCCTTGCCCAGATCGTGCAGCACAAGTGCCCAGCGGATGGTTAAATCACGCGGGCTGCTGTCGAGTGCCAGCAGTGTGTGCTCCCAGGTGTCGTATAAATGAAAGCGCGGATTTTGGTGCAGTCCTAAAAGGTGCAGCGCTTCCGGCAGAATGGGAATGACAGTATCGTTGCCGTTTTCGCGGGCATGGCAGCTTGCGCCTAAAAGACCTGTTGCCATCATCAGCATTAAGCCCTTGCCTGCATATTCAGATGTAAGGAGCTTTTCCAGTTCCTTGCGTACACGCTCCAACGAAAGACCGGCGCAGCGTTCTACCGGAAAGCTATAGCCATGCGGCAGGTAGTAGGGTGTGTTCGGCGCACCGCAGGCAGGCAGTGCTTCGCAACCTGCCTGCTCGTACGTAAAGCCAAGCTGTGCCGCAAAGCGGCAGGCACGCAGCATACGCAGCGCATCCTCATGAAAGCGTTGCTTAGCGTCACCTACAGTGCGTAAAATTTTCTGTTGCAAATCCTGCCGGCCGCCAAAGTAGTCATGCAGAGTTCCGTCAAGAGACAAGGCCATAGCATTGACCGTAAAATCACGGCGGCACAAATCCTCGCGCAGGCTGCTGCAAAACCAGGTTGCGGCAGGGCGATGCATATCTTCATCGTTATAGCGTTCGCCGCGGAAGGTTGTTACTTCGGTAGCAACGCCGTTGATAACGATGACTACACAGCCGAAATTATGACCTAATTGGTCAACAGTTTTCCAACCATTTTGCTTACAAACTGTTAAAACCTGCTCCGGCAGAGCATTGGTAGTAATATCGTAATCGTCCGGTGACTTGCCCAAAAGCAGGTCACGCACGGCACCGCCGACAAGATAGGCTTCATAGCCGACAGCGTTCAAGGCAGACAGTATTTTTTTTGTATAACTCGGAAAAAATAAATCAGGCATGTTATAAATCTCCTGCCGGGCTTAGTATTCTACACCATCATCCTTGAGGCGGTATTCTACATTAATACCGAAATACTCCCAAAGAATTTCCTTAAGCTCAGCACCGGTGTTAATTTTATAGCGGTACTTAACGCGACCGCCGAGGTAAAATTTCAAATAGTTGCCGCGAACGGTAATATTGCAGTCCTCGCGGAAAATAGACAGCTTTTTACTTTTAATAAACGGTGAGTCTGGATGTGCGTCGCACCAGAAGCTGGCGGTAATAAAGTCTTTGTCTATCTGCGGCTCTTCGGTAAAGCCAAAGAGGCGTTTCCAGATTTTGCCGCGTTCCTTCTGCCAGAGCAGCCAGCCCCAAAATTCACTGCGGGTAAATTTGTATTGGCTGATGCCGTCGCTTTGAATCAGGCCTTCAGTAATTTCCAGCGGCACACGCGGGCTTTCGCTGTTCACACCGACATCGGTAAGATAACGCTTATCGCCTAAAGCTACACACATTACGCGGTGGCGGCGCAGCTGGTAGGTTTCCATTTTATCGATAAAGCGGGCGGAATAGCTGGTCACATCAAAGCCCAGGGATTCCAAAAGCCAGTTGTAAAGTCCGTTCAGCTCAAAGCAGATACCGCCGCGGTTGTGCATGATAACCTTATTGAACATATCCTGTCTTTTGAGCGAGGTAATTTTGCCGTTTAGACAGTCAAAATTTTCATAGGGAATATATTTGAGGTGCGCGTCCTGCAATTTAGTCAGGGTTGCTAAATTAACAGTTGGCTCAAAGTCGTTGAGCTGCAGCTTGCGCAGGTATTGTTCTATTTGCAGCTTCTTCATCGGCCGTCCGTTGATATCTGCGTAATTTGGCAAAGCAATCATCTCCATCATCAGGTTCACGGCATCAGCTTAGCCATGAAACCTGTCTAATCTTCTCTCAATTATTTATTGTAACATTTATTTTGCAGGAAATAAACTATTTTACGTTGAAGAGTTGGAATAGCATAGCATATATCTGCACTGCTGGCGACAATAAAAAGACTATTCCTGCGTGGAATAATTTTAATGCCAAACAAGAATAAGATAAACAAAACTACTGTTTTACAAAGTAATTCCTAAGTGTTATTATATAAATGGCGATTCTGTTATATTTAATATTCCCGTTGTTACACTCTCAAATACACTCTCAAATAAATTTTTTGGAGGTTTTCGATGGCTCTGTTATCCTTGGGTTTTTTACTGCTGGCGATAATGCTTGGTTTTATCCGTAAAATGAATACGGGTCTTTTGTGCATAGCTTTTGCCTTGCTTTTGGGACGTATGGCAGGCATCAGTGATGCGGAAATTATTAAAGGCTTCAATGCTTCTTTGTTTCTGATGCTTTTGGGTGTAACTTATTTGTTCAGTTTGGCACAGATTAACGGCAGTCTGGATTTACTGGCACAAAAAGTTATTTCCTTGGCAGGTAAGCGTGTTTACCTGATTCCGATCATCATTTATGTATTCTCGATTATACTTGCTGCGCTTGGTCCAGGCTCCGTGCCTACTATGGCGATAATGATGGTTTTTTCTATGTCCTTGGCAGCAGAAATGAAAATCAGTCCTGTGCTGCTTTCAACCTTAACTGTTTTGGGTTCTTGCGCCGGTGGTTTATCACCGCTTGCTGCTACCGGCATTATCGGTGCGAATCTGTGTGCAGAGTTTGGCTTAACAGGTATTGAAAATGATTTTCTTATGAATGGCATTCTTTCATTTACTATTTATGCTGTTATTGTCTACATTTTATTGGGTGGTTATAAGCTGCGTTCTGCTGCTGTGGAGCAGAAAAAAGAAGTTCCCTGCTTTAACAAAAGGCAGCTGACGACTATTGCCGGTATTGTAGTGATGGTGCTTATGGTTATGCTTTTGCGTATTAATGTCGGACTGGTCAGCTTTGCAGTTGCTGCGGTATTGTCCTTTTTACGTGTTTCCGATGAGAGCAAAGCTATCAGGCACATTCCTTGGAATACGCTGCTGCTGATTACCGGTGTCGGTGTTTTGATGCAGCTGATTATAGATCTCGGCGGTATTGAGGTGCTTTCCAATGTGCTTGTTTCGCTGATGAGCGCTAAAAGTGCTGCCGCTGTTATGGGACTTACCTCCGGAATTATGAGCTGGTTCAGCTCAAGCAGCGGTGTTGTTATGCCTACGCTGCTGCCGACTGTGCCGCATGTTGCCCAACAGCTTGGCGGGGTGAATGAGTTCGAATTGGCTTCCTCGATTACAACGATTTCACATGTCGCTGCCATCAGTCCGCTTTCTACAGGCGGTGCGTTGGCGTTGGCAGCATATGCTTCGGCCGCTAATGCTAATCAGAAGCAGCAGCAGAATCTGTTTATGAAAATGTTCGGCGTTTCTGCGCTGGGCGTTTCCGTGTTGTGTGTTTTCTCTTATTTCGGCATGTTCCATTGGCTGCTGTGAGATAGAAGCTTAATAAATTATTTTGGTCTTCGTGCATATTCGGATGTGTGCGAAGACTTTTTTGTTGCAGCGTGCATTCCTTTATATACGTAATATTACGTAATATAATAAATTAAAGGAGGTTGCGTTTATGCCACTAACCCATAAAGAAATGATCAGATTGCTTTTACAAAATGGTTTTGTTTATGTGAAGAGCAATAATGGTTCTCATCAAAAATATTTTAATTTTTCTAATCTTTTGCAGCGTGCCTTGATTAATGAATTGGGATTAAATGCACGTTAATTTATAGAAGCAAAAAAATCCGCCGGATTGGAGAAAAATCTCCTGAGCCGGCGGATTTTTGTGTCTTACGGCACCATAATAAATTCTACGATAAACACAACGGCGCAGCAGCAGCAAGCAACATGAAAAAGGCTCATGCCGCGCCAGGCGGTGGCAACGCCGACGCCGAGGGCAAGTGCACCTGCAGCAGGTGTTTGCGTTTCCTGCAGGATTGCAGGAAAGGTCATTACTGCGAGAGTCGTGTAGGGGACATAATATAAAAACGAACGTATGAAGGGATTTTTGATTTCCTTACGGATGAGTGTGAGCGGAAGCACGCGGATAGCGTAGGTAACAAGCGCCATTACGGCAATATAAATGTAAATATTGTGTTCCATCTGCTAGTCCTCCGTTTGCTGGGATTGTACCGGCCTAAGCCAGGCTGCAGCCGCTGCGATGACTACAGTGAGGATAATAGTACGCGTACCGCCGGTAAGCTGTGCCAACGGCTGCAGATATGCTGCTGCGAAGCTGGCGACGAAGCTTGTGATTACAACAGTTAGAATGATGCGGCTTTCGCGTGCCGGCGGAATGATAATAGCAAGGAACATGCCAAACAGCGCAACGCTCAGTGCGCTGACAATGCGTTCTGGCAGCGCTGCACCGGCGATAATGCCGCTGGCTGTGCCAATCGACCAGCCTGGAATGGCTACTGCCATGCCTCCATAGTAATAGTATGGATTTAAAACACCGGGACGGGAGATAGCAATCCCGAAAAGCTCATCCGTTACAGCGAAGGCGATGACCAGACGATGCATAAAGCTTTGTGCACTGCTGAGCCTTTGGCTCAGTGCGCAGCTCATCAGCATGTAGCGTGCATTGGCAATGAGGGTGACCAGTGCTATTTCGGTATAGCTGGCGTTTTGACCTATGAGAGTAATGGCGGCAAATTCACCGGCTGAAGTGTTGTTGAGCAGGCTTGTTAAAAAGCCCTGGAATACAGAAAGACCGGATGAACGGCAAATAATTCCCAGAGAAAAGGCTACGGCAAAATATCCCAATCCTATGGGGATGCCATCGTGCAAGCCTTGGCGGAAGGCCGCAGCATTGCTTGAAGTATTATTAGTATACACGGAATCAATATTCTTGGTTGAAATTTGCATCATAATACACCACAACAATCATAAAAAAATCAAAAAAACAAA
>NZ_CABQHJ010000023.1:0-44179 GCF_902463975.1 uncultured Phascolarctobacterium sp.
ATAAAATTTTACAGGGGAAAATAAAAAAAGACTTGACTTTTGTTAGCAGGTTTTTCCGCAGTATCGGTGAAACGCAAAAACCGTTGATGGCGCTTATTGCAGCCAGCCTGGTTAATATTGTGCTGGATTTATTCTTTGTCTGCGTATGCAAGCTGGATGTTACCGGTGTAGCGATTGCTACAGTGTTGGCTAACGCGGTTTCTGCTTTGATTCTGCTTCGCTTATTGCTGAGAACAGATTCTATAATTAAGTTGGAATGGAGTAAGCTGCACCTTGATATGCCTACGCTGAAAGAAATTGTAAGCATCGGCTTGCCTGCAGGCATCCAAGGCGCAGTTTTCAGCTTGGCGAATGTTGTTATTCAGGGGGCTATCAACAGCTTGGGCACAGAGGTCATTGCAGCCTCCAGCGCTTCACTGATTCTGGAGATGGTAGCGTTCAGTATTTTCAGCTCCTTTACACAGGCGTGCACAACCTTTGTCGGGCAGAATTATGGCGCCAGACAGCTGGCACGTTGTCGCAAGATTTTACGCTTGTGCCTGCTGGAGGATGTTATCTGCACCGGTATTTGCATGCTTATAGTGTTCCTCTTTGGTGACCGGCTTATTGCACTCATTAATGATGACAGCGAGGTTATCAGGCTTGGTTATATCAGGGCTTCTATTGTATTCTGTGCCTACATTTTCAGCCTTTCGTATGATGTTATGTCCGGTTATCTGCGTGGCTTCGGCATATCGTTTTTACCGTCACTGCTTACGATTTTAGGTGTCTGCGGTGTACGCTTCTTGTGGGTTGCCTTTGTTTTCCCGGTGTATCATGATTTCCGTACCTTAATGTATGTTTATCCTGTAAGCATGGGCGTAACTGCGGTGCTGATTTTTGCTGCGCTGATGTGGTGCAGGCCGTCCAGGAGATTTGCATAAATACTTTCAGAAGCTGTTTTTTACTGCAGAAAAACATTCTACGTGAAATCTTTGCGGATAAAAAAAGCAATCATGTCCGTTATATTTCGCCGGTACGGAAATGTACCGGCTTTTTTGTGCGCTAAAGCTAACTTTATTGTTTATCCGGTTGGAATTTCAGTATATTTTTGTTATAATGAGTAAAGAGGATTCAAAGGAGGAAGGGCCATGAAAATAGAATTTACAAAAATGCATGGTGCTGGTAATGATTATGTCTATGTAGACTGCACCAAGGAGATGCTGCCGAACCCGGGCGCTATTTCTGAATATGTAAGCCATAGACGCTTTGGTATTGGCAGTGACGGTCTTATCTGCGTGTGCAAATCTGACGTTGCTGATTTCAAAATGCGTATGTTCAACGCTGACCGCAGCGAAGGCAAGATGTGCGGTAATGGCGTACGCTGCGTAGCTAAATTTGTGCATGACAAAGGTCTGACCGATAAAACTACTATTACGCTGGAAACACTTTCCGGTGTAAAGGAAATTGAAATGGTTGTCGAAAACGGCGAGGTAGTAGGTGCTAAGGTAGATATGGGCAAACCTGTTTTCCGTGCTACCGAGATTCCGATGAACTGCGATCATTATATTTTCGTTGATCAGGCAATTGTTCTGAATGATAATCATGATGATGTAACAAAAGAAAAGGTTTTCTATAACGGTACGGCAATTTCTATGGGCAATCCGCACTTTGTTACCTTTGTGGATGATGTGGACAGCCTGAACCTGGAGGAGCTGGGACCGCAATTTGAACATCATAAGCTGTTCCCGGAAGGTGTGAATACTGAGTTTGTACAGGTTCTGGACAAGAATACTGTCAAGTTCCGCGTTTGGGAGCGTGGCAGTGGCGAAACCTGGGCTTGTGGCACTGGTGCGAGCGCTGTTACTGTAGCCTGCATCATGCTGAACAAAGCAGGCAAGAAGGGCGAACCGCTCAATGTACATTGCAAAGGCGGCCTGCTCAAGGTTACGCATGAGCTGAACGACCATGTTACCTTGGAGGGTAACGCAGTCGCAGTATTTGACGGCGTAATTGATATTCCTGAGAGTGTTATTAACGAGTAAACAAATTGCTTGAACTACTGGCTGCAGGTATCGCAATGCTTGCAGCTAGTAATTTTTCAGGCGTTTGCTATAAATTTAAAATGATTTTAATAATGGGGGTTTTTCAATGGCATTTGTAAACGAAAACTATTGTAACTTAAAAGAAAGCTATCTTTTTGCTGACATTGCACATAAGGTTAACGCTTATGCTGAGGCACATCCAGATAAAAAGATTATTCGCCTGGGCATTGGTGATGTTACCCTGCCGCTGGCAAAATGTGTTGTTGAGGCAATGGAAAAGGCTGTTGCTGAAATGGGCGTACAAGCTACCTTCCGTGGCTATGGTCCGGAGCAGGGCTATGATTTCCTGCACGAAGCATTAGTTAAATACTATGCATCCTTTGGCGTTACTCTGGCAAGCGATGAAATTTTCATCAGCGATGGTGCTAAGAGCGACTGCGGTAATATTACCGATATTTTCAGTAATGCCAATACAATTCTGATTCCTGATCCGGTATATCCTGTATATCTGGATACCAACGTAATGTGCGGTCGCAACATTATTTATATGGAAGGCAAACCGGAAAACGATTTCCTGCCGATGCCGGACGAAAATGTGAAGGCTGACGTAATTTATCTGTGCTCTCCGAATAACCCGACCGGTGCTGTTTATACTAAAGAACAGCTGGAAGAGTGGGTTGCTTACGCACTGAAAAATGATGCAGTAATCCTTTATGATGCTGCTTATGAAGCATTCGTAACTGATCCGGCAATTCCGCGCAGCATTTTTGTTATCGAAGACGCTAAAAAATGTGCTATTGAGCTGTGCTCTCTGTCCAAAACTGCTGGCTTTACCGGTACACGCTGTGGTTATACTGTTGTACCGCACGCATTGGTACGCAAAACTGAAGGCGGCAAGGAAATGGAGCTGAACAAAATGTGGCTGCGTCGTCAGACCACTAAATTCAACGGTGTTCCTTACATTATCCAACGCGGTGCTGAGGCTGTATTCAGCGAAGAGGGCATCAAACAATGCCGTGAAAACATTGCTTACTATCAGGAAAACGCACGTATCATGATGGCTGGCTTTGATAAGGTTGGCATTAAATATTATGGCGGCGTACATTCTCCGTACATCTGGTTGCAATGCCCGAATGGTATGACTTCCTGGGAGTTCTTCGATTTTCTGCTGGAAAAACTGCAGGTTGTAGGTACTCCAGGTGCCGGCTTCGGTACTATGGGTGAAGGCTACTTCCGTCTGACCGCCTTTGGCAGCCGTGAAAACACTATTGAAGCTATGGACCGCATTGTCAACGGACTGAAAAAATAAGCTTAAGCATTTCAAGCCGTACTGTTTCTTGCGGGAGATAGTACGGCTTTTATGCAGTTATACTCATGTATACATTATATCTGTGCCGGAACGCTTGCTTTTTTGACAGTAATATAGTAAAGTATTACGTAACTTAGTAGATTATTTCACAATGAAAGGTGTGTTTTTGATGAACTTGAAGAAATTTTTGAAAGCTGCCCTGTGCAGTGCTATGGTTGTAGCAATGGCTGTTACCGCTGGCTGCGGCGGTGGCGATAAAAAAGCTGACAGCGGCAAGAAGGTATTGAAGGTTGGTATGGAATGCGCATACGCTCCGTACAACTGGTCCCAACCGTCTGCTGACGGCGGCGCTGTAAAAATCGCCGGCTCTAACGAATATGCTTACGGCTATGACGTTATGATTGCTAAAAAATTAGCTGATTCCATGGGCGCTGACCTGGAAATCCATAAAATCGAATGGGATGGCCTGGCTCCTGCAGTAGTAAGCGGCAAGATTGATGCTGCTATCGCCGGCATGTCCATTACCTCCAAACGTAAAGAGTCCGTTGACTTCACCAAACCTTACTACTATGCAACTGTAGTAGCACTGGTTAAAAAGGATTCTCCGCAAGCTCAGGCTAAGAGCGTTGCCGACCTCAAAGGCTCTATTGCTACCTCTCAGCTGAATACCATCTGGTATGACCAGATTGACCAGGTTCCGGACGTTAAAAAGCTGCCTGCTATCGACAACGTTCCCGGCATGATTGTTGCGCTGAAATCCGGCAAATGCAACCTGATCGTAACCGATATCCCGACTGCTAAGGCTGCTGCTTTTGCTAACCCTGAACTTACCATGGTAACCTTCCCTGAAGGTCAAGGCTTCAAAACCTCTAAAGAAGATGTTGAAATCGGCATTGCTATTAAAAAAGGCAACAAGGAACTGGCAGACGCTATGAACAAGGTTCTGAGCGGTATGACCGAGGCTGACTTCAATAAGATTATGGATGAAGCTATTAAGAAACAGCCTTTGGCAAAATAAGCTGTATAAGAATGGAATAGCTGCGTTGCAATAACGAGTTACGCCATTTGCAAGGGGCGGCAGTTGTCGCCCCTTTTTGTATTAAATTAAGGTGGTGTATATAATGCCGGAAACATTTTTTGGCTGGGTAGTCTACCTGCTGCAGCAATATGGCTCTGTCCTGCTGAAGGGCGCGGTCGTTACTCTGCTGTTGGCAATAGTAGGCACATTTGTTGGCTGTATTATCGGCCTTATTGTTGGTGTTATTCAAACAATTCCTTTAGAGGATAACGACAGCAAGGTTAAGAGAACTTTGGTGCGCTGTGTACAGCGTTTGTTGGATGCTTATGTAGAGGTGTTCCGCGGTACGCCTATGATTGTACAGGCAATGGTTGTTTATTATGGTGCAATGAGCCTGTTCGATATCGATATGTCGCCGCTGTTTGCAGGCTTTTTGGTTGTTTCTATCAATACCGGTGCTTACATGGCAGAAACTGTGCGTGGCGGTATTGAATCTGTTGATCCGGGACAAAAGGAAGCAGCAATCGCTATCGGTATGGACCATATCCAGACCATGCGCTGCGTTATTCTGCCGCAGGCTCTGCGCAACGTTATGCCGCAGCTGGGCAACAACCTGATTATCAATATCAAGGATACCTCTGTATTGAACGTTATTTCCGTAACGGAGCTGTATTTTGCTTCTAAATCTGCTGCAGGTGTTTATTACAAATACTTTGAAATTTTCTTCATTACCTGCGTAATTTACTTTATTATGACCTTTACCGCTTCCCGCCTGCTGCGCTGGTTGGAAAGCAAGATGGATGGCCCGAAGGATTATCAGCTGGTTACCTATGACCCGATGATGGATCCCTGCGGTGATATCCCTCTGCCTACTAAGAAGCCGAAAGGACGGTACTAAGCTATGGAAATGGAAAAGGAACTTTTGTTATCAGTCCATGATTTAAAGAAAAGCTTTGGCGAGCGTGAAATTTTAAAGGGCATCAGCTTTGATGTACATCGTGGCGATGTTGTCTGCATCATCGGCCCTTCCGGCAGCGGCAAGTCTACGCTCATCCGCTGCGTGAACTATTTGGAGCATCCGACTGCCGGCACTATTGATTACCGTGGTACGGATGTAAACGAAGCTTTCAAAAAGCTGACCATGTATCGTACTAAGGTAGGCATGGTATTCCAATCCTTCAACCTGTTTAATAATATGACTGTTTTGGAAAACTGCATGGTTGGTCAGGTTAAGGTTCTTGGCAAAAGCAAGGAAGAAGCACGCGCTACTGCACTGAAATATCTGAAGCACGTTGGTATGGACAGCTACGTAAATGCTAAACCGCACCAGCTGAGTGGCGGCCAAAAGCAGCGTGTGGCCATTGCGCGTGCGTTGGCGCTGGAGCCGGAGGTTCTTTTAATGGACGAGCCGACTAGTGCACTGGATCCGGAAATGGTTGGCGAGGTTCTGCGCGTTATCCGCGACCTGGCTAAGGAAGGCCTGACGATGGTTATCGTAACGCATGAGATGGCTTTTGCCCGTGACGTTTCTAACCGTGTTATCTTTATCGACCAAGGCGTAATTGCTGAGGAAGGCGAGCCGCAGGAGCTGTTTACGCATCCGAAGAATAAACGTACCCAGGATTTCTTAAGCAGATTTGCTAATGCTTAAGCTAATTTTATAACGTAGCTTTGCTCTCTGTTTCAAGGTATACCTTGAAGCAGGGAGCTTTTGTTTTGCGATGAGCTTTTATCATAACCGAGAGATGCAAGAAGAAATTATAAGTCAACGCAGGAATTTTATTGATTGCTGTAGAAATTCTATTAAGGCGAGGAATATCTCTGCTTAGAAAGAGTTAAAGGTAGTGATAAAAATGATGAAGGTTTTGCGAAGTGTTTTGCTTTGCGCTTTACTGTTGACTACTCATACAGCATTTGCCGCTAAGGGCACTCTGTTATATATACCCATGGACAACAGACCGGTGTGCCTTGATTACACAGTGCAGACGATGCAGGCTGCAGGCTGGGATGTACAGCTGCCGCCGGCCGAATATATTGCCGGTGCTCAGTCAGCAGGGCAGCCGGAAAAGCTTTTTAACTGGCTGGAGGCTAAGGCCGGTGAATCTGTAGCCATTGTTGCTTCTTCCGATGCTTTGCTTTATGGCGGGCTGGTAGCATCGCGCACACATGAAATTTCGCCGGAGCTTCTGCAGCAGCGTGCCGAACGCTTGGTAGAGCTGAAAAGGCAACACGGCGGACAGAAGGTTTATGTATTTACTACTATTATGCGCTCGCCTAAGGCCAGCAGTGCGCCGACAGAGCCTGCATATTATAAGGAATGGGGCCCTAAGATTTTCCGCTTGGGAGAGCTGGAGGACAAGCTGGAGCTTAAGCAGATTAAGCGTAAAGAGGTCAAGGAGCTGGCAGAGCTGCGCAGCAGCATTCCCCGGGAAATACTGACTGATATGTTTACACGCCGCAGCAACAATATCCGCGCCACAGAGCTTTTGCTGCATGGTGTGGAAAGCGGCGATTTTGATTATATGCTTATCGGGCGTGACGATACCGCTGCCTATTCTCAGGCACATAGGGAAGCACGCGAGATGGATATTCTGGTAAATGAGCTGCCGAAGGAGAAAATCCGTTTCTTCGCCGGCGCAGATCAGCTTGGCCTGCTGCTTTTGAGCCGTGCTGCCAACCGTCTGCAGTATGAGCTGCCTTTGGTAAATGTAACCTATGCTGCCGGCATGGGCGGTAAAACAGTGCCTACCTACGAGGATGATACTGTGGCCGTTAGTGCCAAGCAGCATATCTATGCGGCAGGTGCCTTCCCGGTATATTCGCGCAAAAATGCGGATTTGGTTTTGGCTGTCAACACTCCTGCCGATGGTGTGACGCATGAGGCGTCTGATGCAAGCAATAGTTATAAGGCATTGCCTGCTACCGTAAATTTCGTTAATAAGGTTGAGCGCATTCTTGAGCATAATCATCCTGTGACTGTGGCAGACATCCGTTTTGGCAATGGTGCGGACAATGCTTTGGTAAAGACCTTGTTTGAAAAACAGCTTGCGTATCGTCTGGCATCCTACGGCGGTTGGAATACTGCAGGCAACAGCCTGGGTTTTGCTCTGGCGCAGGGACTGTTGTATAAGCAGTTAACGCCGGAAGCAAGAGAAGATCTGCTTAATGTGCGTTATCTTGATGATTGGGCATATCAGGCGAATGTGCGCATGCAAACTTATCAGCAGCTTATCTGGCCTAACTATTGGCCCAACAGCGGACTGAATGAAGAACAGCGTACTGCGGCGGAAGAGTTTATTACCCGGGAAATCAATAAGGTAAGCAAGCAGTATATGGGCAATACTGCCGAAGAATATAAATTTACGCTGCCTTGGAGCAGAATGTTTGAAGTAAAGGTGGAGCGATAAAATGTCGATGAAGTATACGCTTCGCCTTGCGAAGCCTGACGATGCCGAAAAGCTGCTGGAAATTTACGCGCCCTTTGTTATCAGCAGCGATAGGACGCTCAGTGATGTATCATTTGAATATGAGGTACCGTCGGTAGAAGAATTTACAGAGCGAATCAAAAATATTTCTGCGGACTATCCTTATATAGTCTGTGAGCACGAAGGCAGACTGCTTGGTTATGTTTATGCTCATCCTTATATTCAGCGTGCTGCCTATCAGTGGGGTGCCGCGGTAACGATTTATCTGGCACCCGAGGGGCAGAGACGCGGCTTAGGCAAGGTGATGTACACGGCGCTGGAAAATTTATTGCGTCTGCAGGGTGTAGTTGTGACCTATGCTTGCATTACCGCCAGCAATGAGCATAGCGTCAAAATGCATGAGGCTTGCGGCTACAAAATTGTCGGTACATTTAATAATACCGGCTTCAAGCACGGCCATTGGCTGGACATGGTGTGGATGGAGAAGGTTATTGCCGAATATCCCAAGCATCCTGAGCTGATCAAGAAGATAGGCGAGCTGCCGCCGGAAACAGTGACAGCAGTTTTAAAAGAGGCTTCGGCAAGGCTGCAGTAATAGCTTAGCATAAAGCAGTTTTTGAGTATTAGCGTAACAGTATTTTAAAAAGCTGTTGTAAGATTTTAGCAGAAAAAGAAAAAGCACTGTCAGCTCTATCTGGTATAAGAATATCAGTGAGCAGACAGTGCTTTTGTGCTTTTATCAGTTCTTCCAGGGGATAGCCTTTCTCTCCAACCATTGCAGGAACAGGTTAAAGAGCAGGCCGAGCAACGACAATACAATAACTCCGGCCATCAAGCGGTCGGTAATCATCAAATCGCCGTAATGCAGGATGAGGGCGCCGATGCCGACCTGGGCAGCAATCATCTCTGCTGCTACCAGCAGCAGCAGAGATGTGCCGGCGGCAAGGCGCAGACCTGCGAAAATCATAGGTAAGGCGTTAGGCAGAACAACACTTTTCATCGTTTTCCACCAGCTGGCGTTAAAGCTGACGGCAACCTTGATAAGCAGTGTATCAACATTTTTGACTCCGCTGTAGGTATTCATTGCTACCGGAAAGAAAACGCCGAGCGCAATAATCGTTACCTTCGACAGCTCGCCGATTCCCAGCCAAAGAATGAACAACGGCAGCAAAGCGATTTTAGGGATAGGATAAAGAGCGTTGACAACAGGATTACCGATTTTATCTGCCAGTGCCGAGGTACCGGTAACAAGACCGACTGCAAGGCCGATAAGGCTGCCGACAGCAAAACCGATTAAGATACGGTACATGCTGGCTGCCAGGCTAACGCCGATTTCGCCGTCAGCAAGCATGGTAAGCAGGGCGCTGATAATCTGGCTCGGTGCCGGCAAAAACAGAGAAGAAACCAGGCCGCAGCGGCAGATAGCCTCCCAAAAGAGCAGCAGGACGATGATGGAAGCAACGCTTACCCAATGCGGATAGGTCTTTTGCCAATGCGTCATACGGTTGCGTACGATATATTCGTTAGTTGCGCTCGCAGCAGTTTTCTTTTCAGGCATTGTCTTCCACCTCCATTAAGGCAGCACGCGCATCCTTGCTGATATGCTCCCAGATGATACGGACAAATTCCGCAATTTCGTCTGTGTGCTTCGTCTTAGCACGGTCGGCACGCGGAATGGTAATCTGCAGTATTTTGCTTACCTTTCCGGGGCGACGCGAAAGCAGTACAACTCTGTCAGCAAGCATTACTGCCTCCTGAATATTATGTGTAACATATAGCGTGGTCAGACGCGTCTTTTCCCACAGCGTTACCAGCTCCTCCTGCATGATGGTGCGTGTTTGCGCATCCAAGGCAGAAAACGGCTCATCCATCAGCAGCAGGTCAGGCTCGATAGCTAAAGCACGGGCAATGCCAACGCGTTGACGCATACCGCCGCTTAATTGGTGCGGGAAGGATTTTTCAAAGCCCTTTAAGCCTACAAGCTCAATGTAATGCTTAATGCGTGCTTCCTTTTCGTCTGCTTTCATGCCTGCTGTTTCCAAACCGAAGGCAATATTATCATGCACATTACGCCAGGGGAAGAGGCCTGTTTCCTGAAAGACGATGCTCATGCGAGGCTCATAGCCAGCGGCGACATCAGTAAATTTTACGTTACCGCTTGTGGGTTCCAAAAGTCCGGCGGTTATATTGAGCAAGGTTGATTTACCACAGCCGGACGGTCCTACCAATGCTACAAATTCTTCCTTATTAATGCTGAGGTTAATATCCTGTAAAACAGGAAGCAGCTTACCGCTGGTGGTGGTGAAATCCTTGCAGATATTTGCGATTTCTAATTTCATTTTCTACCATCCTCCAAAAAGACTGGCGCTAATATATCAGTCGCAGCGTTTTGGTGCTAAAGCATCGTCAACGCATTTTACAGCTGTTACATTTACGCCAGTCTTGCTTTAATACAATAGTTTATTTCTTCATTGCTTCATCCAGAAAGCTGGTGTTGGCAACATCCTTCGCATCCAGTGTGCCGGAAATCATCTTGTTGTCGGTGTACCATTTAATCTGGGTTGCAATATCGCTGACAAGCAGCTTGCCGTCCTTGTCAATATAGGGCAGGCCTGCTTTAATGTCTTCAGCCGGAGCCTTAACGTATTTGGCTACAATATTAACAACCTCTTCCAGCTTCTTGGCATCCTTCTTTTCTACTGCAGCTTCGTAGTAATAGTTGCAGGCCTTGTTGTAAGCACGCATGAAGCGTACTGCCGCATCCTTATTCTTCATAAAGTCAGGTGAGTAGAAGATAGCAGAGGTCTGGTAAGGAATAACGTCGCCAACCTGTACGACCAATTTGCCATAGCCTGCTTTTTGCACCTTGGTGATGTTAGGCTCGTTTAAGATACAGCCGTCAATCTGCTTGCTTTCCAAAGCAGCCATAACAGCGCTGAGCTTGCTCAGGGGAACAATTTCCACATCATTGAGGCTCATGCCCTGGGTTTCCAGCATTCTGCCAAGCATATAATGGAAGGTAGAGCCCTTTTGTGTAATACCGATACGCTTGCCCTTCAAATCCTTCAGGCTTTTTACGCCGGCGTTGTAGTTGTCGGTGGTCACAAGCAGTGCAGAAGAGGAATAGCCTTTTTGTTCACGTCCTTTATCTGCAACAATGCCCAGCTTTTGTCCGTTGGCTGCCATGTTATAGAGGCTGGCCGTAATGCCGGTAGCGCCGACATCAACCTTAGAGGAAGCAGTGGATACGGCAATCGGATGAGCGGCATCAAACCATTGTGGTTCGATTTCAATACCTTCTTCAGCAAAGAAGCCCTTATCCATAGCGATAAATAAAGGAGCGCTGCTTGTCAGGCGCAGCATGCCAAGGCTTACCTTAGTCTTTTCTTTGGGTGTGTCTTTTTTTGAATCGTTACCGCCACAGCCTGCAGCTAATACTAATAGGCAAAGGCTGAGCAGAAGAGCAACAATTTTCTTCATTAATAAATCCTTCCCTTCTCCCAAAAAATCATAAAATACCGCTTTTATTCTACACTATTTAACAATAAAAAGCAGTAATATTAATGAAAAAATCGTTTTGAGAAATAAGAAAAAGCCTTTTTGTACGAAATGCAACAGAATTTGACGATGTTTGTGGTACCTTTATGTAAAAAATCTGTGTTTTAACAGCTACTTATAACAAAAAAATGCTATAATATAATAGTACGTTTGAAGAAAGGACGTGAAGACGTGAAGATAAAATGGATGGTGCAAGGCCTGGCCTGCAGCAGCGTAATTTTCTGCAGCACTATGGCCGCTGCTGCAGACACACTGCTGGCGCAGGTGCCGCTGCAGCTGACTGCAGAGCAGACTGTTACTGCCGAGCTTTGGGGTGATAGGTTGCCTAACGGCTACGCCAATGATCTGCTTGTTATGATTAAGGATAAGGACAAGAAGCTTTTGACGGCTCATGCACCTTCTATTAATGGCGGGTATAATTGCCAACTGCAGCCTATTAAGCTGTGGGCGGGCAAAAGCGCCAGACAGCAGCTGCTGGTGAGTGCTGCTCAAGGAGATTGGCATGCGCCAAGTGAATACCGTGTGCTTTCCTTTGCCAATAAGAGAAATGTGCGTGAGGTCTTTGGAGCTGCCGAAAGCATGGGACTGGTAACGCAAGCCTTTGCCAAGGACGGCAAAATGCATGTATCCTTAATTGACGGGAACAAATCTGATTTAACCCCGGCAGCAGGCTGCGTGGTCGAAGACGGCAAGCTGGAGTATGGCGGCTTGCATTCTCTCGTAGCACACGATGTAGATAATGACGGTGCAGATGAATTGTTTGGCTGTCAACAGCTGGTGCAGAAAAAGCAGCCTCTGGCAGATGTGGGCGCTATCTGGAAGCAGGACAAGAAAACTAAGGAATGGAAACAGTTTTCCCTGACCATTATGACGCTTGCGCCTACACCTAAGGATAATACCGTAAATGACGGCAAGGATTTTGCTGTCGGAACTATATTGGTACGCAAGATGGTAGTTCCTGGCGGTGAAGCAACCTTCCCGGTTTTTGCCGGTAAGGATGTAGAGCTGCAAAATAAAATGAATAAGCTGCTGCAGGATGAGTGCAAAGAATATCTTGAGCATTTTTATAAGGGCGAGGCAGATATGGCATTTAAGGTGATGCGTGCCGATGAACAGATTCTGAGCCTGCAGCTGATCAGCGGTAAAAACAGCTTTATCCATCATCAGCTGAACGTAAATCCAAAGACTGCCGAAAAAATCAGACTGGATGAAGTGCTTAATGTCAAGGATAAGGATTTGCTGCTGCTGCTTAATCTGCTGAATACCAATAAGAAGGTTGTATATAAGGACAGACTGCCGGATGAATGGTATATTGAAGGAGATAATCTGTTTTTGATGCAGCGTATTGATGGCGTAGACCAGGTATCGGGTTTTGCTTTGGGCAATCTGCATAAATTTTTGCTGAAAAAAGAGCTGTTGAACAGCAAAAGCTGACTGGTCAGTCAGCAAAATTTGTGAGACGAAGCTAACTGAAGAAAATGCAAGAAAAAGCGGCGAAATTTGTTTAAATGAAGTTTGCATTTCTGAAAAATGTCCATTATAATAGTAGTATTCTGAAACTGGAGCAGGAATATTTTCAGGTAAAGGTGCTATCGACAATATAGCAGTATCATTTGTCATTATATATATTGAGTAGTTTCAGAGTGAAGGTGAAGGAGGTTTTTTTATGTTAAGTTTTATTCGCTCCGGCCGTGCTAGAAAAGCAATGGCTGCGGCGCTGGCGGCAACCTTTGTACTGAGCGTTGCAGGCTGTGGTCAAAAACAGCAGCAGGGCGGCAATAAGGCAGCTTTGGTTAAAACCATGAAGGTTATTAAGCGTGACACCCCTCTGGTATATGATTATACAGGCTTTGTACAGGCTCAGCAGGAAATGGAGCTGAAGGCTCAGGTAAGCGGTCAGATTACAGCCAAGTATTTCAAGGGCGGTGACAATGTAAGTGCAGGCCAGACCTTGTATGCTATTGACCAGCGTACATATCAGGCTAACGTGCTTAACGCGCAGGCAGGTCTGGCTAATGCCCGTGCAGCTCTGGCTAACGCAGCTCTGAATGCAGAGCGTTACAGCACTCTGTATGCACAGAATGCAATTTCCAAGCAGGTTCTGGATAACGCTATTATGCAGCGTGACCAGGCACAGGCTTCTGTAAATGCGCAGGAAGCAATTCTGGAAAATGCGCAGATTAATATGACCGATACCAGCGTTTCCGCTCCGTTCAGCGGCCGTATTGATACTACCGCGCTGGAGGTTGGCAATTATGTAACCGCAGGCCAGACTACATTGGCCAAAATCAGCAACACTGACCCTGTATTTGTACAGTTCAGCATTGCTGAGCCGGAATATCTGAAGCTTTCCGGTGCTCATGATAACAGCGGCGCTGCTTCTCTTGACAACCTGACTGTTGTTTTGAGCGATGGCAGTACCTACGATTTAAAAGGCACTGTAGCAGAGGTTAACCGTGGTATCAATGATAACACCGGTACTATGACTGTTAAGGCTTTGTTCAGAAACCCTGCACATCGTCTGCTGCCGGGCATGTTTGCTCACGTACAGGCAACCGCAGGCACCAAAAAGGATGCTCTGTTGATTCCGCAGCGTGCAGTTGTTGAATTGATGTATAAGAAATTTGTTTATGTTGTTGGCAGCGATAACAAGGTTACCATGAAGGAAGTAACTCTTGGTCCTTCTGTTGGCCGTTTCTACATGGTTGAAAGCGGTCTGACCGGCGATGAAACAATCGTAGTCGAAGGCACCGGCAAGATCAGACAGGGTGCTCAGGTTAACCCACAGCCGATGACTGAGGCTGATCTGGATACTACTGTTGACAACAGTGCTACCACCGGCAAGAAGCAATAAGGAGGTTGGCTAGATGGCTCGTTTCTTTATTGATCGCCCTGTATTTGCGATAGTACTGGCGATTATTATTACCTTATTGGGTACGATTGCCGGCTTCAGCCTGCCTATCGCCCAATATCCTAACATTACCAAACCGCGTATCAGCGTAAACACCAACTATGTCGGTGCAAGTGCCGATATCGTTGAAAAGGCTGTAGCACAGACCATTGAGCAGAAGGTCAGCGGCGTAGAAAATATGCTGAACATGTCCTCTGTAAGTACCTCCAGTGGTGAATACAAGCTCAATGTTGAATTCAACCTGGAGAAAAACGCAGATATCGCTTCTGTAGAGGTGCAGAACCGTGTATCTCAGGCAACCAGCTCTCTGCCGAGCGAGGTTTCCGGCTACGGTGTAACCACTGCTAAGGAATCTGCCGAGACCATTATGTATTTTGGTCTTTATTCTCCGAAAAATACTTATGATGCTATGTTCCTGAGAACCTACGCTGATGCTAACTTCCTTGATGCCGTAAAGCGTGTTAAGGGCGTATCTACCGTTGGTGAATATGGTCCGGAATATGCAGTCCGTATCTGGCTGAACCCTGAAAAAATGGCGCAGCTGGGCGTAACGGTAACAGATGTTTCCAACGCTATCAAAACACAGAACGTACAGGCTGCGGTTGGTTCTATCGGTAACCGGCCTACCGTTGACAAGCAGGAGCGTACCTATTCTGCAAGTGCTCAAGGTCGTCTGAATACGCCAGAGGAATTCGGTAACGTTATTATCCGTTCCAATAATGGCGATAACCTGAAGCTGAAGGATATCGCAACTATTAAAGAAGGTCCGCGTAATGACCTTATCGTCAGCAAGCTGAACGGCGGTGATTCCGTTGTATTCCCTGTATCCTTGACCTCCGATGCGAATGCTATCGAAACTGTTAAGAATATCCGCGAGGTATTAAAGGACGCAGAAAGCCGTTTCCCTGATGATATGAAGCTGGTCGTTATTCAGGATAACACCCAGTTTATTACCGAATCTCTGGAGAAGGTTGCTCATACATTTGTTGAAGCCTTGATTCTGGTTATTCTGGTAGTATTTATGTTCCTTGGCAGCTGGCGTGCAACCTTGATTCCTATTCTGGCTGTACCGGTATCCTTGGTTGGTACCTTTGCTTCCTTTGTAATTTTAGGTTTTACCATCAACACTTTGACTGCTTTTGCAATGATTCTGGCTATCGGCCTTGTTGTCGACGACGCTATCGTTGTAGTAGAAGCGGTTGAACATCATATTCAGGAAAATGGTATGTCTCCTAAGGAGGCAACCTACCGTGCTATGAACGAGGTTTCCGGCCCTGTTGTGGCTATTGCCTTCGTACTGTCTGCGGTATTTATTCCTGTAGCCTTCACCGGCGGTACTGTCGGTGAATTGTACAAGCAGTTTGCGATTACGATTTCTGTATCCATGATGCTTTCTGCTATCGTAGCTTTGTCCCTGACTCCTGCACTCTGCTCCCTGATTCTGGTCAAGAAGGAGGAGGCGCCGAAGGGATTTATCGGCAAGGCTGTAAAAGCATTTGACGATTGGTTTGCAAGAACGTTGGCTAAATACGTGAAAAACGTTGAAGGCTGCATCCGTAAATCTAAACTGATTCTGACCTGTCTTGTTGTTGTTGTTATCTGCATCGGTTTCCTGGCAAAGGCAACGCCGACAGGCTTTGTACCGAACGAGGACCAGGGCATGACTGCTGTATCCATCGCTTTGCCTGAGGGTGCTTCCAGTAACCGTACGCAGCAGATTATGGCAGGCCTTGCACAAAATATGAGAAAGCTCCCCGGCGTTAAAAACGTTATGGAGGTTAGCGGTATTGATATCCTGTCCATGGGCCAGAAGGCTAACGCCGGCCTGGCAGTAGTTACTATGGAGGACTACAGCAAGCGCAGCAACAGCGTACAGGATGTTATTCCGATGATTTTCGGCATGGGCGCACAGATTCCTGATGCAACTGTTATGGCCTTCCAGCCGCCTTCTCTGCCAGGTGCTTCAAGTACCGGTACTCTGAGTCTTTATCTCATGAACCTTGGCGGTGAGGACGTTAACACTATGGGTGAGCGTGCTAACGAATTTTTGGCTGCTTGCCGCAAGCGTCCGGAAATCGGTATGCTGTACACTACCTTGAACACCAATACTCCTATGTATCAGTTTGAGGTTGACCGTGATAAGGCACAATCCCTGAACGTTCCTGTATCTACTGTTTATTCCGCATTGCAGGCGTTCTTAGGCGGTAACGAAATCAACGATATCAATAACTTCGGCCGTACTTGGAAGGTTGTTATGCAGGCTGATGAAAAATATCGTACCGGTGTAGAGGATATGCGTTACTTCTTTGTACGCAGCAATGACGGCAAGTCTATTCCGCTGAATACACTTGTAAAGCCTACTCCTAAGAACAGCTCTGTTGTTATGACACGCTTTAACGGTGCCAGTGCGATTAAGATTTCCGGCGACCCTGCCAGCGGTTATTCCTCCGGTCAGGCTATGGCTGCTATTGAAGAGGTTGCTAAGCAGGTTCTGCCTAATACCTATACCTACGAATGGACCGGTCAGAGCCTTGATGAGATTGAAGCCGGCAGCCGTTCCACTCAGATTTTCATTATCTCTCTGATTTTCGTATTCCTTTGTCTGGCAGCTCTGTATGAAAGCTGGACAATTCCTCTGGCAGTACTGCTGTCTGTACCTTCCGCAGTTTTCGGCTGCTTCCTGGTACAGTATGCACGTGGCCTGCAGAATGACGTTTATATGCAGATTGGTCTGATTACACTGATTGGTCTGGCAGCAAAGAACGCTATTCTGATTGTCGAATATGCTAAGATGAATATGGAGCAGGGCATGGATGTTGTACATGCGGCTGTTGAGGCTGCTCATGTCCGTCTGCGTCCTATCCTGATGACATCCTTCGCGTTTATCTTAGGCTGTCTGCCTTTGGCTATTGCTACCGGCCCGGGCGCCGGTGCGCGTGTATCTATGGGTAATGCCGTAGTAGGCGGTATGACTATCGCTACACTCTTTGGTATCTTCCTGATTCCTGTACTCTTTGTAGTTGTTGAACGCTTCTTCAGCCGCAAAAAGAAGGGGACTCCCGAAGACAATGTAACCGAACAGCTGTAATGCTGCTAAAAAACGCCGCTCGTTTGAGCGGCGTTTTTAATTTTCAATAGCTGGTGTTAGGCAGTAAAATACATATTTTTAACTTTATACATAAATAATAGCATAGAAGTTAATGGTCATTATGATTTGAAAAGCAAGCTCAAAGAGCTTGCTTTTTTAAGTTACATAAGTAAACTAATCCTTTTCAATAACAAAAATGCTTTTTAAATTTTAATAACAATAACAATTTTAAAACGAATATAATCTGTAAGTAAACTAAGACCGTCCGTTTATTATGTGTGACATAAGCAACGGAATAACAGCAGAATTATTTTTATACTTAATTCAGCAAGGCAAAAAGGGGTGTTTGAAGTCAAATATCCGGAAGCATATTGCGGTAAATATTATATTTAAATTTATTTGGAAGGGGTGATTTATATGGGTTCCGTAACAACTAATCCGTGGCTGATTTCTATTATCAACATGACAATCGTTTTTGGTGTGCTCATTGCTTTAGGTGTACTCATGAGTATGATTCAGTTGGTTGACCCTACTAGAAATAAGCATCGAAGCAAATGATGCACTTTTTCCCTGTCTGATCTATTAAAAAATGCACTTATTTTCCCGATATGGGCCAAGAGGAGGATTATTCTATGTTTGAGGCATTTATCGTCGCTTTGGCTTCTGTTTGGGCAGACTCAGGTTTTTCTGCTCTGACAAGTGGCAACGTAATTATGATTGGCGTTGGTCTGGTTCTGCTTTATATGGCTATAGGCAAAGGTTTCGAACCTTTGCTGTTGTCACCAATTGCTTTTGGTTGTATTCTGGCTAACATTCCTAAAAACGGTTTCGAACAGCCGGGTGTTATGTCCGTTATTATGTACGGTATTCACCATGAAGTATTCCCGCCGTTGATTTTCCTGGGCGTTGGCGCAATGACCGACTTCGGTCCGCTGATTGCTAATCCTAAGACCTTGCTTTTAGGTGCTGCTGCTCAGATTGGCGTATTTGTATCTTTGATGGGCGCTATGGCTTTGGGATTTACTGTACAGGAAGCATCCGCTATCGGTATTATCGGCGGTGCTGACGGACCGACAGCTATTTATCTGGCAGCTAAAATGGCTCCGCATCTTTTGGGTGCTATTGCCGTTGCAGCTTATTCCTACATGTCCCTGGTACCGCTGATTCAGCCGCCTGTAATGAAGCTGTTTACTACCGAAAGAGAACGTAAGATTGTTATGGAGCAGCTGCGTCCGGTAAGTAAATTTGAAAAGGTCGTTTTCCCGATTATGTGCACCATCGTTATTTCTCTGCTGCTGCCGCCGGTAACAGCTTTGATAGGCATGCTGATGCTTGGTAACCTGTTTAAAGAAGCAGGCTGTCTGGACCGTCTGTCCGATACTGCACAAAATGCTTTGATGAACACTGTAACCATCATGTTGGCTACCGGTACCGGTCTTACCATGAGTGCTGATGCCTTCCTGAACTATCAGACTATCCTGATTATCTGCTTAGGTTTGGTTGCTTTTGCTGCAGGCACCTGGGGCGGTGTAATATTCGGTAAGATTATGTGCATGGTTGATGGCGGCAAAACTAATCCGCTTATCGGCAGTGCCGGTGTATCCGCAGTTCCTATGGCTGCCCGTGTATCTCAGATTGTCGGTCAAAAGGCTAACCCGGCAAACTTCTTATTAATGCATGCTATGGGTCCTAACGTAGCAGGCGTTATCGGTACTGCAGTTGCTGCAGGTACTATGCTGGCTATGATTGGCCCTGTTGCTAAATAAACAGTTATTGTGATAACTCTCCCTAAAAAGCAAAACCCATCCGGGTTACTGGATGGGTTTTGCTTTTGTTTAGCTTTAAATATACGTACAGTCATTAGGCTGTGGCTGTTTGAAAGAAAAAAAATAACCAGTTCGCAGCTGGTTATTTTTTATTGCCAAAACTAAATTCGCAGTCGTTTCAGCATTCTCCCAATCTCTCTAAAGACAAATTGAAAACTGAGAGGATATTAAATTGTTGCTTTGCAGTATTTATTTTAGCAAACTCAAAATGACAATCTGTTGCACAGGCAACAAAAACGATTAATGAACTTTTGAAATAGTATAGAAGTTAAAGTGAAATGATTATGTAAATAAAGTAACTGTTTGACGGAAAACAGTGTGGCCTGTGCAACAGAAGATAAAAAAATATAACTTTATACTTATTAAAGTAAGATAAGCATCTTGCTTATAGAACTTAGTTCCCCTTTAATTATCTTAGGAAGAGGTGATAAACAGTGGGTCCTGTAACAACAAATCCATGGCTGATTGCCATAATCAACATGACCATTGTCTTTGGAGTTCTAATCGGATTAGGCATGTTGATGAGTTTAATCCAGGTAGTTGATCCTACCAAGGCTAAATAAGATTTAGCTGTAAAAAAGGTTTCAAAGCAGTGCTGCTGCTTTAAGCAGCTTCATAAGAAGAAATGACATTTTCTGATGTTCTGCTTGCGTTGCAAAGCAGACCACAGGTAGACTAGGGGAGGCTGTGGTGATACAGTTAAAATGAAAGTGTTGTAGCATTATTGTGGAGCTTATTTGCACTTATAACATCCCAATTAAGGGAAACAAGGAGGAAAAATTCACATGTTTGAGGCATTTTTTGTTGCTTTGTCTTCTGTATGGGCAGACTCCGGCTTCTCTGCACTGACTGGCGGTCATGTAATCATGATCTGCGTTGGTCTGGTTCTGCTTTATCTGGCTATTGCTAAAGGTTTCGAGCCTTTGCTGCTGTCCCCGATTGCTTTCGGTTGTATTTTGGCTAACATTCCTAAAAACGGTTTCGAAGAACCTGGTGTTATGTCCGTTATTATGTACGGTATTCACCACGAAGTATTCCCGCCGTTGATCTTCTTGGGCGTAGGCGCTATGACCGACTTTGGTCCTCTGCTGGCTAACCCGAAAACCCTGCTCCTGGGCGCTGCTGCACAGGGCGGTGTATTCGTAGCTCTGCTGGGCGCTATGCTGCTTGGCTTCACCGTACAAGAAGCTGCTGCTATCGGCATCATCGGTGGTGCTGACGGCCCGACTTCCATCTACTTGGCTGCTAAAATGGCTCCTCAGCTGTTAGGTGCAATCGCAGTTGCTGCTTACTCCTACATGTCTCTGGTTCCGTTGATTCAGCCTCCTATCATGAAACTGTTCACCACTGAAGCTGACCGTAAAATCGTTATGGAACAGCTCCGTCCGGTTTCCCACTTCGAAAAAGTTGCATTCCCGATCATGTGCACCATCGTTATCTCCCTGCTGTTACCTTCCGTAACCGCTCTGATTGGTATGCTGATGCTTGGTAACCTGTTCAAAGAAGCTGGCTGTCTTGATCGTCTGTCCGACACCGCACAAAATGCTCTGATGAATACCGTAACCATTATGCTGGCTACCGGTACTGGTCTGACCATGAGTGCTGATGCATTCCTGAACTATCAGACCATCCTGATTATCATCCTTGGTCTGGTTGCTTTCATCGGTGGTACTGCTGCCGGCGTTATCTTCGGTAAGCTGATGTGCATGGTAGACGGTGGCAAGACCAACCCGTTGATTGGTTCCGCTGGTGTATCCGCAGTTCCTATGGCTGCTCGTGTATCTCAAGTTGTTGGCCAAAAAGCAAATCCGTCCAACTTCCTGTTGATGCATGCTATGGGTCCTAACGTAGCAGGCGTTATCGGTACTGCAGTTGCTGCAGGTACCATGCTGGCTATGATCGGTCCTGTTGGTAAATAATTTATACTGAAACTCCCCTGAGGACGCGCTGCAAGGCGCGTCCTCTTAATTTTTGCCTAGAAAGTGTTCTGGAATAATAAACTGTCACATTATGAACAAAAAAGATGGCGATTTTGTGTCCTCAATCAGTGGACATGCGCTGTGGGATTACATTTAATTCGAAAAGTAAAATTAGCACCAGCTGTTAAAAATAACTTATAGGAGGTACTAAAAAAATTGCGTGAATCGCAAACCCTTGATACAATGGGCTTTGGAGCAGAAAGCTGTAAATTATCAGAGCTGATTTTATAAAGAGAATTAAGATAATTTTCAGATAAAATGGTCATATGCATTTCAAAAATCATTTACTTAAAGTTTAACTTAATTCCGGAAAAGCATATAAAAGTATAAAAATAAAACACCATGATAACAGTGTACATAAAACACAATATAGAAGTACGCAACAGAAAAACACTATTTACGTTAATAATGTAAATTTTTCAATAAAATAACTTTTTATTTTACGCTTATAGTGTTATAATAGGTACATGGAAATGCAAGAAAATACATAAGCAAATTCCATAAGCTCTTTGAAAACTACATATTAATAGCTGATATAGAATGCCTCCCTCGGCATTGTATATAAATTAATTTTAAAAGGAGGAACATAAAATGTCCCCAGCAATCAAATGTCTTATTTTGTTGGCAGTAGTTGCATTATTCTTTGTAACCGAACTTATCCCTCTCGCAGTTACTGCTACCGGCGCAGCTATCGCATGCGGCCTCTTAGGCTTGATTCCTGCAAAACAAGTATTCAGCGGTCTGTCTAACTCCACCGTTGTTCTGTTCGCAGGCATGTTCGTAGTCGGCGCTTCCATGTTCTACACCGGCCTTGCACAAGCAATCGGTAATACCGTAGTTAAAATGTGCGGCACAGGCGAAAACAGCCTGATGTTCGGCCTGATGCTCGTTGGTACCGTACTGTCCGCAGTATTGTCCAACACCGGTACCGCAGCTTGCTTACTTCCTGTAGCACTCGGTATCTGCTCCGCAGCTAAGATTCCTGCTTCCCGTCAGTTAATGCCGTTGGCATTCGCTTGCGGTTGGGGCGGTATCATCACCATGGTAGGTACTCCTCCTAACATCATCGCTACCGGTGCTATGACCGCTGCTGGTCTTGAGCCTTTCGGTTTCTTCGAATTCGCTTGGATTGGTATCCCGGTTTCCGTAGCTGGTATGCTGTACATGATGTTTGTAGGTAAATATTTGCTCCCGAACAAACAACTCGATGCTGACCAAGAAATTGAGCAAGAAATCGAAGCAAATGAAACCTCCAAATCCAAACAAATCGTTTCCGGCGTTATCCTGCTGGCAGTTGTTCTGGTAATGGCTCTTGGCATTAAAGGTATCACTTTGGAAATGGCAGCAATCATCGGTGCTCTGGTTTGCGTACTGACCGGTTGCTTGACTGAAAAACAAGCTTATGCATCCATCGACTGGGTAACCATCTTCCTGTTCGCTGGCATGATGCCTGTATCCTCTGCTATGGATAAAACCGGCGCTGGTAAACTCATCGCTGAATGGACTGTTAGCCTGATGGGCGGCTCTCCTTCTCCGCTGGTTGTAACTGGTGTACTGTTCGTCCTGTCCTGCGGCCTGACTCAGTTCATGTCCAACACCGCATCCGCAGCTCTGCTGTGCCCGATCGGTATTGCAATCTCCAAAAACCTGGGCGCTGACCCGAAAGCAGTTCTGATGGCTATCGCTGTTGCAGCATCCTGCGCATTCGCAACTCCGGTAGGTACTCCTCCGAACACTCTGGTACTTGGCCCTGGCGGATACAAATTCATGGACTATGTAAAAGCTGGTACCGGCCTGGTTCTGGTAGCTTTCGTAGTATCCCTGGTTGTTATCCCGATGGTATGGCCGTTCTTCCCTGGCAAATAATTTGTTAGGTTAGACGCTTACAAGCAAATCAATCCCCGTCACTTAGGTGGCGGGGATTTTTGTTGTTCAAAGTAGGGAACATACCGGCAGAAATATGTAATGTTAAGGGTGAGCATACAGACATATTTTTTATAAAAAAGTGTACAAGAGAACGGAATAATAAACAAACAAAATGATGTATAAATATGCAATAAGCTGAGTAGAAAAACATGTAAAGTACAGGAATAAAATAAATGAAAAAGGCTTGCAAATTTGTCAGAAGTGTGTTAAACTTAACACTGTTGACAATTAAGTAATTAAAGTAAGTGAAAAAGCCGATAAAGTAAGTTATGTAAGTGAAGGCTGTTTTAAGTCTTCGATAGCATAGGAGTTGTCGGAAATGTAAGTACTATAAATTTTTAATGATAGAACTTACTGATAACTTGTTGAATTATTTTATTGATGACCTTCAGTGTGTATAGTGACACACAGACAACAAAACATTTTTATTATTTTAAGGAGGAAAACAATGTCCCCAGCTATCAAATGTCTCATTCTTTTGGCAGTAGTTGCATTATTCTTCGTAACTGAACTTATTCCTCTCGCAGTTACTGCTATTGGTGCCTCTGTGGCATGCGGCCTGTTAGGCCTGATCCCTGCTAAGCAAGTATTCAGCGGTCTGTCCAACTCCACTGTAGTACTTTTTGCAGGTATGTTCGTTGTAGGCGCTTCCATGTTCTACACCGGCCTGGCTCAAGAAATTGGTAACACCGTAGTTAAAATGTGCGGCACCAGCGAAAACAGCCTGATGTTCGGTCTGATGATCGTTGGTACTGTAATGTCCGCAGTTCTGTCCAACACCGGTACCGCAGCTTGCATGCTGCCGGTTGCACTGGGCATCTGCTCTGCAGCTAAAATTCCTGCTTCCCGTCAGTTAATGCCTTTGGCATTCGCTTGCGGTTGGGGCGGTATCATCACCATGGTAGGTACCCCGCCGAACATCATTGCAGTAGGTGCAATGAATGCTGCTGGTATCGAGCCGTTCGGTTTCTTCGAATTCGCTTGGATCGGTGTTCCTATCTCTATCGCTGGTATGCTCTACATGATGTTCCTGGGCAAATATCTGCTTCCGAACAAACAACTCGATGCTGACCAAGAAATCGAGCAAGAAGTAGAAGCTAACGAAATTTCCAGATCTAAACAAATGGTTTCCGGCGTTATCCTGCTGGGCGTAATCCTGGTAATGGCTGTTGGTATCCCGGGCGTATCCCTGGAAATGGCTGCTATCATCGGCGCTCTGCTGTGCGTACTGACCGGCTGCCTGACTGAAAAACAAGCTTATGCTTCCATCGACTGGGTAACCATTTTCCTGTTTGCTGGCATGATGCCTGTATCCTCCGCTATGGATAAAACCGGCGCTGGTAAGCTCATCGCTGAATGGACTGTTGGCCTGATGGGCGGCGCTCCTTCTCCGCTGGTTGTAACCGGTGTACTGTTCATCCTGTCCTGCGGTCTTACTCAGTTCATGTCCAACACCGCATCCGCAGCTCTGCTGTGCCCGATCGGTATTGCAATCTCCAAAAACCTGGGCGCTGACCCGAAAGCAGTTCTGATGGCTATCGCTGTTGCAGCATCTTGCGCATTCGCAACTCCGGTAGGTACTCCTCCGAACACTCTGGTACTCGGCCCTGGCGGATACAGATTCATGGACTACCTGAAAGCTGGTTGCGGTCTCGTAATCGTATGCTTCATCGTATCCCTGATCGTTATTCCGATGGTATGGCCGTTCTTCCCTGGCAAATAATGCCAGTCTGACGAATAAAGCACCATATGCTTCGTCACAAATGCCTTGACGTACTAGAAGTACGCCGGCGGCATCTGTTCCTCGCCTCTGGCACTTTCTCGCCAGCCTGGTGATTGAAAATGATAAAGCACCATATGCTTCATCGCAAATGCCTTGACGTACCAGAAGTACGCCGGCGGCATCTGCTCTTCGCCTCTGGCACTTTCTCGCCAGCCTGGTGATTCAAAATGATAAAGCAACAAATGCTTTGACAGTCAAAATGCAAATCAACCCCTGTCACGAAAGTGACGGGGGTTTTTGTTATATGTGTTGAATTTTGTTAATGGTGCCATAAAAAAAACACATCTTTTTGCTATACTTGCTTTGACCTCAAAAAGAGTAGAGGTTATAATAGTAAAGGAATATATTTAATAATGAGGGATGCAAAATGATGAGTTTCGTGAAAAAGAATAAATATATCCTCGTAGCGGCTGCGATTTTGCTCGCAGGAAGCTATGGTGGCTATAAATATTATCAAAGCACGCAGGTTACAACTGCTGTTGTTAAGATGGGCGAAGTAAAAAAAGGTAATATTGTAGAAACTGTTTCAGCTACCGGCGCCTTGAGCGCACAGGATAATGTTGATATCAGCTCCAAGATTACCGGCCGCATTGTTGAGGTGTTGGTTAAGGAAAACCAGCATGTCAACGCCGGTGATGTACTGGTGCGTCTTGATGCAACGTCCTTGAACGCAACGTTGGCACAGATGCAGGCCAAGCTGCATAATGCTCAGGCTAACTATGAGCGTAATCTGAACCTGCTGAACCGCGGTGCTATC
The DNA here is from genome assembly GCF_902463975.1 of uncultured Phascolarctobacterium sp. Lineage (GTDB taxonomy): Bacteria > Bacillota > Negativicutes > Acidaminococcales > Acidaminococcaceae > Phascolarctobacterium_A. The sequence goes on from NZ_CABQHJ010000023.1 coordinate 25,605, forward strand.
AGCCAATCAACATTTGACAGCGTGGAAGCAGATTATCTTGTAGCCAAGAGCAACTATGAAAAGGCTGCTTCTGATGTTAATGATACTGTTATTACCACACCGATTTCCGGTTACATTATCGGTAAGCCTACACCAGTTGGGCAGACTATCAGCTCCGGTATCAGCACACCGCAGGTTATTATGTCTGTGGCAACGCTTGATAATATGGAGATTGAAGCACTTGTCGATGAATCCGATATCGGTCAGGTTAAGGACGGGCAAAAGGTAAAGTTTACTGTTGATGCTTATCCCAACGAAACCTTTACCGGTAAGGTACGCTTGATTTCCCGTAGTGCAACTACGGAAAACAACGTTATCTATTATAAGGTTTATGTTACCGTTGATGATGCTAAGGGCAAGCTGCTGCCGACTATGACAGCAAGAACCGAGATTATTATCGATGAAGCAAACGACGTAACGATTGTGCCTTTAAACTGCATTTATAGTGAGGGCAGCCGTCGCTACGTCAAGGTATACAACGAAAAGACTAAGGAAACACGTGATGTAGATGTAAAGCTTGGCCTGACGAGTGACAGCGAAGTAGCAGTTACGGCAACCGGTCTCAGCATTGGTGACAAGCTGCTGGTGAAGAAGGCTGTCAGCAAGCAGAGCAGTAACAGAATGGGCCCACCGCCGATGCACTAAGGAAATATTAAGTAACTAATTATATAGATAAAAGTATATATTAGTGATGTAATGTGTTTATGGAGGACTTAAGCCATGAATATATCAAATATCACTAATTACAAGCCAAAATAGTTTGCCGAACTGCTCAACGTAACAGTAAAAACACTGCAACGCTGGGACAGAGAAAAAACTCTTGTAGCAAACAGAGCCCCGACTAATCGAAGATACTATACTTATGACCAGTATTTACAGTTCAAGGGAATAGGCAGAGACGCAGATTCCCGTAAGATTGTCATCTATACAAGGGTATCGTCCAGAAATCAAACTGACGATTTGGAGAACCAGGTTGATTTTTTACAAAACTATGTGAACGCCAAAGGCTTAATTGTTGATGAAGTTATCCGTGATTATGGAAGCAGATTGAACTATAATCGAAAGAAATGGAATCAGCTGCTTGTGAAGTCATGGAAAACAAAGTAAAAATGATATTTGTATCTCACAAAGACAGGTTCGTCAGATTCGGTTTTGACTGGTTTGAAAAATTCTGCAACAAATTCAATGTTGAAATAGTGGTTGTAAAAAACGATAAACTATCACCGCATGAGGAATTAGTTCAGGACATAGTAAGTATACTCCATGTTTTTTCATGCAGGCTGTATGGACTACGTAAATACAAAAAACAAATAGAAGGGGAGGAGACCATTGCTAAAGGCATTCAAGACAGAAATAGCACCAACTAGAGAGCAGAAACAAAAGATAATACGCTCAATCGGTATAGCAAGATTTTTATATAACCAATACATTGCTTATAATAAAAAGTTATATAAAATGTATCAGCGAGGTTTATTAGACATAAATCAGAAACATTTTATATCTGCTAATGACTTTGATAAATATGTAAACCATAATCTGAAGTTAAAATTGCCGTGGATTGACGAATGTGGTTCTAAAGCACGAAAGAAAGCGCAAGTCAATGCCGAAGCAGCGTTCAAGAAGTTTTTCAAGGGCGAAGCCGGCTTCCCAAGGTTCAAGAAGAAATCTAAGCAAGATGTAAAGCTATATTTTCCTAAAAATAATAAAGGTGATTGGACGATATGGCGGCATAAGCTAATGATACCTACGTTAAAACAGGTTAAGCTAAAAGAATTTGGCTACTTACCGGTAGGTGCTAACGTAACTAACGGCACAGTATCTTATGAGGCTGGTAGGTTCTATATTTCTGTCGTGATAGATATTGATGAAAACTCCAAGTACAACAAGGACTTGGAAACTTCATATCATACAACAACCAAAGGCATTGGTATAGATTTAGGCATCAAAAATTTGGCTATTTCAAGCAATGGCAAAATATTTAAAAATATCAACAAAAGTTTAAAAGTCAAGAAACTTGAGAAACGGTTGAAGCATTTGCAGAGGCAGCTCAGCCGTAAATATGAGTTTAGAAAAAAGAAAGGTGGTAAAACTGCTGCTGCCTCTGCAAACATAGAAAAGCAAAAGTTAAAGGTACAAAAACTTCATCATCGCATTAATGAAATCCGTGAAGATTATGAAAACAAAGTCATCCATGAAATTGTAAAGCAAAAACCAAGCTTTATTACTGTGGAGAACTTGAATCTCAAAGGCATGATGAAGAACAGGCATCTGGCAAAAGCTGTGGGAGCACAAAGATTTAATTATCTGCTGACTAAGCTGAAACGCAAAGCAGAAATCATTGGCATAGAAATGCGTGTTGTTGACAGATTTTATCCGAGTTCCAAAACTTGTCATTTTTGTGGGCATATCCATAAAGGTCTGAAACTCAAAGACCGTGTATATATTTGTCCTGAATGTGGCTATACACAAGATAGGGATTTCAATGCTTCTCTAAATTTGCGGGATGCCAAAAAATATCGGATAGCTTAATAACAAAAGGCCCGATATATGTACCGATGGCTAGTCGGGAATTTACGCCTTCGGAGTGCTATACAAACGCTAGTAGCTTATCTTTCGTGACAGCGAGAGCGAGTACGATGAACAAGGAATATTTCTAAGGCATAAACACTTTTGTCTATGTTTTTAGTAGCAGGCGTTAGCTTTATGTCTGTTATCGAATTAAAAGATATTATGAAAACCTATCAGATGGGTGACAGCGTGGTACACGCGCTTTATCACGTTAACCTGAAGATTGAGCCGGGGGAATTTACTTCTATTATGGGGCCTTCCGGCAGCGGTAAATCTACGATGATGAATATTCTCGGCTGTCTGGACAGACCGACCTCCGGCGAGTATTTTCTTGATGGCAAGGAGATTGCCGGTTATGATGACGATGAGCTGGCGCATACGCGTAATGCGAAGATAGGCTTTGTCTTCCAAAACTTCAATCTGCTGGCTAAGCTGACTGCGCAGGAGAATGTAGCCTTGCCGTTGGTATATGCCGGTGTAGACGAGGAAGAACGCATGGAGCGCGCTAAGAAGGCACTGGAGGCTGTTGGCCTGGGCGATAGGCTGGAGCATAAGCCGATGGAGATGAGCGGTGGTCAGCGTCAGCGTGTGGCCATTGCCAGAGCCTTAATCAATAACCCGGCGATTATTATGGCCGATGAGCCTACAGGCAATCTTGATACCAAATCCAGTTACGAGATTATGGATATCTTTAAGAAAATGAATGAGAGCGGCAAGACGGTGGTTATGGTTACCCATGAGCCGGATATTGCCGAACAGACGAAGCGTATTCTGGTAATGCGCGACGGACAGCTGGTAAGTGATGAATGCAGCGGCGGTAAGACTAATTATGCTGCTATAGAGCTGCAGCAGATGCGTGATGGTACGCAGAGCTGATAAAGGAAGGTAGATATTTATGTTGAATGAAAGCATTAAAATGGCTTTGCAGGGCATGGTCTCCAATAAGCTGCGCACCTTCCTGACGCTTCTTGGTATTATTATCGGTGTCGGTGCCGTTATTGCAATGGTCAGCCTTGGATTTGGTCTTAAGGAGAATGTCAAGAACAATATCTCTAAATTGGGCAGTAACCTGCTGATTATTACCTCAGGTGGCCGTACAGCGAGCGGCGCGCGTCTGGCGGCCGGTGAAGGCGTTAAGCTGACGTATGATGATATGCAGGCTATTGAGAAGCAGGTTGATGGTATTGCCAATATTTCAGCCAGTGTCAACAGAAGCTATCAGATGGTTGCCGGCAATCAGAACTGGACCAGCCGTGTTGAGGGTACAACTCCGAGCAACTTTACCATTTCCAGTCTGGAGGTTGAGGACGGACGCGTTTTGAACGAGCGTGACCTCGTAAGCCGCGGCAGAGTGGCAGTTATCGGCAAGACTGTTGCTGACAGTCTGTTCCCGGAGGGAAGTCCTATTGGCAAGATTATGCGTATTAACAAAGCGCCGTTTCAGGTTATCGGTGTTTTGAAGAGCAAGGGACAGGGCAGCATGGGTATGGACCAGGACGACGTGGTTTATGTTCCTCTGACAACGGCACAGAACCGTATGATGGGTATTACGAATGTACAGCGCATAACGGTGCAGGCTGAAAATGAAAATATTATCAATGACGTGCAGGCTGATGTAGAACAGGTGCTGCGTACCCGCCACAAGATTAAAGAGGGAGATAACGATGATTTCACCGTAGGAAATATGGCGCAGATTATGGAAACTATGATGGAAACAGCCAATAATATTACAATACTTCTTGGCTGCATTGCTGCTATCAGCCTTTTGGTAGGCGGTATCGGTATTATGAACATTATGCTGGTGTCCGTAACAGAGCGTACGCGTGAGATTGGTATCCGTAAGGCGTTAGGCGCTACCTATAATAATATCTTGCTGCAATTTCTTGTTGAATCTATGGTTATAGGTATTATCGGCGGTACTTTGGGCGTAATGCTTGGTATCGGTGCTTCCAGTATCATCAGCAGTATGGCAGGCTGGAATACAGTTATTTCCATCTGGGCTATTGTTATTGCTGTAATCTTTTCAGTCGGTATTGGCTTGTTCTTTGGCATTTACCCGGCGCGTAAGGCAGCACTGCTTGATCCGATTGATGCTTTGAGATACGAATAAAATAATATGATAAAGTGAAGGGAGTCTCTCTTCACTTTATCTTTAAACTTGGAGAAGAAATGAAAAAAAGAGAACCTAATCCCCCTACATTTAAAGATTATTTGCAGGCCTTTTCAGATTATCTGAGAAGGCCTAAAACTGTTTTTGATTTCAAAGACCGTACAAAGGGAATTTTATTGCTTATTGCGATAATAATTCTGCTGCAGAAGGTTGTGCAAATGCTGAGTGATTGATATAATAAAATAATAGAAAAGTGTTGAGCAAGGAGGATGACTGTGACGGGAAAGGGACTTGGTATTTTAGGCGGGACCTTTGATCCTATTCATATAGGGCATCTGCGTATTGCTGAAGCTGTTTACGAACGTATTGCACTGGAACAAATTATTTTTATCCCAGCTTTTGTACCACCGCATAAGGTAGGACAGGATTATGCGCCGGCGGAGCATCGCTATGCGATGACTGAGCTGGCAGTAAAGCCATATCCGCATTTTACTGTGTCAGATATGGAGCTTCAACGTAGCGGCGTATCCTATACGGTAGATACACTGCGTGAGTTGCGACAGATGTATCCGGATAAGGAGCTTTATTTTATTATTGGTGCCGATTCGGTAGCTCAGCTGCATACCTGGAATTCTATTGAGGAAATGCTGCAGCTGGCAACCTTTGTGGCTGCCGGCAGGCCGGGCTACGATGGTGTGATGGAAGAGGTGGTGCAGCATCTGGGTGCTGCGGCTGCGGAAAGAATTATGCTGCTGCATACACCTGAATATGACATTTCATCTACCGAAATAAGGACAAGGCTGCACGAAGGAGCAAGCCTGGCGGGCTTAGTGCCGCGGACTGTGGAGCAGTATATTAATGCTCATCAATTATATCAAAGGCAGGGATGAAGCAGAAATGATGACAATAGACGAAATGAAACAGCTTTTGCAGGCTTCCTTGCCGCCGAAGCGCTATAAACATTCCGTACATGTTTACGAAACAGCTTTGGAGCTGGCTGAGGCACATAAGCTGCCGAAAGAAAAAATTGCGATTTGTGCGTTGCTGCATGATTGCGGCCGTGAGGTTGCCAGCAAAGAAAGTGCGGCGAAGGCAGATGCACTGGGAATTGCTATTGATGATGTAGAACGCAACCAGCCGATTTTGCTGCATGCCAAATTAGGCGTGTACTATGCACAAACTAAGTATGGCGTAAATGATAAGGAAATTCTGGCAGGTATTGCGCAACATACGACAGGTGCTGCCCACATGACGGATTTGGCGAAGGTTGTATTTTTAGCCGATATGATTGAGCCTGGCAGAGATTTCCCGGGCGTTGACGATTTGCGCAAGCTGGCACGTAAAAGCCTTGATAAAGCAATGCTTAAAGCCTATAGCAATACTATAGAATATTTGCTTGCCGGCGGACAATTAATTCATCCGCATTGTATTGATGGCTACAATGAGCTGATGCTGGCGCAGAAAGCAGATAATAAATAGGCGGGGCGAGTATGGAAGAAAATAATAATCAACAACCGCCGTTAAGACGCCGTAGAAGGTGCAAGATTCGTTGGGGAAGATTGCTTTTCCTGCTTATTTTTGTGGGACTTCTGGGAACAGCACTTTACCATGGAACTTTCTGGATATATAATAAATTTATCAATCCGCCGCATGTTGGCGTGACTGCAGCAGACAATAAAATACGCGATGACCAGAAGCTTAATGAACGCATTAACGTCCTGCTATTGGGCATTGATGATGGCGACAGCGAAGCAGCGGAAAGTGAGCCTAAACGCACAGATGCGATTATCCTGCTGAGCTTTGATCCGCAGAATAATAAGGTTGCGGTTTTATCTATTCCGCGTGATACGATGGTAGTCCTTCCCGGTCATAAGGATCCGGAAAAAATCAATGCTGCCTTTGCTTATGGTGGCGTTGTTATGGCAAAGCAGACAGTAGCTAATCTGCTGCGTGTGCCTATCCATTATTATGCGCTGGCAAACTGGCGTGGCTTTATTGATGTGGTAAATTTAATTGGCGGCGTAGATATCTACGTAGAAAAGGATATGTATTACGAGGATCCTTATGCTGATCTGGTTATTGATATTAAGCATGGCTATCAGCATATGGATGGCGAAACTGCCGGTAAATATGTGCGCTTCCGCAAGGATGAGCTTGGTGATATCGGACGCGTGCAAAGACAGCAAAAATTCCTGAAGGCTGCAGCGGAGCAGATGTTTTCTGTACAGAATGTAACCAAGGTAAGCAGTTTGCTGGCAACGCTGGACAAATATGTGGAAACAGATCTTAATACCTTGACAATGCTTAAGGCAGCCAACAGCTTTAAGCTGTTTGGTGATGATAAGCTGCGCAGTTGTATGCTTTATGGCAAATTTGACGATAGCACCGGTGTGAGCTATTGGCGGGCTGATCAGGCTGATGTAAACAAGTCCTTGGATGAGCTGGGAATTCCTTATCTGAAAGAGAAGGAAGAGGAAAAGCCGGAGGTTGAAGAAGAGCCGAAGGAGCACCTGCAGCCTAAGGACAGAGATGAATTAGAAAAAGAAGCAAAGATTGCTGGAAAAGTAGGTAATAATTAAGGAGGATGCTTAATGGAAACTAAAGAAATTGCACAAAAAATTGCGGCTGCGGCCAATGACAAAAAAGCAAAGGATATACTTTTATTAAATATGGAGGGCTTGTCTCCGGTTACAGATTTTTATGTTGTATGCAGCGCCGGCAACAGCACCTTGGTTAAGGCAATTGCTGACAATATTGAAGATAAGCTGGCAGAAGCAGGCGTGCATCCTACTCACAAGGAAGGCTATGCCGACGCACGTTGGGTACTGTTGGATTATGGTGATGTTGTTGCTCACGTTTTCCTGGAGGAAGAACGCGATTTTTATAACTTAGAGCAGCTGTGGGCAGATGCTCCCTCGGAAAGCTTTGTGGAGAATACGGATGATTGATAATAAAAAATTCAGCAGAGCTAAAAAGGCTCCTGTTGTTACGAACAATACGAAATACCGTCCCGGTGATGTAGTCAGTTTGAAGGTTGTGCGTGCGAATGACAATGCCGCATTCCTTGACGCAGGCACCGGTAATACCTCTGACGATATCATGCTGCATAAGCTGCAGCAGACCGCTGAGGTTAACATTGGTGACGAGGTAAAGGTATATCTTTATCTTGATCCCAGCAAGCGTCTGACTGCCAGCATGAAGCTGCCGAAGATGCGTGAAGGCCAATTAGGTTATGTACGTGTGCTGAGCGTTACCCGTGACGGCGGCTTCGTTGATATCGGTGCAGAGCGTGGCGTTTTCCTGCCCTATAGCCAGATGCGCGGCCATGTAAACCCCGGTCAGCTCGTGTGGGTAAGACTGTATCGCGATAAGAGCGGTCGTCAGGCTGTGACGATGCGTGTAGAAGAGGATATGGTGAAAGCGTCCAAGCCTGCAGAAGGCTTGAAAATCGGTGATAAGGTTACCGGTACGATTTACAACATTCTGCCGGAAGGCTTCTTCCTCTTTACCAACCAACGTTTTATTGCCTTCCTGCATCGCAGTGAAGTGCCCGGTGGCAGACTTGACTTCGGTCAGGAGGTTACCTGCCGTGTAACCTATCTGCGCGAGGATGGACGTATTAACGTTTCTATGCGTCTGCAGAAGGAGAATGCACTTGTTGCGGATGCTCAGGATATCTATGATTTCCTGGTGAAGCGCAATGGCAGCATGCCTTACTGCGATTCTACGCCGCTGGAGATTATCAAGCAGAAGTTTGGTATCAGCAAGGCTGCTTTCAAGCGTGCGTTGGGCCATCTGATGAAAGAGGGCAAGGTACGTCAGGAGAACGGCTGGACCTATTTGACGGAAGGTCAGCAAGAAAAGTAAATTTAATATTTGAAGCACAAAAAAACCTGTTAGCTGAATTTTTCAGCTAACAGGTTTTAATTATCTCAGTCTGAAGGTGAAAGGTAAGCGCAAATAGCAGCGAACCTTTTGGCCGTTAGTACCGACAGCGCTGGTGAAGCGCCATTTATAAGCGGCATTGATACCTGCCTGGTCGAGGTTAGCGTTACCGCTGGAGCTTACGAGGGTAACCTCATCAACAGTACCGTTGGTGTTGACCAGAAGACGTACAACGCCTGAACCGGTGATGCCTGCATTGCGTTCTGCAGCAGGGTATACAGGATCAATCTTGCGGATAATACGCGGCATAACAGCTACAGCACCGGTACCGTTGCCGGAACCGTAACCGCTGCCATTGCCTGTGCCGTGGCCGCTGCCGTTACCGCCGCCGCTGCCGGAGCCAGTACCGGGACCGACACCGCTGCCGTGGCCGCTTCCCTGACCGGTGCCGCTGCCCTTACGGGCCACCTTTTTCACAGCAGATTTTTTATGTACAGGTTGAGGCTTGTTGTCATCGTTTTTCCAGATAGCCTCCGGATCCGGTGTAGGCTCTTCCTGTACATCCTCTTCAGTAGAGTTTTCTTCGTCGTTTGCATTACTGTCTTCAATGTCGGCATCATTGCCGCCACCGCCGCCGCCGCCGAACAGTGATACCTCAACGATATCGTTAGCAGGCGGATGCGATAAATTAAACAGTCCGACGAAGCTTACGAAAAGTAAGATAAAAATATGTGTTACGATAGAACCGATAAAACCGATTCTACTGCGTTGACCAGAATTCATTATTTACCAGCTCCATCCGTTGCCAAACCAAAGCGGGTAATACCTGCGCCTTTAAGTTTATCAATAAGTTCAATAACACGACCGTAATCAACATCCTTGTCTGCTCTGATAACAATAGCAAAACGAGGATTATTTTTTTGCTCAATAGAGGCCTGGGTTATTAAGGACTGGATATCTGTCGGCGCATCGCCAAGATAAAGATTGCCGTCATTTTTCAAGGATACAGCAAAAGTTGTCGTTGTATCAGTAGCAGCATGTGCTGCCTGCGGCAGCTTTACGGGAATGGTTTTCAGGTCGATCATGTACATGGTGCTGAGCATGAAGAATACCAGCAGGAAGAACATGATATCGATCATAGGGATAATAATAAGCTCCGGTGTTTTTCTATCACGTACATTGCGCAGCTGCATTATTTACCACTCCTTGTTTCTGCTTCGAGAAGAGCACTGAAGCATTGCTCCATGTCGGTAATCATATTATCCATACGATGGGCAAAATAAGAGTGTGCGCACAAGGAAAGAATAGCTACGCAAAGACCGGTAGCAGTAGCGATAAGTGCTTCGCCGATACCGCCGGTAATAGCGATAGGAGCGCCGGATTCCAGATTGAAGATACTGAAGGCGCCGATCATACCAACGATGGTACCGAGCAGGCCCAGCAGCGGGGACATAGTAACGATAATAGCAAGGTAGTCCAGTTTATTTTTCAGTTTAGCAATAAAAATACCTGCCTGGCTTTCCAAAAATGCTTTTTGTTGTTCTCTGCCATCGGTGATTTTAGCTGCATCAGCAACGATTTTAGCGCATTCGCCGTTAGCTGCTTCTGCTAATTGAAGAGCTTCTTCTTTTTCATCAGCTCGCAAAAGTTCACAATACTTAGCGGCAAAGACCTGACCACTGTCTTCTGCCTTGTAGAACAGAAAACGCTCAATAGCAATAGCTATTACTGCGATTGAACAGAAAAGCAGCGGCCACATAACGAGACCGCCTTTGTGAAAATACATGATTGTTTGTTGAATTGCTTCCATGAATTGCCTCCTAAAAATACTCATAAAAAATTTTTTTGGCAGCAGCAACTGCCTCAGCCTGTTTTGAAAAATGTTATAAGCTGAATAAGGTTAATTTATAGTATATATTATCAATATGCAAAAAGCAAGAGGTTAGAAAAGATAATTAGCTAAAAGTGTTTAGAATGTAACAGTGTTGACTTAAGGTAGCAGAGAAATAAAATCGAGGTATTTCTTTATGTAGAAATTAATGGAAAAGAAATAAAATGATTTGGTAATTCAAAGTATATCTTTAGTTTTTCCAGAGTTTTTCTCATTCATCCGCCTATCTCTTGCAGCCTTCCTTATAATGGTATATAATTTATCTAATCCAGATTATACAAATCATGATTAGATAGCAGAACGGAAAACATGACTTGCCGTTTTATTTTACCAAGATTGGCCGCTGGTGGAATAAGACTGATGAGATAGATATTATGGCAGTTGATTACAGGCAAACACAAATACTTTTGGGTGAGTGTAAATATAAGCATAGACTGGTAGATGTAAAAGACTTGAAGCACTTTTTAGGCAAAAAAGTAGCGCAGGATAAGAGCTTGCATTATTATTTCTTCTCTAAAGCCGGTTATACAGAGCAGGCGGTTGCTTATGCGGCAGAAAAGGGGATAAAGTTAGTTTGCTTGGATGAGTTGGTGTAGATTTTAGGATAGAAAAATCATAGAAACTCTGAGAAACCGAAGTTTTACTTTGACTTCTCAGAGTTTTTTATTTTTAGAGTAGTAAAATATTCTATATACTTACTTTGGCAAACTAATTAAACTAATATTATAGGTAATGATAATATGTAAACTGTTCTAACATAATAGAGATATATATCAGTTGTTGTTGATTGCTAATGCAATTTCATGTTACTTGACGTAGTATGTGCGTTATGCTATAATTCTGCGTGAAAAAGTAGATTGCAATAATGAACAAATGAATAATATAGACCTATCGGGTGTCGAAAGACTTAATAAGTAAGCAGGTGCGAAGCCTGCGCTGTCACGCAGCTGTAAAGTGGAGCAAATCCAAACAATGCCACTGGGAAAGCTGGATTTGTGATGAAACTGAGCCAGAAGAATTGCCTGAGAAAGTAAAGACCAAAGTATGCTGCGAGTGACAGGTGAATGGTAAAGGACAAGTGCGTCCTTCTGTCATGGTGCAGAAGGGCGTTTTTTCTTGCCGGAATACTGGACGCCCTTTATAAATATGCTTTTAGCCGGAGCCGCACGCGAAACTCGGACAGCTCGGTGGCAATGGTTAAAAAATAAATTTTTTATGAGGTGTATGAGTATGATGAAAAACAAAAAAGCGCTGGTTATGTCAGTGCTGTGCGCTGTTGCCAGCGTAGGCTTTGTAATGTCTGCAAGTGCTGCAGAGCAAGCTATGCATGGTAATCTGGATGAGGTTGTTGTTGAAGGGAGAGCAGATGTTCTTCCGGGGGGGGATGGTAAGTAAAACTGGTAGTGTTGGTATTATCGGCGATAAGGATGTTATGGATGTACCGTTCCAACAAGTTAACGTTACTGAAGAAGCTGTTGAACGCTTTGGTGCAGATCCTAGCCAAGCGTCTACTTCAATATTAGTAAACGTTCCTTCTATAAGAACAAGTAGCAGTACTATTTATAACGATTTTTCTATTCGTGGACAGGCTGCTAACGCTTATCAAATGCGTGTAAATGGCATTCCCGGTTTATTTTCCCAAAATAATTTGCCAATGAATATGTTTGAAGGAGTAGAAGTTATTTCTGGTGCTTCTGTTGGTGTTTACGGTACTGCTGCAAAGGAATCTGCGGGCGGTAGCATTAACTTAAAATCTAAACGTGCTGGTGAACAAGATATTACTCGTTATACAACCACCTTTGCAGGTGCAAGCTCTTGGGGTAATTATTTAGATGTATCCCGTCGTTTTGGTAATGACAAGCAATTCGGTTTACGTATCAATGCTTCCCATGTTAATGGTGAAACTGCTATTGATGATGAAAATGTAAAGCAAAAAACTTTTGCTATCAACTTTGATGCACATACTAAAGTTTCAGATACCAACTTGCTTTTAGGCTATCGTGATACAAAGGTTGAAAATTCCCTGCGTTATTTTGATTTTAGCAACGGCGCTATTACTAAATTACCTAGTGCACCGAAAGCATCTAATAACTATGCATTCAAAGGCTCTAATTTAGGTATGGAAACAACTTTCTTTACTTTGAATCATGAGCAGAAATTAGGCGAAGATACAAAGGTGTTCTTAAACGGTGGCTATGGCTATAATAATGGTTATGATTATCTTGTAACTAAGTCTTCTAGATTTGATGTTTTGGATAATGCAGGCAATTATTCTAGTAAAATTCAGAATGAACCTTATTGTGTAAAAAATGGTTATTTCCAATTAGGCGTAAAACAAAACTGGACTGTTGGTAATGTAAAGAATGAATTTGCTTTATCTTGGGATAAAAACTGGTATAGAGGTCAGTGGGGCAATACTAATGAGCCTCGCGGTACTGTAACTGGTAATTTGTATACTGGTAGTACTTTTGATTTTATCAGTACTAATAAAGGAAAAGCATTGCCTGGTAGCACTCAACAATATTATGGTTGGACCGCTGTTAATACATCAGAAATTGGCAAGGCTTCTGTAACCTTGGGCTTACATAGACATACTGCCAGCGATACTACTGCTGCTGGCAAAAATACTCAATCAAGCGCTACATCTCCGTTATATGGCGTAGTTTATCGTCCTGACAATAACTTCGCAATTTTTGCTAATCATACAGAAAGCTTCCAACAAGGTTCTGTTGTAGGAACTGGCTACGAAAATCGAAATGCTATTCTTGATCCGACAAAGACTAAATCGAATGAAGTTGGTGTAAAGTATACTAATGGTAGTTCCGTTGCTTCATTATCCTACTTTGATATGAAACAAGCTTCTAAAATGGAATCCAATATTGACGGTAAAAGATATTTGACCTTAAATGGCGAAAACTCTTTCCGGGGTATTGAATTGTCTTACAGTGGTAAAATTGCTGATAAATGGTCTGCAATGGGTGGCTTGATGTATTTGGATAGTGAATATAGCAAAACTAATGATAATTACCTTAATGGCAAACAAATTAAAGGTACTGCTAAATTTAGTGGTGTTGCTAATATCGCTTATGCTCCGCAGGATGATATGTCGATTTGGGCTCGTATGATTTACACTGGTTCTGCGCCGTTGTATACTAACGCTAACAAAGAACTTACTGTTCCGAGCTTTACTACATTTGACTTTGGTGCAACCTATAAGACAAAAGTAAATAGCACTCCGGTTACCTTTAGTGCAACTTTGTTTAATGCTTTCAACAAAGATTATTGGCTGGCTCGTCCTACCTATAATTATGGTATCCTTGGTAATCCGAGAACTTTGTTCTTGTCTGCACAATTTGATATTTAAGTCAACAATTTAAACTTTTTAAATATGGCTGCTGCTGTTTAGTGGCAGCCATATTTCCATAGATGGAGGAATATATGCTTAGAAAATTTCCCTTGTTATTATTAAGTTTAGTAATAATTTTAGCCTGCATCATAATTGGTTGTGGTAAAAATGATAAGGCTTCAACAACAGACTCTACAAAAGGAAATCTTACAGTTACTGATAGTGTTGGCAGAAAAATTAGCTTCAAAAAACCTATAAGCAGAGCAGTTATCATGAATGCTTATAATGCAGAGCTTATTAATGCAATTGGTGCTATGGATCAAGTGGTTGGTGTAGATTACTATATTTACCAGGATCAGGAAGGGTTTAAACATCGTTTTACTAAGGAGATGCTAATTGGTCAAAGTAAGGGAAGCGACCTTAACTATGAGAAAATTATCGAGTTAAAACCAGAAGCAGTTATTATGACGAGTAATTACAACTGGCAGGATGCTGAAAAAAAGCTCAAACCGTTTGGTATAGAGGTTATTAACGTTGACGCTTACTATACAGATAAATTTGCAGAAAATGTCAAGCTTTTGGGACAGATTTTTGGTAAAGAAAAAAATGCTAAGGAGTTTGCTGATTACTTTTTGTCTAAGCTGGCTTATATAAATAAACAACTACAAAATGTACCTAAACGAAGCGTTTATTATGAATACAGAACAGCAGGGAGAACTACTGTACCTGGGGATTATTTTTATGAGATGGTAAAACTTGCGCATGCTGATAATGTGTTTAGTGGAGCTAAAACTAATACTGTAGATATAGAAGCTGTTGTTGAGAAGAATCCGCAGTATATAGTTAAGGTATCAGATACTAATGTTTATTCTTCTTATGTACCTCCTAAAGAAACTGAGCATAAACAGATTTATGAGGAAATTGCCTCTCGACCTGGTTGGGATCAAATTGATGCGGTAAAGAATAAAAAAATCTTATTATTATCGCATTATGTGCATGGTGGTGCTTCTAAGTTAGTTGGTACTATGTATATTGCTAAGTTTTTGTATCCGGAACATTTACCAGATTTGCATCCAGAAAATGTTTTTAAGGATTGGCTGACAAAATATCAGCATTTAGATTATGTTGCGGGACATACTTATCCTGCGTTTAAATTGGATGAGTGATATGAAAGATTTAGAAAAGGAATATGAGAATACAAACAAGAAAAAATTATTGATGATTGCATCAGCAATAATTATTATGCTTGTATCTGCCTATGTTTTTACAACATTAGGAATGAAAAATATTAGTGCAATGCAGACGTTTGTTGCTATAAGTAAAGCTTTTTGCGGAACACTGGATAATGGCGCTGATGCAGCAAGCAACAAGATGATTATGCTTTTGAGATTGCCACGTATTGCTTTAGCGATGTTAGCAGGTATTGGCTTGGCTGTATCTGGCGCAGTAATGCAATCGTTAACGAGAAATTATCTTGTAAGTCCGTTTACATTAGGAATCTCCTCAGCAGCTGCTTTTGGTGCGTCGATGAGCATAGTATTTGGTGTTGGTTTATTCTTCCAAAGTGAAGTGGGAATGATTAGTTGTGCGTTTATGGCTTCGTGCATTTGTGGTTGTATAGTTTATGGAATATCACGTTACATTGGTTTAAATCCTAGTTCCATCGTTCTTGTTGGTATATCACTTAATTATCTTTTTAGTGCAATGACAGCAACCATAGAATTCTTTGCAAAGGAGCATAAGTTAGAGGCTGTAGTGCAATGGACGTTTGGTTCTTTTAATAGAGCAACATGGGATAGCGTTTTGATTACAGCAGGTGTTATTTGTTTAGGATTTGTTGTATTAATGTTATATAGTCTTAAGTTGAATGTTATGGCAACGAATAATGATGAAATGGCCAAAAGCTTAGGTATAAACATTAATAAAGCAAGAGTCATTTGTGGAATGACGTCCATATTACTCACAGCTACAATAATCAGCTTTACTGGTGTAATTGGTTTTGTTGGATTGATTGCACCGCATATAGCAAGAGTTTTGATTGGCGATAACCATTTCTATTATCTGCCATTTGCTTCGGTTCTTGGTGGAGTTTTATTACTTTTCTCTGATATGATAGGAAAATTTATTTTGTATCCGGTGAATATACCTGTTGGTATAGTAATATCCTTTTTAGGTGTACCGTTATTTATCCATTTGATATTAATGAAACGACGTAGTTTAGAGTAGGTGCATTATGGAGTTGAAGATTGATAATTTGAGCTTTTCCTATAGCCAAGAAAAGACTATTTTAAAGAATATTTCCTTTGCTGTAGAGCAAGGTGAAATTTTAGGTGTTTTAGGAACTAACGGCACAGGTAAGACAACATTGCTCAAATGCATAAATAATATTTTAAGACCGCTTGCTGGAGGGATTTGTTTTGGCAAAGAAGATATAGCGAAACGTAAACAAAATGAAATTGCTAAAATAATTGCTTATGTTCCTCAATACGCCAACAATCTTTCACCTGTAACTGTTATAGATTTTGTAATGCAAGGACGCATACCACATGCAGGCTTTTCTTTTTCACAGCATGATAAACAGATTGTGCTTGATGTCTTGCAACAATTTGATTTAGAGAATTATGCGTTTAGAAAAGTAAATGAGTTAAGCGGAGGCGAAAGGCAGAGGGTTTTGATAGCTAGGGCGATGGCGCAGAATCCCCAAATAATTATTTTGGATGAACCTACAAGTAGTCTTGATTTATATAATCAACTATTTATTCTTGAGATAATAAAGGAAATGGGGAAAAAACAAAACTTAGCTGTTCTTATGACAATGCATGATTTAAATTTGGCTAGCATGTTTTGTGATAAACTGCTTATGCTAAAATGTGGCAGGGTTTTTGCTTATGGTAAATCAGAAGATGTTTTAACTGAAGATAATATTAAGGCTGTCTATAATGTGCAAACAGCCATCAGTATAGCGGATGGTTGTAAGCATATAAGATTAGTTCGTGAAAAATTTTAAGTATGGATGTACCGCTTATATGGTATTTATAAAATTTACTATGGTTTATAACTGAAAGTGTAAATTATGAGAATTCTTAGTTGTCTACGTATTTGTTTGCACAAGAAATACTATATGAAACAGTGAGTGAATTGTCATACTTGACGTCACGATAAGCTTATGTTATAATTTGCGTGTAAAAATAGAAATATATATCATGAGTACATATATTTGAATAGATTAAACATATCAGGTGTCGAAAGACTTAATAAGTAAGCAGGTGCGAAGCCTGCGCTGTCACGCAGCTGTAAAGTGGAGCAAGCCTTAACAAAGTCACTGGGTAAGCGGGAAGGCAAGGCTTGCGAGGAAACTGAGCCAGAAGAATTGCCTGAGAAAGTAAAGACCAAAGCATGCTGCGAGTGACAGGAGAATGGTAAAGGACAAGTTCGTCCTTCTGTCATGGTGCAGAAGGGCGTTTTTTCTTGCCGGAATATGGAACGCCCTTGATAAAATATGCTTTTAACCAGAGCCGCACGCGAAACTCGGACAGCTCGGCGGCGATGGTTAAAAAATAAATTTTTTATGAGGTGTATGAGTATGTTGAAAAACAAAAAAGCGCTGGTTATGTCAGTGCTGTGCGCTGTTGCCAGCGTAGGCTTTGTAATGTCTGCAAGTGCTGCAGAGCAAGCTATGCATGGCAATCTGGATGAGGTTGTTGTTGAAGGAAGAGCAGATGTTCTCCCGGGGGGGGATGGTAAGAAAAACTGCTAAATTGGGTATCTTGGGCGATAAAAGTGTTTTGGATATTCCTTATTCTGAAATGAGTATGACGGAAAAAGCTGTAGCTCTTTTTGATGATCCTAGTCAACCATTGGCAAATATTTTAACTGCTAATCCTTCTATTCGTAGTAGCACTAGTTCTCCGATGTATAGTGATTTTAGTATGCGCGGTATTAACATGAACGGTAACCATATGATGTTAAATGGTGTGCCTAGCTTATACTCTCAGTTCACTACACCGCCTTCCCATGTAATTGATAGAATTGATATTACATCTGGCCCTAATGCTGGTGTGAATGGTGTAAGTATGTCTAACAATGGTACAAATAGTGGTGCAACTCCTGCGCCCGGCACTATTAATATTGTTACGAAACGAGCAACTGATACTCCTGTTACCCGTTATACACAGACTTATAGCGGAAGAGGCAACACTAGTGAAACTATTGAAGTTGGACGTCGTTTTGGTAAGGATAATGAGTGGGGATTGCGCGTGAATGCAGAATACATGGATGGCAAACTTTCACTGCCTGGTGCAGAGAATAATGAAAAGAATATTTTCATTAACTTTGATCATCGTGGCGAAAAGAGTGAAACCAATTTATTTGCAGGGCATTATGATAGACGTATTAATGGTGCACAAAGATGGTTTTCTTTAGATAAGACTTATAATAATAGTGTATTGCCTGATGCTCCTGATTCTAAAAATAATTATGACTTTGATGGTACAACTAAGAGAATGTATGGTTGGATTATGGCTTTGAATCATGACCAAAAAATGGATGATAATTGGTCTTGGTTTGCTAATTATGGTCAATCTAATCGTTTTGGTAATAAAGATAATCAAAGTGCGTCCATTAAATTTAAAAATGGTGGAGAATTTGTAAAAAATGTTTATTCTCAGATGAATGAGATTGCGAAGAATGTTTATACTCAAATTGGTATAAAGGGTAAATTTGAAACTGGTGAAGTA
>NZ_CABQHJ010000024.1:0-43693 GCF_902463975.1 uncultured Phascolarctobacterium sp.
ACTCATGCTTCTCCTGCGCATTATAAACGCTGTTGCTGTTTTCAATGCTGACATTTTCACCAGTTATATTTATATCCTTACCCGCAACAACACTGCTGCCTTTAATATTAGCGTCTTTTTGAGCTTCAAGGTCTACGCTGCCCTTAACGCTGCCAACTGTGCTTCCCACCTGTTCAACGTTCTGATTAGCGTACTGATCCTTCTGCTTTTCCTTGCCAATAGTAAAGCCTAAGCCGCCTCCGCTAAGAAGTCCGCTTTTCTTTACAGATTTTATGTGTTCGCTTCCGCTTGTCTGCTCCGCACTGCCGATATTCAGATTGCCGCCGGTTTTTACGCTTACGTCATTATCTGCAACTACGTTGCTACCTTTGACGTTTGTATCCTTGCCACTTTGAATATCTACGCTGCCTGCGGAAACATTACTGCTTACTACGCCGTTTACATTGCTGTAGTCATAAATATCAGTAGTCTTGGAGGACAGGAAACCATTGGATTTCTCGTGGGATTCGTGGAGCTTTTCGTGGTATTCATTCTCATTGGTAATATTGACGTTGCCACCTGCAGCAAGGCTGGCCTTGCCTTCCTCACTAGTAAGGCTGCTGCCCTTGATGTTAATATCACTGCCTGCCAAGACAGATATATCCTCTTTGCCTGCTATATTGGTTCCTTTTACCTTTTCATCCACTACCTTGTCATGGTAGTAGTTGCTGCCACCACGGCTGCCTACCTGTGTTTCCTCACTATAGCTGTCCTTTACGGCGTTGATATTGACATTGCCACCTGCCTGGATAGCAGTGTCTTTATCTACAGCAATGAGTCCACCTTGGATATTGACATCACTGCCTGCGTTGATATTCACATTTCCACCGGTCATCACGCTCTGCTGGTTCTCAACGCTATGGATT
The DNA here is from genome assembly GCF_902463975.1 of uncultured Phascolarctobacterium sp. Taxonomy (GTDB): domain Bacteria; phylum Bacillota; class Negativicutes; order Acidaminococcales; family Acidaminococcaceae; genus Phascolarctobacterium_A. Next base: position 906 of record NZ_CABQHJ010000024.1, read on the forward strand.
TTCGCAGAGGAACCTGGGCATACTACGCCTACGTGCTTTTCGTTGGCTACTGTTACTATATCAACATTTTGTCCTGCATTCAAGTCAAGGTTCTTATCTGCTGCAAGCACGCTGCCTTTATTTATAATATCCTTTTCAGCTTTGATGCTGAGATTTTGCCCAGCACTAATAGAACCAGCGTTACCTACAGTTTTCTGGTTCAGTCCTTTATACTGGCTTTCTTTCACATTGGCCTCATTAATGATGTTTTCACCTTTGAGGATTGCATCCACTCTGGCACGGATGCTGCCGCCCTTGTTGGTGATTTTCTTGTCCGCATCCAGCTTGACGTTTTCACCATCTATACGGCCACCAATGTTATTGATGTTCTCACCTTTAAGGTCTACTGTTCCGTCAGCCCTGATGGTGCCAATGTTTTCTATATTCTCTTTGGAGTAGATGGCTACATCTCCACCTACGATAAGTGCTCCGTCATTAGTAAGGTCCGCTGCTCTTACAGAAGCAAGGAATACTTCTGGTACAAGCACCTTCTGTCCGTTTACCTCTTCTTCTACCAGCCATACTATATCACTGGTCAGGGATGCCATCTGCTCTGCTGTCAGTGCTACGCCTATTTCAAGGTTCAGCTCCTCAGCTGCTACGGCACCTGCTTCCATGAGAGCCGCAAACTGCTCCATGTCGCTTCCATAGTCACCAAGATACGGTCTTCCTGTGAGCTTTGCAATCTGTTCGATGACAAATTTCTGCTCAAAATAACCGTCACCTAAGCGCTTGCTTATTTTTTCAGGGTCAGACTTCACCCTTTCAAACAGATAGTCGCTGGAAAGGAATTCGTGGTAGTCTGCATACTTCTTGTTGGTTTCAATAAGGTAATTAGCACTGGGGTCATTATTAAGCTTATAAATCTTGCTGTTGATATTAAGGCTTTCAATACCTAAAAGCTTGTCCTGATTCAAAGGATTGTTTTCTGCAGCACTGTTGCCAGAAAGCTTGTCCTCAACATCTGTAGGAACAGTCTTTTCCCTGTCGTCATACTGCTTGCCGTCTGCTTCCAGTGTCTTGTTGACGGTTTTTGCTGCATTGATTTTCACGCTGCCTGTAGCACCAAGCACTGCAAGACGTTCGCTGTACGCACCTGGCTCCTGGTCATATACATTATGATCTTCATAAGGTATGACTGTAGTTCCATATACCCAGTGGCAACCCATATGCCACCTTTTATGCTTCTTATACTTCCAATAATGGTTATCCTGTCCCAGATCATCGTGATGGATTGTACCCTGATAACCAATATTTTCTACTATTCCGCCTGCATTAATGGTCAAATCCTTGCCGGCCATGATCTTGCTGTAATGGTTGGTTACATTATTATCTGCATTGATAGTGATATTGCCACTGGCAATAATGTTGGCATCATTGGTTTCTTCCTTAATGACGCCTGTATGGATTGTCCTTGTAAATTCACGCATAGCATCATAATAACGTGAACCTTCAAGATGGGGAATCTTGTAGGAGATGTATTCATAGGTAACATCCCAGTCAGTAACAAACTTGTCCTTGACGTTTTCTACATTGCCTGCGTTTATAGTGATATTCTTCTCGCTCTCAATATCACTGGAACGGTTGAGAAGAGTATTTTCTGCATTCAAAGTAAGGTCTCCTGCTGCACTTATTACGGAGCCCTGCTTATAATTACTATTATTCCTGTTGTAGATATTATCTGCGCTTATCTCACCGCTGCCGCCTACAGCAATCAGTCCGTCCTCATTAACGAAATCCTTGTCTGTTCTTTCTTTGAGGTTTCCGGATACAAAAATGCTGCCCAGGCTTTGGTTGGTAAAGCTGCCTGCAGAAATATCCGCATCTTTTCCAATACCAATATAGCTACTGTCTTCGTTGGTAAAACGGCCGACTTCAGCTGTCAAATTGCCCTGTACGTCCATGGCAGATCTGGTATTTAGCATATTATCTGCTACGATGATACTGTCATTGCCTATATGGATGCTGCCCATATCCTTATTGACAAGGCTGCCAGCAGTAATCTTGCTGTTGCCGTCAAAATAGATATTTGCTGCAGTATTAGTTACAGTGTGTTTACCATTAAGCTCCAGATCCTGCCCTGTCATAAGGGCAGTATTGGCATTAGTAATATCCATACCACTGACCTTCATGGTCTGGCCTGCAAGCATGGTGGATTTATTGTTGTCTAAGGATGCATCTACTTTTACATCCATATTCTCTGCTGCAGAGATAAGGGAATTCGCTTCATTTACAATGCTTCCTGCAACGATATTGGCATCTGCACCTGATTTTAAGGTAGACTTCTCCTGATGCAGCCTGCCTGCTACAGTAATGTCCATATCCTTGCCGGATTCTATATAGCCATTTGCAGTATTCTCCAAGGTTCCTGCATAGATAGCAACGTTTTCCTTACCGCCTATCTTGCTGGTATTCTCTAAAAGCCCGCCTGCAGAAATATGCAGCTCATTGCCCCACAGCTCGCTGCGGTCTACAGTAAGATTATTGGTAACTATATCAAGCCTTTTAGGATTACGCCCGTTAAGTCCATCTCCGTTTACCAGCATGTCTCCCTTAGAGCTGCTGAACTTCATATTGCCATCTGCCCAGTTAGTTACTTTGCCGGTAGAGATGATTACATTATCCGTATTGATAAAGCCTAAGCCATTAACACTGATGCCATTGGCATTAGCGATTACTACACTGGCCTTGTTGCCTGCCACTTCAAGATAGCCGTTCAGGGTACTTGCCTTGGAGCTGGTTACTTCATTTAGGATTACCCTTGCGCCCTTACCTGCAAGGAACATATTACGGTCTATGTACCCGCCCAGCTCTGTCTTGACGTACTTGGTAGCATTATTAAGGATAAGTCCGCTGGACTTGATATTAAAATCGCTGTACAGGTTGCATGATACGCCATTGGCGTTTACTTCAGCAATCTGGACAAGGTCTACACCGTTTGCGGCATGGTCAATTATGGGCTTGTATTTTCCGTCCGCATTTGCGTCGGCTACAAGTCCTAAGCTTTCATCTTTTACCTTGTTCTGCTTCACTGTACCAGCTACGCCTGAAATATCTGCTATTTCAGGATTTGTAAGCTCATCCGGTGTTCTAGGCGGTTCAGGCTCTGGAGGCTCTACAGGCTTATCGGGGTCTGTTTCCTTTATGGATATACTGCTCTCATCCTTGGCCAGCAGGTTTTCCTTGCTGTATTTTACCTTCTCACCTGCAATTGCGATGCTGCCGTTAGCAGTATAGATACTGCCTTTCACATCCACAATGTTTTTGGCCGCTATATCTATGCTGCTCATAGCATTTATGCTGCCGCCTAGGGTAGCTGCACCTTCATTTACACGAATGGTAAGGTTATTGGAAGCATCTAATGCACCTGTATTATTCAGTCCCTTGGCTGCATTTATAGACAGGTTGGCAGGATTACGTTTAAAATTACCGCTGCCTTCTGCCTCTTCATATTCCTCACCAGCTATAAGCTTACCACTGTTGTCTAAAGTACCACCCAACTCAATATCTACCTTGCCACGGGCAGAAAGAGCCGCCTTGTTTTCTATATCACTGTTATTGGCATCTATGATGATATCGCCACCAGATGTTATGCTTGTCATGACATCTGCCTGAGCACCATCTATTTCTATAGTCTCACGTTTGTTTTCCTCAAATACTATCTTGCCGTTATTGGTGATGCTGAGATTCTTTTGGGCAGCAAGATTGCCACCTATCTTCATTCCCAGTCCCTGATTAGTGCCAACAAGACTGATTTTGCCGGCATACATTCCGCCCAATGCCCCAATATCCAGATTTACCCCGCTGCCCTCGCTATGCAGCGGTGCCGCAGGATTGCCGTTGGCGTCTATCTGATTCTTGCCTGCGATTACGTTTATCTCATCCTGTGCCCAGATTTCTGCGTTAATATCTGCTGCATAGGCATAGATATCCAATTTGCTGGCAGGTGCATATTTGTACTGACCGGTTGCCTCGTCCAATACAGGCATGATACCTGCACCAGCTACATTTATCTTTCCTTTTTCTACAGTAAAGCCATTAAGAGTTCCGTCCGTGTTGATATTAGGCTTACCTGTAGTAAGGACTGCACGATCAACGTTGATAAAGCCTGCTCCATTGACATTAATGCCGTTGGGGTTGGCTATGATAAGGTTCGCCTTGCTGCCTGCTATTTCCATAAAACCGTTAAGGCTTGTAGCACCAGTGCCAGTTACCTCCTGCAGAATGGTCTTGGCTGCATTACCTGCCAGCTTAGCATTGACATTGACCTTGCCTGCAAGAGCTGTATCTACAGGCGCCTTTCCAGCATTATTATTGAATACAAGGCCTTCCTTGCCAACATTAAAGGAACCTGCCTTGTTATGGGACAAGCCTGCAGCATTAGGTGCTGCAATATCCACCACAGGGGCAGATGCCTTGGGAGCAGCAAAGGCAGTATAGCATGGCACTACTGCCTGCATCTGTAACGATACTATTATTGCATAAGCTATAAGCTTCTTTTTACGGCTTGTAAATCTTCCCATGATTACGCACTCCTTAAACCAAATCTAAATTATAGCCATGTGAGGCTGTCAAATCTGTGCTGTGAGAGTAAATCCGTATGTTCTGCTGTCGCAGGTAAATCCATCTGGTTTCTTTATAGGCCAGCCTACAAAAGCATCATAATTAAATATGCCTACCTGACCACGCATACCAATAGCTCCACCTACCAGCTCTGTACCTAAAAGATATTCAGTAGACGGGCCAAATACCTTGCCGTAGTCTATAGCAAGGTAAAGCTGGTGTGGATAGTGTTCTATAGGAAGCCGGAGTTCGTTTCTGATAACGATACCATCTTCTGCAGACAAGGTCTGCTCTCCGTCAAATCCACGTACACTGTACCAACCACCAATAGAAAAATGCTCGCTTCCATAGATTCGCTGATCGGCCTTCTGTGCCCTTACGGTCAGATTGTACTGAGCATCATAGCCTTCACCCATAGAAACAGGTGCTATGAAGTTGGCGTTAAAAAGATACATGTTATATTGTGTGGTAGCTTCACAGCTCATACCATCTGTCGGTCCGGCATCGGAAAACCATGGCATTCCCTTCTGCCATTTCAAAGAGGTATCAAGTACGCTTGGGCCAAGATACTGTCTATGGTTAAAACCAACCTGCATAGCTGTTGTCTTCTGTCTCTGAACCTCAATCTCTGTTCCATCTATGTAGCTGTGACGTGTCTTATGGACAAAACCAAGCTCAAAGTCCGTTTTATAAGTCCTGCCACGATTTACTAAATGAGTCCATGTAAGAGAGGTATTGGTAAATTCACCACTTGATACAAAGGGATTTACAGCATACTCTACAGTCTGGTGATAATCATTCTTACTGTGGCTGAAGCTAATCCTTTCGTTGCCGAAGGGAATAGAATAATACAAGCTGTTGGCACGGGTACCCTTCTTCTCACCAGACTGGGTAGCATCTTCATTCCAGCTTACATAGAACAAATCATTTGCTGAAAAAGGCTGTGACAGCTGAAAACCAGCAGTCATCTGAACCTTACCAGTCTCATCAGTACCAGAATTATCTACAGTTGCAAACAAACTCCACGGCTTGCTGCGTTTTACCTCTATCACCAGCTCACTTTCGCCTTCCTTAGCTCCTGGCTTTATCTTAATGTCTGCATTCTGATTAGGTACATTATTGAAATTATCTATAGCCTGCTCAATCTCCCTGATATTAAGCAGCGAGCCTCTACCCATTGGCATTGCATTATGCCAGGTTCCCCATGTTTCTTCTTTAAAACGGATATCTGAGATAATGCCAGGCATTAAAGTAAAAAACATCTTGCCATTGGACAGATCCTGCTGCTCAACATAGACACGGGTAGTTACATAGCCACGATTCACGATTTCCTCATTAATGCGCCCCATAAGCTCATTAATACCTTTTACGCCAATCCTTTGACCATTAAAATTTGCAAGATATTGATTAATCCAAGCGAATTTATAGCCGAACTTTTCTGCCTTCAGAGAAAATTGCTTTACCAAAAAGGAGTTTTCTTCCTTAGGCAACAAAAAAACTTCTAAACTGCTACCTTGCTGTTGTGTTTTAGTCATAGACTGACCCACACGATACTGCAATTCCTTTTCAGCACGTTTAGAAGCTTGTTCCTGTTCTTTTTGTTGTAATATCTGTTGCTGTTTTTGCACGAGATTATCCTGAGGCGCAGAATATACAGTACCTGCTCCCAGATTCAGGGCACTTATAACAACCAAGAAAAATACCTGCGAGTTCCATCTTTTCATAGCTCTATTCACCTTCACCCATATAGTCTCTTACAAAAGTAACAGCCGTAAAATATTACCAAAACATCTGTATTCTTTTTTAGACTCATTATATCCCAAATAATTAAAAAAGTAAATAAGTTATTTTTATAACAAAAAAAAAGGCTGGGACAAAACCCAGCCTTAAACAGAAAAACTTAGACTCTAGCGATTCTTTAATTTGTCGAAGTTGGTTTTAGCATAGCCTTTTTTACTGTTTACAACGCAAGCCTGCACCCGCAGGCTTGTCTTTATTATTTTAGAAGCGGAAATCTCTTTCGCCTTGAGCAATTTTTTGCAGACGCTCTACACAAACCTCACGCACCTTTTCCTGCGGAATGTTCGGCAGCTCAGCCTGCACCAGCTTTTCGCCCAAAGCCTTCGTTGCCGGGGAAGCATAATCCTCCAGATATTCCTTCAGCGTAAGCAGCGCATTAGGATGGCAGCAGTTTTGAATCTGCTTAGACTTGCACAGCTCCATAAATCTATCACCTGTGCGTCCCGCACGATAGCAGGCAGTACAGAACGAAGGCAGGAAGCCAAGCTCCATCAGCCATTCGATTACTTCATCCAAAGAGCGTTGGTCAGAAACGTCAAACTGCTCGGTATCGGTCGGGCGCACATCCTCGGTGTAACCGCCTACGGAAGTACGCGAGCCGCCGCTAATTTGCGAAATACCAAGATGCAGTGCCTTTTCACGCACAGCCTGATTTTCGCGCGTAGAAATAATCATACCTGTATAAGGAACAGCGATACGGATAATCGCGATAATCTTGCAGAAGGTTGCATCATCAATACCGTTGTCAAAAACGCCCGGATCGATATCATCAGCGCGTTTGATACGCGGTACGCTGATGGTGTGCGGACCTACGCCATGCACTGCCTCCAGATGCTCTGCATGCATCAAAAGGCCGGCCAGCTCGTAGCGATAACGCTCCAAGCCAAACAGTACACCCAAGCCGACATCATCAATGCCGCCTTCCATAGCTCTGTCCATCGCCTCCGTATGGTAAGCGTAATTATGCTTCGGTCCACGCGGATGCAGGTTCTCATAGCTTTCCTTATGATAGGTTTCCTGGAAGAGGATATAGGTACCGATGCCTGCTTCCTTCAGCTTGCGGTAATTTTCTACGGTAGTAGCCGCAATGTTTACGTTTACGCGGCGGATAGCGCCGTTTTTATGCTTAATAGAATAGATAGTCTTGATGCAGTCCAGAATGTATTCAATAGGATTGTTTACCGGGTCCTCGCCGGCCTCCAGCGCCAGGCGTTTATGGCCCATATCCTGCAGTGCGATAACCTCAGCACGTACCTCGTCCTGCGTCAGCTTTTTGCGTCCGATATGCTTATTTGTTGCATGGTAAGGACAGTAAACGCAGTGATTGATACAATAATTGGATAAATACAGCGGAGCAAACAGCACTATACGGTTGCCGTAAAAGTCCTTTTTAATCTGCTCAGCCAGAGCAAACATTTCCTGCACTAGCTTTTCGTCCTCGCAGGCAAGCAGTACGCTGGCCTCACGATGGCTTAAGCCCTTGCGCAGCTTAGCCTTGGCAATAATCTGCTCCAGCAGCTCCTTGTTGTTTTTGTTGGCCTCAGCATAAGCAAGTGTGTCGAGGATTTCCTCATGACAGATAAATTCTTCGGCCTTCATTGATTTTGCATTATACATTTTGTCTCCTCCTTACAGGTCAGTAGTATCTTTCCCGTCAGATAGTTGATATCCAGCAGTCTATTCCTTGGCAGTTACGTTGGAATAAGCAGTTTTAGCATTCACTCCGGCAAGCAGTCCCAGCTTACCGCTCATAGCGCTGATAATATCCTGCGGCGCATCAACGGCAACGCAGATAATATTAACATTCTTCTGGCGATAGGGCAGGCCCATGCGACCGATAATATAACTGCTGTAGGTGTGTAAAATTGCGTTAAGCTCTTCCACAGCCTCAGGCTGCGTTACAATCAGAGAGATAACAGCTACTCTTGTTTCCATACTAATCACCCTTCTCTTTTGGGAACATGGCAGAATCTAAATCTGCTATATTTTGCTGAATATATCTATAATAGTATACCATATTTCACGAAAAGTGTGGTATACTAATCCTATAAATATTTATCTGCTTGTAAACAGCTTATACCAAAGGAGCCATTATAATGCTGAATATATTTTTCTCTTTATTTCTTTTGGGCATGCTGGTCGTTTTATGCGGCAAGGCAATCCGCCGCGCCATGCACCAGCAGCAGCCATTAAACAGCAAGGAAGCTGCCCTGCTCATAGCGCTTTCGCTTGGCTGCCTTTTCGCCCTGAACGCCGGTGTCAGCGCCGTCTACAAAACCCAGCTGCTTTTCTACTGAAAAGAGCGCAGCCTGGCTGCCGCAAATGCGGCAGCTTTTTTGCTTTACGCAAAAAAGAGGCAGACAGCAGACTTGCGCCTCGCTGTTTGCCTCTTATGCTGCTATTTTGTTTTTCGTTCTGTCGCAGAAAAATCCCCATTAAAGCCTTTTCATGCTTCTATAAATAATCCTGCTTCAGAAAATTAATAGTTTGTTACCTTCAGCTCGAAATAACCCTGCGGATGGTCGCATACCGGGCATTTTTCCGGAGCCTTTTCAGCGATAACAATCTTACCACAGTTAGTGCAGATCCAAACCTTTTTCTCTTCACGCTGGAAAACACGGTCATTTTCAATGTTTGCCAAAAGTGCACGATATCTTTCCTCATGCTCTTTTTCAATCTTGCCTACTTCTTCAAACAGGAATGCAATTTTATCAAAGCCTTCCTCTTTGGCAACCTTGGCAAATTCAGCATACATTTCGGTCCACTCATAGTTTTCGCCTGCAGCTGCATCCTTCAGATTTTCAATAGTCTGGGGAACAGCGCCGCCATGCAATGCCTTAAACCATAATTTGGCATGCTCTTTTTCATTACCGGCAGTTTCGGTAAAAATAGCGCCAATTTGGTTATAGCCTTCTTTTTTGGCTGCACTTGCATAATATTGGTACTTAGTGTGAGCCTGAGATTCGCCGGCAAAAGCGGTCTGCAGATTTTTTTCAGTTTTGCTGCCTTTTAACTCCATTTTCAATTCCTCCTCTTGAAAACGACGCAACAGCCTTCCCAAACTAAAGCTTATATAGCCTTAATATCAGTTTTGGTCATCACCCAAAACATCTTCGCTTACAGGGTGCTCTGCCATTTCCTTTTGGCATTCGGGGCAGATACCGCTGAAAACAATATCATGATGATTCATTTTGTAGCCGGTTACAGCAGCTACCTTTTCATCCATATCCGGAATATAATCAAAGTTTTCTACGTTCATGAACTTACCGCATTCAGTGCATTTGATGTGGTAATGTCTTGCGAGGATATGATCAAAACGATCGGCACCGCTCGGAACGGAAACCTTGCTCAGCAAACCGCTTTCAACCAGAGAATTAAGGTTGCGGTAAACGGTACCTTTGCTAATATCAGGATACTCCATAGTAATGCGATCATATACTTCTTCAGCAGTAGGGTGATCTGCTAAAAAACGTACAGCCGCGATAACAAGTTGTCTTTGAATAGTGTTTCTTTTAGCCATTTTCATCATCCTTTATCAAAAATAATTCTCATTTAGAATTATACACCCTCCGTCAAAATTGTCAAGTATTTTTAGCACCAATCTACAAAATAATCACAAATAAATTTATACTTTTTTTGCTGTTGTCTAGCAGATAATCAATTCATTCTTAATTCTAAAATTACTCAATAGGAAAAATATAACAAAGAATAGAAAATGCTTCTCATTAACGCTTGATTCAAGATATAAAAAATACTGTCGAAACTGTGTCCGACAGCATTAGTTAACCTATCTCATTATTTATTCAGTTTTCTCCCAAATCAGCTGCACCGGCAGATTAGATGCACCGGGAGGTGACCAGATAAAGCTATAGTCGCCGGCCTTCAGCTGAGCAAGCTCAATTGCCTCCTCTATCTTTGAGCCTAAGCATACTGTCTGCTCCGGCAATGCCACCAGCTGACGTTCTCCCTTAGTTTTGTTTTCCAGTACGCCGTAGCCCGCAAAAGGACCGCCGATGGGGTTCAAAATAAAGCTTATCGGCTTTTTGCCGGCTACAGTAAAGTTTACCTTGTAGATAACACCGTAGTTGCCATAGTTTTCCGCAGGCAGTCCGGTAGTAGCATCAACGCCCTTGGCATAGCCCTCCTGTGAGGTTGCCAGCTCCAGCATCAGAGGTTTTTCCGGATCCTTGACAGGTTTTTTCAGTGTATAGTTCCAGTCTGCAGCCTCAAAGGTTCCACGCAGCGGATGCTCATCCATCGGCTGGATGGCGGCAGCTTCGTTAAACAGCTCCAGATCACTCTTTGTTTCGCACATCAGCACGCTAACCTCAACAGGCTTGTCAAAGTGCAGGTCAACAGTTGCCGTATAAAGCTTGTCCGTCGGCAGAATAATTCCGCGGCCGCTGAGCAGCTCGTGGCTACCGCCAAAGCCCAGCTTGCCCTCCTGCGGCTTTTGGTTGCTGTCATCAAAATATTCCTTTTGAGAGTTTTTGCCGTCACGCATATAATCATAAGCAAAGCCGGCTGCGCCACTGCGTGTTACCTTGTAATGCACCGGGCGCAGATTATCCGTATTCTTCAGTATTACCGCCAACTTTTTCTTACCGGCAACTCCATTGACATGATGCAGGAACAAACGCACATCACCCTCAACCTTATCACGATAAAGTATACCGTTACGATAAACAGTTTCCGGACTGTCGCTAAAAAGCAGCTTCGGACCGTTGGCGACAAAATCCGCCTGCGCCTGCTCTGTAACATAATCCTCAGGAATAAACACCGGTCGCTGCTGTGCGCCTGCCACGTTCAGCATGCCACAGGATACAGTAACAAGAAAAGCCTGTAAGGCTCTTTTAAAATTCATCAAATCACTCCCTTGAACACACAAAAAAACTTTCCGCAGCCAAAATTATTCCCTATAATTAAGGCTGCGGACTCAGTAACAATATTCTAAGATTTTTACTTCAGGCTGTTTTGATAATCAGCCATAAACTGCGCCAGACCTTTATCTGTCAGCGGATGGACAATCATCTGCTCCAGCACTTTAGTAGGAATAGTTGCAATCTGACAACCGGTCAGCATAACCTTTTCCACGTGCTCCAGATTACGGATGCTGGCAGCAATTACCTCGGTAGTAATGCCATACAGCTTAAAGGCTTTGACAATATTTTCTACCAGCTGTACGCCGTCTTCACCGATATCATCCAAACGGCCGATAAACGGGCTGACATAGCTGGCACCTGCGCGTGCGGCCAGCAAAGCCTGAGCCATGCTGAATACCAGCGTTACATTAGTTTTAATGCCTTCTGCGCTCAGAATTTTTACTGCCTTCAGGCCTTCCGGAATGCAGGGGATTTTGATAACGATGTTATCCGCAATCTTTACCAGCTTGCGTGCTTCCTCTACCATGCCGTCACATTCGGTGCTGATAACCTCAGCGCTGACAGGACCGGCAACCAGCTTGGCAATTTCCGGGATAACCTCAGCCTGTGTACGACCGCTTTTGGCAATCAGGCTCGGATTGGTTGTAACACCATACACAACGCCCCAATCGACAAATTTGGCAATCTCCTCTACATTAGCAGTATCCATAAAAATCTTCATTTTTTAACTAACCCTCTTTACAAATCAAATTCATATTTTTGTTATTTATTATTGTGCTTTATCGCGCGTCCTTACGGAAGTACTACTACCTTCTCAGCGTGAGTCTGCGCCGGCAAGCTCATGGTCATCATGCTGCTCCAAACCAGCAGCTTATCACCTTTTTTAATTTTAGCGAAGTCTGCGCACGCATTTGCATCAATCGTCGCAATAACGTCATTATTGGTATTAAGTACGGTTACATAACTTCCATCCTTAGCAAGGCTTGCCTGTGCTACCTCAAAAAAACTTGCAGGCTCTTCGTTGTCTTCGATAACAATCGCCAGAGCATGGCTTTGCGGCGGCATGCTGCGAGTCATAGTTGCGGAATAATAAGCAGTAACCTTCTGGCCTTCCTTTAAAGCGTAGGGCAGACGCAGCTTACCGCTGGCACCCTCCACAACGTAGGTATCACGGTCAACAATGACTGCAACCATATTTCTGCTGCCCTCACCCTTAATAATGTACATGCCATTCTCTACAGCAACTATTTCGCCACGGGTAACATAGGTTCCCGGTGCGCGCATTACCTCAGGATTTGCCTGCACCTCGTCCAGTGGAGAGGATTGAGCCGCATCAGCGGCGAAAGCACTGCCGGCACCCAACAGCGCCATGCAGGAAAATACTAAAGCGATTTTTTTAAGTGATTTCATAATATATACCTCCAAGATATTGCTTTTGTTTATGTTTATAAGTATAGCATAAGATTATGGCAAAATCATGGCAGTTTTGATTAATTATTTACTTGTTGCTGAAATGTACAGCGATTTCCGTAATGGTAGCAGCAGCCTTCCACAGGCAATCCTCATTGAAATCGAAGTGACTGTTGTGATGACCTGCCGCAATCTTGGTACCGTACATCATGTACAGGGCACGACCGCCGTGCTGCTGTACGCGCTCCATGAAGTAACCGCAGTCCTCGCTGCCGCCCATGTCCACATATTCAACAACCTCGTCATAATGACATTTTTCCTCAATCAGCTCTGCTACCTCATGGCCCAGCTCCTTGTCAGCAAAGCAAGCAGGTGCAGCACCGGCCATAGTGATTTTTACCTTAACGTCATACATAGCGGCGCAGGCATTAAGAATGCGTTTAGCCTCGGTAACCATGTATTCATCAATTTCGGTAGTAGCACCGCGTGTTTCCAGCTTAATAGCAGCGATATCAGGCACAACATTGCGTCCGGTGCCGGCGTTGAGTACGCCTACGTTGATACGGCTGGAGCCCTTGCTGTGACGGGGAATGGTATTCAGGGAAATTGCAGCCTGTGCCGCTGCCAGCAAAGCATTCTTTCCCTGCTCCGGAGCAGCGCCTGCGTGGGCAGATACACCAGTAAATTCCGCATCCAGCTTCGTAGTTGCCAGAAAACCGTCAGTCATCGTTACCAAGCAGTTATCGGCAGTAGCCTTGAAGCCAATATGACCGCCGAACAGGTAATCGACATCATCAACTACACCGGCGTTCATCATAGCGAAAGCCCCGCGTACGCCTTCCTCCGCCGGTTGGAAAATCAATTTAACGGTGCCTGCCAAACGTGCTTTATTAGCAGCAAGCAGCTTTGCTGCCGACAGGCCGATAGTTACGTGACCGTCATGACCGCAGGCGTGCATAGCCTTTTTATGTTCGGAAGCAAAGCCTTCCTTTGCCGGGCGATGCTCGTCGCAGCGCTCCTCTTCTACATCGTTGCAGTCCATATCAAAGCGGAAGGCAACTGTTTTACCCGGTTTATCTGTTTTAAGAGTTGCCACGATACCGGTCTTGCCGCCTGCCATCTTCTTTACCAGCTCCGGATCCGCACCTTCGTTGATTGCTCTTTGCATATAATCAGCCAGCTCTGCCTCGCTCGGCACGCCCATCATAGATTTTTCGTCAATAACGTCAGCGCCGAATTTAACATCATAGCCAAGCTTTTTCAGCTCACCGATAATCATGCTTGCCGTACGGAATTCCGTCCAGCCTGTTTCCGGATGTCTATGCAAATCTCTGCGGCGTTCGACCATTTCATCTTTTAATTCTTCAGCCTGTTGCCAAATTGTTGCCATGTTTCTTACCCCCATTAAAAAAGTACAGTCTGCTCACTGTCTAAAGGCAGATAAACCTCACTCTTATCTTTTAAACGATTGTTATTATCCACCCACTGTCCGCACGGACATTGTATTACAGCGGTAGGCAGCGCCCAAGCCAAATGTTTGCCGCAATCAGGACAGATATATTCTACCTGCAGCCTGTCACGCTCTTTTTTCTTCATAAATAAAGCGCACCTCCTGCTTCTTATTGCGTTTTTTATTATAGCACATTTGTACCATTAAGAAAATGCTTTGACGGCAGTAAGTATTAAAAGTAAGTAAGTTAAGCAACTGCTTCATTTTATTTATCACTGTCCTGCTCCTAGCGGTTCGTGTTTTTTCTGTGTCTTTCAGGTTTAAATTGTATTTATATGCTATAATTAAGCTGATTCAATAACAGTCAGGAGGTTATATTATGACTAAGATAAAACAAATGCTTTGTGCTCTGCTTACCATCTGCCTGCTGCTTATCGGCAGTGCCAATGCTATGGCTGCGCAGCCTGATACACCGAGCATCAGCGTCAGCGCCAACGCAAGCATTGAGGTGGCACCGGATACTGCCGTAATCAGCTTTGATGTCAACGGCAAGGGCCGTACCGCCGCCGAAGCAACAAGCGCATCTGCCGCCAAAATGGATAGTGTTAAGCGTAATCTGCTTGGCTGCAATATTCTTGGTAATGATATTACAACAACAAGCTATACTCTTTATCCAGATACCGATATCAAGGGTAAAATCACCGGTTATACCGCCAGCAACAGTGTGCGCATCAAGCTCAAGGATATCAGCAAGCTTGGTCCGGTAATTGATAAAATCAGTGCTGCCGGTGTTGATACGATCAATAATATTTCCTTCAGCGTCAGCAACAGAGAACTTTACCGCAACAAGCTGCTGGCTCAGGCTGTCGAAAATGCACGCCAGCAAGCTGCCGTTGTTGCCAATGCCGGTGGACGTACGCTCGGCAAGCTGCTGAGCGCCAACATCAGCACCTACAGCGGCGGCATGGAGCGCTCCTATGGCAACATGAAGCTGATGGCTGCTGCCGACAGAGCTGCTGCCCCAGAAACAAGCATCGCTGCGCAGGAAATTACGATTAAAGCCAGCGTTGATACCGTTTTCGCCATGGAATAAATTGCTGCAAGCTAAAAACTGCTGCCTAACGTCACAGACGCAGGGCAGCAGTTTTTGCGTCAGAAGGCAAGCCTTCCGCATTATCAATTTTATTTTTTCGGCAGCTTATATTCCTTCAGTGCCTGAAAAAGTTCTGCACTTCCGGGTGAATATTGAGCACACAGCTCCTTGAGCGCAGCAAAGTTTTTCAGCTCTACGCCCCACAAAAAGCAGTCAGCCTCATCATAGGCAGCAACAACGATAAACTTTTTGGCGTCCAGCGGTGTTTTGCCCAAATCATCCGTCAGCATAATATAATCCGTGCCAAAATCCATACCATAAACCGTAATATTTTCTTCCGGGGTAGAATCCTCCCAAAAGCCAAGTTGATCAAAATCAGCAGCAGTAAGCATAATACACCTCGTTTTCATATAATCTAGCCTTAATATAACACGTTGCGCTGTCATTTGCAACTTTAGCTGTTGCGGCATACAACTTAAATTAAAACTTCACCTTACTGCTACTCCTATAGCAAATGTGTCGTACACCATTTTTTACTATAAGTTAACAAGAAAATATCAAGCATAAAATACATTTTGTAAATAAAATTAGCGTCTTTTTTTATAAAAATAGTGCCCTATCCTACCCGAAATTGCCATTTAGGGTAGGGACATTCAGGTATAAATATGTCATAATATACTTGAAGGACGAAGCAACGGCTCGCGTTCATGTAGAGAACTATAAAATGTTCTATTGTTGAATAACATCTGGAGGTGTAATTTATGGCAAGCTTAACCGTAAACCCCGACTATAAGCTTATCGGCAACAATATCAAACAAATGCGCACCAAATCGCAGGTGTCTCAGCAAAGCCTGGCAAAAGCAATTAATATTTCCCAAACCCACATGAGCAATCTGGAAAACGGTAAGACCGGCGTAAGCCTGGCAATTGCCATCCGTATATCCCAACATCTTAAATGCAGCCTGGATGAGCTGATTTTCGGCACGGATAAAAAATCTTACCCGGCAGCAGGCAAGCCATTGAGCGACCACACTGTTGATGAATTCAACCAGCTTTTGAAGCGCTCTCTGGCAGAAATGATGTTTCAATGCCTGCAGCATCCAGAAGGCAAGCAGGCAAAATAAGCAAGCAGTTTTACTGCACTTCTAAGCTGAATTTGTTCAAAAATCACTTTAAAAGTCTTTACTAAATGAGAAAAAACAGTTATGATTATATATAAGGCTTTTAAGCTATCTATAATTGGAGGTAATGTAAATGAAAAAATTAGTGTTAGTCTTAACTATGCTGCTTGCTTTTGCCTGCAGCAGTCTGGCCTTTGCTGCTGACGGCGGCGATTTGAACAAGGAGCAGAAAACCGCTGAAAAGATGATGACCTCTCTCGATGTGGATGCTGCTGCCGGCTATGCTGCTCTTGCTCCCACACTGAGCGCTGATCTTAACAAAGCTCTGGGCGAGAAAAACTTTGCTGCTATCCAAAGCCAGGTAAAAAAACAATTCGGTTCTTTGAAAGAAACCAAATTCCATAGCTTTGAGCGTTTTGACCAAGGCGACAGAGTAACCTATATTGCAGCCTTCTCTAAAGAAAATGTTGTTATCATGACCTTCATGTTTGGCAAGGATGCCAAACTGCAAAACTTCAGCTTCTCTCCGTACAAAGCTCCGGAAAAAGCTCCTGCTGAAAAGAAATAATTCTCTTTGAACTGCATCCTGCCAAAGTGTGGGATGCAGTTTTTTTATTGCTTATAACCAACCTTTCGCTTATAATTAAATTATCCAAAATTTTTTAGGGAGTAGGTATATATTTATGGAAAGAGAAAGCTTTTCCTCACGCCTTGGCTTTATTTTAATATCTGCCGGCTGTGCTATCGGCTTAGGCAATGTCTGGCGTTTCCCGTTTATTACGGGCTTATACGGAGGTGCATCCTTCGTTTTAATTTATCTTTGCTTTTTGCTGCTTTTAGGCCTGCCTATTATGGTAGCAGAATTTGCTGTCGGCCGTGCAAGTGTGCGCAGTGCGGCAAAATCCTTCGACGTACTGGAGCCTGCAGGTACAAAATGGCATCTGTATAAATATGGTGCGATTGCCGGCAATGTTCTCCTGATGATGTTCTACACCACAGTTTCCGGCTGGATGCTGTATTATTTCTACAAAATGGCAGTCGGCGGCTTCGTCGGCCTTGATGCCAAAGGCGTAGGCAACGTTTTCGGCAGTCTGCTGAGCGACCCTGTAACCATGGCAGGCAATATGATTATCATCGTTCTCTCCTGCTTCGGTGTCTGCTATTTGGGCGTCAAGGCCGGCGTTGAACGCATCACCAAAAATATGATGGCCTGCCTGCTGCTGCTCATGCTGATTTTGGCAGTAAACTCCATTACTCTGCCAAACAGTGCTGCAGGCCTTAAATATTATCTCTATCCTGACTTCAACAGAGTTCTGGAGCACGGTATCCGTGAGGTAGTCTTCGCCGCTATGGGACAGGCCTTCTTTACGCTGAGCCTTGGCATCGGCGCACTGGCTATCTTCGGCAGCTACATCGGCAAGGAACAGCGCCTGACGGGTGAAGCAATGTGGATTATGGCACTGGATACCTTTGTAGCAATTGTTTCCGGCCTAATTATCTTCCCGGCCTGCTTCAGCTTCGGCATCAATCCCGACAGCGGTCCGAACTTGCTGTTCATCACCCTCCCCAATGTGTTCAACGCTATGAGCGGCGGCCGTATCTGGGGTACTCTGTTCTTCCTGTTCATGCTTTTCGCAGCCATGTCTACAGTGATCGCTGTATTCGAAAACATTACCTCCTGCATCTGCGATTTAACCGGTTGGGAGCGCAAAAAAACTATTCGCTTTAACATTATTGCGATTATCCTGCTTTCCCTGCCCTGCGTGCTGGGTTTCAACCTGTGGGGCCACATTCAGCCTTTGGGCAAAGGCACCTGCATTCTTGACCTCGAAGACTTCCTTGTCAGCAACAATTTGCTGCCCTTAGGCAGTCTGATTTACCTCAGCTTCTGCACCAGCCGTTACGGTTGGGGCTGGGATAACTTTATTGCAGAGGCAGATACCGGTAAGGGTATCCCCTTCCCCAAATGGATTCGCTTCTATGCTACCTACATTCTGCCGCTGATAGTGCTGTATATCTTCTTCAACGGATACTATGCTATGTTCGTAAAATAAGCTTGCGTTGACAGTTTACGTCAGTGCATTTATAATTATTATATAAATATAAGAACAAAAAGAGGTAAGACTAATATGAGTAAAATTATCCTGACCGGCGACCGTCCTACCGGACGTCTGCATGTAGGCCACTATGTAGGCTCTCTGCGCCAGCGTGTACAGCTGCAAAATTCTGGTGCATACGATAAGGTATATATCATGATTGCTGATGCCCAGGCGCTTACAGACAACGCTGAGCATCCGGAAAAGGTGCGTAAGAACATCATCGAAGTAGCCCTGGATTATCTGGCCTGCGGCCTTGATCCTGCTAAATCTACCCTTTTCATTCAATCCATGGTACCGCAGCTTACCGAGCTGACCTTCTACTATATGAACCTGGTAACTGTATCCCGTCTGCAGCGTAACCCGACCGTCAAGAACGAAATCAAAATGCGTAACTTCGAAGCAAGCATTCCTACCGGTTTCTTCTGCTATCCTATCAGCCAGGCTGCAGATATCACCGCCTTCCGCGCTACTGTAGTCCCTGTAGGCGAGGACCAGCTGCCGATGCTGGAGCAATGCAAGGAAATCGTGCACAAGTTCAATTCCGTTTACGGCGAAACACTGGTTGACCCGGACATCATGCTGCCGCAAAACGATGCCTGCCTGCGTCTGCCCGGCATTGACGGCAAAGCCAAGATGAGTAAATCCTTGGGCAACTGCATTTATCTTTCCGATGAACCGGAGGATATCAAAAAGAAGGTTATGTCCATGTACACCGATCCTGACCATGTACGCGTAGAGGATCCCGGTAAGATTGAAGGCAACACTGTTTTCACCTATCTGGATGCTTTCAGCACCGAAGAGCACTTTGCCAAATTCCTGCCGGACTACGCTAACCTGGACGAGCTGAAGGCTCACTACAAACGCGGTGGCCTGGGTGACGTAAAGGTTAAGAAGTTCCTCAACAACGTGCTGCAGGACGTTCTGGAGCCCATCCGTGAGCGCCGTCACTATTGGGAGCAACGCATTCCTGAGGTTTATGAAATCCTTCGAGCAGGAAGCAAAGAAGCTGAAGCAGCCGCTGCTGCAACACTGCATGACGTACGCGAGGCAATGCGCATCAACTACTTTGATGACGAAGCTCTGATGAACCAGCCCTACGAAAAACAACACTAAGCAATAAACTGCAATCCCCTCTTTCCGAACAGGAAGAGGGGATTTTTTGTGCGTTGCAAAGCGTAAAGCATTACTGCCTGCGGGCAAAATAAAAGACCTACGGTATTTCTACCGTAGGCCAATATTGTAATGTTATTCCTGATTCCTTACATGCAGCTGTGCCAGCGCCTGCTTAGCAGCATGCTGCTCCGAATCTTTTTTAGTGCGACCGCTGCCCTCGCCGATAACAGTATTACCCAACATTACCTGAGAGGTAAATACCTTATTGTGCTCCGGACCGGTGCTGCCTAAAAGAACATAATGAATATCTGCATCACCGTCACGCTGCAGATACTCCTGCAAACGAGTCTTGTAATCATTAAAGATACCATGACGGCAGATGAAATCTATTTCCGACTGCATCATTCCCAACAGGTAGGTCTGTACAACCTCAAAGCCCTGATCCAGATAGATAGCACCCAAAACAGATTCAAAGGCATCAGCCAGGATGGAAGGACGCTCACGCCCTCCGCTCAGCTCCTCGCCCTTACCCAGCTGCAGATAGTCTCCCAGATGAATCTTTTTGGCATATTCATACAGGGAGCCTTCACAAACCAGATAAGCACGCAGCTTAGTAAGCTGGCCTTCAGCCAAATCAGGAAAGTTCTTATACATGTATGTGCTCACGATAACGCTGAGCACGGAATCACCCAAAAACTCAATCCGCTCATTGTGATGCGGTTTAGGATACTGCTTAGCTTCATGGGCATAAGATGTATGGGTCAGAGCCATATCAAGAAGCTCTAAATCATGCATATGGATACCCAGCCCCTGGCAGAAGCTCTGCAGCTGCTGTGTACGTTTTTCCTGCATTTTAATCAATCCTGCTTATTAATCAACGTATTTTTTGAATACGATAGAAGCATTGTGA
This sequence comes from uncultured Phascolarctobacterium sp., assembly GCF_902463975.1. GTDB lineage: Bacteria > Bacillota > Negativicutes > Acidaminococcales > Acidaminococcaceae > Phascolarctobacterium_A. The sequence continues at coordinate 21,387 of NZ_CABQHJ010000024.1, forward strand.
CCGCCAAAGCCCAGGTTGTCGCTCAGTGCAACATTAACAACTTTCTTACGAGCTTCGTTCGGTACATAATCCAGATCCAGCGGACCTTCCGGATCATCCAGATCCTTATCCTTGTAGTTGATGGTCGGCGGAATGATATCGTTTTCGATAGTCATAACGGTAGCAATAGCTTCTACACCGCCGGCAGCGCCCAGCAGATGGCCAATCATGGATTTGTTGGAGCTGATGCACAGTTCGTAAGCATGCTCGCCAAATACCTTCTTGAAGGCAATGGTTTCGCCCAGGTCATTACGATGGGTGGAAGTACCATGAGCATTGATGTAGTCAACCTCTTCCGGTTTTACGCCAGCGTCAGCAACTGCTGCAGCGATGCAGGCAGCCGGAGTTTCGCCGGTCGGGTCCGGAGCGGTGATATGATATGCGTCGCAGTTCATAGCAAAGCCTGCCAGCTCAGCATAGATGTGTGCGCCACGAGCTTTAGCATGCTCCAGCTCTTCAAGAACCAGAACGCCTGCGCCTTCACCCATTACAAAGCCATCACGCTTTTTATCAAACGGGCAAGATGCTGCTTCAGGGTTTTCGTTATTGGTGGACAGAGCCTTCATGTTAGCAAAGCCAGCAATAGCAATCGGGGAAACCGCAGCTTCGGTGCCGCCTGCCAGCATTACGTCAGCATCACCGTATTGAATGGTGCGCAGAGCGTCGCCGATGCAGTTGGTGCCAGTAGCACATGCAGTTACGATAGCGGTGTTAGGACCTTTCAGACCGGTTGCAATAGCAATCTGGCCTGCAGACATGTTCGGGATTTCCATCGGAATGAAGAACGGGCTGATTTTGGACGGGCCTTTGGAACCCAACTTCAGGGATTGCTCCAGGAAGGTGTGGATGCCGCCGATACCGCTGCCAACGCAAACGCCGCAACGCAGAGGATTTTCCTTGCTCATATCCAGCTTAGCATCTTCGATAGCCAGCTTAGCAGCAGCAACTGCAAAGTGGGTTACACGGTCCATACGCTTGCCTTCTTTTTTATCAATGAAAGCAGTGTAATCAAAATCCTTAACCTCACCGGCAATCTTTACTGTGAAATCAGTAGTATCAAACTGAGTGATAGGGCCGATACCAGATTTACCGGCAACCAGGTTATTCCAGAAGGTATCCTTGCCGATACCGATAGGAGTTACAGGGCCAACGCCAGTTACTACAACTCTTCTTTTACTCAAAATAGTTCACCTCGTAATCAAATTTTTGAAATTTCATCCTTTATGCGCCTGAAGATTTCTTTTACAGGCAGAATTTCCTTGATTTTCCACATATTGGCACCGGTGAAAACAAGACCGGTTTCTACGTCACCCTGCTGTGCACGTGTCAGCGCTCTGATAATACAGAAGCTGTGTGTGCAGTGCTTTAAACACAAATCGCAGGTGGTGGGTTTAGGAGCTTTATTATCTAAAGATAACTGTGCAAACGGATTGCGGATAGCGCGTCCCTTATAGCCTACAGGGCTGTCAATCTGCACAACATCTTCTTTAGTCATTTTAAGATAGAATTCTTTTAAAGCAGGTGCGCCGTTGGATTCCTCACTGGCAGCGAATCTGCTGCCCATCTGCACACCGCTCGCGCCCAGCTTCAGAAGCTCGGCAACATCACTGCCGCAGACAGCGCCGCCGGCAGCAATAACAGGTATATTAACGGATTTAACAATCTCCGGAAGTATCTCTTTAATAGATTGCTGGGTTCCCAGGTGACCGCCTGCTTCGGTGCCTTCGACAACGATAGCAGAAGCTCCCAGCTTCTCAGAAATCTTAGCCAGTTTTACAGAAGAAACAATTGGTACTACTTCGACACCATATTTTCGTCCGACGGCAAAAATATCTCTTGAAAAACCGGCGCCGGCTACGATTAAATCTATTTTCTCTTGTGCAGCGGTAGTAATCAGACCTAAAAACTCTCTTGCCGCAAACATTGCATTAATACCGATAATGCCCTTGCCGCCGGTAAGTTTTCTTGCCAGACGTATTTCTGTACGCAGTTCGTCAAAGCTCATGCCGGACGCTGCGATAAGTCCTATACCGCCTTCTTTAGCTACAGCAGCTGCCAAACGGGCTGTAGACAGCCTGATAGCCATGCCTCCTTGTACAATCGGTACTTCAGCAACAAGTTTACCGATTTTCAGCACTGGTAGTTTCAACAAATATCCCCCATTTCAGGACTAAAGTAGAATAGCTTGTGTCCGGGAACCCACAAGGGGTTCCCTAAACATAAGCAGGTAAAGCATTATTTTTCTTCATCCAGCAGTTTAACAGCGTCAGCTACAGTGCGGATTTTTTCAGCTTTTTCATCAGGGATTTCAACACCGAATTCCTCTTCGAAAGCCATGATCAGCTCAACGATATCGAGGGAGTCAGCGCCGAGATCATCGATGAAAGCGGATTCCATCTTTACTTCGTCAGCGTCAACGCTCAGTTGTTCAACAGTGATGTCTCTTACTTTTTCGAAAGTGCTCATTACGATTCACCTCCTTCCAATAGGTAAAGTTGCAGGTCTCCCAAATGGGCCCCCTATTACATTACCATACCACCGTCAACATGTAAAGTCTGTCCGGTAATATAATTGGCGTCATCGCTCACAAGGAAGACAACAGCCTTGGCAATATCAGTAGTTTCACCCAATTTGTGTAAGGGTATAGAAGTCAGCATACCTTCAACAACCTTGTCGGAAAGTACACTTGTCATATCCGTTTTAATAAAGCCGGGAGCAACAGCGTTCACGTTAATGCCGCGAGCAGCAACTTCCTTAGCAACGGATTTAGTAAAGCCGATTACGCCAGCCTTAGCAGCAGCGTAGTTAGCCTGGCCAGCATTGCCCATCAGGCCAACAACAGAGCTGATGCTGACAATTTTACCGGCTTTTTGTTTCATCATGTATTTGACAGCGGCCTTGGTGCAGTTGAACACGCCCTTCAGGTTAGTGGTCAGAACTGCGTCCCAATCCTCTTCCTTCATACGCATCAGCAGACCATCACGGGTAATGCCTGCGTTGTTTACGAGGATATCAATGCGGCCGAATTCTTTAACAACTTCATCTACCATAGCAGTAGCAGCTTCGTTGGAGGAAATGTCTGCCTGCACTACGAAAGCCTTGCGGCCCATAGCTTCGATTTCTGCAGCAACCTCTTTAGCAGCAGCTTCACTGCCTGCGTAGTTTACAACAACGTCAGCACCTTCTGCAGCGAGAGCCAGTGCGATTGCACGGCCAATGCCACGTGAAGCACCAGTTACGAGAGCTTTTTTACCTTCTAACTTCATTGTAAGTTCTCCTTATCCTTCAATTCATCATCTGTCATTTAGTCTTCACAAATACATACTGCATGTACGTTTAGGGGGAATTGCGAAGCTGACAGTTTAGCCTGGTGAATTATTTATTCAGCTCAGCTAAGGTTTTTTCCAGGCTGGCAGCGTCTTCAACGTTGAGAGCCATCATGCCTTTAGCAATCTTCTTGGTGAAGCCGGTCAGAACCTTGCCCGGGCCAACCTCAACAAAAATGTCTACGCCGCCTGCAACCATGTTGCGTACGCTGGTTTCCCAGAGAACAGGCATAGCAGCTTGCTTAACGAGCAGCTTTTTGATTTCTTCGCCGCTGGTAACCTCCTGAGCGATTACGTTAGCAACAACAGGAATAGTGATATCTTTAATTTCAATCGGAGCCAGAACCTCTGCCAGACGGTCAGCAGCTGGCTGCATCAGAGTGCTGTGGAAAGGAGCGCTTACGGGCAGCAGAACTGCACGTTTTGCACCGGCAGCCTTCAGAGCTTCGATAGCTTTATTTACAGGATTAACTGCACCTGCGATAACAACCTGACCGGGGCAGTTGAAGTTTACTGCTTGCACTGCTTCGCCGGATTCAGCTTCTACGCTGCGGCAGATTTCTACGATTTTGTCGCTGTCCAGACCGAGGATAGCAGCCATGCTGCCTTCGCCTACAGGAACAGCCTCTTGCATGAATTGGCCGCGTTTGTTAACAATGCGTACAGCGTCAGCAAATTTCAGAGCGCCGGTGTTTACCAGTGCGCTGTATTCGCCCAGGCTGTGGCCAGCAGCGATATCGCAGCTTACGCCATGCTCCTTCAGCACTGCTGCACAAGCAGTGCTGGCAGTCAGGATAGCAGGTTGGGTGTTAGCGGTCAGCTTCAGGTCTTCAGCAGGACCTTCGAAGCACATTTTGCTGATGGAATAGCCAAGAGCGTCATCAGCCTCTTCAAAAATCTGTTTTACAACAGGATATTCATCATAAAAAGCTTTGCACATGCCAACGGTCTGAGAACCTTGGCCAGGGAATACGAATGCGATTTTACTCATCGTGTAAATTACCTCACTTTCGATAAAAATCAAATACTATTAAGACAAACGAAAAATGTTTGGATTATTTACTCCACTTGAGGACAATAGCTGCCCAGGTCAAACCTGCGCCAAAGCCATCAAGAATAATGTTGTCGCCTTTTTTCAGGGCGCCAGCCTTTTGAGCCTCGCACAGAGCGATAGGAATAGATGCGGCAGAGGTATTGGCGTATTTGTCTACGTTTACCCAAACCTTATCCATCGGCATCTTCAGACGCTTAGCAGCGGAGGTGATGATGCGGTAGTTAGCCTGATGCGGGAACAGCATATCCAGCTCTTCCGGCTTCATATTCGCCTTAGCAAGAGCACGCTTTGCAGTCTTTCCCATAATCTGGATAGCGAATTTGAAAACCTCCTGACCGTTCATATGGATGGTATGATCTTTTGCCGCAACAGTCTCTTCACTGGCCGGATTACGGCTGCCGCCTGCAGGCTGCAGCAGGAACTTGCCGCCGTTGCCGTCAGCACCCATATCAATACCCAACACGCCATAGCCCTCTTCAACCTCGCCGACTACAGCAGCACCGGCACCATCGCCGAAGAGAACGCAGGTGTTACGGTCGGTCCAGTTCATGATGCGGCTCAAAGTTTCTGCACCGATAATCAGAATCTTGTTATACAGACCGCTCTTAACCATCTGGCTTGCTACAGCAAGGCTGTAAACAAAGCCGCTGCAGCCTGCAGCCAGGTCAAAGGCAGCTGCATTTTTTGCGCCCAGACGAGCCTGTACCAGGCAGGCAGTAGACGGGAAAATGTAATCGCTGGAAGCAGTACCTACGATAACGAGGTCCAGCTCTTCCGGAGTAACGCCAGCGTCCTTCAGTGCTTCTACAGCAGCATTGTACGCCAGATCAGAGGTTGCTTCTTCCGGAGCAGCGATGTGACGCTGCTTGATGCCGGTGCGCTCAGTAATCCACTCGTCACTGGTCTCAACGATTTTCTCCATGTCTGTATTAGTGATAATCTTCTCAGGAACATAATGTCCTAAACCTAAAATACCAACAGCTCTTGTCATTTATCTAATTCCTCATTTCTTTTGATTCCGCAATCTTATCTTTGATGATACTTACAACATCCTGCTCGGCAAAGTCCATAGCTACGTGAATAGCATTAGTGATTGCTTTAGCCTTGGAGCTGCCATGGCAGATAATAAAAGGTGCGCGGATACCTAACAGCAGGGCACCGCCGTATTCAGCAGGGTCAAGACGTTTCTTCAGGCCCTTCAGTGCAGGCTTGATTAAAAGTCCGCCAAGCTTTGCCAGAATGCCGCCGTTCATAATTGCTTCCTTGATCAGCGTCATAATAGCCTTCGCCAGACCTTCACCGAACTTCAGCACGACATTGCCGACGAAGCCGTCGCAGACAACTACATCTACCGTGCCTTTATTGATGTCACGACCTTCAACATTGCCGATAAAGTTTATCGTCCGAGTATCCTTTAAAAGCGGGTAGGTTGCCAATGCTTGCTCGTTACCCTTAGTTTCTTCTTCACCGATGTTCAAAAGTCCTACCTTCGGCTGAGAAATTTTTAAAATTTTTTCTGCGTACACCGTACCCATGATAGCACTCTGTACCATATGCTCAGGCTTGGCGTCAACCTTAGCGCCACTGTCAAGCACTACAGTAGTACCCTTCAGGCTGGGAATCGGCGTTGCAATAGCAGGTCGTTCCACGCCCCTGATGCGGCCTACGCAAAAAAGCGCTGAAGCGACAGCAGCACCAGTGCTGCCAGAGGAAACAAGGGCATCACATTCCTTGTTTCTCAGCAATCCTGCCGCAACTACGATAGAAGCGTCCTTTTTGGACTTAACCGCAATCGCAGGATGCTCGTCCATCGCAATTACCTCGCTGGCATGATGAATAGTAATCTTCGGATTTTTATCCGCACCGTATTTTACCAGCAGCTCACGGATTATTTTTTCATCGCCAACCAAAACAGTTTCGCAGCCATACTCTTTAACAGCGTTGACTGCACCTAAAACAAGCTCTTTGGGACCATAATCGGTACCCATAACATCTACGGCGATTTTCATGCTTCCTGCTCCCCCTCATGCTTAGTTCTGTTATCCAAAGAAACAATAATGAACTTAGCGCGAAAAACCTCTTCGTTATTGTTTTTCACGGAAACAAAAATATAATATTTATCCATGCGGCGGTGTGTAACTACTGCACGGGCTACAAGCACAGCACCTGCATTGACAGGCAGCTTATACTTGACATTGCCTACAGCAGTCAGCGCATATTCCGCATCTACAACTGCCAAAGCCAACGTATTGGCCATGGCAAACATATAATAACCGCGGGCAATCCCGGTACGCTCAAGCACCATATCAGGTGTAATCTTCAGCGTGGAAATACCGATTTTGTTCAGCTCCAGATCTAGCAGCTCGCCCACGATATCCTTTTTATCAATGGCACGCAGCTTGGTCTGAGCTTCTTCGGCCATAGTACGAGTTCTGGCACGCAGCTCAGGAATTCCCAGAGCAACACGGTCCAGACGTATAGTCTGTACGCTGACATCCAGCATCTTTGCCAGTTGCTCATCAGTGCTGAAGGGATTATCCCTAAGCAGCTTCTTCAAGCTTCTGTGACGTATTAATTTTTTAGAAGAAGTCATTCCATCACCTGCTTTTTTAGTACCAGCTCATAATATCTGTTTTTATTATAAAAGCATAGCACGTTTTTGGCAAGGGGTTTTTAGCAAAAAAATTGTAATATCTCTTATATTTCAGCGATTTTTTTAATTACACAATTAAGTGCTGCTTAAACGATAAGCTTCAGCATATCATGTAAAAAGCCTCCGGAATTACTTCCGAAGGCCTTATCAACAGCTTAAAATTATTCAGCTTTAGCAATGACTTGTTTGCCATTGTAGTAACCGCATTCAGGGCAAACGCGATGCGGCATTTTCATTTCATGACATTGCGGGCATTCAACCATGCCAGGAACGCTCAGTTTCCAGTTAGCACGACGTCTGTCACGACGGGCTTTGGACATTTTTCTCTTAGGTACTGCCATTTCTCAATACACCTCCTCAGTGCTATGAAGTGAATTTAATTTTTGATGAATTGCTTCAATGCCGCCAGCCTCGGATCTACAGTGAACCTGTCGCATCCGCAGTCACCATCATTAAGATCAGCGCCACAAACGGGACAAAGTCCCCGGCAGTCTGGCTTACACAGAGCCTGCATGGGCTCTGCAAGCAGCAGCCCTTCACGAAGCGGTTCCGTTATATCAATAACGTCCGAATCGTAGACAAAAGCATCATTTTCAATATGTTCAGCACTTGCCGGATAAAACTTCTCGACAACCTCTGCCCTGGTTTTACCTGTAAAATCCTTCAGACAACGGCTGCAGGTACGTCGTACCTTAGCAGTCATTACAGCCTGCAGTAATAATACATCACCAGCGTTGCTCATGGTGCCTTCTAAATTTACTGTGCCGTCAACAGCAAGCTCTTCAGCTGCAATTTCCAGCTCAGCAGGCGAAAGCTCATAAGCAAGAGTTTTTTCACCGACTAGTCTTTTCTTGATTTCTGCGACATTTATTTTAATCATATTTCACCAATCGTTACAATTATAGCGGTATTACCGCTCTTTGTCAAGTAAAAATGCTTTGTACGGATAAAAACTGTTATCAGTTACTATAACCTCATGCAAATGGCTACAGCTTGATGATTCTGCGACAGATATTATAGGTATCGCGGGCAATAACCAGCTCCTCGTTTGTCGGGATGACGAAAATCTTTACACGCGCACGACGCACGCTGATTTCGCGCTCCTTGCCGCGCACCTGGTTCAGTTCCGGATCAACGCGCGTGCCCAGATATTCCAGGCCATTGCAGATTTTGTCGCGCATAAAGGGAGAATTTTCTCCCAGGCCTGCAGTAAAGACAATCGCATCCACGCCGCCCATTGCTGCTACATAACCGCCGATATATTTTTTTACCTTGTAGGCAAAAACGTCTATCGCCAGCTGGCTGCGGTCATCACCACGGTTAGCAGCACTTTCCAGGTCACGGAAGTCGCTGGACAGGCCGCTGATGCCCAGAATACCACTGCGGCGGTTCAGATAATCATCTATCTGCTGCGCATTCATATTTTCCTTTTCCATCAGGAAGGGAATAATCGCCGGGTCAATCTCGCCGCTGCGGGTGCCCATAATCAGGCCTTCAAGCGGTGTGTAGCCCATGCTTGTATCAATGGATTTGCCGTATTTAATTGCTGCAATGCTGGCACCATTGCCAAGGTGGCAGGTAATAATACGCAAATCATTCATATGCTCGTGCATCAGCTCTGCAGCACGTAGCGCCACATATTTGTGCGAAGTGCCATGGAAGCCGTAACGGCGCACGCCATATTTGACATACATTTCATAGGGCAGGCCGTAAAGATAGGCAACCTTAGGCATTGTCTGATGAAAGGCTGTATCAAACACAGCAACCTGCGGTGTTCCGCGCATAATCTCCATGCAAGCGTTAATGCCGTACAGGTTCGGCGGATTATGCAGAGGTGCAATTTCACAGCAAGCCTCAATACCGTGCAACACATCACTGGTAATCAGCACGCTGTCGGTAAAGCGCTCACCGCCATGCACAACACGATGGCCTACCGCATCAATCTCGGACATATCCTTGATAACGCCATATTCCTTGCTCGTCAGCGCTTTAATCGCCAAGCGGATACCAACCTTATGGTCAGGAATTTCCTCTTTTATATCAATTGTGTATTTGCCTGCTGGCGTATGCTTCAGTGTGGAGCCTTCCATACCGATGCGTTCAATCAGGCCTTTGGCCATGACATGCTCGCCTTCCATGTTTATCAGTTGATACTTGATAGAGGAGCTGCCACAATTTACTACGAAAACAATCACAATAAACCTCCCGGTCAACGCCAAATTTAATTCTAGTCATAAATACCAATATACTATTAGTATACACTATTCGTAGCTAATTGAACAGAAATATTTTCTCAATTCCCAGCCTATGTTATAATAATATTCATAGAGATAAGATATTGCGAGGTAAAAATTATGCAGGCTACAGGCATCATTGCCGAATATAATCCCTTTCATAACGGTCATCTTTATCATATACAGGAAACGAAGCGTTTGACGCAGCAGCCAGTCATCGTCGTAATGAGTGGCAGCTTTATGCAGCGCGGCGAACCTGCCATTTTAAACAAATGGCAGCGTGCCGCCTTTGCTGTACAGGGCGGTGCTGATCTGGTGCTGGAGCTTGGCTGCGCCTTTACGCTGCGCAGTGCCGAATTCTTTGCCAGAGGCGCTGTAGAGCTTCTGGCAGCCACTGGCTGCGTCAATACGCTTGCCTGCGGTACAGAACACCCGCAAAGTGATTTCGTAGCCGCAGCACGCCTTGCCTGCAGCGCTGAAGCGCAGGCAAGGCTGCGTGAGCTGCTGCAAAGCGGCAGCAGCTATGCACAGGCCTGGGAAAAAATTTTAGGCGCACACACCGCCTTCCGCTCTCCCAACGACATTTTGGCGCTGGAATATAGCAAGGCGCTGCTGCAGACTGCTGCAAGCATTAAACCACTTTACCTGCAGCGTACAGACGAAGGCTATAACTCCACCGCCATCAGCAGCAATATAGCCAGCGCCAGCGCAATCCGCCAGGCTTTGGCGTTCGGCAACGGCAGCTGGCAGCAGGCCACTCCCGCCTACACACATGCAGCACTTACACGGGGCGGCTACGACGCGCAGCTTTTATGGCAGCTGCTGAAATATCGCCTGCGGCTGCTTACGCCGCCGCAGCTGGCCGAGCGCTGCGAGGCCAGTGAAGGTCTGGAGAACCTGCTCAGCAAGGCTGGCGACTGCACTTGCCTGCAGGCAGCGCTCGCTGCCTGCATCAGCAAGCGCTACACAGCCAGCCGCATCCGCCGACTGCTGCTGCAAATACTGCTGGACCAGTCCAAAGCAGTATGGCAGCAGCAGGAGCCTGCCTACCTGCGCGTGCTGGCCTTCAACGACACAGGCCGCCAGCTGCTGCATCAGATGAAGACAAGCAGCAGCCTGCCACTCATCACTAAGCTAGGTCAAAACGCCTTAAACAATGATAACGCTGCCTACCAAACGCAATTAGCATTGGAAATAGCTGCTACCGACACATGGTCCCTGCTGCAGCATGACACCGCACTTAACCGCAGCGGCAACGATTTTTATCAATCACCCATCTACGTCCGCAGCCAAAGCTAAATATCGCTGTCAAACAACTAAAATACTGCTTAAACAACAAAAAGCTGTAACGTCAGCATCACACATATGATGCCTCGTTACAGCTTTTATAATGCACTTATTTCTTATTCTTCTTCAGCAGCTTCCGGCTCCGGCGCTTCTGCCGGTGCCTGCGGATGCTGTATGTTATTCATTTCTTCCTTAACACTTTGGATGTTTTCCTTAAGTCCGCCCAAAGCACTGGTCAGATTACCACTCAAAAATTCAAGCATATCATCAGCATACTTCAGGGAAGACTGTTTAACCTGTAAAGCATACTCATCAGCAGCAAGCTTGGTTTCCTCCTGATAGCGCAGTGCATTAGCCTTAATATCCTCGGCTACAGCATTGGCCTGTTTTACAATCTCCTCCTGCTGTACCTTGGCATCAGCCTCAGCCTGAGCAACACTTACAATACGCTCTGCCTCTTCCTTAGCCTGCTGCACAATACGGTCGGCATCAGCATAGGCCTTATCGACAATATTCTTCTGCTCCTCCAGCACCTGGTTGGCACTTTTGATTTCACGCGGAATTGCTTCCTTGAGATCATCAATAATATTCAGCAGATCGTTTTCATCAAGCATAATCTTATCCATCAAAGGAACACGTCTTGCATTAGAAACCAAATCAAGAAATTCGTCAAAAAGTCCATCGAGTGCTACATTAGTTTTGTTGCGTTCAATCATGATATCATCCCCACTCTAATCTATTCAAACTTTTGGTAAACGTGCTTACGAACGCGTTCTTCGATGCATTCAGGCACTAAATCCTTTAATTGACCGCCGAAGGTTGCCAGCTCGCGTACACCGGAAGAGCTGACGAAGGAATATTTTGCATTGGTCATGATGAAAACAGTTTCCAGATCATTATCAATTTTTTTCAGCAGCAGCGCTCTTTGGAATTCGTATTCAAAATCAGTAAAAGCGCGCAGACCTCTGACAATAAAAGGAGCATCCTCCTTTTTGCAGAATTCATTCAACAGACCTGAAAAGCAGGTTACCCTTACGTTAGGAATATGCTTAGTTGCTTCCTTAAGCATTTCCACACGCTCTTCCATAGAAAACATTGCCTTATCCTTACCAGGATTATGAAAAACGCTGATAATCAGCTCATCAAACATCGCACTTGCTCTTTCAAAAATATCAATATGACCCTTGGTAACAGGATCAAAACTTCCTGGACAAACTGCTCTGCGCATAGCCAGACCTCCTAATCTATTCTTAATCGGAAACCGATCAAAGAAAACCCTATTATATATCTTGTTCTCTATTCGACATAAAAGCTGATATTCCTTTTTATTTCCCAAAAATATTATAATTACAATGGATTATAACAAATAAAATCCACCAATGTTTCGCCATAGCGACTGCTACGCACCAGCTCACAGCCCGCCGGCAGCTCCGGCAACGCATTATGCGCACTGCGCTCTACTACCAAATAGCCACCAGAGCGTAAAAAAGAGCGTCTGCCCAAAAGCGCAATAATCTGCTCTATCCAGCCCTTGTTGTACGGCGGATCGCAAAAGGCAAAATCAAACTGCTCCCCTGCTGCCGCCAGCCTTTCTGCAACAGCAGGAGCACTGCCCTGCAGCACTCTGCAATCAGCCTCTGCGCGGCACTTGGCAATATTGCTGCGCACCAGGCGCAGCGATTCCTTACTGGCATCAATAAAAGTAACAGCTGCAGCACCGCGACTCCAGCTTTCCAGCCCCAGATTACCTGTACCTGCAAACAGGTCCAGCACTGTGGCACCAATAATTTTACTGCCTATAATATTAAAAACGGATTCCTTAACCCTGTCCGCAGTCGGCCGTACATCATATGTTTTCGGTACAGTCAGCTGCAGGCCGCGGGCCTTGCCGGTAATTATTCTCATATACTGCTCCTCTGTGTTATAATTGGGTTTAGATAAAAGCAAATTTAGACATAAACATCTGACACATAGCCTCTCCTCGGGGAGACAAGGTGAATTGCCCGTAGGGCAAGAGATAGCGCCCTGGGGCGGGTGGCATCGCTTGCGATGACGGAGAGGGGTTTGTGAAACATAAGCATCAATAATACAATTCCCCTCTCAGTCGCCTTACAGGCGACAGCTCTCCCCAAGGAGAGCCTCTCTGTTTAGCCTAGCTTGCAAATCAGACAACAATAGTACTCACATAAACTTCTTTCAAAGGACACTGCAAGCAATTATTATATCGTGAAGTGAATAAAAATTTTAGCAAATGAGTGTCTGGAACTATCGAAACAAGGCAACGAAAGCCTAGCGGTTATACCCGAACAAAATCGGCGCCGCACGTTTCGTACATAGTTCCACACGAAATTTGCGTTGTGCCTTTAGGCACGGGAAAATTTTTCCTGAGCGGAACGATATATTAATTGCCGTACTCATATAAAATCATTGCAAAGGACACCCTTTATGCGTAACTTAAGCAAAATAATCTTAATAATTTGCTCCATACTGCTAGTGACAGGCCTCTGCTTACACCAGGCCCTGCCCTCAAGCATCCCGCTCAAGCTGAAGCAGCCAACGCCAACGCAAAGCATCCTGCTGCTGCCTCTCGACAGCCGCCCTGTTTGCAGCACCATGGTGCAAAAACTGGGCGCGCTTGCAGGCCTAAATGTAATTTTACCGCCAAAAAGCTATCTTGACAACTACCAGACGCCCTCTGACAGGCAAAAACTTTTCCCATGGCTGCAAAAAAATCAGCCATTATACGATTGCAGCATAATTTCTGCCGATAACCTGCTGCATGGTGGCCTGCTGGCTGCCCGCATGAACACAGCCACTCCGTCTGAGGAAGATGCGTTACTGAAGCAGCTGCAGGAGCTGCCAAAAACAAGGCAGCAGGCAATTTTTTCCGTTATTCCGCGTCTGCTCGTCAGTGACCAGCTTTTACCGGACCGTTGGTATCAATATCAGCTGATGCGCTATTCTCAGCTTGCCGATATAGTGCGCATCACCGGCAGCTTCGCCCTTACGCAGGAACTGCGCCGCACAGAAGCTAAAATTCCTGCCAAGGTTTTGGATAAATACCGCAGCCGTTATCAGCAAAGCGACCGCTTTAACATGGGCCTGCTTAAGCTTGCCACAGATGACAGACGGATAACCTTCGGTCAGGACGATGCTTCACCCATCGGACTGCCGCACGCCAGTGCCGTAAAACTGCAAAGCAGCATCGCTGCCCAAAAGCTGCAGCAGCAGGCACAGCTCACCTACGGCGCAGATGAAATTGCAGCCATGCTGCTCACGCGCTACTATCTGCAGCAAAGCAGCTGGCAGCCCAAGGTCTACCTGCATTATGCTTCTCCCAAAGCAGAAGGTGCGGATATGCCCTATATGGCTGTCTGCGTCGGTGCAGCGCTGCGCAACCAGTTGAAGCTCATGGGAGCTTCAGAAGCAAGCACGCCGGATAGTGCAGACCTCATCTGCTACGTTAACTGCGGTAACGACGATTTCCGTCCGTCTGCCAAGCAAGCGCAGGAGCTGCAGCAAATGCTGGACCAGGACTATAAGGTCGCACTCATCGACAGCAGCGCCAACTTTGAAGCAGCAGAGCTGCTGCTGCCCCAGCTTTTGGCAAACAACGTACCAATCAACAAGCTCGCCGCCTACGCCGCCTGGAACACTTTCAGCAATTCTTCAGGCACTGCCTTGGCACAGGGACTGCTTTTCTGCGGCCGCCTGCGTCAGCTGCAGACAGCAGGCGCGGACACCGAGCGTCTGGCAGCACTCTTCGCTGCCAACCTGAACTTCACGGCAGAACGTATCCTCGAGGACTACTATTATCAAAAGCTGGTGCATCCCCAACTGCGACAAAAACTGGAAGCCTTTGGTATAAATCCCGTAGAGCTGGACAGCGAAGATAAAACGGCAACAGAGCAATATATCCAGGGAAAGCTCAGCCTGCAGGCATATAAGCTGCTGCACGATAATTTGGGACGCACACCCTTTTATCAGCAAAACGGACAAAGCTATTATCTGCGCGACCTCAGCGTCGGCGCTAAGCTCCCTTGGGCCAGAATATTTGAGGTAGAACTGCAGGTATGGACGCATACAGGCGTAAAAACAGAATAAAATACATTACAAGCGTATTTTCTCTCTGTACGCTTAACCAAGCCAAGCCTCTGATATAACTTCATTTAAAAGTATATCGGAGGCTTATTTAAATTTATAAGACCAATCACACAAAATTTATAAAACTAAAATCTTAAATGCCCAGAGAACGAAAAAACGAAGGCTGTACCGCCAACAGCACAGCCTTCGCTCTTTTATCTCAGCAGAAGCTGAAAATATTATTTTTTAGCCTTGGAATCAACTACGTCCTTCAGGATTGCTTCAAATGCTTCAAAGCTCATAGCGCCCATATCGCCCTCGGTGCGGTTACGCGGAGAAACAGTCTTGTTTTCCATGTCGCGGTCGCCGACAACCAGCATGTACGGAATTTTCTCCAGCTGACCTTCACGAATCTTCTTGCCGATTTTTTCGTTGCGTGCATCAACAGTTACGCGATAGCCATTAGCCTCCAGCTTATGAGCCAGCTCATAGCAATAGTCAACAGCACGGTCGGTTACCGGCAGGAAGCGAACCTGCTCCGGAGCCATCCAGGTCGGCAGTGCGCCTGCATAAGTTTCGATGAGGTATGCCAGAGTACGCTCGTAGCAACCCAGGGAAGTACGGTGGATGATGTACGGCAGCTTCTTCTCGCCGTTTTCATCGACATAGTACATACCGAATTTTTCTGCCAGCAGCAGATCAATCTGAATAGTAACGATGGTGTCTTCTTTGCCGAATACATTGTGGAACTGGATATCCAGCTTCGGACCATAGAAAGCAGCCTCGTCAAAGCCAACCTCATATTCAACACCGAGGTCATCAAGTATTTTCTTCATAACAGCCTGTGCATGATCCCATTGCTCAGCGGTGCCTTCATATTTGTTGTTCGGATTTGCAGGATTCCACTGGCTGAAGCGGAAGGTACATTTATCCAGCATACCAACAGTTTCCAGGCAGTATTTAGCCAAATCCAGGCAACCCTTGAATTCTTCTTCCAATTGGTCAGGACGAAGAATCAGATGGCCCTCGGAAATAGTGAACTGGCGCACACGAATCAGGCCGTGCATTTCGCCGCTGTCCTCGTTACGGAACAAAGTGGATGTTTCGCCCAAGCGCATCGGCAGCTCACGATAGGAGCGCTGACGGTTCAGGAAAACCTGATATTGGAACGGACAGGTCATAGGACGCAGAGCGAAGCATTCTTTAGTTTCATCATGCGGATCGCCCAGAATGAACATACCATCAAGATAATGATCCCAGTGACCGGAAATACGATACAGGTCACGTTTTGCCATCAGCGGAGTTTTAGTCAGCAGATAGCCACGTTTTTGTTCTACGTCCTCCACCCAACGCTGCAGCAGCTGGATTACACGAGCGCCTTTCGGCAGCAGGATAGGCAGACCTTGGCCGATATAATCAACGGTAGTGAAATATTCCAGGTCGCGGCCCAGCTTGTTATGGTCACGCTTCAAAGCCTCTGCCTGCTGTTCCAGATATGCGTCCAGCTCTTCCTTCTTCGGGAAAGCAATACCATAGATACGTTGCAGCATCTTGCGGTTAGAATCGCCACGCCAGTAAGCGCCGGTAGCGGAGGTCAGTTTAATAGCGTTGCCTTTAATACGGCCGGTAGAATCAAGATGCGGGCCTGCACACAGATCAGTGAAGTCGCCTTGTTTGTAGAAGCTGATAACCGCATCCTCAGGCAGGTCGTTAATCAGTTCAACTTTATAAGGTTCTTCTTTTTCTTCCATGAATTTTACAGCCTCTGCACGCGGCAGCTCAAAGCGCTCTAATTTCAGCTTTTCTTTGCAGATTTTACGCATTTCGCCTTCCAGTGCAGCAAGATCCTCCGGAGTGAACGGAGCCGGAGTATCGAAATCATAATAGAAACCGTTGTCAATGCTCGGACCGATGGCCAGCTTAACATCGGGATGAAGTCTCTTCATAGCCTGCGCCAGCACATGGGAGCAGGTATGCCAATAGGTTTGGCGGTATTCCTTGTTTTCAAAGCTAAATTTGTTTTCCTCAGACATTTTTGTTTCCTCCTAACATAATGTATCGTAAACAGTGCAGTCCGGGCAAAAAAATAAACCCCGGTCCCACACCAAAGGGACGGAGTTATCCGCGGTTCCACCCTCATTGACATATGTAGTGACATATGCCCACTCGGTACCGTTAACGCCGGTAATACGGACTGGCATACTTGCTTGCGCGTTCCGCAGTCAGTTTGAAGGCGGTGCGCCCTTCGTTTCCTTCCTGCTGCTCTCAGCCACGGCAGCATTTTCTGTAGAACCCTCCACGACGGCAATTCCTTCGCATTACTGTTACTATTTTCATTTACCAGTTTATTATAGCACACCGGCAATGCTTGTCAAGCTTCCACTGGAAAAAATTTTTATTTCATAGTATAATAAGAAAATAAATTCTTTTACTTGTAAACATGCCAAACAACAAGTCCTTTGTGCATGTATATTAACCTTTATAAAACGTATATATTCAGAACTGTTAATAATCAAGGAGGCGTACGCATGGCAAAATTCACATTTCGGCACCATAAGCTGGCAGCAGCCATCTGCACAGCTGCTTTACTGATGCCGGTTTCCGTCCAGGCCAAACGCCTGACTATTCTTTATGTACCCTTAGATAACAGACCTGTCTGCTCCGCCTATGTTCAACAAACGATGGAGGCAGCAAACTGCAAAATTATTCTGCCGCCCGAAAAATATATTGCCACTAACGAAAAAAACGGTAATCCCGACGCTATCTGGGACTGGCTGGAGCACAAGGCGCCCAAGGCCGATGCTGCTGTTATCAGCACCGACAGCCTGATTTACGGTGGCCTGGTTGCCTCGCGTACACACAATATCAGTCAAGAAGAGCTGCAAAACCGCGTTAAGCATCTGTACGAATTAAAAACTACTTTACCGATAAAGCTTTATGCCTTTTCGACGATTATGCGCACACCGCGTGCCAGTAGAGGACGTGTAGAGCCGCCTTACTACAGTAGTATTGGCCCCAGCATCTTTGCCTACAGCCAGCTTTTAGACAAGCAGGACCAGGGCAAGCTGTCGCCCGCCGAAAGGCTGACCATGCAGGCACTGGAGCGCAACATGAAAAAAGCGGAGTTAGGCGACTGGCTGGAGCGACGCGAAAAAAATTTGCTTGTCAACCAGGAGCTTACACGCATGGCCCGTAACGGCAAATTTCATTATTTCGCCATCGGTAAGGATGACAATGCTACTCTTTCCGCTACGCACATGGAAGGACGCAAAATCAGCCTTAGCACCTTTGATATGAGCAGAGACAGCTTCCAGATTTTAGACGGTGTAGATCAGCTAGGCCTGCTTTTAATTGCCCGTGCCTATAACGAAGCTAACGGCAGCAAGCCATCCGTATATCCCCTGTACAGCACAGGTGTAGGCGCCGGAACTCTGCCTCAGTACAGCGACGCACGTCTGCAGGACAGCGTACCGCAACAGATTATAGCTGCCGGTGCAGTACAGGCACAATCAGCTGACAGTGCTGACCTGATTTTGGCACTTAACACACCGCAGGACGGTATCGTCAAGGATTCCACCGCTGACGACAATCAGCCCTTCGCTTCCGTTGCCAACAAAAATTTTGTAGGGCTTATCGGAAGGCAGCTCCAAGCTGGACGCAGCGTTTCACTGGCTGACATCAGCTATTCCAACGGTGCCGATAATGGCTTCATGCAGCTATTGGCAAACAGCGGTGAGCTTGAGCACTTAACGGCCTACAATGGCTGGAACACCGGCGATAACGCCGTAGGCTACGCCATCGCCCAGGGACTTATCGCCCGCGACATGAGCAGTGAAGCACGCAATGTGCTGCTGCGCCAACGCCTTATCGACGATTGGTTTTACCAGAGCAATGCCCGCCGCAGCATTTCCAACGAGCTGGAAATGCATAACCGTGAGGATTTGAAATATGATCTTGCTACAGAGGAAAAATTAATCCTGCAAAAGGTTACTGCAGACTGTCAAAGAATGGTTAATGATTGTCCGCTGACCAAAGGTACTAAGTTCTCACTTTCCTTCCCCTGGAAGCGTTTATTTGAGGTAGATGTAAAAATAAAGAAATAGAAAAACAAAGCGCAGAGAATTGCAGCCAAAAACTGACAAGCTCTGCGCTTTTATTATGTCAACGTTTTTATATAACAGTCGCTAAGAAAAATTTAGGCAACAAAAATCCCCGTCACTTTCGCGACGGGGATTGATTTGCATTTGTGACAAAGCATATGATGCTTTATTCGTCTTTTGTTCCAGTCACTAGGCTGGCGAGAAAGTGCCAGAGGCGAGGAACGGATGCCGCCGGCGTACTTCTAGTACGTCAAGGCATTTGTGACGAAGCATATGGTGCTTTATTCGTCATTAGTTCCAATCACCAGGCTGGCGAGAAAGTGCCAGAGGCGAGGAACGGATGCCGCCGGCGTACTTCCAGTACGTCAAGGCATTTGTGACGAAGCATATGGTGCTTTATTCGTCAGACTGGTATTATTTGCCGGGGAAGAACGGCCATACCATCGGAATAACAACCAGGGATACTACGAAAGCTACCAGAACCAGACCGGTACCAGCTTTAACATAGTCCATGAATTTGTATCCGCCAGGGCCAAGTACCAAGGTGTTCGGAGGAGTACCTACCGGAGTTGCGAATGCGCAGGATGCTGCAACAGCGATAGCCATCAGAACTGCTTTCGGGTCAGCGCCCAGGTTTTTGGAGATTGCAATACCGATCGGGCACAGCAGAGCTGCGGATGCGGTGTTGGACATGAACTGAGTCAGGCCGCAGGACAGGATGAACAGAACTGCGGTTACTACCAACGGAGAAGGAGAGCCGCCCATCAGGCTAACGGTCCATTCAGCGATGAGTTTGCCAGCGCCGGTTTTATCCATAGCGGTGGATACAGGCATCATACCTGCGAACAGGAAGATGGTTACCCAGTCGATGGAAGCATAAGCTTGTTTTTCAGTCAAGCAGCCGGTCAGTACGCAAACCAAAGCGCCGATGATAGCAGCCATCTCCAGGGTTACGCCTTTGATACCCAGTGCCATTACGATAACAACTGCCAGCAGGATAACGCCGGAAATAACCATTTTCTTGGAATCGGTGCTATTAGCTTCGATTTCCTGTTCGATTTCCTGATCAGCGCTCAGCTCAACCTTCGGGAGCAGATGTTTGCCGATGAACATCATGTAGAGCATACCAGCAACAGATACCGGAATACCGATCCATGCGAATTCGAAGAAGCCGAATGCAGGTAGACCGGCAGCGGTCATTGCACCAGTTGCAATGATGTTAGGAGGTGTACCAACCATGGTGATGATACCGCCCCAACCGCAGGCAAATGCCAAAGGCATTAACTGACGGGAAGCAGGAATCTTAGCTGCAGAGCAGATACCTAATGCTACAGGCAACAGGCAAGCTGCAGTACCGGTGTTGGAAAGCACGGAAGAAAGTACGGTGCCAACAACCATCAGACCAAACATCAGGCTGTTTTCACCAGTGCCGCACAGATGAACTACTTTGTTACCGATAGCCTGAGCTAAACCGGTGTAGAACATTGCTGCACCAACAACGAACATGCCGGCGAACAGTACAACGGTGGAGTTAGACAAGCCGCTAAATACTTGCTTAGCAGGAATCAGGCCTAACAGGCCGCACGCAATAGCGCCAGCGGTTGCAGTAATTGCCAAAGGAATGAGTTCGGTTACGAAGAATAACGCAACTACTGCCAAGAGGATTAAACACTTAATTGCAGGGGACATTTTAAGTTCCTCCTTTGTAAAAAAAATTTTATATACAATGTCATCTGGACATTATATAACTTTAATTATAGCTTTGTGAAAGTACATGTCAAAGCAATCTTTTTTACTTTATTAAGTATTGTTATTTGCTTTGTTGAATTTATAATAACAGCATTTTTTCTGCGCTTCTGTTGCGCAAGCAACACATTTTTTAGCACCAGCTCTTCATATTCCATATATGACCACGCTATCATAAATCCCTAGGCGTTATTTTTTTCTTTTAGAATTAATTGCATATATTTCAAAACCCCTTTTATCAACTGTATTTCACCCAACTATCTCATTTTTATTAAAGCAAAAATGCCATGCAATAACGCACGGCATTTTTACCACTTTCTTTAGTTTTTTAAGTAAAGTAAGTACTAATTTGTCAAAATATTACATTCAACTCACTTGCCTGGGAAGAACGGCCATACGATAGGAATTACAATCAGGGATACGATGAAGCATACGATAACCAGACCAGTACCAGCTTTAACATAGTCCATGAATTTGTAGCCGCCAGGGCCAAGCACCAGAGTATTCGGAGGAGTGCCTACAGGAGTTGCAAATGCGCAGGATGCTGCAACAGCGATTGCCATGATAACAGCCTTCGGGTCAGCGTTGAGCTGCTTAGCAATTGCTACACCAATCGGGCACAGAAGAGCTGCGGACGCGGTGTTGGACATGAACTGAGTCAGGATGCAGGAGAGTGCAAACAGTACAGCAGTTACAACCATCGGAGAAGGATCGCCGCCCATCAGACCAACAGTCCATTCAGCAATGAGCTTGCCGGCGCCGGTTTTATCCATAGCGGTGGATACAGGCATCATACCTGCGAACAGGAAGATGGTTACCCAGTCGATAGAAGCATAAGCCTGTTTTTCGGTTAAGCAGCCGGTCAGTACGCAAATCAGCGCGCCAATAATAGCAGCCATTTCCAGAGTTACGCCTTTGATATCGAGAGCCATTACCAGAACAACGGCAATCAGGATAGCACCGGAGATAATCTGCTTTTTACTGTCAGTGCTGGTAGCTTCGATTTCCTGCTCAATATCCTGGTCAGCATCAAGCTCAACCTTCGGCAGCAGGTGTTTACCGATAAACATCATGTACAGCATGCCAGCAATGGATACCGGAATACCGATCCAGGCAAATTCGAAGAAGCCAAAGCTCGGCAGGCCGGCAGCAGTCAGAGCGCCGGTTGCAATGATGTTAGGTGGGGTACCTACCATAGTGATGATACCGCCCCAGCCGCAGGCAAATGCCAAAGGCATTAACTGACGGGAAGCAGGAATCTTTGCTGCGGAGCAGATGCCTAATGCTACAGGCAGCAGGCAAGCCGCAGTACCGGTGTTGGAGAGCACGGAAGAGAGTGCAGTGCCGACAATCATCAGACCAAACATCAGGCTGTTTTCACCGGTTCCGCAAAGATGTACAACTTTGTTACCGATGGACTGTGCCAAACCGGTGTAAAACATCGCTGCACCTACAACGAACATGCCGGCAAACAATACTACGGTAGAGTTAGATAAACCGCTAAAAACTTGCTTAGCAGGCAATAACCCCAACAGACCGCAGGCAATAGCACCGGCAGTAGCAGTGATTGCTAATGGAATAAGTTCTGTAATGAAAAATAATGCAACCACAGCCAACAGAATCAAACACTTAATAGCAGGGGACATAGTAGTTTCCTCCTTTTGTAAGTATTTAGAAAATGTATAATTATAACTTTTTATGAGTTATTTCTACATTTCCTTTGTCTTAATATTAACGTAAAAGCAGCAATCCATGTGTGACTTGAGCAACATTTTAAACTGTTTT
>NZ_CABQHJ010000025.1:0-43598 GCF_902463975.1 uncultured Phascolarctobacterium sp.
CTTTTTTTACATTAACAAGGCTGTCATACTTACGCTGATGAAGGGTGATAAGGTTATCTAATTGTTGAAAATATGCACCAATTATCTCCTGTTCTTCAAAGTCAGGAACATCAACAACAAATTCTTGCATATCAGAAGCAAGAATGTGTTTGATTGTATTACCTGTTGTAATGCCTTCTATTTTTTTCTTGGCTTTGTTCGTTTGATACTGATAATTTAAAAAATATGGGTTCACTTTTTCTTTTTGGTTTCTGAACATTATCAAGGCATGTGCTGCTGAATTGTCCAATTCTTCAGGGATTACAGCAGCATGTCCAACATGACCTGACTGAACCATAACCATATCACCAGTATGTAACCACTTATCTTTTTGCTTTTCATAAAACTCATCATTTATGAAAATTTCAGAGTTTCTATTTATCTGTCCATCTTTAATGTTATTGGATTCTAAATAAAAATGCCCATCTTCGACATAATATGGCGTAGCTGTTCCAACAAAAGCATTTCCTATGTTTTGATAGATACCAGATAACTTACGCTGTTCCCAAGCATCAGTAAATCCTTTAAACCTAATTGCAGGTTTTGTGTTTTTAGCCATATCATTCACCTTGTAACAACGCTTTAAATTCGTTGATACCTTTCATGTCAAAGGTGCTGCCAGTAAGCTCGTCCAACATAGCACACAGCTGTTGCTCTGTTTCGTCGATTTCGGCATCAATATCAGCGTATGTAAGAGCATATTTTTTCTGCAAAGCAGTGAGCTTGCTAACAAGGTCGTCAACCAATGTTTCCGGCATTTTATTCAGATTAACCATCAAACTATCAATCCATTTCTTGTGTAGCAGATCTTTAACCTGTTCATTCGTAAGAGATTCAATAGTTTCCTTAGTCAGCAGGTGCAGAGCAGTGCTAGCAGTCTTAATACTTGCTTTCAGCTCTTTTTCCTCTTTAAGCAGATGGTTAGCCTGGGTCAGTTTAGCAATAAGCTCCCTAATTTCTACGGACTGATCTTCCAATTTAAGCTCTTTTATCTTTTTAGGAATTTCTTTAGCTACAAAAGCAGTAGCGTCATCATTTAATGCAGCTTCACAGCTATTCTTGTCATCTTCGCTCATTTCTTCAAGAATAGCTTCAATCTCAGCAGGTATTTCAGCCAAACGTGCTTCTTGCTTCTTTAAGGCTGTGCTTTCCTGTACCAAAATATTATCTTGTACTAAAGAGAACGGCAATACACGTCCAATCCAACCGTCCTGGACTTCCTGCTCTTTATTATCTTTCTTTTTTAGTACCATATTAGGGTCAACTTTTTTGGTAGCACAAAAGCCTTCTGTCTGGATAATTTCCAAATCGACGGCAATTTTACTCCATTCGTCATCTAAAAGCTGGAAAGCAGCGTACTTATCTACCAAAGGTATACCAGAAAGCTGGGTAAAAATCTTATCGCTGATGATATTTTCTTCTTTGGCAATAGCTACCTGTTCTGCCTGTTCAATCAGCTCATGATGTAAATAAGCAGGAAAGCCAGCAAAAGCATCAGCAAAGCTGTTTTCAAAAGCAACTACATCAGCATGGCTTCTGATAGCTTCCTTAATATTATCAGTAGTCAGCTGGGTATAAGGAGTATCACTTGCTTCAAATAATGCTTCCTGTAAATTGGGGAAAGCTTTCCAGTAATCATCTAAAGCGGCAAGTTCTGCTTTAGGAATACCGCCAAACATGGAAGCATAAATATCCCAGCTTTCAGCAGCTTCAGAAGAATCTACATAACGTGGGATATTTAGGTTGTAATCATTCTGACGGATTTCTTCACGGCTCACCAGTTTAGAGTATTTGGGAATTTCCAGTCTGTTAATTACAGTATCAGCAATACGTTTAATGTCGGAAGCACGTAATTTATTGTTTTTTCCCTCTTTAGCAAAACCTTTAGAAGCATCTACAATAAGCACATCAGTGTTGCTGCGTTTCTGTTTAAGAATCATAATGATGGTTGGAATGCCTGTACCAAAGAAAATATTTGCAGGCAAGCCTATGATAGCGTCAATGTGGTTATATTCGATAAGGTTTTTACGGATTTCTCCTTCTTCACCACCACGGAACAGAACGCCATGAGGCAGAACGATAGCCATAATACCGCTAGGCTTGATGTGATAAAGGTCGTGCAGCAAGAAAGCATAGTCGGCTTTGCCTTTAGGAGCAAGACCAAAACGCTCATAGCGGACATCACTCTTCGGTGTCCATTTCTGGCTGTACGGAGGGTTAGACACTACTGCATCTACATAGAGCGGAGTGTAAGTAGTTTCTTTATTGGCTTCATCAAAGTACGGCCAGTCATCTTCCAAAGTATCGCCGTTGCGGGCAACGATATTATCGGGTTTAATGCCACGCATAACCAGATTCATACGTGTCAGGTTATAAGTATTAGATTTAAGCTCCTGAGCGTAGTATTTGATATTGTTGCTGTTGCCGATACGTTTAGCAACGCTTTTACCTATATTGATTAAAAGAGAGCCAGAACCGCTGGTAGGGTCATAAATCTCAATATATTGGTTGTCCTTTAAATGGTCAGAAATAATTTCACTCATCAGCAGAGATACTTCGTGCGGAGTGTAGAACTCGCCAGCCTTCTTTCCTGCATTAGCGGCAAACATACTAATCAGATATTCATATATGAAGCCCAGTACATCATAATCCTGCTTTCCGTCCATAGGAATATCTTTTATCAAGTCTAATAGCTCTTTGATAGCTTTTGTCTGAGAACCAGAGCTATCGCCCAGCTTACTCAGACCTGTCTGCAATGTTTCAAAAATACCCTGAAAAACTTTCTTATGGGATTCGCTAATCAAGCGGCTAAAAGCAGATAAAGCGTCACGGACATTGCTGACATCAAAATCACTGTCTTTGTTAATCCAAGTGGAGAACAGGTTGTTGTAATCAATAAAATAGCCAAGATTGTCTTGTACCCACTCTACAGTATCGGCGTCAGATTCCACTACTGTCGCAATAAGCTCTTTGTCATAACCATTGCTGTACAGAAATTTCTCTTCGGCATCAGAAAGGTACTTATAAAAAATAAAGCCTAAAATATAGTCCTTGTATTCGTTTGCTTCGATTTTTGAACGCATTTTATTTGCGGCTTCCCAGATTTTGGTAGCGAGCTGCTGTTTATTCATAAAAAAATCACCCTTTAATGTAAATTTATGGTCTAAAAAATGACGGTATCTTACCTAATAAGTATAGCACAAAAAGGTAGATAGTAGAACGGCTACTAAAAAAGTATGTAGCTTACCATGCTGTTTAACAGTTGAATTTACCGCTCTGCTTATTTATGCCACTCTTAGTACCTTTTTGAGCCATCTTATGCTCAGTTTTGCCCAGTTCCCCTCTTCATGCGCCTAACATATCAATAAATGTATGTTGGAAGGAGGTGGTAAAAATGCAAAAAATATTAGTTACTGTAGCGGAAGCAGCCTGCTTATTGAACTATAGTACCGCTACAATTTATAAACTGATCAATTCTGGTCAGCTTCCATATATCAAGAAAGGTAAAAATTATCTTATACCGTTTAAGCATTTGGAAGCGTTAGTAGAACACTCTCTGCGTTATAAAAAGCCATAGCAGCCCTATTGAAAATAACCAATTCAAAGAAATCTGTGTGCATTAAAGGAATGTCAAAGTTAACATAAAGTTAAATATATATTGAAAGGGGTATAATAGCTATGTTTGAAGAATACAGTGATATGCTGACTGTAGATGAGGTAGCAGAGATTCTAGGGGTAGGCAAAAACTCAGCTTACGAAATTTTCCGTAGCGGCGAAATGGATTGCTTTATGCTAAAGGGCAAATGGAAAATTCCTAAACAGGCACTCATTGACTACATACATAAAAAAGCTTATCAGAAATAAACTAAGCGTCAGCAGCAATACTGACGCTTAAACTGTCTATTAAAACAGTAGAAAATATGCCACAGCTCCTAACCTTTTAATCGGCTTATTGGTGTGGCATATTTTTCTTTTAAATTTTAGAGTTTTGTAATGACTGCCATAAAAAGCTACATACTAAAAATGGAAATAATTATGATTTGTTGCGGATGTTTTTTCAACATATAACTCTTTCTTGATCAAATCCTCCAGACTACAGAATTTAAAACCGAATTTATACCTACTGTCACCATCAAACTCGTCAACAATCCAGTCATACGCATCTTCATAACTATAAAAGCCTTTATGGCGTTCCCGTCTGAGATTTTTCATATAAGTCTGACAATCAAGCCAGTTATTCGTAAGTGCATATCCGTTAGAACCTACGACTGCGTAACAGCTAAATTTTTTATTTTTTTTTGACATGGTAAACCCTCCTTACTAATTTTCTAGATTTTTGTCGGCACTATAATACAAGAGCCGGCTAAATCCATATTGGTTTAAAATATCGCTTACGATAGTTTTTAGCTGGAAAAGCTCCTTCTTACCTAGCTGTAACTTATAGCCGTCAACATAACGTACCGAGTTAATAACAAAATGGGCATGAAGGTTATCAGTATTGCCATGTACCGCATAGGCGATCTGGCAACAGTATTTATTAAACATCATATCGGCAATAGCTCTTGATGCACTCTGGAAGCGTGCGACATCATCTTGGCAGATAATCTCTGCTTCCATTAAAGATACTATGATTTGTACATATTCACTGCCTCCTCGTTTGTTATAGGCTGCTTTGACCAACAGCATATCTCTGGTAGCCCTAAATGGATCAGCACCGACAGCATCATAATACAAGACCAAATCGTTATGTTCTTCATTGCTGGCAATATACTTCACAATACCGTCCAGCGTTCTGTACGTTCCGTTTAACGCTCTTAGAGTAGACATTTTTCAACCTCCTAACATTTTAAAAATATCGTCTTTTATACTGTTAAACTCTGAATTAACTTGATTAGCTTGTTTTTTCTCACCTACTTCCAGCTGATTTATTCTTTCTTGTAACACGACTATTTTTTCAACAATCTTAGAATCAATATTGTAAATTACTGCCTCCTTCACAGCTTTCTTTATAAAATCGGTTTTGCTCATGCCAGCCATTTTACTTTTATTCTCGATCTCCAGAAATTCTTCGTCTGTAACCCGAATATTTACCATCTTAGTAGACTTTTGGCTAGGTTTTTTAATTTTGTTTTGAAACTTAGTTTCTTCAGTGTTGATTTTATAATATAAAATTTTCGGTGTACTTTGCTTTAGGTTATATGACATATCAAACGCCTCCTTGCTTCAAGATGCTTTACAAATACATATCTAGTATAAAACACCCCCTTAGCTAACAACTTTTCATTCATTTCATTCTACATCATTTAGTGATATACACAACTGCTTCTACCTCTTTCCTATGCCACCCTGCATATACTATATATAACTATCTATCTATTTTTTAATTTATTGTTATATATTATTTAAATTATAATAATGTAGTTTGAGCTTTTATTAGCTCTTTATAAAAAATAAAAAGACTAAGATTATCTCTTAGCCTTTACTATAGAAATAAACCGCCCATCTGCGAATGCTTTTAATAAGACAATTCGCAGACAAGCGGCTACTTCTAAAAACTTCACATATAGTCAATCTGGTTAAAATTTTCTTCCCGATGCACTTGGC
Organism: uncultured Phascolarctobacterium sp.; assembly: GCF_902463975.1. GTDB lineage: Bacteria > Bacillota > Negativicutes > Acidaminococcales > Acidaminococcaceae > Phascolarctobacterium_A. The sequence continues at coordinate 5,644 of NZ_CABQHJ010000025.1, forward strand.
TTTCACATAGCATTTTCATCAAATGAAAGTTCAAAGGTGTTATCAATCAATTTAAGGAAATCTTCTTTGCTTAGTGACTGAGAATCAGGATTACTACTTGTTTCGTTCTTACACTCATGAGCAATTTTTTCTATTTCATCTTTTGGCTTAACAATAACTCCCATGATATGGTTAGCATTACTGAATTTATCTAAAACTTCTTTTTCAGTGTATCCCCTGCTTAAGTCACGGGTACGTATAGCATTACATTTTGTTTTCTCCACTTTGTAATCTAGCCCATAATCCAGAAAAGTATTTTTATTCCACGTATTAGTCATCTTATATTTTGGAGCGACGATTTCAAAAAAAATATTATAGGCATATTTAAGAGTACGTATAGCTGTTGAATTAAGTTCATGGACTTTATCCGTATCGCTTACCTTTTTTTGTTCACAGCATTTTTCGATAAAGTATTTTAAGGGATTATCTATCTCACTGCTTTGAGAATCCTCAATATCAGCTTGTTCCTTTTTCAATAAGCTAATACCATATTTGGCAAAGGCTGTCAACATAAAAAATTTTTCGTAATCGCTCAAATCGGTTTCGAATCCAAAAAGCCGCTTGCCTTCTGGGATGTTCTGCGCTAAATCAAATTCTGTATAACTTAGCCCATCATAATCTTTAAATTCATTCTTTTTAGCAGCAATAAAAAGATAACTCGTGTCAGATACTAGCTCCTGTTTTCCCAACAACTGGCTGTCATGAACGATTTTCTCTCCTTTTAACAGTTTTATGAAATACTCCTTGTTTTTTATTTGGGTTAAGTCGTCCGTAATATTCAAGAAGCGAGAATACAGCCTATCCTCTAAGAACTTACCAGTATTATTCTCGTTAGATAATTCCTTGATAGTATGTTTAGTAACACCATAGTATTTAGAATCTTTAAGCTCGTCCTCAGACGTTTCATTGTGTACTAATTCTCTAAACGTATCTAAATCTCTACCTTGTATGCCACCGGACGGTACACCAAGTAAAAACAACGACAGGATAAATTCACGAACAAATTGCGTGTTATTAGCCGTGATTAACATTACATTATTGATTGGCAGTCGATTGTTTTTACAGATTTCACTTCCCAGAATAATACCAGCTACTAATTTAGCGATATTATCAAAATAATCCTTACGCCCCGCAGTAATCACATACAGTGCATTGAATAGTTTTAGTAATTTTGAAGAATCTTTTGTTTTTAGGTTGCTGAAAAAAGGATATAAACCTCGGCTTTGTGGATTTGGCTCATATGGATATAGCAATAACCCGCGATTAGACGCTTCTTTAAGCAGGGCTACCTTAACCTCGTACATTAGCCTCGTGTCGCTCCAACGGAAAATTTTTGGTACGAAGCCATGTCGTTTGGCTTTTAATTCATTCAGAATATCATTGATTATCGGTAAATGCTCTCCGTCAGATGTATCAATAAGCCGGAACAATTCTAAATTGTTGAACACTCCCTTAAGTTTTCTGTCGTCGGAGAAAATATAGCCATTACTATTACTTAATAAAGTAATATTTCCTTCAAAGTCATATATTGGCCAAAAACGTTGTGCCTGCGAAATCATTCCGTTTCTACATAGAAGATTACAGGTGTACCAAGGTACGTTCTCAATCGCTTTTAGATATTGTTCGCTTAGCTCTCTAGCATAATTCTCCACAAACTCAGAAATTACTATTGTAGGTATGGGTTTACCAGCATTTTCTGGTTTGTTTAAAAATGCTTCACATGCATTCTCAATGTTACCATTGTTTTGGCCTAGAAAGTAATTTATGTAATCGCAAGCCTGTGCAACACTGTAACAAGCGGGTTCAATAGCTATATTAAAATTTTTACTTTGAAAAATTTTTTGTAGCATTGCTTTGGCTTGGTAATAGCAGTTCGCTCTGCAATAAAAATTTTTCAGCGTTTGAGTTCTTCTATAAGCTCTTAACCCCTGCCTGCTCTCCTTTTTCTCTTCGGGAATAACAGGATATTCGATTTTATCCATCAGAGCGACCAATCCCTCAATATTAGATTTAGTAAGGTTAGACATAACAGGCACCTCCAATATAATATAACTAAGCATATTATATCACAGCTGCCTGTCAGTCTTTTAAAATACTTCTATCAAACTTATTCCTTACCAGTGCGCAGAGCCTCAAATTGATTGGATAAAAGTGCAACCGCACTTTTTCTCTCGTCCTGTACATCACGCAGATAAATTGATGTAGTAGATATGTCAGTATGCCCCATCATGGCTTGAACCATATTAAGAGGCATACCGCTGATAAGCGCATACGTCGCTGCCATGGCTCGTAAAGAGTGTACTGCTATTCTAGGCATCTGATGTTTCTTGCACATCCGTTTCAGCCATAGATAGAAGCTGTCACCGTTCACGGGTACTGCCTCCCTGTTTTCAGTGCAATTTCTCGATACAAACACCAAATTTTGCGGATTTGAAATTTTTTCTTCTTGCAACCATAAATCAAGAAGTTCTTTATAGGTTTGGAGCAACTTCTTGACGTAATCGTCAAAATACAATGTACGTATCGAGGCCTTCGTTTTAGGTGTTCCTAGAGCAGGCTTTTCCCCGCTAACAAATTTCATTGCTTTATTTATATTCAGCGAACAGGATTCCAAGTCCACGCAGTCCCATGTCAGGCCTAAAAATTCCCCTTTTCTGGCTCCAGTTGTGAGGGCAATATAAAACATCAATTTATTCTTGACGTTAGGTAAAGTTACGGGTAACTCTTCCAAAATGCCCAGAAACTTCTGTAGCTCTTCTCTGTTCCAGATAGGATAGTGTTCTGAGGTTGCTTTTACTAACATATCTTTAGGTACGTCAGCACATGGATTTTTTGACAAATATTTCCATTCACAAGCTTTATTGAACAGTAACTTCAAAAGCTTGAAATGCTTCATAATTGTCACCGAAGATAGACCTTTTTGGTGCCTAGTGTCAAGCCGTGCGTCATCTTCACACAACTGGTCCATGAACCTTAACACATCTTCACCTTTTATTTTATCTATCCTCATAAAACCAAAAGCCGGTAACAGACGGTCTTTTAACATTTGTTGGTAATTGACCATTGTTATTTTCCCAACTTTTTTACTATATCTATGTTCCCAATAGGTTACAAATTCACTAAAAGTGATAGCTTTATCCGTAGCCAATCTGCCCGTTATTTCCAGATAGTATGTAGCCAGCTGCGTTTGAGCTTCTTTTTTACTGCGGGCATATATTGTCTTGGTAAACCTGCGCTGTTTATTGTTTTCATCATATCCGGCAGAAACTCTTAGTTCCCACTTATTGTTACCTCTGCTGATTAGTGATCCAGCCATTGATAATTCCTCCTATAATATAGAAAAAGAACTGCCAAACATTTCGTTTAGCAGTTCTTTTTCCGGTAAGTTTTCTTATTTACTCATGCCTTTCCAAGCAGGGCTGTTCATATTTTTTTCAGCCCAGTTATTCAGTGCATCCAAAGTATAATAGTACACTCTACCAAACTTCTTTGCTGGAAGTATACCAGCCTTAGTCATTGTCAGGACTTTGCCATAGCTGATGGTGCCTCCAAAAAAATCTTGAGCAACATCTTTTGCTTTTAAAAATTGTTGTTTTGCAGCATTTTCATTTTTCATTTCTGCCACTCCTTTCTAGGTTTTACCGCTATGTTATGGCCCGTTTATTTTTTATTTTTGAGCTCTTTTTCCATCAATTTTCATTTTCTTCATTTTATTGTCCCACGCACAATCATCAGATATAACAGGCAATGATTTAAACTGATACCTGTCATGTTCATTGTCTTGTAATTTTTTACGTTCTATATAATATAGATTTATCTATTAGTATACATAGGAAATATAAATATTTTACGCTTACACCGGTGTCAACACCAGTTGATGGAAAAGCCTGCAAACCCTTGATGGTACTGGATTCTCTTGAAATTGATTTTAATGCTTAAAATTGACTGACACTGCATTGACACCGACACTATTTGAGCTGACACCCTTATATTTTTGCTTAAATGAACCCTAAAGCATCTGAAACTGCTTTCTTCGATATGCTAAAATACGATGCCGATAACCTCGGATGATGAGTAAACCTCCATCCTTGTTTTCCGAAAATTCGAGAGTTTATCTCAAGCATACCAAAAGCCTTCTTTGATTTTTATGCGGTTAGGGAACTGCAATTATTCTATCAAGGAAGGCTTTTATTTTTCTCTTTATAGCTAGAACTTAGTATAGAGCGTGCTTTTCGTTTTAGCTATACGATTGAACCATAAAATCGAAAAACTTAATGGTTTTGTCGCTGATTTAGGCAAAATTTGAAAACAAGGTGCAAATAAGGTGCGGAAATGAAAAAAACGGTTTTCCAAAATTTGGAAAACCGCATGGTTACTGGTGATCCCGGCCAGAATCGAACTGGCGACCTACCGCTTAGGAGGCGGTTGCTCTATCCTACTGAGCTACGGAACCATAACAACAGCTCAGGCAGAACTCAAGCCTTTCCGCCCAAGCTGTATTAAATATTATACCGCAAAAACAGTCTACTGGCAATGCGGAAACAGCAAGTTATGCGTCAGCAAGCTTCTCCTCTTTTTCCTTTGCCAAAAACTCCGCCACAGCTGGCAGATTATCAAAAATAAACTGCTGCGCTGCCTGCGGATAAAAGTTAATATAATAAATTTCTCCGGTAGTTTGTCTTACACGCTTTTCGGTAACAATACCCAACTCAGAACCCTTTTCTGTCGGAATTTTATTGCGCCCATCTTCCGGCAACTGCAGATAACCTGCATGTTCCAACCATCTGCCAAGCTCCACCGTGGTAAGATTATGCATTTCCTTATCTGCAAAGGTATCATTAATATATTTTACAAGCTTTGTGATATTGGTAGCTTCAGTCATAGGCTGCAGCCTGCTCAGGTCATCCTGTTCCACAACAAAGCTGCTTTTAACTGCCTTAGAAGTTTTGGGTGCAACCTTAAAGCTCGTGCTCTGCGAAACCAGATTCATAATCTTGCCGTAAACAGCAATAACTTCTGCGGCATCGTTAAGCGCCTCCTGTACCTGCGCGCTCTGTACAACCTCCAGTGAAAGCTCCTCCTCGGCAAAAGGATGTCTGTTTTGGCTCATACGGTGAATAACATTGTAAGCATTGCGTAATTTGTTGATATCCAGCATCTGCATTTCTCCTATTCTTCACACAAATTTTATAAACAAAAGGGCAGACTCTACTACATAAAGAGTCTGCCCTCAAACAAGCAGCAGTTAATGTGCCTCTGCAAGCACCTCAGCGGCGATATCGTCCGCCATTCCCGGAGGCATGCTCCATTCAACACGCACGCCGGTTTTACCCCAAAGACGGGTAAGCGCTACCTGAAACGCCTCCTTACTGGAAAGCGGCTCCAGCGTTATCGTAGCAAAATCACGGATAGTATCACCCTGCGGCACATCCAGGCTCAACGGAGTTGCCAGATACTTTTCGACAGCAGCCTTAGCTTCGGAAACAGCCTCCGGCAAGGTTACTACGGCAGTCTTATCCGCTTCGTTATATTCTACATAGCCATAATGGCAATTATAATTCAAGGTTACAGCATAATTACTCATTTTAATCCCCCTCTGCTCTTGTTACTAATTATAACAACTTAAGCACATAATATCAATATAAGGATTTAAGTAAGCAATTAAAATATAAGTCTTTCTTAGCCTGTAATCCTTGATAAATATAATGCGTCACTATTATCTGCGGCTGAATACAGGCTGCAGACGCTTTTCCATCGGCAGCTTATCGGCAGTCACCGCCAGCTGCGCCATCTCGTACAAGGTGCTTTGCGCGCTTACAGGCTCCAGCTTGTTGCGTACACGGCGATAGGTACCGTTGGACTGCATCATATGTGCGCCCACGTTATCGCGCAGATACAAATCGAGCAACGCCTTGATGCGACGGATATGCTCCTCTGTTTCTACCGGGAAGAACAGCTCAACGCGGTCATTAAGGTTACGCGGCATCCAGTCGGCACTGGAAAGATACAGCTGCTCCTCGCCGCCGTTGGCAAACCAGAAGATACGGCTGTGCTCCAGCTGACGGCCTACAATGCTGCGGACCGTAATATTGTCGCTGATGCCCTCGATGCCTGTGCGCAGACCGCAGATACCGCGCACAATCAAATCAATATGCACGCCTGCAGCCGAAGCCTCGTACAGCTTCTGGATTACGGGCTGGTCAATCAGCGAGTTCATCTTGGCGATGATATGTCCCTCACGACCGGAACGCACCATAGCAATTTCATTATCAATCAGCGCATAAATCTTTTCGCGCAGTCCCAGCGGTGCCATAACCAGCTTATTCCAAACCGGCGGCTCGCTGTAGCCGCTGAGCAGATTGAAGAACGCCGAAGCATCGCTGCCGAACTCGTCATTGGCCGTCATCAGGCCAAGGTCGGTGTATAATTTTGCGGTGCTGTCGTTATAGTTGCCTGTGCCCAGATGCAGATAACGCTTAATGCCGTTATCCTCCTTGCGCACAATCAGAATAATTTTGGCATGTGTCTTTAAGCCTACCAAACCGTAGATAACATGGCAACCCGCTTTTTCCAGACGACGCGCCCAGAGGATATTGTTTTCCTCATCGAAACGCGCCTTCAGCTCTACCAGTACGGTTACCTGCTTGCCGTTTTCCGCAGCACGCGCCAGCGCAGCAACAATCGGGCTGTTGCCGCTTACACGGTACAGCGTCTGCTTAATTGCCAGCACCTGCGGATCATCAGCAGCATCGCTCACCAGCTTAACTACCGGGTCAAAGCTTTCGTAGGGGTGATGCAGCAAAATATCATTTTCACGGATAGCGGCGAACAAATCGCTGTCATCCGGCAGCTCCAGCGGACGCTGTGGCACAAATGGCTCATACAGCCACGGCCACATGCCCTTCATACCGATAAATTTAAAGAAGCAGGTCGGGTCCAGAGGTCCGTTGATTTCATAAACCTCCATCTCCGTAACATCCAGATTTTCCTCCAGGAATCTTTTGATACGATTATTATTCGTTTTGAAGATTTCCAGACGTACAGCAGCGCCGCGCTTACGCTTACGCAGCGATTCCTCAACCTCCTTCATAAGGTCAACGCTGTCATCCTCTTCCAAGTCAAGGTCACTGTCACGCGTTACTCTGAAGGACACCATATCCAGAATATGGCAGCCCTTGAACAGATCATGGCAATGGCTGGCGATAATATCCTCCAAAAATACGAAGGTACGCTTGCCCTCAGGCTCAACCTCCACAATGCGGTCCAATACGCTCGGCACCTGAATCAGGCCCATGCTGTGCTCGCCGTCAGCCTTAATAAGCTCAACAGCAAGGTTCAGTGTTTTATTGGCCAAAAACGGGAAGGGGCGCGAAGCATCTACTGCCATCGGCGTCAATACCGGGAAAACAACCTCACGGTAATATTCCTCCAGCCAGTCCTTTCCCAGCTCGCTCAAATCCTTAACGCGGCGGAAATGCAGCTTCACCGCATCCATTTCTGCCATCAGCGCAATCAGCGATTTTGTCTGAGTTCGCACCTGCTCATGCGCTGCCTGCGAAATAGCCACCAGCTGCTCATGCACCGACATACCGGAGGCATCGCGCTTTTCTACGCCGCTGTCAAAATTGCTCCACAAACCGGCTACGCGCACCATAAAAAATTCATCAAGGTTAGAAGCCGAAATGGCGATAAACTTCAAACGCTCCAGCAGCGGTGTGTCCTTAACCATTGCTTCCTTCAGCACGCGCAGATTAAATTTCAGCCAGCTCAGCTCGCGGTTATAAAAATACTCAGGCTTTGTCAAATCTAATTTTCCCATTACTTATTCACCCGTTCCAAAATAGGTTCAATACCAAAAACTTCCTCAAAGAAAGTAGATTTATCATCAAACGTCCAGATTTCCAACGTCAAATCCTCTTTGCTTGCTGCCAGAACCTTCAGCTTATTATCCTTCAGCGTTACACTGCAGCTGTGAATTTTTTGCATATAGCTGCGGTCTAAGGCATCAGCCAGACGCACAATGGCAGCCAGCTTGGCCACAACAGGCACCAGCTCCTTTTCCACATGCGGCGCAAGCGTATTGCTCTTGTCAAACAGTCTGTTGGCATGATAATACGATGCCAGCGCTACGATTTTCTTATCCTTCTCGCTCAGGCCGATAATATCCGTAGACATAATCAACTGATAGGTGTAGATAGAGTGACTGCGCATGCAGATGTATTTGCCTATATCATGCAAAATGCAGGTTGCACGCAAAAGCAGGCGCTCATGCTCGCCCATGCCGTAAGCCTTGGAAATCTTGTCGAAAATAATCAGCGACAGACGCTCCACCTGCTGAGCATGCTTCTTATCATACAGATAACGGCTGCCGATGGTATGGAAAAGGCTGATAAGCTCCTGCTCCAGCTCCTTACGCATGACAGGGTTCGTTTTATTGCCGATATGCAGCAGTTGGATACCGTCGATAAAGCGGTCTGCCGTAATAATAATTTCCTTGGCGGGAATCAGATGCAGCAGCTGTTCATAAAGCAGCACCGTAGGCAGCACAAGCTCCGCAACATTTTCCGGCAGCTTATATACCTGAATCAGCTGTGCCAGGCTCATCTGACGCATGCTGTCGAAAAAGGCATGGAAATCCGCCGCCTTGATGCGATGCACCAGTTGCTTTTCATCCAGACCCAGCATGCGCAGCAAAAGCTCGGTCTCTGTACCGGACAGCACCAGATATCGCACCTTGCTGTCACCCAGCTCGTTTCTTACCGGTCCGATTGTACTGCTGAGAAATTCCGTCAGCGCCTTGTTAAAATGCATGCTTTCACGACGGTTGCGCTCAAAGCTTTCCTTAATACGGATAATACCGATATGGAAGTTGCCCTGATAGCAGATTTTTTCGTCACGCACCAGCGTTACTCCCAAACCGCCGGAGGAAATATCCATCATCAGCATGCCCTCACGCTCGGTAGAAATTTTTTCTGCCTTCAGCGTATTGCGGATAGCCACAAACTTGGTATAAATTTCTCGCGGCATATCAACAACATCGACAACAAGGCCCGTCTTGTTATAAATCTGATCCAGCAGAAATACCTGATTGCTGGCCTCACGCACGGCCGTTGTCGCCTGCATAACATATTCCTCTACACCGTATTCCTTCATCAGGCGCTTGAAGCCTATCAGAATTTCGCAGATTTCGGAAACAAGCGGGAAAGGAATTATTTTATTTTTAAAAGTTGCCTCACCCAAACGGATGCGTCGATTGCAGCATTCGACAACCTTGTACCTTTCGGTATTGTGATATTCGGTAATCTGCATACTGAGCATCTCCGAGCCTAGATGAATCGCAGCAAAGGTTGTATAATTTTTACGCTTCATTAGCTAAGCCTCCAAAACAGTATATTATTGGTATAATTCGTTTTTCTTAACAAAAATCCTGCGAAGAAATCGAGATTATACATTAATTTAACAAATTAACACGAATTTTACTTTTTTACGCAGGATTTTTTCCGCTTATGGGTAATATAATAAATATATCGTTAAAATAGAATAATCGGAGTTTAGAGGAACACCCCACAAGGAGAAAAGAAAAATGCAACGAATCGCAATTATCGACATCGGCTCCAACTCGGCCCGGCTTGTTATCAGCCATATTTATAAGAATGGTGCTTATAATATGGTCTATAACCAAAAAGAAGCACTGCGCCTGAGTCAGAAGGTCGACGAAAAAAACATGCTTACAGAAGTAGCCTTCAGCAGCACCATCGAAACCATGAAAAGCTTTGCCTATATGTGCAAAATTTATCAGGCTGACAAAACCATTGCCGTTGCTACCGCAGCCATCCGCAACGCTGCCAACGGTGCGGAGCTTGTCGCACGCGTTGCCGAGGAAACAGGCATCCAGTTGCACATCATCTCCGGCAATACCGAAGCCTATATCAGCTATCTTGGCGTTATCAACACCCTCAACGTCAAGGACGGCATCATCTTTGACTTGGGCGGCGGCAGTACCGAGCTGATTCTGTTCAAGAACCGTAAAATTTTGGAAAGCGTATCCCTGCCTATCGGTGCAGTCAATACCACCTCCATGTTCAACACACGCAATGTCATGCCCGCCAATGTCTTCAGCGACGTGAGCTTTTTTATCACGAGCCGTCTGGAAAAGTACCCCTGGCTCAAGCAGAACAGGCTGCCTCTCATCGGCGTCGGCGGTACCGCGCGTACGGTAGCTAAAATCATACAGCGTGAAAAGAAGTATCCGGCAACCAAAATCCACAATTATTCCTATACCACGCAAACATATTGCAGCTTCTTCAACAGACTGCGCAATACAAATCTGGAGCAGCGCAAAAAGATTTCCGGCCTCAGCAGCGAGCGCAGTGATATCATTCTGGCCGGCAGCAGCATTATCAGGTGCCTTTTGGAGGTAACGGGTGCCAAAAAGCTCATCACCTCCGGCTGCGGCCTGCGCGAAGGCCTGTTCTTCGATTATTATTCCAAAGAAAATCACGTGCCCATTATAGCGAAGGATATCCTTAAAATGAGCAGGGAAAATGTGTTAAACCTATATGAACCCGACCAGCAGCATTCCAGACACATCACCCATTTGGTGTTATCAATGTTTGACGGCTGGAGTGAGCTGCACGGCTTACGCAAAAATTATCGCCGTCTGCTGGAAACCGCTGCACTGCTGCATGACATCGGCATTACTATCAACTTCTACAGTCACGCACGTCATAGTGCCTATATGATTTTAAATGCCAAGCTCTTCGGACTGACGCACAAGGAGCAGGTTATCACGGCAGCTATCGCCGGCTGGCACAACGGTGTTTCCAAAAACTATTTCAAGGACCGTTTCTACAAGGAACTGCTTAGCGACGCCAACTGGAAAACAATCAACAAGCTGGCACTGCTGCTGGCCTTAGCTGAAAGCCTCGATTATACGGAAACATCCCAGATTCATGTTATTGAACCGAGCATCAGCAAAAAGAATGCTACTTTAAAGCTCTATGCTCAAGGTATTCCCAGTATTGAAATGCATCAGATTCAGGAGCATCTGTCATGGTTCAAAAAGACCTTCGGCGTAGAGCTGAAGGTGCAGCTGGCGACAGCAGCAGAAGAATAATGCAAAGCAGCCTCAGTATACGCTTGCGTATGCCAAGGCTGCTGTTTTTATTTTGCTCCGTATTTTTCTGTTTCTTCCTGAATGTAATGCGTTGTAAAAACAGGCATAAATCCGCCGCCTTCTTTTTTGACATACTCGCGCAAAACATTTTGCCAAGCACGCTTAGCATACAGAAAACGAATGACATAAACAGCACTTTCATCTTCGCGCACGACATAAAACAGCAGATAATTTTTCACGGGCACGAAGCGGATTCCCCACGCACGCAAAAATGCGTCGTTACATAAGGGATAACGAGTCGGAAAAGAAGCAAGGCTATCTCCTTCGCCGAAAAATTTCTCTACTATACAATCTGACGCAGAGACATTGCACAACTTGAGCTTTATATAACTAGCGACAGCATCTAAATCCGCCAATGCTTTTTGCGTATAAATTATCTTGTACGTCATAATATATTTGCTCCAGGATATTTCTTTCTGAACATCTCTTTAGCATCTTCTGCAGAAACTACTCTTCCAGCCTCAATATCGTCTAAACCTTGTTTCAACGCACCATACAACTCAAAACGTGCTGTAAGCTGTTCATAAGCTTCTATACTCATTACCGCCAAATCTCCCTTGCCATTTTTGGTAATGAAAACAGGCTCATCATATTCATGGCAGAAAGAAGATATTTCGTTATAGTTATTGCGCAGTTCTGCGCTTGAAGTAATTTTAGGCATAATCGCACCTCCTTCGTATAGCTAAATTATACCTTAATTCGGCTATCTGGTCAAATTTTATAAAAATAGGCCTGCATTCGTTTTGCACATGCAGGCCTGTTGCTATATACAGCGTTTTATTTTTTTATTTTACCGCAGCCTTCAAAATACCGTGTACCATGAGCGCGGAATTGTACAAATCCTCTTCCTTGATGTATTCGTCAACAGTATGGACATTGCTCATGCCCGTGCCCAAAATTACGCTGGGCAGTCCGTAAGCATTCAGGAAGTTGGCATCACTGCCGCCGCCGGTAACCGTAATATCCGGAGTAAAGCCATGCATTGCACAGGCAGCCTTTGCCAGCGTCACAACATCGCTGTCCTCGGCAACAGCAAAGGAATCATACTTGTTATCCACAAAAACCTCTGCCTTAGCGCCGTATTTTTCAGCACTGGTTGCAATAGTTTCTACGATTTCCTTGCAGATAGCCTCCAGCTTTTCCTTGTTACGGCTGCGCGCATCGCCTTCAATGGTTACCAGATCAGGCACAATATTAGTTGCCTTACCGCCGCCGATAATGCCGATATTGCAGGTAGTTTCCTCATCAATACGGCCATAGCGTTTAACATCGGCAAGAGCCTTGGCAGCAATCATAATAGAGTTGATGCCCTTTTCCGGCTCCAGTCCGCCATGCGCGGTTCTGCCGATAATGTCAATTTTATATTTCTTCTGGCCGGGAGCGCCGACAACAATCTCGCCCGGAGCGCCTTCACCATCCAGTGCATAGCCAACGTCGGAACGCAGCTTGGAGCGGTCGAGGCAACGGGAGCCGTTAACGCCGCCCTCCTCGCATACAGTGAAGAGAATCTGGATATCGCCATGCGGAGCACCTTCCTCCAACAGCAGGCGAATACCCTCTAAAATACCCACAACACCGGATTTGTCATCACCGCCGAGAATAGTGGTGCCGTCGCTATATAAAACGCCGTCCTTTTGGATAACGGTAGTGCCGCCGCAGGGCTCAACACCGTCCATATGTGCAGAAAGCAGCACGCGCACCGCACCTTCAACTCCTGCGCTGGCAGGCAAAAATGCCCACAGATTACCGCAGTTGCCACCCAGCTTTTCACCGGCGTCATCCTCTTCCACCGTAAAGCCGAGTGCCTCCAATTTGCCTTTGAGCAGTTCGAATACCGGACGCTCCTGCAGGCTGTGACAAGGCAGGGCAACAATTTCCTTAAATTCTGCGAGCATACGCTCCTTATTTACTTGCGTCATATTTATCTTCCTTTCAATAATATAAATTCAAGCTCAGCGTGCCTAAAGTGGTAGCAAATTCGCTAAACTTTTATTCCTTAAATTATTCCGGTATGTTCCAGCAAAATTTTGATACCGATAAAAATCAGCACCAGGCCGCCGGCCACGTCAGCTCTCTTGCCGGCCATAGCTCCCAGCTTAAAGCCAGCCAGACCGCCAAAGGCTGCGATAGCAAAGGTCACCACGCCAATCAGTATGGAAGCAAACCAGATATCTGTATTCAAAAAAGCCAGACTGATACCTACTGCCAAAGCGTCGATACTGGTGGCAATCGCCAGCACCGCCATCTCCTTCACGCTATAATCTTTTTTGACATGACAGGCCTCGTTTGCTTCACGAATCATGTTGATTCCCAGATAAAGCAATAAGAAAAAGGCAAGCCAATGATCATATTCCGTAATATAATCACGAAACGATACAGCGCCGAAATAGCCTATCACCGGCATCAAAAACTGAAAGGCTCCAAACCAGCTGCCGAAGCGTAATGCTCCGCGCAACCTGTTATCCGGTGTCAGCACCATACTGCCGCAAACGGACACGGCAAAGGCATCCATCGCCAGGCCAACCGCCAGCAGCAACAGCTCTGCTAAACTCATATTTTCTTTCCCTCACTCACTGTAAACAAATCTATTCTTTATTTTCCTTATGCAGCAGCTGCAGCAAGCGTTCATGATCCTTGCTTATCTTAATTACACGGAACACGCTCGTCATAAGCATCATCCCCAAGGCAATAGCACTGGCATCCATGCCGGTGGTTATAAGGATGTTCATACCCGTATCGTAATTATTTTCTATAATCGCCGCCATACCGCGATACATGCCGAGTCCAGGCACAATCGGGATAATACCGGGAATAACAAAAATCGTTACCGGCTGCTTAAAGATGCGCGCCGCCAGCTCGCTCAAAAGCGAAAGCGCAACCGTGGCAAAAAACATGGCATAAAAAGAATCATACGCCATATCCTTGCGGATATAGCAATAAACTACCCAGCCTACCGCACCTATAACGCCGCTGACAGGCAGGCTTTTGCGCGGTGCCTGAAACAGAATACCGAAGGCAGCCGTAGCGATAAACGCAAAGCCAAAGGCTGTAAAATAATTTATGCCCATAGCTTCCACCCCCAGTGATACCATACAAGCAGGCTGAATGCCAGGCCAATCGCAATGGATGTAGCAAAGAGCATCGCCTCGGCGATACGCGAATTGCCGGAAATCAAATCGCCGGCCATATAATCGCGCAGACCGTTGGTAAAGGCTACACCCGGCAGGAACGGCATTAGCGCACCTACGATGATGTTGGTACGTGTACATTCGCCGTCCATCTCACAGCAAAAAATAGCCAAAGCACCGATTGCCGCACCGGAAAGCGCATTTTCCCAAAAGGCACTGGGGCGATAACCGCCCAACTGCTTTAACAGCACCATGGAAAGGCCGCCGGTAATAAAGGCCGCGATAAAGTCATGGCTGTTGCCGCCCAGCATTGCCGCAAAGGCTGCCGAGCTGATTGCCGAAGCCATGCAGACACGCCATTTGCCATAGGGCGGAGCCTTGTGACGCAGCTCTTCCAGATACGCCAGTGTTTTTTCATAATTCAGCGGCCAGCGTTTCAGATTATAGGAAAAATCGTTCACAGCGCTGATAACGCTTAAATTAGTGCTGCGATAACGGATGCGGCTGATAATAGTCGCACCCTCGCTTTCCTCATCGCCTAAAATAATAACCGTCGGCGTAACAAAAACATGAATATCATGATAGCCGTGCGTATGACAAAAGCGGGAAATAGTATCCTCTACTCGGGAGGTTTCCGCACCGTTTTTCAAAAGTGCCTTGCCCATACCAAGAGCAATATGCAAGGTCTGCTCACGGCTTAAAGGAGCAGCTTCCAGTCCCATTATGCCTCACCGCCTAACAGCTGCGCCACTGCCGCTCTAAAGCGGTTGGCACCGCCCATAGAAGGATGCGGCACAGACATACATTCAACACCGTAACGTGACAGCGTTGTCGCCGCCTTCTGACCGATAGCAACAATTTTCATCCCCGGACGCAGCTCCAGTAGCATCCGCGCGTACTCAATGCCTACATCAAGCTCGCTCGGCGAGGGCGTACGGTTAGTCAGCAGATTACCTGCTTTATACGGATGAAACGGAAAAATATTCCAAAGAATAACATCAAAGGACGCAAGGCCATGACTGTTCAGCGCGTTCCAGACAACAGTATCCGTGGGCTCGTTAAAGCCCTTCAGGCGCTGTGTATTATTCAGCATTGCGCTGCTTTCATCACTCGTGCGACGGTAATCCCATTCGCCCAGCACGCTTTTCGGCTCTACATCGGGATGGTGGCCCAGCAAAATACGCTCCGAAGTAATAGCAATACCGCTGAAATGACCGCCCTGATAGCCCAAGGCCTCGGCAATAAACAAATAACGTGCATCCGGACGCAGCTCCAGATAACGGCGCAGATTGGCACTGCGGATAACGGGAGCCTGCGGGCCTATATCACAGCTTATATCAAAATCACGCCAGGGGTTAAAAACCTGCTCGCTGTGATAGCTTTGTAATTTATCAAGAAAAGTATTAATCTCCATAATTCCCTCCATGCATTATTATACCGCATAGAGGCAAGTCGTCGCAATAAAAATGGATGCGAAGCAATAGTTCCGCATCCATTTTATACTTTAAAAAATATCTGATTTTAGAACAGCAGCAGTATCATGCCCACTACCAGCGCCAGGGTAATACCCAAAGCATTACGCTTGCAAACCTCCATCGGGTCTACACCGGCAATGCCTGCGCAGATAATAGTAGCACCGGCAATCGGGGAAATAGTACGGCCGAGAGTACCGCCCAAAGCTGCAATAGAGCCCATGTTCATGGTTTCCAGGCCAAACTGAGCAGCATGCGGAGTAACAGCTTCGTTAAACGCAACGGTTGCAGCGTCGCCGGAACCGGAAATAAGTGCCAGTACAAACGGGCCGAAGGTAGCAGCAATTTTAACAATACCGGTAGAATTCAGCATCCAGTTAATCAGCGCCTTAATCAGTCCCAAAGCATTCAGGCCTGCTACGAAAACGCCAACGGAAATGATGATACCGATGATGTTGGCATAAGCATCGCCCATGCCGTCAAAGAAGCTCTTAGTCAGCTCAACAGGATTTTTACGGGTTACTGCCAAAGACAGGATTGCGCCGATAACCATAGCGTGGGGTACGCCCATTTTCAGTGCGGGCACCAGCTTGGTGCTGCCCAGCAGCAGAATGATAACCGGAACCAGCGGCATGATAGCGAAAAGCGGATTGATACCGAAGTTCTCGTCAACACTGGCTTCACCTTCCGGAGCAAAGCCTCTGTTTTCCTTCAGCACAACTGCCAGAACAGTCAATACAGCTGCAGCAATGATTACGCCGACTACAGTTGCCAGCATATGGTTGGCAATTACATCAGTAACCTGTACACCTGCCAGCTTAGCGATAACGGCGTTATGTACCAGGCCGGGGTTCAGCATACTGCCATAGGTACCGGATTTAACGGCAGCAGCGGCCATTGCCGGATGAATGCCTGCAGACATCATAATTGGAATAAAAATTACGCCTACCGCAGCACTGCAGCCTGCAGCACTGGGGATAGCAATATTAACAACAAAGGTTGCCAGCGTAGCGCCGGGAATAAGCAAAAAGCCCATTTTTTTCAAAACCTTACCAATAGCAACAACCAAATGCTTGTCGCAGCCCGTATACTTCATGCACCAGGCAAAGCCCATGCAGGAGCAAACAGAAGTAATCAGACCGGCATTAGTCATGCTTTTGGCAAAAGCATCAAGAGAAGCCATTGGCTTGCCGGCAATACAGCACATCAGAATACCAGCGGCAATAAGTACCATTCTGGATTCATGTCGTTTCAACAAAAGATAAATTACACCGATAACAACGAGTGCACCAATTATCAGAAACATCTTCATTCCCTCCATAAAATTATTTTTTGCATTAATATTATATGTGATAGAAATGCTTTTGAAAAGTGTATTGTCAATTGTATACATAATACTTGTTTTCTTCAGCTAAGTTTATATAGCAAAAGTACAAATACCGTCCCACATTTCTGTAGAACGGTATTTTTTAATAACTTTATTGATGCCACAAGCCATAATAATGAATAATATAGTTTGTTAAAGCATCCTCATATTCTGTATCCGGTACAGGCTTATCCATCTGATCGACAAAGTGACGCTCATCCGACCAGTAAAACGCCTTACCGCCAAAGTAGCCTAAGGCATAGGGAATATCCGTAGGCTGCAGAAGATTGCGGCCCATGAATTTGTCCGGCACGTCGATGCCCAGCAGATACAAAAGCGTCGGTGCCAAATCAATCTGCGAAGCATATTCATTGGTGCGCAGATTATTTAGCGGTGCCAGGTTCTTCGACACAAAAATCAGCGGAATCGGCGCAATGCTCTGCTTATCATCAGCCTTGGTAACAAGCTTCGTATACTCGCCGCCGCTATGCGGATTATGGTCACTCGTAATGATGAACAGCGTTCTGTCATCCATCAGGCCTCGCTTCTGTGCTTCCTTAAAGAAATGCTCCAGTGTTTTATCAACCCAATAAACGCCGCGCACGGTAATAAACTGGTTACTGCGCACATTGTCCGGCATTTCATTCCAGCTGAAGCCCGTATAAGGATAAGGCTGGTGCATATCCAGCGTTTTGGTAACCATCACCAGACGGTCATTCTTCGCTTTAGCTTTTTCCAGCAGCTTCAGTGTTTCCTCATACATCACGTCATTATGGAAGCCCCAGCCGCTGGCGCCGGTATAGCCCTGTTTTTCCAGATATTCCTTGGCATAGTATTCGTTCATGCCGAACTGCGTCGGATATTCGCGCAGCTCGTTGGCATAATACTGGCTGGAAGCGTTCATAAAGATGCCTCGCATTCCCGCTGCCTGCACACTGCGGAACAGCGATGGCGTATTTTTGCCGGGAATATCCTTATCCATAATCAGATGTGAACGGAAGGTAGCATTCAGTCCTTGCGTTGTCGGCACGGCAGAGGAATAATACCTGTTCATGTGCGGATAGCGGATAACCAGACTGTTTAAGAACGGTGTAGCCTCTTCGGGAATATCGTTGTTATAGTAGTTGATGTAATCACGGTGCATGGATTCCAGAATCAGCAGCACAACTCTGTCATACTGCGGTTTGATTTTGGCAATCTTTGCTTTAGGCTCATCAATGCCCATTTCCGTCAGACGTGTTTTATCCTTGGCAGTCAGCTCGCGCTGCTCCACATGCTTGCCGCCGGCAATTTTATCCGTATCGAAAATCGCCTTGCTGACAAAGTTCACGTTAACAGGAACGGAAAGCATATTGCGGTAGTTCATGCGTGTCTTTTCATTCTCTACCTCCGCATACATGCCGATAACATTTTCCACGCCGTACATGCCGGCATAGCCAAGCAATCTGTCGGTAAGGTTCAAGCCCAAGGTAAACATGGCCACGCACAGCAGTGACCAGGCAAAGTTCGGCTTACGCTTTTGCGGCTTCGGTACATAAAAAAGCAGTAAAATCACCACTATGCTGATAACAATACCGGCAATCATCGTATTGCTCATCGTCGCAAAAATACCTTTAACAGCATAGATATTCAGATTTTGGAAGAGAACGCTCTC
Source organism: uncultured Phascolarctobacterium sp. (assembly GCF_902463975.1). Lineage (GTDB taxonomy): Bacteria > Bacillota > Negativicutes > Acidaminococcales > Acidaminococcaceae > Phascolarctobacterium_A. Next base: position 24,479 of record NZ_CABQHJ010000025.1, read on the forward strand.
CACATGCATGGAGGTCTGCCAAAAATAGAAGCCGTCAAAAACCACTGCCAGAGCAGAAAATACATAAACGGCAAAATAAAGGATTTTCATCCCGATATTAGGCCATTTATGGTAGCACATTGCCATCAGCAGCACAATAAAAATGTTATTGTTAATACCGGCCAGCACGGAAAGGCTTGTCTGCAAACCTTTATCAAGACTAAGCTGGTTTACCATAAAAAATGCTTCGCCCAGATAAAGAATACCGATAACAATAACGGGAAAATAGCGCTGCAATCTGTCCGGCACACGCTTACGCCGGTAATACAGTACATATGCTATCTCTGCCAAAACGCTGTCACGCAATACATGATCAAAAATCTGAAAGCCAAACTCATTCAGCGGAAAGGGGTGCGTTCCGCCGAAGCTTTGCCAGGCAAAAAATCCTTCTACTATGCAGGCCGCGATAATAAATATCAGCCAGCCCATTTTTCTGCTTATCCTATTCACCTTACACCATTTCCTTGCTTACGCCAAAAACTTAATCGGCTCGGACTCCATCTCAATTAAAAGCGGAGCAGTTGTTACAGCATCTCCGTCAAGCTCTGCTGCAAAATTCTCTTCATTGCAGCGTACTTCCATTTTTTTCGCTGCACGGATAATAATATCATTATCCAGCGTCAGCGCCTCCATAGCAATGCAGGCCGCATAACGTATAAAATCCCCGCGCTTATCACCGGTAAACAGCGCCGCATGTAAAAGAGGTGACGAAAGCGACGCACCGTTAAAGAGGTTGTAACGTCCGGCATAATAGCGGCTCTTGCCTACAATAACAGAGGTTGCATCATACCACTCGGCTTCATCATCAAAACGCACCTGAAAGCGGTAACGCCAGTTGTTAAACAGAAATTCCTTACGCATAATCTCTGTTCCCTGCCAAACATAAGCAAGCTTGTTGAGCAGCTTTTTCTCCTTTTCGGTCACCTTGTCTACTACAAGGGAATCAAAGCCTATACCGGCAACCGTCAAAAAGACGTTGCCGTTGGCGCGTCCCAGATAAACAGGCACCTCTATACCTTTGGATACTCGTTTAAACCACTTATGCGGGTCCGCCTTCAGCAGCAGCTCCTTAGCCACCAGATTTACCGTACCGGCAGGAAAAACGCTGATATAAGGCACATACTTGCGATTAGCCAGCTGTTCAATCATAGCCCTGATTGTACCGTCACCACCGGCAATTATCACCCAGTCAACCTTTTCCTCAACTATTTCCGCAGCAATCTGCGGTATCTGGTCAAAGAAGCGGATATCTCGCATTTCTGCATTTTTAGGTCCTACTAATTCCTTCACCAGCTTATAGGTTTCATTCACCTTAGCCATCATACTGGCAAAAAGCTGCTTACCGGAATTACGGTTATACAAAAGCACAACCTTTTTAAATTTTTTTACGTCTACATATTCTCCAGGCATATCTAACTCCTAAAAATCCATTTTTTACGTGAGAGATAGTTCCATACAACAACAATACAGCTTGTCAGCACCTTAGACAGCATCGGCTGCCAGTCAAGCAGGCTGACAAAAATATACATCAGCAGCAGGTTAAAGGCCAAGCCTATACAGCTTACCAAAAACACCAGGCTAAGCTCCTTGCCGCGCTGGTAACGGCTGCCGCTGTCAAAAACCAGAACATTGCCCAAGAAATAATGATACAGTGTTGCCAAACAAAAGGATAAGGCTGTTGCCAGCATAGTCAGCAGTGTAAGGCTCAGGCCACTTAAAAGATAGTGGAAGAAAAGGTAGAACAAGGCCCACTCCACCAAGGCCGCCGTGCCGCCGACAAACAGATACAGCAAGAGCTTAATCAGCTCGCTGTCCGTATAGTCAACACCAAATAATATTTTCCTGCGCATAGCGTACTCCAGTCATAGTATAATAGCTTATTATATCATCTTTAAGCGAAGTTTTCAAAGCTTTCCGCTAGAAGATACCGATGGTGACGTATTTATATATTTAGATAATTGTTGAAAAAACATGCACTGCCCGCTCCTTTGTATAGCAGCATGACGCAGTAAAGAGCGTAACCATCATCGAATTCAAAGATAGCAAGCAGGTTTACCGCACAACTGTAAACCCCTGATTCCCCTCTCAATATCGGTATTCCCAATCGATTTGTGGAAAAAAGTGAGGCTATCATATCACTCTAGTGATAGCCTCCACTTTTATTTCAGATATTTCATATAGAAAGCTTCTATTTTATCAAAGGAACTTACATCAATCTTGCAGTATAAATCCGACGCACAGCACCGGAAATAATTAGCAGCTCCTTATTGTCTCCTTGCAGCTTTTTAATGGCATCTGAATTTAACTCAAAATCAAGAATAAAGATTGTAAAAATAGAGCGATGCTTTCGCACCGCTCTAAAAAATTTATAAAAATTTATTCTTAAAGGCTGTATTTCACCTCTTTATCCAGCACTACACCAGTTTCCGGATTAATATTCATCTCACCACGTAAACCAGAGGCACTGAATTTCACTTCATATTCATATAATCCACGTTCTCTGTCCAATTTCAGTTCATAAATCGACACGTCACCAACTTCTTTAGCAACAATTGCTTTTACATCATCTTTGGACAAGATTACATTAGCGCTGCCGCCCAACGCTTTTCTTTCCATATTATATTCTTTGATTTTACCATTTACCTGATATACATCAATTTCATATTTTGTCTGAGTATCAGTATCAAAAAACTTCACTTCATAATATGGGTGCAGTTTTTGCAGTTCTGCTTCAGTATGCAGGTAAGTGCTACCTGTTGGAACTTGTTTTTGCGCAATTGCACGAGCTTCGTCCGCACTAATCAGATTAGCAGCAAATGCTGTAGCAGAAATTGCCAAAACAGTCAGTGCGCCAGTAATAATAGCTGTTAATTTTTTCATGAGATAAACCTCCTTCAATGTGAAAAGTTAAACCATATTTAAAGTATACTAAATTTCTAGGATTTATATTGTGAAGTCTTTGTGACTTCTTTAGAAGCTCCAACGTACGCCAGCGTTCCAATCCCAGTTCTTATTGTTTCAAGGCAAGAATATATAAAACAAGTGCTGCCCCGTTTTTTTAGTATGAGTTGGAAGTTAACATTCACCACTAAACTTCCATTTTCCTCTTGACTTATAGTATACTCCAGGGATTAAAATATAAGTAACAAATTATAGGAGGTAGATGAAATTGACACAAGAATTTGCACAAGCCCCTGTAGTAGGCTGCAAAAGAGTTGCTAAAACCGATAACGCAGGCTCTCATGCCAAAGTATACTTCACCAAACACATTGATGCAGAGCATCTCATCAAATTATATGATTTAATCAACGAAAGCATTTACGGCAAGATTGCCATTAAGCTGCACACCGGCGAAAAGCACGGCCCCAACATTCTGCCGCGCGAGCTGGTCAAAGCACTGCAGCAGCAAATCCCTGACAGCACCATCGTGGAAACCAACACCCTGTATCAGGGCGACCGCTATACCACCGAAGAGCATCTTGACACCTTAAAGGTCAACGGCTGGACCTTCTGCCCTGTTGATATCATGGACGCAGAGGGCACAGTTAATCTGCCTGTACGCCACGGTAAGCACTTTAAAGAGGTTTCCATGGGCAAAAACATCGTCAACTACGATTCAATGCTCGTACTTACTCACTTCAAAGGTCACGCTATGGGCGGCTTCGGCGGCTCCATGAAAAACCTGGCTATCGGCTGCGCAGACGGCCGCATCGGCAAAGCACAGGTTCACGGCGTAGATAAGGATAACCTGCCTACGGACTGGAACGTATGGCCCGGCAAGGAGCTGCTCATGGAAAATATGGCTGAATCCGCTAAGGCTACCATTGATTTCTTCGGCAAGCACATCGTTTACATCAATGTCCTGCGCCGCATGTCCGTTGACTGCGACTGCGCCGGCTTAAGTGCAGCAGAGCCGACTATCCCAGATATCGGCATTCTCGCTTCTACCGACATTCTGGCCATCGACCAGGCTTCCGTCGATCTTGTATATGCCAAGGAAAGCAACCATGACCTTGTTGAGCGCATGGAAAGCCGCCACGGCCTGCACCAGCTCACCGCTATGCGCGAGCTGAAAATGGGCAATGACAAATATGAACTGATTGAACTTGATTGAGCGCAATAAAAAAGGCTGTCGCATTCATTATGTATGCGACAGTCTTTTTGCTTATTTAGTTAATTTCACTTCGTCAAACTGCTTGCCATCCTGCAAGAAGGCTTTAAACTCCAAGGTTTTCTCATCGGCCTTCAGTGTCATATAGTTGGCGGTTTCCGGCTTCGGTGCTGTTGCCGCATCCCACTCAAAATCACCCCACAGCTTAGGATAGCGCACACTGCCGGCCACACCTGTCAGGATATAGGTAACACCGCTTCCCTGCGGTGCAGGTGCGAAGTTCCGCAGCGGCACACGGCGGCGATAGGTATGCAAGTGCGCCGTCAGTACTGCGTCAACCTTGTATTTTTCAAACACCGGCATCAGCTGGTAGCTGAAATCAAGAAACTGTGTCTTGGTCTGCGCTCTGCCGGACTCCGGCCCAAAGCCGTAAAGGAAAATATCGCGGTGCATCAGAACAACCTTCCACTGTGCCTTGCTCGCCGCCAAATCCTTTTCCAGCCAAGGCAGCTCGTCTGCCAGCAAATCAGGCTGAAAATTTTTCATCTCCGGAAAGTTGGTGTCAAGCACTACAAAATGCACCGGACCGTAATCAAAGCTGTAAAACTGATTCGGATACTTCGCCAAGCCGTTTTGCGGTACATTGAACAAATGCGTATAGCTTGCAGGCAGGCATTCCTTCCACTCCAGACTGTACGCCTCATGGTTGCCGAGGATTGGTGCCAATGGAACAGCATCACTGAACACGCTCACACTATTGAACCACGCGCGCCATTGGCTCGCATCCTGTCCGTTGTCCACCAAATCACCCATATTCACATAAAACGCACTCTGCGGATGACGCTTGTACGCTTCACGTGCCAGCTGCTGCCAGCCGCTGTAATTCGCACTTTGCGAATCCGGAAAAATTAAGGCAGTAAAGCCTGCGCCGTTTTCCGTCTGCAGCTTGTGCCAACGCCCTTTATTCTGCGCTGTGCTGATGCGATATTCATAAGCACTGCCCGGCGCCAGGCCGCTTAAACGCGCGGTGTATTGAATAACGCTATTCTTGTCCGTAAAGCTGCTGTCCGTTGCCTGCACTGCCTGTATATCCTTGCTTCCCTGCAAGCGATATTCCAGCGTATAAGGCTGCTTCACCTTTGCTTCCCACATAATCGTGCGGCCTGTTTTGTTATCTGCTGCGACAATCTGACGCGGATTGGTAATTGCCGCAGCCGTATCACTGCCCTGCACTTCGCTGTCGGCGTTTTTAGCGCAACCGTTTAAGGCCAAAGCCGCAACGCACAGTGTAAGCAGCAAAAATTTATATTTCTTGCTCATACGTATCTTCCTTTCATGCTGTTTTCGCTTATAGCATAACATTTGGAGTGAGGTCGAAGTCAAGAAAAAACTGCGGTCAAGAAGATATTTTTCACTTACATTCACCGTCGGAAGTGATTTTAATGAATATAGTGAATGAATTTATACAAGGACTGCTATGTAAATCCTAACATTACTGTTACGCAGCACGCCTTTAAGATTACGCTGCCTAACCTTAACTATAACAATAACCATCCGCAAATCCCGCTTGCGGCAGAAAAACAGGCAGCAGGCAACTACTATCCCAATGCACAGCAGCAAAAGGTTTTAAGCTATTTAAGGGAACACGGAAAAATAACTGATGAAGAATTGCAAACACTGCTCGACGTAAAGCGCACCCGCGCCTATCTTATTGCCAAAGAAATGCTGAATAAAAACCTGCTTACCGTTCAAGGCAGAGGATTGAAAAAATACTATCATTTTCCTTAAGAAATAAAAACAGCGGCCCTGACTCACAAAGAGTTGGAGCTGCTGTTTTCGTATATGAGATGGAGTTAAATATAATGAGCTTAATTAAAATTCAAACTCTGCAGAAAGCATGAAGGAACGCGGATTATTGAGCATGAATTTATCAGTCTGCCCTACCTGTGCGATCCAATGGCTGTCATTAGCCACATTATAGCAAGCTGCAATAAATTTAACAGGCACGTTATTAATTCTTGTTTTATGACTTGCAAACAAATCCAGAGTAACATGAGAAGGAATATCCAAGACTCTTGCAGTCTGACTATGAACGAATTTGCCTGTACCGGTATAACTCAAGCGACTGGTAAAGCTGGTGTCCTCATCAGGCTTGTATTCCAAGCCCCAGATTCCACTCCATTTTACAGAACCATGTGTCGGCAAACCTTCAAATTTGGCATCTGAAGTTTTTTCCTGCTTTGCATTCAGCCATTCAAAGCCACCAAAGGTATTCCATTTATCTGCCAGCTTTGCATCAATACTGAAATCAACGCCTTTAAAACGATTCTTGCCATTATTGCTTACCCAATATTTACCGGGGGCAGTAGCACTATAAGTTTTCAACGTATTAGGTTGCGTCATATCAAAATAAGCGATGCTCATAGAAAGATTTTCATTTGGTTTTACTTTAATACCGAACTCAGTATTTTTCAGCTTCGTTGCATCCAAAAAGTCATTATTATTGAGAGCTTTGCTATCATCAACAAAGCTGCCACGATTTCTGGCAGTAGACTGAGCAGCATAGAAAGATAAGTTTTCCGTCGGCGCATAGGATAAACCGTAAGTCGGTGCCCAGTTGCTATCCTTTAATTCCTTTTTATAATTAGGACCTTCCTTACCTGATTTAGGACCATATCCAGGCACATAATCACCATGACGGCGAGAAACTGCACCTATCAAAGTAAATTTGCCAATTTCAATCTTGTCCATGAAATTTAAGCTTACAATAGTTTCTTCCTGATTCAATCTTTTCTGCAAAGAAGTAGACTCGTCGGCATCAAAAATTCCCGGTTTAAAATTGAGACCTGTATAAATATTACCTGTAGTACCTAAATCTTCTCTATTCTTACCAGTCTTGTAATATTTTCGATGAGAACGGTCAACTGAAACAGCCACATTATGCTTGGCCATGCCAGTCATAAAATCGCCCTTTAAGCCAGTCTGCAAATATTGATTCTGCAAGTCAATATAGTCAGACCAAGGATAAGCTCCTTCGCCCATAACATTACCATTAGCATCAATCATGAACTCAGAGTTATAGATAAAGCGACGTACAATCGTCTGATTCATGCCAGCATTAACAAACCAGTTAACATTATCACTAAGTTTCTTCTGATGATTTAACGTCAGCATATAGCCATTACTATCCTGATGCATAACATCCGGATCATCAAAGCTCATTTTGTTATCCGGAGCACCAGGGAATTTTGTAGCTGATTCATGCAACGAAAAACGACGCTCTGTACCCATAAGCTTTTGGTCATAATAACCGCCAAAAACATTAGTCTTTGTTGTTTCGCCTTCATAGCTGATATTGGCAAATAAGTTTTTCTTGCGCTGTCCTGCACCGGAAATTGCCAAACCGCCATCATCGTATTGGCCATATATTCTCACGCCGATGTTACGGTCTTTGCCAAAGCGTTGGCTAATGTCAATATATTCGCCATAATCGCCACGACCACCAAAGGTCTGCGTATATTTTATGAAATCATTCTCGCCTGCACGCTTAGTGTTTAAATAAATTGCACCAGGTGTCGCTCCAGAAATTCCGCTGCCCTGAAAAGACGGTACAGAGCCATTTAACGTTGCAGCAGGGCCAACCATAGCATCTATGCTGCCCACAGTATTCGTAATCGGGCCGGTAGCCATAATGTAAAAGCCGGGAATATTATTTACCAAATATGCAGAAGCATTGGTCGCAATACCACGGATAGAAAAGTCTGTTTTAATCGGAGAAGTACCTGTGCGAATTGCAGGCACGTTGGAAAGAACAGTATCCAAATCCTGATTAGGCATAGCCATCTTACTTACAGTATCCTCAGTAATACTCTGGACAGTAAACGGTGCCTTAATAACCTCTGTTTCACCTAAAAGACCTACTCTGGAGGAATCGTTGTTAAAACCACCCGGCAAAGGAGTTTTGTGGTTACGGGAGCTTTCAACAACCATCTCATCCAGATTGAAGGTTTCAATGGTTTCTGCGCTTACAGGAGCTGCACTCACTCCAAGAATAAGTGAGCACATGATACTGCTTAAAAGCAATTTTTTTCTCTTCGACATTCTGATACACCTCTTAATCATCAACTTTATAAAATTTATATGTGAGAGTAAAATAACAAGCTAGTAGGGAACACAAATAGTTCTTTGCTGATCCGGCAAATACAGCAGCTTTATTTTCAGCTTATAAATTTCCTCTAACGCTGACTCTGTTAACACATCTCGCACATCGCCAACCTCAAGTCCGTCGGGCTTTAAAATCGCCGTCTTGCTGCCCAGATAAAAGGCCTGGTCAGGCATATGCGTTGTTAAAATAACAGCTATTCCTCTTTGTGACAGCTTCTGTACCATCTGCAATACGCGGAACTGATTACCGTAATCAAGATGATTGGTCGGTTCATCCATAATAACCAGCTGCGGCTGCTGCACAATAGCACGGGCAATAACTGCCTGTCGTTGCTGTCCACCGCTCAATGTATTGAAGGAACGGTTACGCAAATGATAAATGCCTAAATCATTCAGCACCTCATCAGTCAACTCGTAATCCTTTTGTTTAGGCTTAGTAAAGACACCAAGATGCGGCGCTCTTCCCATAACAACATAATCACGCACCAGGAACGAGTAAGCAGTATTTTGTACCTGGGGCACATAACCAATCTGTGCAGTAAACTCTTTCTGATTTTCGTAAGGCGTATATTCATCACCCTCGTCCGTAATAAGACGTACACTGCCGCCGGCTAACGGTTTAAAAAATCCTATCAAGGTACGTAACAGTGTTGTTTTACCAATACCGTTGCTGCCTAAAATCGTCATAACCTCACCCTTGTTGAGCGTAAAGCTGACGTTCTGCCATAAAGGTGACTGCTCATTATAGGCAAATGCTAAATTATTCACAATTAACTTCATGATAACGCCAACCTTTGTCTTAACAAGAGATAGAAGTAAAACGGAGCACCAATCAGACCAGTAAGAATACTCAAGGGAATCTCCGCACTCATCGACGCACGTGAAATCGTATCAACAGCCAACAGGAAAAATGCTCCCAGAACGATAGCTAACGGCAGCAGGCGTTGGTTGTTAGGGCCGACAAGCATTCTGGAAAAATGCGGAATAACAAGACCAACCCAACCGATTGTACCGCTAATGCAAACTGAGCAGGCTGTAAGAACAGTCGCACACAGGATAATCGCGTAGCGCAGCCAGCCGGCATCACGTCCCAGCATATGTACCTCTTCATCGGAAAGCGTCAGGATATTCATACGCCAACGAATGACCAACATAAACACAAGACAAAATACAATAGGTATTCCGCTGGAAAAAATATTAGCCCAGGTTACGCTAACAAGAGAGCCTAGCTGCCAATAGGTGATTTCCGGCAGTTGTGTTTCGCTGTCTGCAAGGTATTTTATAATACCCAGCAAAGCATTCATCAGGCCAGAAACGATAAGACCGGACAAAACAAGCATAACTATCGAATTTTTACCGATAATACGCGGAATAATAACAGCGCAGCCCACGGCAAGCATACCACCGGCAAAAGCTCCTATCTGAATAAAGGTACTGCCTAAGCCCAACAATATACAAAGTGACGCACCCACGCATGCACCGGAGGATACACCCAGCATATCCGGCGCTACAAGCGGGTTTTTAAAAACACTCTGATAGGCAGCGCCGGAAAGTGACAACGCCGCACCAATCAAAATTGCTGCCAGCACACGCGGCAGTCGCAGCGTATAAATAACACTCGCCGCCTGATCACTCCAGCTTTGCTCTACAGGCACAACATAAGAGCACAAGATTTTAAAGACATCCATAGGCGCAATATGAAGACGTCCCATTCCCAGGCTCACTACTACCATCAAAAACAGTAACATGCAAAATACAAGCATGATTACCGCATAATTTGATTTACTTGCTTCTATCTGCATCAGAATAACGGCTTACTGTTTTTATTAGCTTCATCAGCAAAAATTTGCGCCATATCTGCTTCCGAAATATTGTAATGCATAAAATCCTCATAGAAGTTTTTTGCATCTGCACGCACATCCAGCTCCTTGAATAATTCAGGCTGCAACACATGTGCCAGCCATTCCATCATGAGCGGTGTTTCTACGCCCGGAGCATCCCAGCGGTAAATGCCCATAGGCACCTTATACACTCTTTTCTCCTTTACTGCTTTCACCGTACTCCAGTCCTGACCGGGAATTTTATTATCATACAAATCGTCAGGCACAAATTTATCAAAATTACTCAGCAAAATAATATCCGGATTCAGCTTATATACCTCTTCCATAGCGATAGTCTGCTCACTGCCACCATTTATTTGACCATATGGATTATTACCTCCGCCAATGCGTAGTGCCTCATGCATAAAATTATCATTACCCTGTAAACGCAGTTTGGCATTACGCAGGAACAAAACAGTAGGCTTATCTGTCTTTTCCCAGGCTTTTTTAGCAATAATTTTTTCATTGGTTGCATCGTAATACCGGTTAATCTTTGCAGCACGTTCTTCTTTGCCCAAAAGCTTGCCAATAATCAAAAAGCTTTTCTTCAGATTTTCTACGGTATCATTGTAAATCAATAATGTCGGAATGCCAACCTTAGTCAGCTTTTCCGCATCCTTATCCTGATATTGCCACAAAATAGCAGTATCAATACCGGCCTGGGCTGCACTTTCAATGTTAACAGAAAAATTCTGCGCAATAATTTTAGTATCTAACTGTGCGAAATGCTTATCCTTCGTTTCCAAAAACTTGCCCTTATAGGCTGACATTGCTCCTGGATGAATTGCCGCCAAACGCTCAGAGCTTCCGTCGATAGCATAAATAACACTGGCCCAAGGAATAGGCACAACAGCAATACGCTTCACATCCTGCGGCACACTTACCTCTCTGCCTTTTAAATCCGTAACTATTTTTGTTGCCTGCTTAGTAGCCACCTTTTTGTCGGCATTATTACCGCAACCTGCTAACGCTCCCACCAAAGCTAACGCTGCCAGCGCAGCAGCAGTCATTTTTTTCCAGTTTTTCATAGAAAAGCTCCTTTCACTTCACGCAACCTCATACTCAAATTTTATTTCACCAGCAGCTTAAGCTGCTCAGCTATATTCTTGCCTAAAGCACCACTGCCGGCAGTGCAAGCACTGCGGCCGGAGATAACTCCCCATGGCAACGGTACATGCTTCTTCGTCTCTGCTCCGACAGAACTCATGATATCCGCTAACAACGTATCGGCAAATACGATATCTGCATCCTCCCACAAATCCTGCAAAGCTGTTAAGCTATCTACAATAATCAGCCACTTATCAGCACCTGGAGTATTACGGTATAATTTGCGGCTGGCTACACCGGTACACAGCGTTGCCAACTGTATATGATGAAAGCCTTCATGCCAAAGTGCATGCGCCAATCCCATTGTTTGCAGGGGATCACCTATAAATAACAGCTTGCGTTTATCCGTTTCCTGTATGCTGTAGTTATGAATACATAGTTGACGTATCTCATTATTTCCTGAGCTGCACAACTCCTGCACATTTTTTCGCCACATCTTCATAGCATGTTCTCCTACAGGACATGACAGCAGCAGCGGTACAGCATATTTTTCGTTCAGCATACGCGCAGCCGGTATACCGGCAGTTGATACAACCCAACATAAAGCAGGTTTGCCACCAGCCGTTTCGCCAACAAACCGTGGCTCATAGCCCATACTTCTAATATAGGCAAAGCATTCCGCATACTGCTCTCTTTCACCACAGAGAAGAGGACTATATCCTAGAATAAGTATCTCACGAGCAGGCTTTACATATAGCTCCTGCTCTTCCTCTACTAAAAGCTCCTGCGCACAGCTTACGCCATATACAGCATCATTAAATCCATCTATATTAAAGCTTCGTGTTTTCAAATTATTTTCCATTGAATTTGCCACCCAATTGCCGTCAAAGCCAATAAAAGCTGCTACTGCAGAGCTGATAAGATTCAACGATTTATATTTTCCGTCTGACATCAGCTCCCTGCACTGCTTAACACAATTATCTTCTATACCATAAATAAAATCCTGCTTTTTTGTTTCCAGAGTATACACTCCCTGCGTTTGCTCCAGTAAATCACCATCGCGCAGACAAGCCCGGCAACCGCTGGGCGCTACCAATACCTTCGCCTCATTTGCAGGCAATGTGTCTATAACACCGGCAACATCAGTAGCTAAAGGCGGCAGCTGATACAGGTTATGACTTATGCAACCATTTTCCTCTGGCAGTTCAGCCATAAACTCGTAAACAGGCTTAAAATGCCTTATGTCCATCTTGCCCAACGGTCCACGAAAGAAGTAGCGTACCATAATACCGGTTGCTTCAGAAAGACTGCTCTCCAGATAATCAAAATCAAGTCTTGTCAATATATCCAGACAGTTCAAATATAGTACCACAACCTGTACACCATGCACCGCTGCAGCCCGTTTTATAACGCGCGTAATTTTTTCTTCGGCAGTTCCCATAGTATAATCATCATCTATTGTATGGCAAAACATAAGCTGCTGCAGCTTGCCCTGCTCTACGGCACGATAATAAAGCTCTCGCAAGCATGGACCGGAACCGGCGGCAACTAACATTATGTCTTTTCTCTGCCACAAAACATCAGAGGGAGGTTTTGGCATATTAAACTCCATAGTCTTGATTGGCTTCATTACTTTCACTTCTTTCGTGCTATTTTCTATTAATATTCTATCACATTTGCATTGTTAATAATAATTGATGTTACTAAAGCCTTGATTCAATTATATTGAACCAAGGCTCCGTTCCTTAAAAAATTTTAAACTGTCAATCTGCTACCCTTTTATATTGTTCCAACAGCTGAAAAAATAATTTCAACGGCGGACTCAGCCATTTATCTTTGCGATAGGCATATACCGCATGAATCGGCTCAAACTTTTTATCTATAGGAATTTCTACCAGTACATCTTTATCCAATTCCTCTTGAATAGTAAATTTGGGCAAAAAACATATACCCATATCATTCTTCACTAAATTTTTTATCGTCTGTGTACCGCGAATTTCTATCGTCGGTCCCATAGTAAAATTTTTGCTTTTGATATATTCATCGAATCTTTTACGCACCCTGCCTACTGCAGGCTGACAAATACGTGCTAACGAGCTGAAATCCTGATTAGGCGTAATAAAATCGCTATATAGCTTTTTAATTTTTGGCGAAGCAAACATCACGAAATCAAAATCCTTATATGGTACAACCTTTATCGTAGCATCATCTACAGGCAAATCATAAAAAATGCCGATATCAGTTTTATTTTCTCTTATAGCCCTATACACCGAAGTACTGGTCATAGAGTCAAGGTAAATATGCACACGCGGTGCCTGTTTACGAAATTCGCGCAAAATCTTCGGCAGATGAAAGCACAGAAGAGATTCCGGCGCAGCAATACGTATATCTCCCTGGCACTCTTCAATAACACTGCGAAAGCTTTTCATATTATTTACAGACTGCAGCACATTTTCTACGTAAGGCACCAGTTCCTGTCCTGCCTTAGTCAAAACCATATGCCTGCCAGCTTTTTCAAAAAGCTGCACACCAAGCTCCTTCTCCAGCTGACTAACATGAAACGTAATCGTTGACTGCGTATAGCATAATTTTTCCGCTGCTTTATTAAAGCCCCCGGCTTCTACAATAGTGTGAAAGGTGTTAATATAACGTAAGTCCATACTTCCTCCAAACGATATCATTACTCATCAAAAAATTTATAGTAACAAGCTATTTATTGCGTTATTTATATTATACAGTCTTTCCCCATATATAACAACAAGCAGCTGCCTTTAGTCGAAACACTTCACCTAAAGGCAGCTGCTTATTTTTGTCTTACTTTAATATATCACTGTTTCCCCATCTTCCGGAATCACATAATTACCAACACCACGACGTACAAGCGCACCCCGCATTTGGCCACGTGTAATCGAAGCATGAGCAACATTATCGAAATGTGTCAGATACAGCTTTGCTTCCGGCAATGTCTGATGTACGCAATCCACATCTTCATCATTCATTATCAGCCTGCCATAAGCACGCAACTCCGCAGCACAGGCATTAAGCATAATTACCTCCGGCTGATAATTTACCAAAGTTTTACGCACGCCATCAAACCAAATCGTATCTCCGGCAACGTATAAAATTTTTTCCTGCTCTGCTTTAAACACTACACCGCAAGCATCGGACGATGGCTTTATCGTGCCATGCAAAGCTGGCGTTTTATATAAGGTTATATCTGCAAACTTAACCCCATCATTTTTCAGGATGCGTACATCCTGAAAACCTGAAGCTTTTAAAGCCTGCGCATCATCTTCATTTTGCACAAAAATTGGCTTATCATGCTCCAAAACATCACCAAAAGTGCCCTTCTGCATATTGATATCTATATGATCAGGGTGCAGATGCGTTATAATATAAGCTTCAACTCCACTTAAAATGCTTTCTACCGTTTCCGGCAAAGCAAAAAGCGGCATTGGTATTTTCGCTTTTACAGAGTCAACAGGCATGTAAGGATTTCCCGGAATACTATCGAAACAACCTAAACCATATTGCTCCACAAGCCAAGGATCTAAAAGAAAAGTTTTGCCACCATAAAAAATTTTATTCGTCGCACTGCGAATTTGCTTGATTTTCATTTTGTTCCTCCCATAAGTTTTTATTCCATTATAGATGTAAATTCACTGCAGCAAAAGAAAAAACTTAGTTCTTTACCGCAACCAATACGTTGCGGTAAAATAAGATTGAGGTGAAAAAGCAATGCAGCCAAAGCAATTACAATATTTTATCACAGCCTATGCAACGAAAAATATCCAACGCGCAGCAGAAAAGCTTTTCGTGTCTCGCCAAGGAATAAGTAAAACAATTCGTGAGCTGGAACAGGAATTAGGCGCAGACTTATTCTTACGCTCATCCAAAGGCTTAGAGCCAACGGATTTTGCCGAAGCATTATTCCCCCATGCCAAAAAGCTGCTCGATGAATATAACTACATAACAGGCCTGAACACCTTGGCAAAGCAAAAGGAAAATGTTATCACCATCTATGCGCTTGATAACATCGTAAAATATTTAACAGCAGAATTTTTCTTTGACTTTCGCAAATTATATCCGAATATTATTCTCAGCATTATCGAAAACACCGATGAGACCGCTCTCAACGCCTTGCTTGCCCGCAATGCAGATTTCGCTATTACTACAGATCCGTTGGACAACACAAATTTTACACTTACACCCATATTTTATACGCATTATTGCATAGCACTTTCTGCTGACCACCCTTTAGCTGCTAAAGAAAGAATCAGCTATCAGGATCTTCAAAATCAAAAAATAATCAGTAAAGGAAGATCCTTCCGTTGTTTTCGCGACAATATGGAAAAATATGTTCTTGGTAATGGTCTGAATGTAGATATTTTTGCGGAAATCACTGATATTGACGTTGCTCTGGATTTAGTAAAGAAAAGCAACGTAATCTATCTAGGCTATGACTACATTGCTGCAATGCAAAGACATCCTGATATTAGATGGAAGATGCTCGATGCTGAAGTAAGCGGTCAGAACATGTATATTGCAAGTCTAAAAAATACTCTGCCGCGCAAGGTGTGCCGTGATTTGCAGAATTTTTTATTGGCATGGCTGCCCATACACAACAAAGATAAAATTATTTTGTGACCTCATTTCAACAAAAGATGAGCTTGCTGCAGCTTTCCGGCATCACGTTTTTCTTCATCAGGCCTTCAGCTGCTGCTTGCAGAATACGTTTATTTTTACTTTGCGCCTAATCTACCATCGGCGTAAAACCTCCTAGCATAACTATTCTCCTTCACAGAAATATAGTTTATTATACTTTTTCATGCAAGAAATCCTAATTGCTCAAAAGATTTCTATCTGTAATTACAGTATTTTTATCATAAACTATAATATGACTTATTGCTTAAAAAATAAAATAGTAAAAAGCTTACAGAGGTACTGTTTTTCAATGCTGTTTTTGCTATAATATAAGGTAAAGCTATCGCATGCTGTTATTTTAAACAAGGTATCATAAGGAGGAGACCATATGAGCTTAAAAATAATTACTAAGCGTTGCAAGGGCTGTGGTATTTGTGCGGCCTTCTGCCCGAAAAAAGTTCTGGCAGTCAGCGAAGTCGGCAAAGTCGAAGCCGTTGCTGAAGAAAATTGCATCAAATGCGGACAATGCGAAATGCGTTGCCCCGACTATGCTATCTTTGTAGATAAATAAAAAGGAGTGAGGTAACCCATGTCAAGAATCCTGCTGTTACAAGGTAACCAAGCGGTTGTTGAGGGTGCGATTGCTGCCGGTGTAAAATTTTACGGCGGTTATCCGATCACCCCTTCTACCGAAATTGCTGAACAATTAGCTCTGCGTCTGCCGCAGGTTGGCGGTAAATTTATGCAGACTGAAGACGAAATCGCCGGTCTCGGCACTGTTATCGGTGCATCTATGGCCGGTAAAAAAGCTATGACCGCAACCAGCGGCCCGGGCTTCTCCCTGAAACAGGAAATGCTCGGCCTCGCCTGCAGCGCCGAAATCCCCTGCGTTATCGTTAACGTACAACGTGTAGGCCCCGCAACCGGCCAACCGACCTCCCCCGCTCAGGGCGAGGTTATGCAAACCCGTTGGGGCACTCACGGTGACCACTGGCTGATTACCGTTTCTCCGTCCAGTGTTCCCGAATGCTTCGACCTGACTTTGCGTGCAGTAGCATTGAGCGAAAAATATCGTTGCCCGGTTATTCTCCTGATGGACGAGGTTATCGGCCATATGCGCGAGAAAATCGAGCTTCCCGACAACTATGATGAAATTCCGCAGGCAGAACGCAAACGCCCGACCTGCGCACCCGAAGATTATCTGGCTTACGGCTGCGAGGAAGGCTCCAAGGTTCCTGCTATGGCAGACTTCGGCAGCGGTTACCGCTGGCACGTATCCGGTCTGGTACATGACGAAACCGGTTTCCCGAAAGGCACCGGCGAAGCAACCCGCACCTCTCAGGACCGTCTGCGCACTAAATTAGAAGATAACTTAGACGACATCGTACAAGTAGAAAACTATCGTATGGAAGATGCCGAATTTGCTGTTGTAGCCTTCGGCGGCGCTGCCCGTACTGCTTATGAAGCAGTTGACATGGCACGCAAGGAAGGCCTGAAGGTTGGCTTCGTCCGCCCGATTACTATCTGGCCGTTTGCCGAAAAGCAAATGCAGGAGCTGGCAGGCAAGGTTAAAGGCATCCTCGTACACGAGCTCAACTGCGGTCAGTACGTTCTGGAGGTTGAACGTGCGGTAGCAGGCAAGGTTCCTGTAAGCCTGTACGCTAAATACGATAACGAATCTGCTACTCCGGCAGAACTGTTAGCTGAAATCAAAAAGGCTATGGCCTAACGGATGAGAGGAGAAAAAACGATGAGTGAAATGGAAAATTTAATCAATAAATATTTCCGCCCGGGCCGTCTGCCTCACATCTGGTGCCCCGGCTGCGGCAACGGCGTTATCACCGGCGCCATTGTAAAAGCAATTGATAAGCAAGGTCTGGAAAAAGACGACGTTGCAGTAATCAGCGGTATCGGCTGCTCCAGCCGTTCCTCCGGTTATTTGGACTTCAACACCGCCAACACTCTGCACGGCCGTGCTCTGCCGATTGCTACCGGTGTAAAAATGGCTAACCCTGCACTGAACGTTATCGTTTGCAGCGGTGACGGTGACTGCACCGCTATCGGCGGCAACCACCTGATTCATGCAGCACGCCGCAATATTGATTTGACTCTGGTTGTTTTCAACAACAGCATTTACGGCATGACCGGCGGTCAGTATTCTCCGATGACACCGATTCATTCCAAAGCAACCACCGCTCCGTACTACACTGTTGAACCGAGCTTCAATCTGCTCGACCTGGCAAAAGCTGCCGGCGCAACCTATGTAGCACGCGCAACCACCTACCATGTTCCCGTACTGGTTGATGTTATCGCTAAAGGCATTGCACACAAGGGCTTCTCTATCATCGAAGCAGTAAGCGCTTGCCCGATTTCCTTTGGCCGTCAGAACAAGATGGGCGGACCTGCTCAGATGATGGCTTGGCAGCGTGACCATGGCGTTATGAAGGCTGTTTGGGACCGCATGGATGAAGAGAAAAAGGCAGAAGCAATTGCTGCCGGCAAATTCCCCATCGGCGTTCTCTACGAAAACAACGACGTTATGGAATACACCAAGGCATATGACCAAATTATTCAACGTGCACAGGAGGGTAAATAATTATGAGACATAGCTTTCGTTTCTCCGGTACCGGTGGTCAGGGCCTGATCACTGCAGGTATTATTTTAGCCGAAGCTGCCCTCTTAGATGACAAGCTGGCTGTACAATCCCAATCCTACGGCCCGGAAGCCCGCGGCGGCTCCTCCAAGGCCGAAGCTATCATCAGCGACGAGCCTATTTACTTCAGCCGTGTTATCTGCCCGGATACTCTGCTGGTAATGAGCCAGGAGGCTGCCAACAAATTCATTGCCGACTGCGATGAGCACACCACTGTTATCACCGATACTCTTTTCGTAACTGATGTTCCCGGCAAGTACGGCAAACGCGTTGACCTGCCTATTACCCACACTGCCAACACTGTTTGCGGCAAGACACTGTTTGCGAACATCGTTGCTCTGGGCGCAGTAGTTGCACTCACCAAATGCGTTTCCAAAGAAGCAATTCTCAAAGCTGTGCTGAACCGCGTTCCGAAAGGAACCGAAGAAGCTAATACCAAAGCTCTTGAAGCTGGTATGGCACTTATTGAAAAATAAAAGCAGACCTATACAATTAAAGCTGTTGCTTTCGGCATTCATGCCGGAGGCAGCAGTTTAGTACCATATAAGTGTAAGAGAAAAAGTATGTTGCTTTACTCTCGCA
>NZ_CABQHJ010000026.1:0-43327 GCF_902463975.1 uncultured Phascolarctobacterium sp.
GCCAAAACCCTAATCCTTGACAAAAAGAAAAGGCGCAAGCCCCACTTCCTTGACAAAAAGAAAAGGCTGAATCCCATTTACTTGACAAAATTAGAAAGTAAAATCCCAAATCCTTGACAGTATTCTTTTTTTTAGCATTAAGAGATAGGATACCCTAAATGAGTAGTTTTAGCTTTGCTTTGGACACTTGTTTTTGCTTAGCCCCCTGTTTTGGACAGTTCTCTTTTGGTGAAACCCCAAAACCTGGACACTTTTGTTTTTTAGCAGCACTGCAATATAAAAAGCGTTCCACCCAAAGCTGGGCAGAACGCCTTAAAGGTTAAGCTAATGCTTTTTTCAGTTTGTCCAGTGCCATTGTTTTATACCGGCGTACTGTTCTTGCGTCGCAGCCCATCATAAGAGCCGTTTCTTCCTGCGTAAACATGCAGTTATAGCAATAGCCCAGGACAATTTTTTCCTTGTCGTTAAGGCTTGCATACGCCTGCTTATAAGCCATCTTGAAGGTTGGCTTATCCATAATATCCGATGATGTTCAGGATATCCTCAAAAGCCAGCTCATCGTTGTATGTATTGCGGTCGGTGGCTGCGTGTACCAGCTCAAAGTGCAGATAGCTGCGGATAAGTCCGGGTAAATGCTCAAAGTCATCGTCGTCATATCTTTTGATAAGCTCCAGAAAGATAACCCAGGCAATGCTTACAGCATCTTCGCCTAAGCGGTCAATGATGCTTGGCCAGTGGCTTTCCCTGAGTACAAGAGGCTTAAATGCTTCGCAGAGTGCTTCAATGGCTTTGTCATCGAAGGCCTGTGCTGCAAGTACAAGCTCCTTGAGCTCTTTAGGAGTGTAGCGGATAAAGGTACAGGTTTGGTTTGCTTCTGCTGCCTGATTGTCGGGCAGAGCTTCAGGAAGATTAAGCTCTTCGCTGTCGCTTTGGTTGTTTTGCATTTCGATAATGACCATATCCTTTCTGTGGCGGTCTGGTGGCCGCAAATATCTTGACTTGCATCAAGAGTGATGGGGTTATTGTAGCACAGAAAATTATAAAGATTGTCAAAAAGGACAGAAGTGGCCTCTTTTGGCGTTAAAATAAAATTATGTAATACGCTATCCTAGTGAGGAGGCGGTTACGTGGAAAGGTATAACGAACGTATTTTATTGGCCAACGTGATTGGCGAATGTATTAAATCTTTGGAGCTGGACAAGGGGATAAATCAGCAGGAGCTGGCGTTGCGGTCGGGAATACCTTTGCGGTCGCTGCGGAGAATTGAAAGGGGTGAGGTGAGCGTGAATGTGTATTCTTTGCGTCAGGTGGTGCTTGCGCTTGGTGAGGAGATGACGGAGTTTTGGAGGATTGTGGAAAATAATATGGAGGTGATGGGAGAGGAGTTTCCAAAGGTGCGCAAGAGGCTTGCGGATAAAGTGTTGAGGGATAGGGATAATAAAAAATAATAAAATGGATTTTATTAGGCGTAAATGAAAGGGTGATGCCTACGTAGAACGTGCGAATTTTGCTTTATGACAAAAAATTTGTTTCCTTTTTTTGACAAAAATTGTATAATAGACATGTAACTCCCCCCCGGGGACAAAATTCGGGCGGTAGTTCCAATGCCATTCCAACCTCCGGGGCTGGGGAAATTTGATGCAAATTTTCTCAGCCTTGGGGGTTTTTGTTTTGCCTTAAAACAGATTCCTTGCTTGAGAATTCTTTGCTACTAGCAAGGGAGGTAGCATAGTGTTGCTTGCAGCATTATGCGTATAAATTTATGATTTTTCGCTTAGGTGAATTGTTCTGCGGTCCGGGAGGACTTGCATATGGCGCAACACACGCCGATATCGGAAACACTGATTTTAAAATTGTACATGCATGGGCAAATGATTATGATAGGTCTACCTGTGATACTTATATTCACAATATTTGCCCTGATGCGCCTGACAGCGTTATGTGTGGGGACGTAAGAAAACTTGATTTAGATGCAACAACTCCGATTGATGCACTCGCTTTCGGTTTCCCATGCAACGACTTTTCAGTAGTTGGCGAACAAAAAGGTTTTGACGGTACCTTCGGGCCGCTCTATACATACGGTATCAAAATCTTAAAGATTCATCAGCCTCAGTGGTTTCTTGCCGAAAATGTTGGTGGTTTAAGAAGCGCCAATGAAGGCAAAGCATTCAAAAAGATTCTTCAAGATATGAAAGATGCGGGATATAAGATTTATCCGCATTTGTACAAATTTGAAGATTACGGCGTACCGCAAGCAAGACATAGAATGATTATCGTAGGCATCCGAGAAGATTTGCCGTTTGAGTTCAAAGTTCCTTCTCCGAAACCCTACGAAAATATTGATAACACTTGCAAAACTGCCTTGGAATGTCCGCCTATTCCGGAAGATGCTTGCAATAACGAGCTTACAAAACAATCAGCCAAAGTTGTTGAAAGATTGAGCTATATTAAACCTGGCGAAAATGCTTTTACAGCAGATTTGCCGGAAGAGCTTAAATTGAAAGTAAAAGGTGCTAAAATCAGCCAAATTTACAAGCGCTTAGATCCGTCAAAACCTGCCTATACTGTTACAGGCTCCGGTGGTGGCGGTACTCATATCTATCACTATTCGGAGAACAGAGCGCTTACCAACAGAGAACGCGCAAGATTGCAAACTTTCCCTGACAATTATGAATTCCAAGGTCCGAAAGAATCTGTACGCAGACAAATCGGTATGGCAGTTCCTTGTCGTGGCGCGCAAATTATTTTTGAAGCAATTCTTAAGACGTTTGCAAATATTGACTATCCTTTTGTAGAGGCTAATCAAAGCACAGATTTAGATAAATAGTCTTTTAGGAAATGGTGAATATGATAGATGACATTTTAATTGAAAACCTCAGCGCAGAAGAACATCAAGCCTTAGTTTGCATGTATTATGCGAAATTACCTAGTTCTGACCCCAGAAGTAAAAAGATGAAAGATGACTTTGCTGTTTTAGAATCTTTCTTTGGCAAAACATTTTACACATATAGAAATTACAGAGATGCTTATGACTATTTTTTCGATTCTAACGGAAGAAAAGGTTGGGAACGCGAAAGTGTAGATGGCATAGGTATTGCTCATAAAGCTGTCTATGAAAAGTACAAAGACTATGACGTCGATATACTGGAAAAGGCTGTTGAAAAAATTATTGCTATGTATGCTCGTAACTGCAATAAGAACTATGATAATCTTGTTTCTTTGAAATGTATTCAACCTGATGTTGCTCATGCAGTGCTTAGCCGTGAGCCTGTAATAACAATAAGCGATATCTACACCTTAGCAGACAAACTTACTCTGAATAACACCGTCTTTTTGACGCTTGGTGGCGATAGGGGAAATTCCGAAGTAGATTGGGAACCGGGTTTCCGAGCTATTGCTCATGTAGTTAAAGCGCCCTACGGACATGGTTACAGAAGCGAAGCAAAATATTTTAAGATTGATATAAAACTGGATGTAGTTTTGCCGGAAGCTATGACAAGAAATGATTTTCTTGATTATAAGAGTGCATGGAATGTAACCTTCATTGGTCCGGAACTTAAAAGAGATCCGACGCAAGCTGTCGGTTCAATAACCTATAATGAAGCTGTTGCCGTTGTAAGATGCGCATTGGACAGATTCCCTGAAGTTAAAGACAGTTTAGAGAAGATTTTCTCAACAACATTTATGAATAAGGTTTACGGACCTACCGAAAAATTACTTTCTGTAATGGTTAATCATGGTGAAACAGATGAAGCAGCTTTATGCAGAAAATTAAACTCTAATTTGATTAAAACACAAACGGCGGATGATTTTACGTTTTTTGCAGAAAATGTTCTGTTTTACGGCGTTCCCGGTTGCGGCAAAAGCTATTCGGTAGAGCAAAGGTACGAAAGCCAAATAACTTACAAGCAATGCAAAGTGCGCGTTGTCTTTCATCCGGATTACACTTATTCCGACTTTGTTGGCCAGGTAATGCCTGTACTGGAAAAAGTAAAAAAGAATGACGGCACGGAAGAAGAAAAATTGCAATATAAATTCGTTCCCGGTCCGTTTACACGTATTTTAGATGTTGCTTATGCAAATCATCAAGAAAAATGTTTGCTTATTATCGAGGAATTGAACCGTGGTAACGCACCTGCAATCTTTGGTGAAATCTTCCAATTGCTTGACAGAAACGACGATGGTAGCAGTAAATATGCTATCTATAACAGTGATATCGCCAATGAAGTGCATAAAGACAAACTTTGTCCTATAAAACTTCCCCCCAACCTCACCATCGTCGCCACCATGAACACCTCCGACCAAAACGTATTCACCATGGACACTGCCTTCCAACGCCGCTGGCAGATGGAGCACATCCCCAATAAATTCGACTTCAAAACCGCTCACGTCAATAAACATCTCCCCAACAGCAAAATCAGCTGGGGCGCATTCGCCCAGATCGTCAACAAAAAAATGCACACCGTCAATTCCGGCTTCGGCAGTACGGACGACAAAAGCCTTGGCGTATACTTCGCCACGGACAACGATTTGGACAATGCAAAGCGCTTTGCAGAAAAGGTGCTCAAATACCTGTGGGACGATGCCTTTAAGCTGGGCAGGCAGGCGCTTTTCAGTAACTGCAGCGAAGGCCTGTCATCCGTGATTGAAGCCTACGAAGAGGCCAAGGGTGATCCGCTGGAGGCTGTGCTGCTGCAGGAAATCTACAAGGAAATGCAGGATGAAATGGCAAAAGCAGAACGCAAAGCAGCAGAAGAAGCACAGAATGAACAGTCCGGTGAAGAACCGGCAGATGATGCGGAGAATGAACCGGCTGAAACACCGGCAGACGAGGAGTGAGCAGCTTGCTCAAGGACAGATGCCATATAAACACCAATAGAGAAGCGGACACCTTCGTCGGACTGGAATTTGACGGCAAGGATTACAAGGTTTCCTTTCCGCTAGGCTATGCCATAGCCAACGAGGATAATGACAAGCTGCTGCGCGAGGATTTGCTGCTGCTGTTCCACACGCTTGCTCTCTACAGCAACCAGCAGGACAGCAAAAGCGGCTTTGTGCATAACAAAAACGCAGCGACCGACACGCCGCTGTACGCCTATATCTACATCATCCAGGACTTTGTCACCCGAGGCTACTACAAGGAAGGCATTGTAGAATATGCATCCTCCAAGCGCGGTAAAATCCATTGGAACCGCACAATCAAGCAGAAGAAGCCGGTTATTCAGGACACAGATGTCTATTATCTGGACTTTATCACGAAGAAGAACGTTATCAACGAAAATGACCTGATAACCTTGATTCATCAATACTGCGTCTATCTGAGCTTCATCCGCTTCGGTTGGCTGTTCACTGACTATAAGCCACCTAAGCCGCAAATCCTATTCCATCGTCAATGGTTCAGTGCTGCGCTGCAGGAAAAGCTTTGCCGCACCTTCAATGATGCCAACAAAACGCTCTTTGCCAATATGCTGAAGATCATCAACAACGAGCCTGACGAGGGCATTAAGCATACCAGCTTTACCTTTGGCACGAACAGATTTGAATACGCCTGGGAAAAGATGATTGACACAGTCTTCGGCATCAGCGACAAGCAACGCTACTTCCCGAAAACGAAGTGGAAGCTATTAGGCAGCAATAGGGAGTACGATAATTCCCAGCTGGAGCCTGATACGATTATGCTGCACAACAATAATATTTACGTACTTGATGCAAAGTATTATAAGTACGGTGCCACAAAAAATCCTTTTGATCTGCCCAAATCATCGTCAATCAACAAGCAAATCACTTATGGTGAATATATTGATGCGCAGGCGGACCTCAAAAATCCGGACAGCGTTATCTACAACGCCTTCCTCATGCCATTTGACAAAAACGAATGGGCAGGGGAGAACGCAGGCACGCTGCATTATGCAGGTGAGGCTGTGGCGCTGTGGAAGGAAAACAAGAGCGAGGGCAGGGACAAGGAATACGAGCATATTCAGGGCGTTCTGCTGGACGTGAAGCATTTGATGCAGATTGCCGAAAAGCGTTCGGAAACCGATATTCGGCAATTGGCAGAAATCATCGAGGAGCATTGCCGCGATTATGGACAAGCTGACTAAGGAACAACGCCACAAAAACATGCAGGCCATCCGCAGCAGGGACACCAGAATAGAAATCCTCCTGCGTAAGGCACTGTGGCACGAGGGCATACGCTACCGCAAGAATTACAAGGTGTGCAGCTGCCATCCTGATATCGTCATCACTAAGTACAGAATTGCAGTTTTTTGCGATGGGGAATTCTGGCATGGAAAAAGTTTGGAGCGCTACGATGTAGCGACTAACGTCAAATTTTGGCACGAGAAAATCAAGCGTAATGTGGAGCGTGACCTTGAAAACACCATTGAACTGCGCGACAACGGCTGGATTGTGCTGCGCTTCTGGGAAACGGAAATCAAAAAGCACCTTGACGATTGCGTGGCAGAAGTAAAGCGTTGTATAGAAGTGAGAAGAGCTATCGCTACAAAATTAATATGAAACACCAACACTAAAGGCGTTCTACCTGACTGAGGTAGAACGCCTTATTTTTATCTAACACAATATATTTTTACGCAAACGAAAAGACCTGAGGTCCGCAAGAATAGGGACTTCAGGTCTTTTTTTTTGTACAAAACCGCAAGCGGTAATCAGGTACCCCCTTCCGTCTGCTCACTGCGTTCGCAGCCACCTTCCCCAAGGTGCAGGCAAGAAGTCAGGTTTAAAGCTGACTTACCTTGGTTCCCCCTTGGGGGAACTGTCGCCGTAGGCGACTAAAGGGGGTGCTAAAAGCTTCGGTAGCAGAAAGCCTCTCTGAGGAGGGGAGAGGGGGAATGATAGCAAGAGTAAAGACAGCAAACCCCTCTCAGTCACCCTGACGGGCGCCAGCTCCCCCCAAGGGGAGCCTCTTAGTGTCGCTTTGCGCTAACATACAAAACCGCAAGCGGTGGTGGTCATTGGCACAACCCTTCCGTCTGCTCGCAAAGCTCGCAGCCACCTCCCCTGTCAGGGGAGATATAAAAAGGTTTGCGATTTGGCAAACCTTAAAATTATCGCTTAACTTTATATGCTCCCTGCAAGGGAGCTGGCATCGCCGCAGGCGATGACTGAGGGTTGTTTTAAAGCGGTAATCAGGCCTTCAACTCGCTGTTGCAAGTTGTTAATGAGTAATGACCGTGAAATGGTTACAAAACCGCAAGCGGTAATCTGGCCTTCAACATGGGATTATGCACTTGAGAGACATACAATATTATATGAGTTGTTACAAAACCGCAAGCGGTAATCTGGCCTTCAACGGCATTTATCCCAGAAAAGATCAACTGATCAATTGTTACAAAACCGCAAGCGGTAATCTGGCCTTCAACGATGTGCAAGTATCCAATAATGGAATCAGTCTGAAAGTTACAAAACCGCAAGCGGTAATCTGGCCTTCAACCCTGTGGCTCGCACACGGCTCACAGAGCGGGCTTAAAGCCCTACAATGGAAAATCAAAACGCTGTTCATAGCAAAAACAGCAAAAATGCTCACAAGAGCGGTACATTTACGCCTCCGTCAAAAGCAAAACGCGCCTGGCGCAAGCCTTACAGCATTTTGGCAAACCGTTTGCCTCCTGTAATAAATTTACTATAACACATCGAACAGAATTTGACAAGCACTTTCTGCAAATCCGCCTATATTATACGCATTACAGCACCTATATTTAATATATGAAAAAGTATTTGCAAACAAAATTAAAGCTATCAAAAAATTAGCACAGCAGTTGTCGAGGGTGTTTCCTGCATGTAGAGTAGAGCGTCATGCAAAGCAAATTCACCGTGCGCCACTCCAAGCTTTCGGAAGCAGAGGTGCGTGAGCTGGCGTCCTCCAGAAAAATATTTAGCAAATTTTCATACTATTCTTGACGTTATCGCGACTATCTGATAATATAAATCCATAAGATTTTGCACACCTGCCTGGAGCACGGTCACTGCAGCGTCACGAACGCCTTATGTATTATTGAGTAGTACATAAGGCGTTTTTTTGAAGGGAGTTGAACGAATGGTAAATCTGAGAGAAGATACCAGAGAATCTATTGCCAAATTAACTTTAATGGATGACATTTTCATGAACAAGGTCTTTGAAAATGATACGGAGCGTACAGCGTTGTTGTTGCGAATTATCTTAAATAATGATAAGATAAAGGTAATAAAAGCAGTAACGCAGCAGAAGCTGAAAAACCTGTCAGGATATGACCTGCATCTGGACATTCTGGCGCAGGAAGAAAACGGCAGGCTTTTCAATGTAGAAGTACAGAACCGCAGTAGTGGCGCTGCAGCACGCAGAGCACGCTATCATCTGAGCCTGTTGGACGCTCACAGCCTGCCAAAGGGTGAAGTATACCAAAGGCTACCTGATAATTACGTTATCTTTATCACGCAGTATGACGTGCTGAAGGGCGGGTTACCGATATATCACATCAGTAGAAAAATAGAAGAAAACAATGCAGCTTTTGCTGATGGTTCGCACATCATCTATGTAAATAATAAAATTCAGGATAACACACCACTTGGCCGTCTGATGCACGATTTCAACTGTAGTAATCCGAATGATATGTATTATCCGGAATTAGCAGAAAAGGCAAGATATTTTAAGAAAACAGAAAAGGGGTTGACGAACATGGGCGATGTATTTGAAAAATTACTTGCAAAGAGAGAAAAAGAAGCTGCTATGAAAGCTGCGAAAAAAGCAGCGGAAGAAGCACAAGCAAACAAAGTCGAGCTTGCCAAAGGCCTTCTGGCTGACGGTATGAGTATCGAATTCACTGTGCGTCACTCCAAGCTTTCGGAAGCAGAGGTGCGTGAGCTGGCGTCCAAGCTGACAGCATAAGAGCACATAAAACTCAAGGCGTTCTACCGAACTGCGGTAGAACGCCTTTACTATTCTGGTGCCATCTATGCTATAATAATATGTAGAAAAAACAACGTGAGGAGCGATTATCATGAAATACGTTGCCTGTTACGGCGATTCTCTGGTGCAGGGCTTTCCCTTCGGCCCACGTTATTCCTGGACCGCTCAGGTGGAAAAGCTGACGCAGATTAAAATGCTCAATTACGGCGTCTGCGGTGATTGCTGCGACGATATCATCTACCGCATGCGCCAGTATGCACTGCCGGAATATGTGCATCACGTTCTCTTCCTCGGCGGTGCCAACGATATTCTGCAGGGGCGCCGCCTTGAGGATATCAGCCGCGATTATAAGCGTGTGCTGCAGTGGTGCGAGGAAAAGCACTACAGTCTGTGCGTAGTGCTGCCGTTCATCAGTACGGAGCAGGCGCTCAATCGTCAGCTGCTGAACCTGCGGCAGGAGGCAGAGCATATCTGCGGCGGTAAGGCCTTCCTGCTGGATTTGCAGCCTGCCATCGGCATGGACGCCGGAGCACGCTTCAAGGCCTACGTTGACGGTATTCATCCCAAATCGCAGACGTATGAGGCGATGGGGAATTACGCAGCGCCGCGGATCTGGCAATGGCTGAAGGAAGAAAAAGAGGCTTAAAAAATTTTTTTAAGGTGACAAGTAAAAATACTTGACAAGCATCGCTTTATGCTTTATACTTACATAGTCGACTAAATTTCGAGAGGGATAAAAATGTCAGCAGAAGAAATTTTTGCGCAGCGTATGCGCTTAGGCAGGCTCTTTGATATTTACGGCGGACTTCTGACAGCTAAGCAGAAGCAATGCCTGGGACTGTATTTCTATGACGACTTGTCTCTGAGCGAGATTTCGGAGGAGCTGGGCGTTTCGCGTCAGGCTGTCCACGACCTGCTCAAGCGTGTTGAGCAGCTGCTAGAACGATATGAAGCATCACTGAAGGTGCTGAGCCGCGAGGAGGAGCTGCATGCTAAGCTGCAGCAGGCAATAGATTTGCTGGCAACTCCGGATGAGGCAAAAAAAGACGAGGCCGTGCAAATGCTGAAAGAGCTTTGCAGTGAAGGTAGGTAGATAGAATGGCATTTGAAAGTTTATCTGAAAGATTACAAAATGCATTAAAGATGTTCCGTGGCAACGGCAAGCTGACTGAGGAAGATTTAAAGGCTCCTATGCGCGAAGTGCGTATGGCGCTTTTGGAGGCCGACGTTAACTTCAAGGTTGTTAAGGACTTTGTAGCCAAGGTTAAAGAGCGTGCTGTTGGTGAAGCGATTGGCGAAGGCCTGAATCCGCATCAGCAGATTATCAAGATAGTTAATGAAGAACTGATTGAGCTTTTGGGCGGTACCCAAAGCAAGCTCACTGTTGCTCCCAAACCGCCGACAGTTATTATGCTGGTTGGTCTGCAGGGCGCAGGTAAAACCACTACCGCCGGCAAGCTGGCCAACTACCTGAAGCGCAAGCACAAAAAACCGCTTTTGGTTGCAGGCGACGTTTACCGTCCTGCTGCTATTACCCAGCTGCAGGTTTTGGGCGAGCAGCTGAATGTGCCGGTATTTACTCTGGGCGACAAGGTTTCTCCTGTAGAGATTGCCCAAAAGGCCATGGAAAAAGCACATAGCCTGGCATGCGATACGGTAATCATCGATACCGCAGGCCGCTTACATATAAATGAAGAGCTGATGAAGGAGCTGCGCAACATTAAAGGCGCTGTTCATCCTCAGGAAATTCTGCTGGTTGTAGATGCTATGACCGGTCAGGACGCAGTAACTGTTGCCGAGAGCTTTGACAAGGAATTGGGCATTGACGGCCTGATTGTTACCAAGCTCGACGGCGATGCCCGCGGTGGTGCGGTGCTTTCCGTAAAGGCTGTTACCGGCAAGCCGGTTAAATTAATCGGTCTTGGCGAAAAGTTGGATGCTTTGGAGCCCTTCCATCCGGATCGTATGGCTTCCCGTATTCTGGGCATGGGCGATATCCTGACTCTGGTAGAAAAAATCCAGTCTACAACTGACCTCGCCAAGGCATTGGAGATGGAGAAAAAGCTGCGTAAGGACGAATTCACCTTAGAGCAGTTCCTGGACCAGATGCAGCAGGTTAAAAAGCTGGGTTCTCTGGAAACCATCTTAGGCTTAATCCCCGGCATGGGCGGCATCAGCCAGAAGCTGAAGGAAGCTAATGTGGACGAAAAGGAATTCGACCGCATTGAAGCAATTATCCGTTCCATGACCAAGAAGGAAAGACAAAAACCCGAAATCATCAACGGCAGCCGTCGTAAACGTATCGCTGCAGGCTGCGGCATGCGTGTACAGGATGTCAACAAGCTTCTGAAGAACTTCGAAGAAAGCAAGAAGATGATGAAGCGTATGCAGGGTATGGCAAAGTTTGCTTCCAAAGGCGGCTTCAAGCTGCCGTTTGGCAGATAATAAAGAAAGTTCCATGTTGTGAGATATTAATTTAAGGAGGTGAAAATCAACATGGCAGTTAAAATCCGTTTAAAACGTATGGGCGCTAAAAAAGCTCCTTTCTATCGTATTGTTGTTGCAGACGCTCGTTCTCCTCGTGATGGTCGTTTCATCGAATCCATCGGTTACTACGATTCCACCGTTCAACCGGCTAGCGTAAAAATCGATGCTGAGAAAGCTATCGACTGGATGAACAAAGGCGCTCAACCGACCGATACCGTTAAAAACCTGTTCAGCAAGGATGGTATCATGAAAAAATTTGCTGAAGCTAAAGCAGCAAAATAATTTGAGGGGGCGTGATCTACATGAAGGAATTGGTAGAAGTTATGGCCAAATCTCTTGTAAATGATCCCTCTGCAGTAGTAGTGGAGGAGGAGACCACCGGTACAACAACGGTGCTTCGCCTCCATGTTGCTTCTGAAGATATGGGTAAGGTTATTGGAAAACAGGGCCGTATCGCAAAAGCTATCAGAACTGTTATGAAAGCAGTAGCAACCCGTGAAAATGTGAAAGTCATTGTCGAAATTATTTGATTGAGGATGGTATATCGCTATGGATAAAATGATCGTTAGGGTTCCCGTCGCTGTTAAAGCAAAAGTTACTGAAGATTTAAAGTTGAAAATTGTTGGAGATCTCCAAAATACCATAAAGAATATGGAGCTTGATCTGGAACAATTCGAGTTCCAGGCTAAAAAAGCATTGCATCAGGCTGCCAGCGATTTGAGCGTGCTTCCGGCTTTGCGCGAACAAATTGACATCGAAAGAAATAAGCGTACTGCTGCCAAACAAGAAGCAGAGGCTAAGCTGAAAAGAGCGGAAGCTCTGGAGCTGGGCGCTGAAATTGGTCATGGTACCCTGGAGCGTACTGTAGAAATTACCGTAGGCACCAATATCGATACCCTGATGGGCGCAGAAATCCTTACCGAAGACGGTAAGATTATCGCTTTCCGCGAATAATCCATGGAAAACCAAATAGTTATTGGCAAAATTGTCGCTCCGCACGGTGTGCGGGGCGATATTCGTATATTGCCGTTAACCGATAAGCCGGAACAATTTTTAGACCTGGATTATCTGCTGCTGCCGGACGGACGCAAGCTGACCGTTAAAGCAGCACGCTTTCATAAAAGAATGGTGCTGGTGACCACCGCCGAAATCAAAAGCATGAACGAGTCCGAGCTGCTGCGCGGTATGGAGGTAAGCATTAACGCTGAAGACCTGCCTGAGCTGGAGGAAGGACGCTTCTATGTTGCTGATCTCATCGGCCTGCCTGTTTATGACGAGCAGGGCGAGCAAATCGGCACCTTTAAGGATGCACTGAGCACCGGCAGCAACGATGTTTATGTTATCGCTGTCCCCGGACAGAAGGATTACCTGCTGCCTGCACTGAAGAAATATGTCAAGGAAATCAATCTGGCAGAAAAGCGCATTGTCGTGGAG
This sequence comes from uncultured Phascolarctobacterium sp., assembly GCF_902463975.1. Taxonomy (GTDB): domain Bacteria; phylum Bacillota; class Negativicutes; order Acidaminococcales; family Acidaminococcaceae; genus Phascolarctobacterium_A. Next base: position 12,824 of record NZ_CABQHJ010000026.1, read on the forward strand.
CTGCCGGAATGGGTTGAGGCAGAATGAAGTTTTTATTTGTAACCTTATTTCCCGAACAGATTGAGCAGGCCGCAAGCCATAGCATTCTGCAGCGCGCTGCCTCCAAGGGCCTGATTGAGGTGAGCTGCATCAATCCGCGCGATTTTACGCATGACGTGCATCGCACGGTGGATGATTCTCCCTTCGGCGGCGGCGCCGGCATGGTGCTGAAGCCGGAGCCGATGGTGGCAGCCATTCGCAAGGCGAAGGAGCAGCTGCCGAACGCCCGCGTTATTGCGATGTGCCCGGGAGGACGCACGCTCAAACAGAGTATTGTCGAGGAATATGCCCACAGCGGACAGGATTTTATCTTCGTCTGTGGTCATTACGAGGGCTTTGACGAGCGCATCTTCCATTGGGTTGATGAAAAGCTGTCTATTGGCGATTATGTGCTCACCGGCGGCGAAATGCCTGCCATTATCGTGATGGATGCAATTTCCCGCTTTATTCCCGGCGTATTGGGCAAGATTGAAAGTGCGGAGGAGGATTCCTTCAGCACCGGTCTTCTGGAATACCCGCAGTACACCCGTCCGGTGAACTTTGAGGGCATGGAGGTGCCTGAGGTGCTGCGCAGCGGCAACCATGCGCTGATTAACAGCTGGCGCCTGAAGCAGTCGCTCAAGGCAACGCTCGCTCTGCGTCCCGACCTTTTGAGTGCGGAGCAGAAGGAGCTTTTGACAGGCCGCTTGCCCTATAAAATGAAAAAATCGGAGCGCCGCTTCTATGAGGAGCTGCGTGCCGAAATAGCTGCCGAGCAGGAAAAACGCGCAAGCGCCGAGGTGAAGGAGGATGAGGCGAATGGCTGATTTATATGTTGGCCTGGTCCATTATCCTATCTACAACAAGCGCATGAATGTTATCGCCGGCGCGGTGACTAACTTTGATATCCACGATATTTCGCGTACCTGCCGCACCTACAACGTGCAGGGCTATTACATCATCCATCCGCTGGAGGTCCAGAAGCAGATTATCGACAAGATACTTTCCTACTGGCAGGAGGGCTATGGCAAGGTGTATAACCCCGACCGTGCCGACGCGCTGAGCCGCGTGCTGTGGCAGCCTGATATCGCAAGTGCGGTGCAGACGATAGCAGAGCGCACAGGCAAGCAACCTTACGTTGTCACTACGGATGCACGCATTTATCCCAACACCGTTTCCTACAGCTTTATGCGCAAGCAGCTGCAGGAGGGTGACAGACCGGTGCTGCTTTTGTTCGGCACAGGCTTTGGCATCGAGGCGGAAACTATGGCCAAATTTGATTATATTCTGGAGCCTGTTTACGGCCCCTGCGACTATAATCATCTTTGCGTGCGCAGTGCCGCCGCCATTATTCTGGACAGGCTTGCAGGCGAGGCCTGGTGGGAAAAAAATAAAGAAAAATGCAAGAAATTATACACTTTTCTCTTGCATTAATTGTTTGTCTATGATACAATTTACGTTGTGTAATACGGACGGTCCGCTGTGGAGTTCGCACATGAACGTCTATGATTTAGGAGGAAACTATGAACATTATTGAAGTACTGGAACAAGAACAACTTCGTTCCGACATCCCTGAGTTTAAAGCAGGCGACACCGTTAAAGTTTATTGCAAAATCGTCGAGGGTACCCGCGAGCGCGTTCAGCTGTTTGAAGGCGTTGTAATTTCCCGCAGTGGCTCCGGCGTTCGTGAAAACTTCACCGTTCGTCGTATTTCCTACGGCGTTGGCGTAGAAAGAACTTTCCCGGTTCACAGCCCGCGTATTGAGAAAATCGTTGTAGCACGCGTTGGTATCGTTCGCCGTGCTAAACTGTATTATCTGCGCAAACTGACTGGTAAAGCTGCTCGTATCAGAGAAAAACGCTAATCAATCTTTGTTTATAGTAAAAGGGACTGTAGTAGTACGGTCCCTTTTATTACGTTATGAAGCATTTATGCTTTAAAATAAAGCAAATTTACAATTATGTCATAACTGAAGCTGCAATCTATGCTACAATATATCTATATTATTGTAGTTAAAAATCCGGCCTGTGCCGGCAATAGAGAGGAGGCTCATTAGTTGAGCAAGAAAAGTGAAACCTCCTGGCAGGATTCTGCCAGTGACTGGCTTGTTTCGATTATTATTGCGGTTGCACTGGCATTCTGCATCCGCACCTTTTTGGTAGAGCCTTACATGGTAGAAGGCTCCTCTATGTATCCTACTCTGGTAAATCATGAGCGTCTTGTCGTTGATAAGCTGAGCTACTTTGTTACCGACCCGAAGAAGGGCGAAATCGTAGTCTTCCGCTTCCCCAAGGACCAGACGCGTGACTTTATCAAGCGTGTTATCGCAGTTGGCGGTGACACTGTGGAAATGCAGCAGGGCAAGGTATTTGTCAACGGCAAGCAGCTGAACGAAACCTATATCTACCACAATGACCCGAAGGGCAAAAATATTTCCGATTACCGCAAGGTAGTTGTTCCTAAGGATACCATCTTTGTATTGGGTGATAACCGTAATAACTCTGAGGACAGCCGTTTTGCCGATGTTGGCTTTGTGCCGCTGAAGCTTGTTAAGGGACGTGCGCTGGTTGCCTTCTGGCCGCTGGACAAGATGCGCGTGCTGAAGGCTGATACGGGTATGGGCGAATGATGCTGGAGGATTTTAAGATTCAGTGGTTCCCCGGCCATATGACCAAGGCGAAGCGCATGATGGAAAGCCAGATTAAGCTGGTTGACGTTGTTGTGGAGATGCTGGACGCACGTATTCCGCGCTCAAGTACCAACCCCATGCTGCAGGATATCCTTGGCAGCAAGCCGAAGGTTATCGCACTGAACAAGATTGATATGGCAGACAAGGCCCAGACTGATGTGTGGCTTGAAAAAATCAAGCACAGCGGTCTGCCTGTGTGCAAGATTGACTGCGCTACCGGTAAGGGCGTTAAGCAGCTTATCAGTGCAGTTCAGCTGGCTGCGAAGCCGGTGATTGATAAATGGCTGAAGAAGGGCGTGCGCAACCGTCCCGTCCGCGTTATGATTGTAGGTATTCCGAACGTCGGCAAGTCTACCCTGATTAACCGCCTCGTAGGCAAGAACAAGGTAATGGCTGCCGATAAGCCGGGTGTAACACGCGGACAGCAGTGGGTAACGATTGCCAAGGGCTTAGAGCTTTTGGATACGCCTGGTGTGCTCTGGCCTAAGTTTGAGGACCCGTCGGTGGGCTTTGCGCTTGCTGTGACCGGTGCCATCAAGGAGGATGTATTCGACAGGGAGCAGGCCGTAGAGCTGCTGCTTGATCTGTTGATACGCAAATATCCTCAGGATTTGCAAACTAAATATGCAGTAAGCCTCGAGCAGGGTGATGATGTTAACGCCGTTATGGCGAAGATTGCCGTTGCCAGAGGTTGTCTGAAGTCTGGTGGACTGCTGGACCTTGATAAGGTTATTCAGCTTGTACTCAGAGACTTCCGAGCAGGACGTTTAGGGCGGTTTACAATCGACGAGCCTTGATTTGTCGTGCCATAAAAACCGCCGCGAGGCGGTTTTTCTTTATGCAGAAATAAATGTTAAGGGGGATACAGAAGATGAATATTACCGAAATCAAGGAGCTGCTGACAGGCGAGCCGACTGCGGAGCAGCTGGCGACACTGGCAGCGGATGAGCGCAAGGGAGTACAGAAGCTGCTGGCAGCATACCATAAGCGTCTGGAGAAGGCGGCGGTGGAGAAGGAGCGCTTCACGGCGATGCTGAAATTGGAACGCGAGCTGTATGCTGAAGGCTACGAGCTGATTGCCGGTGTTGATGAGGCAGGACGCGGACCGCTGGCAGGACCTCTGGTTATCGCTGCCGTTGTTCTGCCCAAGGATGTGTTTATCAGCGGGCTGAACGATTCCAAGCAGCTTTCCGCTGCCAAACGCGATATGCTGTATAACGAGGTTATGGCCAAGGCGCTGGATATCGAGGTAAACATCGTCAGTGTCAGCAATATTGATGAGCTGAATATCTATGCCGCTACGCAGCAGGGCATGGCGCAGGTGCTGGAAAACCTGCACTGCCGTCCGCAGGCAGCGCTGATTGACGCAATGCCGGTGAAGGTTCCCGGTATGAAAATTGAATCCGTGGTGCACGGTGATGCGCTGAGCGCTTCTATTGCCGCTGCTTCCATTATTGCGAAGGTTACCCGTGACCGCATCATGGAGCGCCTTGATCTTGTTTATCCTGCCTACGGCTTTGCGCATAACAAGGGCTATGGCAGCGGCGCGCATATGCAGGCTGTGAGCGAGCAGGGAGCCACACGCTGGCACCGCCGCAGCTTTGAGCCTGTGAAGAGCATGCAGCTGCCGCCGGTGGCTGCTGAGGAAAATATCCTCTATGCTCCGCAGACTGATAACTATGAGTACCCCGTCGAGGAGTAGTCTTGGGAAATACGGCGAAGATTTTGCCTGCCGCTATCTGCAAAATATGGGTTATAAAATATTGACCCGCAACTTTCGCTGTCACCGTTATGGTGAGATTGATATTATTGCTGAAAAAAAGGGCTGTATAAGCTTCATAGAGGTCAAGACGCGTGCTTCTACCCGGTTCGGCAGACCGATAGAGGCAGTGACACTGGCAAAGCAAAGAAAAATTCATCGCTGCGCTGAATATTATCTCCAATGCAATGGTTTGCTGGAGCGGCCGCCGGTGCTTTCCTTTGATGTAGTAGAAATTATCATTGAAAGCACTGCGGCTATCAGTATCAATCATTGGCCGCACTGCTTTTAAAAGAAATGGAGTGTTGATAATGTTTGCACAAATTCTTGGCGAAACAACCTGTGGTATTGATGGTGTACAAATTGTGGTAGAGGTGGACGTAAGCAACGGCATGCCCAACTTCGACCTGGTAGGCCTGCCGGCGATGGCCGTGCGCGAATCTAAGGAGCGCGTGAAGGCCGCGCTGCGCAATTCCAATTATCCCTTCCCGATGACGCGTATTACGGTCAATCTGGCGCCTGCAGATTTGCGTAAGGAGGGCAGTGGCCTTGATCTGCCGATTGCCGTCGGCCTTATGACCTGCGGCAGAATCCTGGATACGGATAAGCTGGAGAACAAGGTTTTCATTGGCGAGCTGTCACTGGACGGAAGAATCCGCAAGGTTTCCGGCGTGCTTTCCATGATTATGGACGACAAGAAGTGCGGGGCGCAGGAGGTGTTTATTCCGCAGGCCAACGCTGCGGAGGGCAAGCTGATTCAGGGTATCAAGGTATATACGGTGGCGACCTTAAAGGAGCTGGTGGAGCACCTGCAGGGCAAGAACACGCTGACGCCCCTGCCGAAGGAAAATATTCTGCAGAACAATAATAAGATTTATCATGTGGATTTTGCTGACGTCAAAGGACAGCTCGTGGCGCGCAGAGCCTTGGAAATTGCCGCCGCCGGTGGTCACAGTATCCTGATGGTGGGCTCTCCGGGCTGCGGCAAGACGATGCTGGCGCGCCGCTTGGTAACGATTCTGCCGCCGATGACGGAGGCAGAGGCGCTGGAGGTAACCAAGATTTACAGTATTGTGGGACTCTTGCCGCAGGCCGACAGCGTGATGCTGGAGCGCCCCTTCCGCAGTCCGCATCACAGCATCAGCGGCAGCGCGCTTCTGGGCGGTGGCAGTACACCACGCCCGGGTGAGGTTACTTTGGCACATAACGGCGTACTCTTTTTGGACGAGCTGCCGGAATTTGAACGCGCTACGCTGGAGATGCTGCGTCAGCCGCTGGAGGATGGCGAGGTGAGCATTTCGCGCGTCAGGGCGGCGATGACCTTTCCAAGCAAGTTTATTTTGTGCGCAGCTCAAAATCCATGTCCATGCGGCTATCTCGGCGATTCTGTGCACCGCTGTTCCTGTAAACAATCGGAAATTGACAGCTACCGCCGCAAGATTTCCGGTCCCTTGATGGACAGAATTGATATGCAGATTAATCTGAGCAGGGTGGAATTCAGTGAGCTGAAAACGAAGGAAAAGGGTGAATCCTCTGCTGCCATCCGCGAACGCGTGGTGAAGGCAAGATTAGTGCAGCAGGAGCGCTTGGAGGCAGTTGGCATTCATTGTAATGCGCAGATGGGACGGAGCGAGGTTGTTAAATATTGCCAGCTGGACGCGGCGGCGCAGAATGTTATGGAGCGCTACTTTAATATGCTCAACCTCAGTGCCCGCAGCCATGACCGCATTCTGAAGGTGGCACGCACGATTGCCGACCTTGCGGGCAGCGAGAACATTGAGGCGGTGCATCTGGCGGAGGCTATTCAGCTGCGCACCAGCGTGCGTCCGTAAGGAGCAGAGAAGTCTTGTGTAGCTGCAAGATATGCTTTTCTTGGCAAATATGCTATAATTTAAGAAGAAATATTTGAAGCAAGGAGATGGAATGATGCGTAAGACCTTTAATACGACAGCTGTTTGCATACCCGGCGAGCATTATATGGTTGATATCAGTGGACGACTGCAAAAGATTAAAGAAATGATTGCTACAAAAAAGTATTTCACCATCAACAGAGCACGCCAGTATGGTAAGACAACAACGCTGCAGGCACTTTTCGGCTATCTGCAAAGTGAATATTACACCGTCTTGCTGGACTTTCAAACCTTTGATGCTTCTAAATTTAAGGACGGCAATATATTTTCTATTGCTTTCGCAGGCTCTTTTTTGCATGCGCTGAAGCGTAACCGCCTGTCGGAAAATACAGCCTTGGAAAAGGCCTGTGCGGATTTGAAAAATGCCGCTGTAATCAGTAACAGTATTTTCAGTCTGAAGGAGCTTTTTGAATGCCTGAGAGATATCTGTGCAGCGAGCGATAAACCGATTGTTTTAATGATTGATGAGGTGGACAGTGCTTCCAATAATCAGGTGTTTTTAGATTTTTTGGCACAGCTCAGGGCGCAATATATCGAACGTGCCTGGCAGCCTGCGTTTCAATCTGTTATTCTTGCCGGAGTATATGACATCAAAAATCTTAAACAAAAGCTGCGTGCCGATGAAGAGCATAAATATAACAGTCCTTGGAACATAGCGGCGGATTTTACGATAGACATGAGCTTTTCACAAGTCGAGATTGCTGCTATGCTTAATGAATATGCCAAGGATTACGGACTTGCTTTTGATACCAAGGTCTTTGCAGGCTGGATTTACGATTATACGGCAGGCTATCCGTTTTTGGTTTCCAGATTGTGCCAGCTGCTCGACGAAAAGGTTTGCTTAATGCCGGAATATGCTTCTAAAAAAGCTGCCTGGACCAAGGATGGCTTTAATGCGGCAGTACGCTTGCTTTTGCAGGAGAAAAATACCCTGTTTGAATCCTTGATAGGGAAGCTGCACGCCTACCCCAAGCTGAACCGGATGCTGAAGGCAGTGCTTTTCTCCGGCAATATGTATCCTTACAGCGCCGATGAAGTAGCTATTGATATGGCTACGATGTTTGGCTTTATAAAAAATAAAGACGGGTATGTAGCGATTGCCAACAGAATTTTTGAAACCAGACTCTATAATTATTATCTGGCGGAGGATGAGCTGCAGAAGAATGAGCTTTACAAAGCATCTCTTCAGGATAAGAATCAGTTTATAACTAATGGCAGACTGGATATGGAGCTGGTGCTCCAAAAATTCATTGTGCATTTTAATGATGTTTTCGGTTCGTGTGATGAGCGCTTTCTGGAGGAGGAGGGAAGAAAGTACTTTTTGCTGTACTTGCGTCCTATAATCAACGGAACCGGCAACTATTATATCGAAGCGCGTACAAGGGATTTATGCAGAACAGATGTGATAGTTGATTATAATGGTGAGCAGTATATTATCGAAATGAAAATTTGGCGCGGAAGCGAATATAATAATCGCGGTGAAAGCCAATTAGCTGCTTATCTTGATGCTTATCATACCAAGGTTGGCTATCTGCTGAGCTTTAGCTTTAACAAAAATAAGCAGGCAGGAGTACAGCGGATCAATGTAGGGGATAAGGTTATCATTGAGGCAGTAGTTTAAGTTTGGTCTTGTAACGCTCTGCGTATTACTGACGGTAGTACGCAGGGCGCTTTTGCTTGTTAAGCAGTTGAACATCTATATATAACCATTTCAGCTTCATTTCAGTTATACCTGCGACAATAAAACTGCAGCCGCTGGTATTGACTAAGCGGAAATAATATGCTAAAATCTACAGTTGAGTACGAAAGATGATCGCGGCTGGCTTTAAGCCAGATGAGGAAAGTCCGAGCTCCACAGGGCAGGATGCCGGATAACGTCCGGCGAGGGTGACCTCAGGGATAGTGCCACAGAAATGTGTACCGCCTGCATTTGCAGGTAAGGGTGGAACGGTGCGGTAAGAGCGCACCAGCGGTCTGGTAACAGGCTGGCTAGGTAAACCCCATCCGGAGCAAGACCAAATAGGGGAGGGATGAAGCTGCCCGCTGAGCCTTCCGGGTTGTGTCGCTTGAGCTTGCAGGTAACTGTAAGACTAGATAAATGATCATCACCGCTTCGCGGAACAGAACTCGGCTTATTGAGTACTCATACCTTGCAAAACGGCTGCCTATAGGCAGCCTTTTTTGTCTGATTTTATTTTGGCAGATTTTTTAGACAGAAGAATAAGTGGTGTAATATAATGAAGAAAAAAATTTCTTTAGTAGTGCCGGTGTTCAATGAAGAGGATAACCTGCACGAATTTCACAAGCGTGCTTCTGCTGTAATGAAACAGGAGGACTACGATTATAATATTATCTTTGTTGATGATGGCTCGCGTGACAGCAGCGCACTGATTCTGGCAGAGCTGGCTGCGCAGGACGAGCACGTAGAGGCTTACCTTTTGAGCCGCAACTACGGCCACCAGATGGCAATTACCTGCGGACTAGACCACGCTGATGGTGATGCCGTGATTACCATGGACGGTGATTTGCAGCACCCGCCTGAGCTTATTCCCGAGCTTTTGCGCCTTTGGGAAGCAGGCAACGAGATTGTGCAGACCAAGCGTATGGCTACAGAGGATGCAGGCTTCTTTAAAAATTTGACATCTGCAGCCTACTATAAGCTCATCAACACCTTATCTAAAGTAGAAATTACTCCCGGCGGCAGCGATTTCCGCCTGATGGACAGGGTTGCGGTTGATGCCTTCAAGCTTTACCGTGAGCGTGCACGCTTTATCCGTGGACTGGTAAATACGCTGGGCTTTCATGTTGCTGTGCTGGAATTTGTGGCACCGCCGCGCTTTGCCGGTCATTCCAAGTTTAATCTGAACAAAATGCTGCACTTTGCGCTGGACGGTATTACGGCCTTTTCCAACCTGCCGCTGCGTTGGGCTTTTTACGTAGGTATTGTTTTTGGCATGTGCAGTATTCTGCTTTTAGGCCATGTTTTTTATGTGAAATTTGTGACCAACGATGCCGTTCCGGGGTGGGCAACTACTACTGTCAGTGTATTGTTTCTTGGAGGAATTCAGCTTGTAGGGATAGGCATCCTGGGTGAATATATAGGGCGTATCTTTGAAGAAATCAAGCATAGACCACTATATTTAGTGGCTCGCCACCTGCAAAAATGTAACAAAATAAACGAAAATAAAGCTAAATAAGCGCATTAATATTATAACAAATTAAGATTTTACAGAAACGATATTTTGTGGTATAATAGGTATGTCTTAAGAAAGAAGAAAGGATGTAGGTGCCAGTGGTCAAACGCAAAGTATTAGTTTTCTGTATGACAGTTTTATTTAGTCTTAGCTGTGCCGTAACAGCTTTGGCTTCCTTCCAACGCGGAGACGATGGACAGGAAGTAGTGGCAATTCAAAAGAGATTGGTAGAATTAAGTTATTCTATTAATAATATAGATGGTGATTTCGGTCCTGAAACTGAAAGAGCTGTTAAAAACTTCCAGGCTGATAAAGGATTAGAGGTTGATGGTATTGTTGGTTCAGCTACCTATAGAGCGCTGATGAACAGGGAGATGCCTCCTAACCGTAGTAATTCCGTTGTACGCAACGTACTGCGTTCTGCTTACAGCGTCATCGGTACTCCATATGTATTTGGCGGAACTACTCCTTATGGCTTCGACTGCTCAGGCTTTACTCAGTATGCATTCGCAAGAGCAGGTGTATATCTGCCGCGTATGGCTGACAGCCAGTTTTACTCCGGCCGTCAGATTTCCATGAGCCAGCTTCGTCCCGGCGATTTGATTTTCTTTACCACATATGAACCGGGTGCTTCTCATGTTGGTATTTATGTTGGCGACGGCAACTTCATTCATGCAGGCACCAGCACCGGCGTAACGGTTTCTTCCGCATTCACCGGCTATTGGGGCGCACGTTATTACGGCGCTTGCCGCGTTCTTTAAGACGTTCAAGCAGATAGGCTTCGGCTTATCTGCTTTTTTATTGGGCAAAGTATTGGAAATTTTATTTATTTATGATATAATAAAGCAGGTTATTGGTGTGGGTGATTCATTCTTAATTGACAAGATGGTTAACTCCTGACGGTCCCGCCGCTGTGAAGGCCTTGTGTCTAAGTCAGCAGTCAGCCCATGCTTTATTCTGAATCCACGGGTGATGGAGGCAGTTGGGTTTACTAATTGCAAGGAATAATTAGCGTTAGTTAATTCTGTCTTTATGGCTTTTGTCGGATTCGGCAGAAGTCTTTTTTTATTATTGATAATCCCTATTATATGGGAAATTTAATTGTGAAGGAGCTGCGCTTTGGAAGAATATCAGTTTTCGCAAGGAAAGGTTTTGCGTTGTGGTTATACTACCGGCAGTTGTGCAACGGCTGCGTCCAAGGCAGCAGCTACGATGCTGCTTACAGGCGAGCGTGTTGAGACTGTGCGTATCGACACTCCCAAGGGAATAGTGCTTGACCTGGAGCCCTTAGACGTTGAGATGACTCCGGATTACGTCAGCTGTGCTATCCGCAAGGATTCCGGCGATGATCCTGATGATACTAACGGTGTGCTTGTTTATGCCAGGGCCGAAAAGACTGACCGCAGCGGTATTGAGCTGGAGGGCGGCGTAGGCGTCGGCAGGGTGACTAAGCCCGGTTTGGCGTGTGCTGTCGGCGGACCGGCGATTAATCCCACGCCGCGCAGAATGATTACGCAGGAGGTTGGCAAGGCTATGGAGGCTGCCGGTTATAACGGCGGCATTAAGCTGACGATTTCTATTCCCGCAGGTGTAGAAATTGCCAAGAAAACCTTCAACCCCCGTCTTGGTATTATCGGCGGCCTGTCGGTTTTAGGAACTAGCGGTATTGTTGAGCCGATGAGTGAAAAGGCACTGATTGAAACGATGTATGTGGAAATCAGAGCGCAGAAGGCACGCGGCAATAAGAATCTGCTGGTGTTCTTTGGCAACTACGGCGAGGATTTTACGCGTGATGAGATGAAGCTTGACCTTGAAGGTCACGTTACCTGCAGTAACTTTGTGGGCGAGCTTTTGGATTATGCCGTTTACTGCGGCTTTGAAACACTGCTGCTTATCGGTCATTCCGGTAAGCTGGTGAAGGTGGCGCAGGGCGTAATGAATACACATTCCAAATATGCGGACTGCCGCACGGAGCTGTTTGCTCTGGAGGCGATGTTCCATGGTGCTTCGGTTGATGTCGGTCGTGAGATTTACGGCTGCCTGACTACCGATGAGGTGACCAAGGTCCTGAAGCGGGAGCAAATCTTTGAGCCTGTTATGGATAAGGTTACAGAAAAAATTGATTTTTACATGCAGCATAGAGTGCATGGCAAAATAAAAACGGCTGCTTTGATGTTTTCCAATGTCTATGGCATTCTGGGCAAGACTAAGTACGCAGACGAATTAATTCAGCTACATAAGCAAAAAGGAGTATGAGAGAATGAGAGGCAAACTTTATAGTGTTGGTATCGGTCCTGGAGACCCCGAATTAATGACTTTGAAAGCAGTACGTCTGCTGAAGGAGTGCGACGTTGTTGCACTGCCCAAGGGAGATACTGATGTGATGACAGCAAAGGAAATCGTTAATCACGTAGTAGACCTGGATGCTAAACCCCAGCTGATTATCTACATGCCTATGACTAAGGACATGGCTGCAATGGATAAGGCGCACCGCGAGGGTGCAGATGCTATTGAAAAGCTGCTTGACGAAGGCAAAAACGTTGTTTTCATTACCCTCGGCTGTCCTACCGTATATGCAACCTGCATTTACGTACACAAGCTGGTATTGAAAGATGGCTATGATGCAGAGCTGGTTGCCGGCGTAACCTCTATCTGCGCTGTTGCTGCTAAACTGAACACTTCCCTGTGCGAAAGAGCGGAACCGTTGATTGTTCTGCCCGGCAGCTACAAGCAGTCCGCAGCGTTCCTTGATGGCCCCGGCAACAAGGTGCTGATGAAATCTGCAAGCGAAATCGGCCGTGTAGTTGACGAGCTGCGTGAGCGCAAGCTCATCAAAAATTCCGGTATGGTTGAAAGATGCGGCCTGCCGGGCGAAAAAATCTATCGTAACCTTGAAGAAGTAGATCCTAAGAGCAGCTATTTCTCTGTAATATTGGTTAAAGAAAAGGAGTTTGATGAATAATGATCTATTTTATTGGTGCTGGTCCTGGTGCAGCTGACTTAATTACTGTAAAAGGTAAAGAGCTTTTGGAAAAGGCTGACCTGGTTATTTACGCAGGCTCCCTTGTTAACCCGGAACTGCTGAAATACTGCAAACCGGAATGTACTATTATGAACAGTGCAACTATGACCTTGGAAGAGGTTATCGCTGCTATGGTTCCCGCCGCTCAGGCTGGCCAATTGGTTGTACGTCTGCACACCGGCGACCCCAGCGTTTACGGTGCACATCGCGAGCAGATTGACCTGCTGCGCAGCTACAACCTTGACTACGAGATTGTTCCCGGCGTAAGTTCCTTCTGCGCTGCTGCTGCTTGCCTGAAGGCTGAATACACTCTGCCGAACGTAAGCCAATCTGTTATTATCACCCGTATGGAAGGCCGTACTCCGGTTCCGAGCCACCAGAAGATTGCCGACTATGCTGCCCACAAGGCAACCATGGTTATCTTCCTGAGCAGCGGTATGCTGGAAAAACTGCAGACAGAGCTCGTAAGAGGCGGTTACAGAAACGATACTCCGGCTGCTATTGTTTACAAAGCATCCTGGCCGGATGAAAAGGTTATCCGCTGCACCGTTGGTACTCTGGCAGAAAACGCTGCTAAATACGGCATCAACAAAACTGCGTTGATTACCGTCGGCGGCTTCCTGGGCAACGCTTATGACCGCAGCGAGCTGTACAACCCGACCTTCGCTCACGGCTTCCGTGAAGCAGACCCGACTAAACTGGACGTTAAGCCCGAGGTTAAATAAGCTATGCGCGCGGCTATATTTTCCTTTTCGGCGCGTGGCGCGGAGCTGAGCAAAAGGGTTGCCGAATATCTGCACAGCATCGGTTATGAAACGGAGCTGCAGACTGTAGCAAAGTATGCGGAGCAGACGGGCATTGCCCCGATGCTGCCGGACCATAACGGTGCCTGCGCAGCTGTTTTCAACAAATGTCAGGCGTTGGTGTATGTTGGCGCTGTGGGTATTGCGGTGCGTACTATCGCGCCCTTTATCAAAAGCAAGCTGACGGATCCCGCTGTGATTTCTGTAGATGAGCGCGGAAGCTTTGTCATTCCTCTGCTGGCAGGTCACATCGGCGGAGCCAATGAGCTTTCGCGCTGCCTGGCGGCAGCGCTGGGCGCAACTGCCTGCGTGACCACAGCGACGGATGTCAACGGTCTTTTTGCTGTTGACGAATGGGCGGCCCGCAACCGCATGGTGCTGTGCTCTTTGGCAGCAGCCAAGGATTTTGCTGCAGCACTGGTGGGGGATGAAAAGGTAGGCCTGTATTATGACAAGGAATTTCAGCTTACAGGCCCGCTGCCCAAGCTGGTAGTTGAGGACAGCAGCTTGCCTGTCGGCATGGCTGTTACACTGCAAAAGCATTTGCAGCCGTTTGCTACTACGGTGTGCCTGCTTCCCAAGATTGTGCATCTGGGAATCGGTTGCCGCCGCAATACGCCTCTGGAAAATATTGAAGCTCTGGTACTGCCGGAGCTGGAAAAGCTGCAGCTGGACAAGCGTTCCGTTGTGGCAATTGCAAGCGTAGATTTGAAAAAAGACGAGCAGGGTTTACTGGCCTTTGCCAAAAAATATAACTTTGCTGCTAATTTCTATTCAGCTGATGAATTAAATAGCGTAGCAGGCGATTTCACGCCTTCGTCCTTTGTGCAGAGCGTAGTTGGTGTAAGCAACGTATGCGAGCGCAGTGCTGTGAAAGACAGCAAGGGCGGCAGGCTACTGCTGCGCAAGACAAGTCTGAATGGTGTAACTCTGGCTGTTGCAGCCGAAAACCTGGTCCTGGATTTTGCCAGAACAGGCTTAAAGACTGATTAAGGAGACAAGATAATGGGTAAATTATTTGTTGTGGGCCTTGGCCCCGGCGGCGTAGAGCAAATGACCAAAAGAGCTTACGACGCACTGAAGTCCTGTGATGTTATTGCAGGCTACAATGTATACGTTAACCTGATTAAGGAAGATTTCAAGGAGAAGGAATTCCTCTCCAACGGCATGCGTAAAGAGGTTGACCGCTGCAAGCTGGCTTTGGATGAAGCTCTGAAGGGCAAAACCGTTGCTATGATTTCCAGCGGTGACGCAGGTGTTTACGGCATGGCCGGCATTATGTGCCAGGTTGCCAAGGACCACCCTGAAATTGAAATTGAGGTTGTTCCCGGCATTACCGCAGCATGCTCCGGCGCTGCTGTATTGGGCGCACCGCTGATCAGCGACTTCTGCCTGATTTCCCTCAGCGATTTGCTGACTCCGTGGGAAAAAATCGAGAAGCGTCTTGACTGCGCTTCCAAAGGCGATTTCTGCATCTGCCTGTATAACCCTTCCAGCCACAAGCGTCATGATTACCTGCAAAAGGCTTGCGATATCATGCTGAAAAATCAGCCTGGTACTATTCCTGCAGGCATTGTACGCAACATCGGCCGTGATGGTCAGGACTTTGAGCTGACTACTCTGGCAGAGCTGCGCGATAAACAGGTAGACATGTTCTCTACTGTTATTATCGGCAACACCCAGACCGAAGTAATCAATGGCCGTATGGTAACCCCGCGTGGTTACAAGCTGGCATGAAACCGGTAATTTGGCTTATCGGCGGTACCAGTGAGGGACGCCGCCTGATTAAGGAGCTGGCTAAGCTGCCGGTGGAGCTGTATGTTTCTGTTGCTACGGATTACGGTGCGTCCTTGATTGAGCCGCAGCCCGGAATGACCGTCATGGCAGAGCGTATGGACCTTGCAGCTATGCGTGCCTTTATTCAGGAGCACCGTCCTGCCTGCGTTATTGACGCTACGCATCCTTATGCTACCGTTGTTACCGCAACGGTGCAGGAGGCCTGCAGCACCGAGCAGGTTGAATATCTGCGCCTGGTGCGTCCGGCGGGCGAGGGCGGCGATTACATTACCGTCCACGATTTTGCGGAAGCCGTCGAGCTTCTGAATCATCTGGACGGCGGCATCTTCCTGACTACCGGAAGCAAGAATCTGCCGGACTTCACCGCTGTGCATGATTACGCCGAGCGTATCGTTCTGCGTATCCTGCCGCTGGAAAGCAGTCTGCAGATTGCTTTGAAGCTTGGTTATAAGCCTGCGCATATTATCTGTATGCAGGGACCGTTCAGCAAGGAGCTGAATGTCGCTATGCTGAAAAAATATGGCAGCAAGTTCATGGTGACCAAGGATTCCGGTGCTGTCGGCGGCTTTGATGAAAAGGTGGAGGCAGCGGCAGCTGCCGGCGCCAAGCTGATAGTCATCGGCCGTGCACAGGAGGAAACCGGTGCCGGCTATAGTGAGATTGTTGATTACCTTAAGCAGCATTTTGCTGCCGGTAATTGATATAAATAAAAAGGAGGCTTGCTTCCTATGTCGCAAAAATTGCGCGTAAACATCGTCGGTATCGGCCCCGGTAACCCCGATTTGCTGACCGGCGAAGCACGTCAGGCTATTGCTTCAAGTAATATCCTGATTGGCGACAAACGCATGCTGGCTGCTTTTGCAGACAGCAGCAAAACTGTATATGATACAATTAAAACAGCTGCTATTGCTGAAATAGCAGCGCAGGCACAGCCTGAAAAGGATGTGCTGGCGGTGCTGGTTTCCGGCGATGTAGGATTTTTCAGCCTCGCCAAAACCATCAGCGGTAAGCTGCCGGATTGTGAATGTGTCCGCTACTGCGGCATCAGCAGCCTGGTATATTTTTCCTCCAAGCTGCAGCTGTCCTGGGATGACGCTAAAATCGTCAGCATGCACGGACGCACACAAAATCTGGTAGCGGCAGTTGCCCGTAACAAAAAAGTATTTTCCTTGACCGGTGGAGATAATTCTCCGCAAAAGCTGTGCGAGCAGCTGTGCGAGCATGGTCTTGGTCAGGTTCAGGTCTATGTCGGTGAAAACCTTTCGTATCCCGAAGAAAAAATCACCAGCGGTACGGCGGAAGAAATTAGTGCCTTGGATTTCCCGTCCTTGTCCGTTATGATGATTTTGAACGAGGATGCGCAAAGCTTTACCTCTACCGTACACGGCCTTGCCGATGACCTGTTCCAGCGCAGCAAGGTGCCTATGACCAAACAGGAGGTACGCAGCGTATCGATGTCCAAGCTGCAGCCGAAGGCTACAGATATTATTTATGACATCGGCGCCGGTACAGGCTCCTGTTCCATTGAGCTGGCTCTGCTTGCCAGCCAAGGTAAGGTTTGGGCCTTTGAGCGCAACCCTGTTGCCGTTGAGCTCCTCGGAAAGAACAAGGCCTTGTTTGGCGTTGACAATCTGGAGGTTATTGCCGGTGAGGCTTTGGAGAACATCAAAGCCATGCCTGCTCCCGATTGTGTTTTCGTAGGCGGCAGCGGCGGCGATTTGTGTGAAATGCTGGACGTAATTTATGCCAAGAACAGTGACTGCCGTATTGTAATCAATGCTATTACGGTAGAAACCCTGGCAGAGGTTGCTACTTATTATAAGGAGCATTCTGATTACAGTCTGGAGATTGTCAATGTGTTTGTAGCGCGCAGCAAGCATCTGGGCAGCTACAACCTGATGATGGCACAAAACCCTGTATATGTAATGACTGCATTGAAGAAGGAAGATTAACATGGCTGAAGTAAAAGTTCCACGTTTTATGATCAGTGCTCCCGGCAGCGGCAGTGGCAAGACTACTATCGTCTGCGGCCTGCTGAAGGCGCTGATGGAAAAAGGGCTGTCTGTGGCAGCCTTCAAATCAGGACCTGATTATATTGACCCGATGTTTCATTCTCGTGTTATCGGAGCAAAATCCCGCAATCTGGATCTGTTCATGCTGGGGCAGGCGACAACCCGTTATCTGGTGGCAAAAAATGCACGCCGTGCGGATGTAGCTGTCTTTGAAGGTGCGATGGGCTTTTACGACGGCATGGGTAAAACCACGGAAGCCAGTGCTTACGAGCTGGCCTGCACCTGCGATGTTCCGGTAGTATTGGTTGTCAACGGCAAGGGAGCCGCCTTATCCATTGCTGCGACCATCAAGGGCTTTAAGGAATTCCGCAGTGACAGCCACATTGTCGGCGCTATTCTGAACAATGTTAATCCGATGAGCTATCTTTTCTATAAGGATGTAATTGAACGCGAAACCGGTGTGAAGCTTTTAGGCTACTTCCCGGTGATGCAGGACTGTAACTTTGAAAGCCGTCATTTAGGTTTGGTTACAGCCGAGGAAATAGGAGATTTGCAGCAGATAGTTGCCAAGCTGGCAGCTCAGGCAGCCAAATCTGTCGATTTGGACGGCCTGCTGCAGGTAGCGGCGCAAGCTGCACCGCTTGCATATGACGAGGTAAGCCTTGAACCCGTCGGACGTATGCGTGTGGCGGTCGCTATGGACAAAGCCTTCTGTTTCTACTATCAGGACGCTCTTGACCTCTTAGCTGAGCTTGGTGCAGAGCTCGTACCCTTCAGCCCGATAGCTGATGCGCATCTCCCGGAGAACATCAGCGGCCTTGTATTGGGCGGAGGCTATCCTGAGCTTTACGCACAGCAATTAGCGGATAACAAAACGCTGCTGCAGGAGCTGAAAACTGCCATCGACGGCGGTATGCCTTGTTTTGCAGAATGCGGCGGCTTCATGTATCTGCTGGAGCATTATCGTGACGGCGATAAGCTTTACAGCTGGGTTGGTGCATTGAAGGGCGAATCGGCCATGACTAAAAAGCTGACGCGCTTCGGATATGTACACCTGACGGCGCAGCAGGATAATCTGCTGTGTCCTGCCGGTGGAACAATCAACGGACACGAGTTCCATTACTCTGACAGCACCAACAATGGTGCAAGCTTTATAGCTGCCAAGGCTTCCGGCCGCGGCAGCTGGGAATGCGCGAATACTACGCCGACACTTTATGCCGGTTATCCGCACATCCATCTGTGGGGCAATCCTGAATTTGCCCGCAGCTTTATCAAACAATGTGCAGCGTATGCTGCTAAATAGCAGTCGACAGACTGCTGAAAAGGGGAGTTTGCTTAGATGATGACCTTAGGCGCAATTGTAGCAGGTTTTATTTTAGATTTGATTTTCGGTGACCCGCATTGGTTGCCGCATCCAATCTGCTTAATTGGCAATTTAATAGGATTTCTGGATAAAAAACTGCGGCGTATGCTTGCTCCCGGCGAGACAGCATTACTGCTCGGCGGTGCCTTGATGGTAATAATCGTTCTGGTTCTTACCTTTGCCGTGCCGTATGCTGTGCTGACGCTGGCGGAACAGGTTAACCCCTGGCTGCGTTTTGCTCTGGAAACCGTTATGTGCTACCAGATTTTTGCTACAAAATGTCTGCGTGACGAAAGCATGAAGGTATACACTGCCCTGAAGGATAACGATCTTGTGGATGCAAGACTGAAGCTATCATGGATCGTTGGGCGTGATACAAAAGAACTTGATGCTGCAGAGGTGACTAAGGGAGCAGTAGAAACCGTTGCGGAAAATACTGCCGACGGCATCATCGCTCCGATGTTCTATATGTTCATCGGCGGCGCTCCGCTGGCCTTTTTATACAAAGGCATCAACACTATGGATTCCATGGTCGGTTATAAAAATGACACGTATCTTTATTTTGGACGCTGTGCTGCCAAACTGGATGATTTGGCCAATCTGATTCCCGCGCGTATTACCGGTCTGGTAATGATTGTGGCATCTTATTTTCTTAATCTTGATGCCAAGAGAGCGTGGAAGACATTCTGGCGCGACCGCTATCATCATCTCAGTCCTAATTCCGCAATGACGGAATCAGTTACGGCCGGTGCCTTGAACATTCAGCTCGGCGGCGATCATTTTTATTTCGGTAAGCTTGTCCACAAGGAAACCATCGGCGATGACATCCGCCCGGTGTGCCCCGAGGATATAGTTACCACCAACAATTTACTGTATATGACGGCTGTTCTCAGCCTGTTGCTGTTTTCCTTGATTTTTTTGGTGAACAGTCTTATCTTAAAATGAAGCAGGTAGAAGATGATGTATAAATACGAACACGGCGGAGATATCTATACGGAAAAGCTGACCAAGGATGGTTGCCCCTTTGTAGATTATTCTGCCAATATCAATCCTCTTGGCCTGCCGC
This sequence comes from uncultured Phascolarctobacterium sp., assembly GCF_902463975.1. Taxonomy (GTDB): domain Bacteria; phylum Bacillota; class Negativicutes; order Acidaminococcales; family Acidaminococcaceae; genus Phascolarctobacterium_A. The sequence goes on from NZ_CABQHJ010000026.1 coordinate 32,458, forward strand.
TTGGTATAAAGCAGGCCGTTCAACAGGCTTTAAAGCTTTGTATCAACTATCCTGATCCCTTCTGCCGCGAGCTGGCAGAGGTGACCGCAAGCTATCTGCAGCTGCCGCAGGAGTATATTTTCTTCGGTAACGGTGCGGCCGATGTGCTGTTCCGTCTGGCGCTGGCCTTGAAGCCCGGACGTGCACTGCTTCTGGCACCGACCTTTGCTGATTACGAAAAGGCTCTGCGTACGGTAGACTGCAAAATAAGCTATTATAATCTGCAGGAGGCGCGTGATTTTGCTGCTGACAATGATATTGTCGATGCAATTACGCCTGAAACAGATTTAGTTGTTATCTGTAATCCCAATAATCCTACCGGCCAGCTGACGAGCCGTGAGCTGCTGGTGCAGATTCTCGACAAATGCCGTCTGGTAGGAGCCCATCTTTTGATAGATGAATGCTTTATGGATTTTGTCAGTGAGGAAAAGGCCTTCAGCATGCGTGATCTGCTGGCAACCTATCCTGAGCTGGTTATCCTTAAGGCTTTCACTAAAACCTTTGCGATGCCCGGCATTCGCTTAGGCTACTGCCTCAGCGGCAGCAATGAGCTGAACACAGCGCTGCATGAGAGCGGTCAGGACTGGAACGTTTCCATTCTGGCGCAGGAGGCAGGCAAGGCTGCTTTAAGGGAGCACGAATATTTGGCTAAATCCTTTAAGCTGATTGAGCAGGAGCGCAGCTATCTGCGTAACCAGCTTACGGCTTTGGGTGCCAAGGTATACGGCTCGGAGGCCAATTATATTTTCTTTTATCTGCCGCAGCCGGAAAATCTTCCGGAGCTGTTGCATGAGCGTGGCTATCTGATACGTTCATGCGCCAACTACCACAATCTGCAGGCAGGCTATTACCGTATCGCGGTCAAAACGAGAGTGCAGAACCGCGGTCTAATTAAAGCACTTAAGGAAGCAATAAAAACATGCGCTCTTTATTAGTATTAATTGATGGCTTAGGCGATTCCCCGATTCCTGCATGGCAGGGACAGACTCCCTTTGAGCACGCAGTGCATCCTGCGATGGATGCGCTGGCTGCTTCCGGGACACTTGGGAGCCTCAGCATATGTGAAAATGACATTATTCCCGAAAGCTGCAGTTGTATTCTGCGGCTTCTGGGTGTAGATAAAAAGGATATACCGCACAACCGTGCTTATCTGGAGCTGTTGGCGCACAACCGTGATATTTCCGAATATGAAATGGTGCTGCGTTGCAATCTGGCTGCTGTTGATGCATCCGGCCGTCTTGCTGCCTTTAACGGGCAGGGGCTGACGCCGCTGGAGATGCACCAAGCTGCCAAACAGTGTGACGGTATCCTTAAAGATATAGAATTTATCCATCTATCTGAATATCGTAATCTTTTAGTGATGAACAAGGAGGCCGGCGTGCTGAACTGCGCTGTAGAGCCGCCGCACGAAAGTGTAGGCGGGGATGTAAGCGCTTTGCTGCAGGAGCTGCGCAGTAAGTCCTTGTCCATTAACTATTTTTTGCAGGAGTCGGCAAAACGGCTGCAGCCCTTTGCCCGTGATGGCCTGCAATATATTCTGTATCCCTGGGGACCTTCAGCCCGCCAGGTGCTCCCTTCCTTCGACAGTCTGCACGGACTGCGCGGCGGGGCGGTGTGCAAGGCGGAGATTGTCATCGGCATTGCCAAAGCCTTGGGCATGGATGTAATAACACCGCCGAATGCAACCGGCGATGTTGATACTGACATTATGGCGAAGGCTGAAGCAACGCTTGCTATGCTGCAGCAGGATGATTTCGTTATTGCACATTTCAACGGCAGTGACGAGGCTGCCCACCGTTATGATTATCAGGGCAAGGCTGATTTTATCAGCAGAATAGATACCCAGTTTTTACAGACTATAGCAGCAAAGTATCATGAACCACTGAAGCTTATCATCTGCGGCGACCATGTTACCAGCTCGATAACAGGTAAGCACGGTGATGGCTGCACGCCTGTGATTGCAGGCTATCTTAATACCACAGGTCACAGTATCCGGCTGCAAAGCTATCGTGACATACTGGACTTTTTGATGAAAGAGAGTGATTAAAGTGGCAAAAGCACTTATGATAGTAGGTACCATGTCCAATGCAGGCAAAAGCCTGGTAACAGCAGGTTTATGCCGTGTATTCAATCAGGACGGCTACAAGGTAGCACCGTTCAAATCCCAGAACATGGCGCTGAATTCCTTTATCACCGCCGAGGGTGCGGAAATGGGACGAGCACAGGTTGTGCAGGCTGAAGCAGCCAACATTGAGCCCAGCGTACTGATGAATCCTATTCTGCTGAAGCCTACCAGCGACAGCGGTTCCCAGGTTATTGTCAACGGCGAAGCAATCGGTACCATGAAGGCCGGCGAATATTATGCTATGAAGCATAAATTACGTCCGGAAGTACAGAAGGCGTTTGATACGCTGGCGTCCCAATTCGATATTGTCTGCATCGAGGGTGCAGGCAGCCCGGCGGAAATCAACATCAAAAAGGACGATTTTGTCAACATGGGCATGGCTAAAATGGCCAAGGCTCCTGTGCTGCTGGTAGCAGATATTGACCGTGGCGGCGTTTTCGCTTCCATCTACGGCACGCTGATGCTGCTGGAGGACGACGAAAGAGCCATGGTTAAGGGTGTTATCATCAACAAGTTCCGCGGTGACGTAGAAATCCTGCGCCCCGGCCTGAAGATGATTGAAGAAAAAACAGGCGTACCTATCGTAGGCGTGCTGCCGATGCTGAAGGTTGATATCGAGGACGAGGATAGCCTCTCCGAGCGTATCAGCGGCCGCAGCGAGGTTAAGCTGATTGATATTGCGGTTGTACGTATTCCGCGTATGTCTAACTATACAGACTTCAACGTATTCGAGCTGATTCCCGGCGTATCCCTGCGCTACGTAACAAGTGTACGCGAGCTGGGCCAGCCGGATATGATTATTATCCCCGGTACCAAAAATACCACCGGCGACCTGAAATGGCTGCGCCAGAGCGGTATGGAGGCTGCTATTTTGAAGCATGCCAACAGCGGTACCGTAGTGTTCGGTGTCTGCGGCGGTTACCAGATGCTGGGCAAGCAGATTTCCGATCCGTACGGCGAAGAGGACGGCACCGGCAAGGCCAACGTTACTCCTGGCATGGGCCTGCTGAACATTGAAACCACCTTTATCGAAAAGAAACGTACCATCCAGATGGCCGGCAAATTCGGCAAGGTGCAGGGCATCTTCTCCGCACTGAGCGGTCAGCCGCTTTATGGCTACGAGATTCACTCCGGTGTAACCGAATTCCCGGAGGAGGCAGCACTGACCTCTATCAGCCCGATTCACGAGGATGGTGAGATTATGGCTGAAGGCTCTCAGAACACCGAGGGCAAGCTCAATGTTTACGGCACTTATGTACATGGCGTTTTTGATGGCGACGGCATTGCTGTGAAGATTGTCGAAGCGCTGCTGGCTAAGAAGGGCAAAAAGATGGAGGACATCCAAACCATCAACTTTGCGGAATACAAACGTCAGCAATATGATATTCTTGCCGACAGCATTCGTGAGAACCTGGATATGAAGAAAATTTATGAGATTTTGGAAGCAGGTGTCTAAATGAAAGACGGTGGACTGATTCATATTTACTGTGGCGATGGCAAGGGAAAAACTACCGCTGCTATGGGCTTGTCAATCCGCTGCGCAGGCCATGGCAACCATGTGCTGATTGTGCAGTTCCTCAAAAGCAGACCGACAGGCGAGCTTGCGAGCTTAGCACTGCTGCCCAATATTGAGGTAATGCGCGGCAAGGAAACCAAGAAATTCACCTTCCAGATGAACGATGAGGAAAAGGCTGAGGTTAAGCGCGAGCATATGGTGCTTTTCGACAAGGTTAAGCAAAAATGCGCTAACGAGCATATCGATCTGTTGATTTTCGACGAAATCATCGGTGCCTGCAACACCGGCGTTTTTGACCAGGCTGCTTTGGTCGAGTTTCTGAAGAACAAGCCGCAGGAGCTGGAGGTTGTTATGACAGGACGTAACCCTTCGCCTGAGCTGGTGGAGCTGGCTGATTATGTATCCGAGGTCTGCATGCGCAAGCATCCCTTCAAAAGAGGCATTCCGGCGCGCGTAGGTATTGAAAAATAATTTGCAGTATATCATGAAGAAAGGTAGTGTAAAATAATGCATTTACAAAATGTTTTACCCGCTGACATTGAAAAACGCAGTATGGAAATTATTGGTGAGGAATTAGGCCAAATTCATATCGATGAGGAGAAAATTGATATCGTTAAGCGCGTTATCCATACCTCCGCAGATTTTGATTATGCCCGCAATATGCTGTTTTCTGACGGCGTAGTAGAGAAGGCACTGGCTGCACTGCAAAAGGGTGCTACCATTGTTACTGATACCAATATGGCCTGCACCGGCATCAACAAAATGGGCTTGAGCAAGCTGGGCGCTAAGGCTGTCTGCTTCATGGCAGATCCTGACGTGGCTGCACGTGCTAAGGAGGCCGGCTCCACCAGAGCCGCTGCCTGCATGGAAAAGGCCTGCACCATCGAAGGTCCGGTAATTATTGCCGTAGGCAACGCACCGACTGCACTGGTTCGTCTGGACGAGCTGGTAAAAGAAGGCAAGATTAAACCGGAGCTGGTTATCGGCGTGCCCGTTGGCTTTGTTAACGTTGTAGAATCCAAGGAAATCATCATGAAGACCGGTATTCCTTATATCGTTGCCCGCGGTCGCAAGGGTGGCAGCAACGTTGCTGCAGCTATCTGCAATGCGCTCATCTATAAGCTGACTCGCAAATAAATTCTTATTAAGAATTATAATTCATACGCCATAATTGTATAGTAAGCTACAATTATGGCGTTAATTTTGACAAAATAGCAAAATAATTTATAATAACTTGACAAATCAGTTTTTATGGTATACGATAGATTTTATAACATATGACTGCTGGTTCAAGGATGAAACAGTGCTTTCTCTGGCACTGTTTTTTTCTACTGAGAGTAAACTATTAGAAAATTAGAAAGAATAGCAATATTGTCTTGATTCTTGCGGTTTTGTGTGATAAAATAAGTAAAGGTATTTTAAGAAGATGAGTAGAACGACTATTAACTTTCCTGAAAGGTTCTTAACCTATCTGGAGGTTGAAAAAAATTGTTCCTGGCATACTATTGAAAGCTATCAGAAGGATTTAGCTGCTTTTGCCGAGTTTATGTTGCGCCGCAAGGCGAAGCAGGATTTTTTCTGGCAACAGGTAGGTCCTTTAGATGTGCGTGGCTATCTCGCAGAGCTTAACGAAAAGCAGTATGCGCGCAGGACAATTGCACGCAGAATATCTGCTTTACGATCCTTCTTCAAATATCTTGTGCGTGAAGCGGTTATTGAATATAGTCCGCTGACCAAGGTGCGCACGCCTAAGCTGGAAAAGAAGCTGCCAGTTTTTTTAGACGAAATTGAAGTCAACGAGCTACTGATAATGCCTGATAAAAGCAAAGTATTAGGCGTTCGTGATCAGGCGGTGCTGGAGATGCTTTATGCAACCGGCTGCCGTGTATCTGAGCTTGTAGGCCTTACCCTGGAAAGGGTAGACCTCAGCAATCGCTTTGTGCTTTTGCTGGGCAAGGGTAATAAGGAAAGAGTTGTGCCGGTGGGACATACCTGCTGCGCAGCACTAAGCAGCTATTATCCCGTACGACAGCAGCTGATGCTCAAGTATCATGAGGAGCATGAGTTCATTTTTGTCAACAACCGCGGCGGCAGGCTTACGGACCGTAGTGTAAGACGTATTTTAGAGAAATATATTAATATGCTGGCGCTGCATAAAAATGTCAGTCCGCATACGATACGCCATTCCTTCGCGACGCATCTTTTGGAGCATGGTGCTGACTTGCGAGCAGTACAGGAGCTTTTAGGCCATGCGAATTTATCAACAACACAAATTTATACGCACGTTTCAAATGAACATGTGACTAATGTTTATAAGAAGAATCATCCGAGGGCATAATTTTTTTTAGGAGGGAAAAGTATGAAATTGTTGGAAAAGACAAGAAAGATTAACAAGCTTTTACAAAAGGGAGATAAGGTTGAGTTTAACGCTATTGCGCAGCTCCTGCGTGACGTTATCGAAGCAAACACCTACATCGTAGGCCGTAAGGGCGGCGTAAAGGGTTACGCGCTGATTCACGAGTTTGAATGCGACATCATGCGTGAGCAGGTGCTTGATGATATGCGCTTTCCGGAAGACTATCTGAGCTTCATCATGAGCGTTAAGGAAACATTAGCTAATATTCCTCATCAGAACCAAAACTGTTCCTTTGTTGCTGATACAAAATGTATTTTCAATGGCAAGATGACTACCGTTGTACCTATTTATGGCAATGGTGAACGTCTTGGTACCTTAATTGTTGCTAAATATGATGCAGAGTTTAATGATGACGACCTGCTGCTGGCAGAATATGCTGCTACTGTTTTGGGCGTAGAAATTCTGCATGACCGCGAAGCAGTTGTTTCCGAAGAAATCCGCAAGAAGGCTACTGTACAGGTTGCTTTCTCCACCTTGTCCTATTCCGAGCTGGAAGCTATTGTCAACATCATGGGTGAGCTGCACGGTAACGAGGGCCTGCTGGTTGCTTCCAAGATTGCTGACCGCGTTGGCATTACCCGTTCCGTTATCGTTAATGCACTGCGTAAATTTGAAAGTGCCGGCCTGATCGAGACCAAATCCTTGGGCATGAAGGGTACCTACATCCGCGTGCTGAATCCTATGCTGTTTGAAGAACTGAAGAAGAGATCCTAATTTTTTTGATAAATTATATATAATGAAGCCGGTCTGTTGTAACTGTAGTTGCGGCAGACTGGCTTTTCTTATGGAAGTTAAAGCTCCCGGATACGGTCGTATCGGGGAGCTGTTTTTAGTGTGCAAGCTTTTGGGCAACAACAAAGGCCAGCGAGTTATTGACGAACTGGTTCAGGCTGATGCCCTCACGTTCCGATTCTTCGGCCAGCAGGCGGTGCAGTGTTTTAGGTACACGCACTACGAACCTGCCGCTGAAGCGAGGCTTCATATTTGGCTCGTTGATGGGCAAACCGCGGTCGAGCATATCAATAATCCATTCACGTTTAGCATCCTGCAGATTTGTATAAGCTTCTTCGACTGTTTCACCATCGGTCATACAACCAGGGAGCAGGGGAATGCAGGCGAGATAGCCGCCGCCTTCATCTTCGGGAATAACGCTGATTTCAGAAGCATAATTTAAAGATAAGTAGTAATTTAAATCTTTTTTCATGTTAAATCACTCTCCTTTCTGAATATCATCAATTAAATTTGCAATAATACGAGCATAGACTTTTTTGATTTTCCCATTATGGACTGGGATGCTCAAAGATTGCCTGTCTGAATAACGAATTTTAAAATGACTGCCACCACCAGTAGGCGGTTTAACTTCGGCTCCTAACTTTTCTAAAAGAGCTTTGGTCTGGTCCCAAGGCAAATCCTTGCCGTTGGCCAGAGCGCGGAGTTTTTTCTCGAGGGATGTCATAATATACCTTCTTTCTTTATGATACTATATATAGTATAAAATATCAACAAAAAAATGGCTGTTACGTACTTCATTACGAAATTCGTAACAGCCATTGAACACGTTCAGTGTTTAATGCTTAGAGCATATTTGGTTATTTTGCACCACCGAAGAGATACTTTCTTGATTCCAGGAACAGTGCAATTGCCAGGATGAAGAGTACAGAACCCAATGCAGCGGTAATGATATGAGTTGCCATGTTAGCGAAGATGATTTGTGCCAATGCAACCAAGGTTACACAGAACATAAATGCCATCGGGATGAGAACCATCAGGTTGTCACGGCCAACGCTCTTCAGCCATACACCGACAGCCAACAGGGAGAGGGCAGCCAACAGCTGGTTAGCAGCACCGAAAATCGGCCAGATGGTGAGGTAGGAGCCAAGAGACATATAACCGGACAGTACAACGGTAATCAGAGTAGCAACAAACGGGTTGGTGAGAACATTGCCTTGAGCTTCGCCGGTTTTCGGATCAACCTTAGTGAACAGCTCCTGGAAAATGAAGCGGCCCAGACGGGTTGCGGTATCCAGAGTAGTCATAGCGAAAGCGGAGATGGTCAGAGCAACGAAGCCTTTAGCAACGCCGAAGGAGAAGCCGAGCTTAGTCATGAAGGTACCAACGCCATCAGCAAATACGTTTACAGGGCCACCGTTTTTCAGCAGCTCGGTCAGCTTGTCGCCGCCAACATAGCCTACAGCAACAACTGCAACTACAGCCAGCACGCCTTCAAGCAGCATGGAGCCGTAGCCGATGAGCTTAGCATTGCCTTCGCTATCGAGCTGTTTGGAGGTAGTACCGGAGGATACCAGGGAGTGGAAGCCACTGATAGCACCGCAGGCAACGGTTACGAACAGCATAGGGAACATCGGGTTGGTGCCTTTGCCAGAAGGATCAAAGGTGGTGAATGCCGGCAGCTGCATGGACGGCTGATAAATTGCGATACCAACCAGAGCGAAGGCGATGCAGGCATACAGCAGGAAGGAGTTCAGATAGTCACGCGGTTGCAGCAGAATCCAAACAGGAGCGATGGAAGCAATGAAGATGTAAACCATCAGGATGCAAACCCAAACGTTTTTGGACAGGTGCAGCGGATACATGTTGCCGATAGCAATTGCTACAACCAGCATGATAACACCGATAACGGTGCCTACGCCGAGGCTCAGGCCACAGCGATATACGGAGAAGCCGAAGATAACAGCCAGCACGATGAACAGCAGAGAAGCGGTTGCAGCCTGCGGGCTTGCTACGAAGGTAGCGGCTACGATGTTAGCGAAAGCAGCGATAACAACCAGCAGAGTTACATATGCGAAAATGGAGAAGAGAAACTTACCGCTCTTGCCCAGAGTTGCATCGATAATCTGACCGATAGTTTTGCCGTCAAAACGGATGGAGGAGTACAGAGCACCAAAGTCGTGCACGCCGCCGAAGAAGATACTGCCGATTAAAATCCACAGCATTACAGGAACCCAACCGAATACAGCAGCGGTGATAGGACCAACGATAGGACCGGCACCGGCGATGGAGGAGAAGTGATGGCCCATCAATACAGCGGGCTTGGTCGGCATATAGTCGACGTTATCGCACAATCTCTCAGCCGGAGTCTTACGGGTAGGGTCAACACCCCACTTTTTACACAGCCAGGAACCATAGGTTACGTAGGCAACAAAGAAGATAACCATTGAGCCTACAAGCAACAATAAACCACTCATAAATAACATCCTTTCTTTCCCTTTTGCATCATTGCAAAATAAATAATTTAGAAAATAATAACTACTAGTGCACTCTATATCTCGTGTGCAACATAGAAATAGTATAACACATTTGCTTCTAATGTCAACGAATTGTCACAGAATTATTTATTAACTTAAAAAAAAGAAAAAGCTGTTAAGATTTGTACAGAATGTGCAAATACTTAACAGCTGTATACGATTTATTTTTTCCGTGGAGGAATAACTTGTCTAGTGTGAAGTGACAAAAATCAAGCTTTGGCAAACTCAAAGAGCGCCTTTTCCTTGGCGCCTGCTTTGTTGCAATAAAGCCTCTGCGCCGGGATGTCTACAATATATAAAGCCAGGTCCGACCAGCCCTTCAGAGTGAAGCAGTAGTCCTTGTGCTGCCTGAGCTTCTGCAGGTCTGCAAGAGTTTTGTCATCAACTCCTGCTTCGCAGATAAACAACAGGGCATAGATGCTGCTCATGTGCTCAGTAGTGGTTTTGAGCGCCGCCATAGCATCCTTGGTGAACTGCAGATAGGGCGCAGCCATTTCTGCAGTGAGCTGCTTGTCGAAGCGTGCTGCATAAAGATATTCGTTGTGCTGCACACTGTAGGTCTTTAAATCAGGTATGATGAAATAGCCTTCGTCCGCAGCGTTCAGCTCTGCCGCAAGGACGAACGCCGGAGCCTTCGGTAATGGCTTCTTATCGTAATAGTGAGCAAGGCGCTGCTCCAATTGCTGTAAATATTCCTGTCCGTTCATTATTGCTTACTTCCTTTGTTATTCATGATCAATATTATCAGCAACCTGCAGGATACAGGCACAAAAACCCTGCTCCGGCTGATAGCAGTAAATGTTGAGCTGTTGGCCTATCTCCGGACTGTAATCGTGGATAAGATGTTTTGTTCCGTTGAGGGCCACATCAGCGTAGGTTACCAGCCATTTTTTGTCACCGTTGCGAAAAACCTCATAGAAAGAACGGTTTAACATTTTTTCTACGGGAACTCCCTCAATGTGTGCCATTTCCTTGTTGCAGTAACGGAAGACAAAGTCTACACCATGGCCATTGGCATCAAAAACAAGCTCGATGATGCAATATGCCAGAAAGCTCATGGGTGCTGCCTGCGGCTGTGCGTCCGGCAGAGCATTGATGCCCATTTGCTTGCGCAGCTGGCGGTGGGCGCTGAGGTTGCGCTTGCGTCCCTGAAAGGTTTGCCCGTCAGATATGGTATAGACGCCATCGCTGCTGATATCTACGATTCGTGCTTTGTTCACGGCAATTCCCTTGTTGATGTTCAGAAAGGCATCCTCCGGGAAGAGCGCTAAAAGTGTATATACGGGAGCGAACAGCGCAAATTCCTCGCCATCCTCTCGATGGATGATGGTTTTGCGGTCACGTCGATAGATATAGAGAATATTATCCGCACAAAGCTTTCTCTTTTTAAGCCACTTGTTCCAGTCTGTCATTTTTTTCCTCCATTTTTAGCATTCGCTGATTTTATTGTTCTAATTATAGCACAGGATGCATGATGAGACAATAAATTATCTAAAAATCAATTTATC